>CAZTFF010000001.1:0-85999 GCA_964612485.1 uncultured Caldilineaceae bacterium
ATTTTATTGTTAATTTTACGATAAAATTACTTTATGATAAGCAAAAGTCGAGTTATGAGTTTGAATTATTTCAGAAGCGATTTGATTTCGTTGATAAAGGCTTTGGCATCAGCAATAATAACTTCTGCATTTTCGCGGGAAACTTTTTTCATCAAAACTGTCAAGCGGCGTTATTACTTTAGGGTGAAGCTGCCTATACTTATTCCCTTCATTGGACAATTACTCCCCTCATGGTAAAATTCCCCCATGATGAACGGATCAACACAGGCTCAAATTCAGGTGATCGGCCATGACTGGGCCGTTGACCTGCTCAAACGGCAGGCGGCGGCGCGGCGCGTGCCGCATGCCTTGCTGGTAACAGGCCCGCAAAATGTAGGCAAAAGCACGCTGGCCCGCTATTTTGCCCAGTACCTCAACTGCCGGGAAGACAACGGGCCGTGCGGCCGGTGCGTGTCGTGCTTAAAAACCGTCAGCGGCAACCACGCCGATATCCGCGTGTGGGACGATGATACGGAAGCCATCAAAATTGACGAGGTCCGGGATTTGCAGCACGAACTTTCGCTTTCGCCCTACGAGGGGCAGTACCGGGTGGCGATTTTGTGTAATTTTGAGCGAGCCACGCTGGGCGCGGCCAACGCGCTGCTGAAAACATTGGAAGAGCCGGCCTCGCAGGTGGTGCTGATCCTCACCGCGCTCGATCCCGGCGCGCTGCTGCCCACCATTGTCTCTCGCTGCCAGCATGTGGCCCTGCGGGGGGTGCCCGCGCAGGAGATGCGGGAGGCGCTGCAAAATCGATGGGGGGCTTCGCCGGAGCAGGCCGAGATGTTGACCCGGTTGGCGGCGGGCCGCCTGGGCTGGGCGGTTCGCGCCCTGGAAGACCCCGGCGTGCTGGAACGCCGCCGGCAATATCTGACTGATCTGCTCGATTTGCTCCGTATGGGCCGCAGCGACCGGCTGAACTATGCCGCCGAATTGAGCCGCGATTCAATGTTGTTGAGAGAAACATTGCTGGCCTGGTTGACCATTTGGCGAGATTTGCTGCTGCTGCACAGCGGGAGCCGGACGCCGCTCCTCAATGGGGATTGGCAGGAAACGCTGCAAACCTTGGCCGGAAAAAGCACCCTGGCTCAAACCGACGCCGTGACGGTAAAACTGCGCGCGGCTTTGGTCAATATGGAAACCAACGTGAATGCACGGTTAAATCTGGAAACCGTGTTGTTAAAAATGCCCTATATCGGATAAGGATTAGAAATTAAACAACTTCCATATTTAGAAAATTAGAGATTAGAGATGGAGAGATTTTCAGGCTGAAATCTCTAATCTCCAGTCTCTAATATCACCACGAATGAGGGAAGTTGATTAATTCTTATTTCTAAGTAAGGAGACATATGCCTCAAGTTGTTGGTGTTAGATTTAAACCTGTCACTAAAGTTTATCATTTTGACCCCAAAAATTTTACCGATCTGCAAACCGATGATCGGGTGATTGTAGAAACCGCGCGCGGTACCGAGATGGGGGTGGTGGTCGGCCCCGTGCATGAGGTATCCAGGGATGAGTTGAAAGGCAAACTCAAGCAGGTTTTACGCAGAGCCACCCCGGTAGAACTGCTGGAAGCGCAGAAATATCGGGCACAGGAACCGACGGCCTTGGAAAAATGTCGGGAAATTGTTGATAAAATGAAACTGGGCATCAAAGTTCTGGAAGCCGATTATAATTTTGATGGCTCACGTCTGACCTTTTCTTTTGTTTCCGAGCAGAGGATCGACTTTAGAGAGTTGGTCAAAGAATTGGCCCGCGCCTTACGCGCCCGGATCGAGATGAAACAGGTGGGCGCGCGCGACGAAACCAAAGTGTATGGCGGCTATGGCCGCTGCGGGCGAGAGTTATGCTGCTCCAGTTGGCTGACCGATTTTCACCCGGTTTCGATCCGTATGGCCAAACGGCAGAGTTTGCCGCTGGCCCCCTCGGAAATATCGGGGTTGTGCGGGCGGTTGTTATGCTGCCTGGCCTATGAGGATGATTTTTACGCGGAAATGACCAAAAAGATGCCTCGCGTGAACAGCCGGGTTAAAACAGAACAGGGCGCAATTGGCAAAGTGCGCGGCGTGAATGTAATCAAAGAGTCGCTGCTGCTGGAAGTTGAAGGCAGCGAAACATACCTGGAACTGCCGGTAGACGAAATTGAACCGTTGGTGGTTGAGGAAGAAAAAAAAGGCCGGCGCAAAAAATCATCCGGCAAAAAAAGCAGGTGACAATAAAAAAATAAACGGGGCAGCTTTAGCTGCCCCGTTTTTATTTTAACTGACGGCCAATTTAGCCACCGTAACCCCCTCGCCGCCCTCACCCTCCTGGCCGGGGCGGTACGAGTTGATCTGAGGATGGCGGCTCAGGCTCTGGCGCACGGCTTGGCGCAAAACCCCGCTGCCTTTTCCGTGGATAATCCGTACCCACGGAAGCTGCGCGGAAAAGGCTTGATCCAAATATTGATCCAATTCGATCAGCGCTTCGTCGGACACCTGGCCGCGCAGGTCCAGTTCCATCCCCGGCGACTCAACCGGCGGAACTTTCACCTTGCTGCGGGCCGGTTTGTCTGCTTGGGGCGCGGCTTTTTCCCGTAATTCCACATTGGCCAGGGGCACGGTACTGCGGAAACGGCCCAATTGAACCTCGGCCTGTTTGTTCTGGACCGTCACGATTTCTCCTACAGCATTAAAAGAATGAACAAATACTTTATCGCCCACCTCTATTTTTTGCCGCCCTTTCTTTTTGGGTGGCGGGGCCGGCGCAGGTTTGGCTTCGGGTGTTTGTTGGGTTTCTAATTCTGTCAGCCGGGATTCAAGGTCGGCAAGTGTTGGCGCGGGGACCGGTTCAGCTTCAACCGCATTTTCCGGCGCGGGCGCAGCGGCTTCTACCTGTTCCAGAATGGCCTGCGCCTGTTCTTTCAGCGTCCGGATTTCTTGCCGGACCGCTTTGATCTCCCGCCGGGCATCGGCGCGGGCAGCGTTGAGAATATCGCGTCGTTCCGCATCAATCTCGTTCAGTTTTTCTTGCAGGCGGGCGGTATAAGCCTGAGCTTCTTGCTGTTCCGCTTCAACCTGTTGGCGTTGGTGTTGGGCCGCTTCAACTTGCGCCTTGATTTCCGACAGCATGGCTTCTACCTGCTGCGCGTCTTCATCCACCAGCCCCTGGGCCTGGTTGATGATGGCCTGGGGAATGCCCAGTCGCCGGGCAATGGCAAAGGCGTTGGACGCGCCGGGCAGGCCAATCCGCAAATGAAAGGTGGGGGCCAGGGTTTCTACATTAAATTCCAGGCTGGCGTTGGCTACGCCCGGCGTAGTATGGGCAAACGCTTTGAGTTCAGAATAATGGGTGGCTACAAAGGTGGTTACGTTGCGCGCAAGCAGGTGCGATAAAATGGCGCGGGCCAGGGCCGATCCCTCAATGGGGTCGGTGCCGGCGCCCAATTCGTCCATAATTACCAGCGAGTGGGGGTTACAGTCGGCCAGGATTTTGACAATATTGGTCATATGGGAGGAGAAGGTGGATAAACTCTGCTCGATGGATTGCTCGTCGCCAATATCGGCGTAAATGTGGTTGAACACCGGCAGCGTCGATCCCTGACCGGCGGGAATGCGCAGCCCGGCCTGGGCCATGATCGACAGCAGCCCCACGGTTTTGAGCGAGACGGTTTTACCGCCCGTGTTAGGCCCGGTGATCACCAGCATGCGGGTTTTTTCCGGCAGCGTCACGTCGATGGGCACCACGCTTTGAGGATCGAGCAGGGGATGGCGGGCTTCAAACAGGCGGAATACAGGTGGATCGTCTGGGGCATCATCGATATTGAAAAGCGCGGGTTCAACCGCTTCGATGGCTTCGGCGTATTTGGCTTTGGCAAAGGCCAGGTCCAGGTCGGCCAGGGCGGCGACGGTATGGTTGATCAATCGTGCCTGGCTGCTGACTGAGGCGGAAAGTTCGGCCAAGATTTTCTGGATTTCATCGGCCTCGGTCAGTTGAAGCTGGCGCCATTTGTTGTTCAGTTCAACCACGGCCACCGGTTCTACAAAAACGGTGGCGCCGCTGCTGCTTTGATCATGCACAATGCCCTGAATTTTGCCCTTGAACTCCGCTTTGAGTGGGATAACATAGCGTCCTTCCCGCTGCGTTACCAGCGCCTCTTGCAGGTATTGCTGGTTGCGAGAGGATGCCACCAGCCGGTTCAGCTTTTCCATCAAACGGCCGTGCGCGATTTCCAGGTCTCGCCGGATGCGGCCCAGAGCCGGACTGGCGCTGTTTTTTACGTCGCCCCGCTCGTCGATGGCCTGGCCGATTTCGTTGACCAGGCCGGGGCATTCTTCGATGCGCTGGGCTATATCGGCCAGGCGCGGGTAGGTTTCAGCCAGTTTGATGAGGGCGCGCTGCAAACTGCGGGCCGCGATCAACGTTTGGCGGATTTCCAGCAGCTCCAACGCGGGCAAAACTACGCCGCGTTGGGTTCGAGCCGCCATGGGCCTCACATCGCGCGCGCCGCCCACGGAGAGATCGGGCTTAACGCCTAGCAGGTTGAAGGCTTCGGTGGTTTCATCCTGCCAGGCTCGGACCTCGGTTAAGTAGGGGCTGGGTTCCAGTTCTAGCGCCAGCGCCTTGCTGGCCGAAAAGGCGGTGTAAGCGGCCAGCCGCTCTAAAATTTTGGGAAATTCAAGGGTGTTGAGATGTTTTTGTTCCATACGTAAACTGTTTCTTCAAGAGAAATAGCGACGCCGCAGCCGGCGACGTCGCTATTTTTTTGTACTTGCTATAAAACGGGATCGTTAATTTACTCAATATAACCTAAAACGTTTCTCAGTATGGTTGCGTTTTTGGGTACAAAGAAACTGACCGACCAGACCAACCCGGCCAAAATCTGGTTGAAATAGGGCAGCAGTGTTGATGTTCTCAGATTGTAGGTGATGCCTCTGGTAGCGGCCACTTCGGTGGGTTGGAAGAGAAACTGCATTGCGCCCAGCAGAATGGCCATCCACAACGAGATCAGAACTACGCCCAGAATGGTCCCGCCGATGAGGTTAAGCGGCCCGATCACAAACCGTTCGGTGACTGATTTGGTCGCTTCGGCCAGCGGGTCTTCTTTGCTTTTCCTTTTCACCTTACGGTCTTCCGGCGGGGTGCTGATCAATTTAATGATAACTCGAATGGCGTTAAAAAATACAATGAACAACAGCACAAAAGAAATCGTATCGCTGCCGGTTTTCGGCAAGCCTAATCCCTGCAAAATATAGTTGCTGAAGGGTTTGTAAAGCCAAAGGGTTACAACCAACCCAAACCAGATGGCGGCCAGCGAGAACAGTTGCGGCACAATACCTCGCACAAAACCAATCACCGCGCCGATAAAAAGAATCACAATTAATAATAAATCTAAGGTGTTAAGTCCGGCAAGTTCCATAATCGTGCCCCCAATTTAATAATGGCATAAATATCCAATACATTGATGTTAACATGATAGCATTTTTTGCCAAAAATGCCTAACTATTTGATGATTTGTCTGCTCTATGGAGATTCAGGTTCCTCCGATGTTTCGGTTTCAGGTGCGGCTTCGGAAGCCGGTGCCTCGTTATCCGAGGCGTCGATATCCGGCGGCGGCATTTTGGTTTTGGTAAGCAGCTTGCCCTGAAAATGGGCCTCATCATCCAGCAGAAAACTGCCCGCGTCCACATCGCCCCACACTTTGCCGGTGCTTAAAATCTCTAACCGGCCCGAAGCCTTGATGCTCCCGGTCACAGCGCCGCTCACCGAGATATTTTCGGCAATCAGGCTGGCGGCTACTTTGGCCTGGGGGCCAACCACAATATTGCCCACCGTTTCAATGGTTCCTTCTTCGCAAATGCCGTCGATCCGAACACTGCCGTCGCACACCAGCCGGCCCTTAAAATTGGTGTTAGGGCCAATCACCGTTTCTATCTTATCTACAGGAACTTGTTTTCTTCGACCCAGCACAGCTACCTCCACGCGTCTCAATTGGTACTGTCCGCAATATATATCAACCCCCGACAATTGTCAATGAGGCTGCCTGCTCTCGACAAAAAAAAGTTTTGTGGTAGAGTCTCTACCATATTTTTTATGGAGGATTAGATGTTGACAAAATACTTACGGCGATTTTGGTGGATGGGGGGACTCACCGCCTTGCTTATGGCCTCGTTAACCCTGGCTGCTTGTGGCAGCGCGGCTACGCCGGCGGCTGACGTATCCACCCCTACCGAAGAATCGGCCAATGTAACCCCTGTTGAAGACACGCCGGCGGCAGAAGAGATGGAACCCACACCGCCGGTTGAAGAAGAGCTAGAAGAAGCAGCTGAAGAAAGGGTCGCGGAAACAGCAGAAGCTGAATTCGGCAGCGAGACAGGCAGTCAAAATGAAATAGTGGCAGAATGCACGCCGGCTGACCCCAATGACGATCCCATTGCCGGCGCTATTGTCTATCTCAACGAGTATATCGATGCCGGCCAGGCCAGCGATACGATTGCCCCGGTGACGGAGGACGACTGGACCAAAGGCCAGGCCAACGCGCCGGTAACGATGATTGAGTACGGCGATTTCCAGTGACCGGCCTGCGCCGGTATCTCTCCCGTGGTGGAGGGACTCAAAGCAACTTTCGGCGATGATTTGCGCGTTGTGTATCGCCATTTTCCGTTGGTCACTATTCACGATAAAGCCCAAATCACTGCCGAAGCCGCCGAAGCCGCCGGCGCCCAGGGTAAGTTCTGGGAAATGCACGATCTTCTGTACGAGCGCCAGGCCGATTGGAGCAGCCTGCCCGAAGACGACATCATTGACACGCTGGTTTCCTATGCCGAAACCGTGGGGGTGGAAGATATAGAGCAGTTCCGCAGCGATCTGGAAAACGGCGCCTACACCGAAAAAGTGATGGCCCAATACCAGGAATCCACCCAGGCCGGTTTAACCGGCACGCCCAGCTTTGTTATCAACGGCCTTATCTATCCCACCCAACAAATGGGCCTGTCGTTTGAAGCGTTGAGCCTGTTCACCAAAATAGTGCAATTAAAAGCGGCAGGCCAGTGGTTGTGGTACGATCAGCCGGAACAGGTGCTTGACCCGGAAAAAGAGTATATGGCCACCATCAAAACCGAGCAGGGCGATATTGTGGTAGAGCTGTTCACCGATACCGCCCCGGCCAATGTGAACAGTTTTGCCTTTTTGGCCCAGGAGGATTGGTACAAAGATGTTACCTTTCACCGGGTGCTGCCCGGCTTTGTAGCCCAGGGCGGCGACCCCACGGGTTTGGGTTTTGGCTTCCCCGGCTATCGCTGCGAAGATGAGGTTTCGGCAGAGCGCGCGTTTGACGAAGCCGGACTGGTGGCGCTGGCCAACAGCGGCCCCAACTCCAACGGCAGCCAATTCTTCATCACCTACGGTGCAACGCCCAACTTAAACGAAGGCTTTACCATGCTGGGCCGGGTTGTTGAAGGGCAGGATGTAGCCGAAAACATCACCCCCCGCGATCCGCAGGCCAATCCCCTGGCCCCGCCGGGCGATAAGATACTTGATATTGTCATCGAAGAAAAATAACACTTTTGGTAAAATTGACAAAATGAACAGGATGAGTCTACAATTCTGTTCATTTTGTTTGTACAAAAATAATGCTGGAGGGCAAACCTTGTGAAAAATATTTTGGTAACAGGCGGAGCAGGCTTCATCGGCTCCAATTTTGTGCATTTGATGCTGGAAAAGTATGATGATGTCAACATTGTAGTTTATGATAAACTGACTTACGCCGGCAATTTGGATAATCTGATTCCGGTGGCCGGCAATCCCCGCTATCATTTTCAAAAGGGCGACATCTGCGATGCAAAAACAGTTAATGCGGTGATGCAGCAACATAACATCGATACAATTGTTAACTTTGCGGCGGAAACCCATGTAGATCGCTCGCTGATGGAACCGGGCGGATTCATCCAAACCGATGTCTACGGCACGTATGTGCTGTTGGAAGCGGCCAAAAAATATGGCATCGAGCGTTACCACCAGATCAGCACCGACGAGGTGTACGGCCAGGTTCTGGAAGGCCGCTCCACCGAAGAGGACCGGCTGCACACCCGCAGCCCCTACTCGGCCAGTAAAGCCGGCGGCGATCTGATGGTGCTGGCCTATTACACCAGTTTTGACCTGCCGGTGACGCTCACCCGGGGCAGCAACAACATTGGCCCCTACCAATACCCGGAAAAGGTGGTGCCCCTGTTTATAACCAACGCTATGGATGACAAACCCCTGCCCCTCTACGGCGATGGCCAGCAAATGCGCGATTACCAGTACGTGCGCGATCACTGCGAGGGCATTGACGCGGTGCTGCAAAACGGGCAGCTTGGCGAAATCTATAACCTGGGAACGGGCGTGGAAACAACCAATCTTGAAATGACCCGCCTGATCCTCAACTTGTTGGGCAAACCCGAAAGCCTCATCCAACCCATCACCGACCGCCCCGGCCACGACCGGCGCTATGCCCTTGATTGCAGCAAAGTGCAGGCCCTGGGCTGGAAAAACCAATACGATTTTGAACAGGCCATCGAAGCCACGGTCAAATGGTATGTTGACAACGAAGATTGGTGGCGCAAGATCAAAAGCGGCGATCACTATGAAGCTTATTATAACCGGCAGTACGCGGGCCGCGAAGTGGTTTAGGGGTCGTTGAAATACAAAATCCCATAGTAATGTCATTGAGCGAAGCGAAGAATTTCTACCAGGTCGCGGGAATTCTTTACTTCGCTTCAGCCATGATTTTTTCTTGCCGCACGGATGCAAAGATGCAAAGTTTCAGCTTTTTTGAACTTTGCGTCTTTGAGTCTTGGCACTGATTTTTAACGCAAGAGGCGTTATTGCGCCAGGAATGCCACGATCTTTTGGTTCCCCATCTCCGTTTGCACCCGTAATAGATCGTGGCCGACCGTGGCTTGTATTTGTGGCGCCACTGCCCTGAGCCGCTGTACCGCTTTCTGTGCAGAATACGGCACCTTGTTCTCAGCAACCAGAAAGAGCGTGGGCGCGTTGATGCGCTGCAATTCCTCATCAGTCAGCCTTGAGCAACCCAAGCGCATCATAATGGCGCAGCGTATCGATTGTCACGCTTGCTATGCGGGAAAACTTGCCTATCCGAAACATACCTGTAGTTTAACCCCTCGGGTAACCCTAGAGTCAAGGGTGAATTTTCACCAAAAATAGGATATAATACATCATACGAGCCGCTTGGATTATCTCAAAATGAACGGTTTCGGGAGTATCAAATGTACTGTTCAACACAACTAAGGCTGTGGTTTATTAGCATTACTTTGCTTGCCCTGGCCCTGTCAGGGACGGCTTGCGGTGAGAACGCGCCTGCTTCGACAGACACCCCCTCCCCGGAAAAATCCATAACTGACAGTGCAAGCGCCTTACGATCCAATGAAATCATCATTGTGGGGAACGATTATAAAATCCCCAAAATTTATCTGGAGGAAAATGTTCCCCAAGGTATTCTGGTGGATATTCTGCACTATGCGGATGCCGAAATGGAAGATCACAGTCTTAATATCCAGTTATATCCCTGGGCCAGAGCGTATGAAATGGCGCTTGATGGCAAAGGTGGCATCATTGGCCTCTCCAAAACAGAAGCGCGGCTGGAAATCTTTGACTATTCGGACATTGTTTATTACGACGATGTGGTTATTGTGGTTATGAAAGGACAGGAATTTCCCTACGAAACCCGTGATGACCTGGCCGGCAAGACGGTGGGCATTGGACGGGCGGGAACTTTTGGCGATGAGTTTGAAGCCGCAAAAGAGTCGGGCCTGTTCAATGTTGAAGAGGATAACGGGCCGGTGTTTCGACTGAAAAAGCTGTTAGCAGGCCGGATCGATGCCGCCTTGATCAGCCCGGGCAAAGCGGCGCTTTATCAAACCATTCAACGCGATACCGATTTAAGGCAGCACCGGGCCGAATTTGTGGTTCTCGATGTCCCCTTTAAGCGCGACCCCAACTATTTGGGATTTGCTAAAGGGATGGAGCAAAAAACATTTTTGGATGAGTTCAATGGGGTAATTGAAAAAGGTTATGCGACAGGTATAATTCAGAAAATCATTGCCAAATATGATGAACCAGAATCTCCCTAGCCCGCAGCCGTAGTAAACCGCGACACCCTTCCGTCTTTTATCGATCAGTTCTGGAGTGAAGCATGAGAATAGAGTCCGAAAAGTATAAATGGTTTTCCATACTCACCATATTTGTGCTAGGGATCATATTTGCTATATTCATTTTTTTGCACGAACAGACTGTAAGAGATGAAGCGCAAGCGCGAATCAACCGGCATGCGCGGGTGGTGGCCGACGCGCTCTGGCAATTTGATAAGAAGGCCCCCCTGGCGTATCTCAACCTGGCCTGCACCACCAATAACTGCAAAGAACTGGTTATTTTGGATGAGGATGGCGACGTATTCCGAAAAGTGGAAGGGCAAGCGCTGGGTAAATTTGAGAGTTTCCTGGCCTCTATCAATCTTATCCCCAAGATCCAACTTGAATCTGAGGTGGTTTATGAGGGCAACACCATCGGCCAGATAAAAGCCGTTTGGTATTCCCGAACGATCTACACCTATGTTTATGGGTTGGCTATTTTGATTTTGCTTTATGGGGTCATTCATCTGTATATCAGAATATATGAGACCAATCATTTGCTGGAAATCAGAGTGCGCGAGCGTACCGCCGACTTGCGCAGCAAAGAAGAAAACCTGCGCACGACGCTCGACTCTATCGGCGATGCCGTCATCACTACCGATCTGAACGGCAATGTCCAGCGCATGAATCCGGTGGCGCAAAAGCTCACCGGCTGGAACCTCGGCAGCGCCGCCGGCAACCCTCTCACCGAGGTGTTCCGCATCATAAACAATCAAACCCGCAAAATGGTGGAAAATCCGGTAGCGCAGGTGCTTGAAAGTGACGAAATTGTGGGGCTGGCCAATCACACCGTTTTGATTGCCAAAGATGGAACCGAATACCAGATTGCCGATTCCGCCGCGCCTATTCGAGATGGCGAGGGAAACATTACCGGCGTGGTGCTGGTCTTTCGAGATGTGACCGAGGAATACCGCACCCAGGAAGCCATGCGCGAAAGCGAAAATAAATTCAGAGATCTATTTGAAAACATGAACGAGGCCTTTGCCCTGCATAAAATCATTCTTGACGAGAATGGCAAACCGGTCGACTACGAATTCTTGGATGTAAATCCGGTCTTTTGTCAACGGCTGGGGATGAAGCCGGAAGACCTAATCCATAAACGAGCTTTGGAATTATTCCCTAAAACAGAAGATTCCTGGATTGAAACATTCGGCCAGGTCGCTTTAACCGGACAGCCGGTGGAATTTACCAATTATTCCGTTGAATTGGACAAATATTATGAAACCCGGATTTATTGCCCCCGCCGGGGATATTTTGCCGCCCTGTTTACCGACACCACCGAGCGCAGGCGGGCCGAGGAGGCGTTACGCGAAAGCGAAGATAAGTATCGTTTGCTGGTAGAAAACCAAACCGATCTGGTGGTCAGGGTGGATACAGAGGGCAGGTTCCAATTTGTCAGCCCCTCCTATTGCCGGCTGTTTGGTAAAACAGAGGAAGAATTACTGGGCGAACAGTTTATGCCGTTGGTCCATAAGGACGACCGAGAGAACACTGCCAGGGCTATGGAAGAGCTGCACCGGCCGCCCTACACCGCGTATGTGGAACAACGGGCCATGACCAAAGACGGCTGGCGGTGGCTGGCCTGGGCGGATACGGCTGTACGGGATGAGGACGGAACCGTAATCGCCATCATTGGCGTGGGTCGCGATATTACCAGGCGCAAGCAACTTGAAGAAGAAACGCTCCGCCAGGAACGGTTGGCCGCGGTTGGGCAATTGGCCGCCGGTATCGCCCACGATTTTAATAATCTTCTGACCTCCATAATCGGTTTTGCCGAACTGCTGCAACATCGATACGACCTGCCCGACAGGGCCAAATCAGATCTGGCGCGTATCGTCAGCCAGGGCCAGCGGGCGGCCAAACTTACCCGCCAAATCCTGGATTTCAGCCGTCAAACCATCAACGAACCCCAGGCCCTCGATTTGCACGTTTACCTGACGGAAACCCTCAAATTTATTGAGCGCACCATCCCTGAAAATGTTGAGATCCGTTTTAAGGTTAAAGCGGGCGACCATACCATCAACGCCGACCCCACCCAACTGCAACAAGTTATCACCAACCTGGCGGTCAACGCCCGTGATGCCATGCCCGGCGGCGGCACCCTGTCTTTCGATTTGACTCGTATTTGTCTTGCCCCACATGATCCCTCCCCTGACCCCGAGATGGAAGCGGGCGCGTGGATCAGGCTGGCAGTCACAGATACCGGCACCGGCATCGCCCCCGAAATAATTGATCATATCTTTGAGCCGTTCTTCACCACCAAGGAGGTAGGCGAGGGAACCGGCCTGGGATTGGCTCAAATCTATGGAATTGTCAAGCAGCACGAGGGTTATATTACTGTAGACAGCCGGGTTGGGCAGGGAGCCACCTTTACTCTTTACTTCCCGGCGCTGGCTACGCATGCGCTTGCCGAAGACGATGGAACAGAAACGCTGGCGAAAGGCCGCGGCCAAACGGTGCTGCTGATAGAAGATGAGCAAGTGGTACGCGAGGTGGCCAGGGCCATGTTGGAAATGCTCAACTACCGGGTAGTGGTTGCCACAAACGGGGAAGAGGCATTATCCTTGTTTCGTGCCCGGCCCGATCAAATTGCGTTGGTCTTGACCGATGCCATGATGCCCAAAATGAACGGCTTTGAACTGGCGTCGGTGCTGCAGAAAGAAGCGCCAAACGTAAAAGTTGTGTTGATGACAGGGTATGCTCCCACCGTGGAATTTCCGGTGGAGGCAATTCAAAACATCACCGTCCGGCTGCAAAAACCGTTGAGCCTTCACCAACTGGCCGATGCTATGAAGCGCGCCTTAGAATGAACTGTTCATAGGCGGGACTCAAATCGGGTATCATTGAGGGAGCTAGAATTAAACGACAATCAAATACTCAATCAATCAGAAGGTATGCCTTGTGGAACAATTCTTTGCTAAAGATTTTACCGGCCCGGCCTTTACCCTATTTGGTCCGGCTCACTGTATAGTGCTGGTGCTGGTCGGCTTGCTCAATGTCTGGCTCCTGCTCCGAGGCCGGTGGATTCCCGAACACTGGCGCAAAAAGGTGCGTTATACCCTGGCGGCAATGCTGCTGCTCAATGAAATGGCCTGGCACACGTGGAATTGGGCCACCGGCCAGTGGTCGGTGCAAACCATGCTCCCGCTGCATCTGTGCAGCATATTTGTGTTTGTCAACGCGGCGGCCCTCATCACCAAAAATTACCGGCTTTATGAGTTTGCCTATTTTCTGGGCCTTATTGGAGCCGTCCAGCCCCTGTTTACCCCGGATCTGGGTCAGTATGGCTATCCTCACTTTCGGTTTTTTCAGACCTTCATTTCCCACGGCAGCATTGTAACCGCCGCCATTTACCTGACAGCCGTGGAAGGCTACCGGCCTACGTTTCAATCTCTGGTGCGGGTGCTGGTGTGGGGCAACGTTTATATGGTGGGGGTGGGGGGCATCAATGCTTTGTTGGGCAGCAACTATTTATATATTGCCCGCAAGCCTGACACGCCGAGCCTGATTGATTTGATGCCGCCGTGGCCGTGGTATATTTTAGTGATCGAGTTGCTGGCCGTGGTGTTGGTGGTATTGTTGTATTTGCCCTTTGCCCGGACAAGCTCAAATAGATTCAGCTTCAGACATTAGTCGATCCATACTGCTGGTTTGAATGAGTTTGCCGGTTTGCAGACAACAAGACTACGCCACGACAAAAGTGTCTTTCAGTAAATCTTCATTGCGAGAGGAGGGGCCAACCATCACCTCGAATTCGCCCGGCTCGACCACGGTTTCCAGATCGGCGTTTACCAACGCCAGTTGCTCAAACGGCACGTCCAGCGATACGGTTTTGGTTTCGCCCGGCGCCAGGTCCACGCGGGCAAAGGCTTTCAACTCCTTTTGCGGCGTTGTCACCGAGGTGTAGACATCGTTGAGATAAAGCTGCACAATCTCCACCCCGGCGCGGTCGCCGGTGTTTTGCACCTCCACCGATACCTTCAACGGTTCGCCGGCTGCCAGCGTTTTTGATGGCAGCGTAAGGTTACGATAAGCGTAGCTGGTGTAGCTCAACCCGTAACCAAAGGGATACAGCGGCTCAACCGGCATATCGATGTAATTTTCGGCGTGCCAGCCCGGAATCAGATTGTAGTAAACCGGCTGCTGCCCCACGTGATGGGCAAATGAGATGGTCAGCTTGCCTGATGGATTGCGATCACCAAAAAGGATGCCGGCCACCGCCGCGCCCCCCTGCGAGCCGGGGTTCCACGCTTGCACCACCGCGTCCGCGTTTTGGGCAATCCAGGGAATGGTCAATGGCTTGCCGCTGATCAGCACCACCACCACCGGCGTGCCGGTGGCGTGGACGGCTTCCAGCAATTGCTGCTGCGCCCCGCTCAAATCAAGATTGGCCCGGTCGCGCACCTCGCCGTTTTGCGAAAGCGTGTCGCCCACCACCATAATGGCCGCATCGGCCCGGCGAGCCAGTTCAACGGCAGCAGCGATATTTTCCACCGCCGGGTCAATCACGTCGCAGCCTTGCAGGTAGTCAATCTGGCAATCTTGCCCGGCGCGGTTTTTGATGCCCTGCAACACGGTCACGGTGTCGGTGTGATAATCTTCGTCAACCGGCTGGCCGTTTAGCACCGCCTCCATCGCGTCCAAAAACGTCCAGTCGCCAAGCTGGGCCACGCGATCATTGGCGTTGGGGCCGATCACGGCGATGCGTTTGAGTTTGCTCGCATCCAGCGGCAGCAGGTTGTTTTTGTTCTCCAACAGCACCAGCGATTGGACCGCCGCTTCCAGCGCGGTGGTATGGTGGTCGGCGCAGCCGATGATGGCCGTGCCGGATTCAAGATCGGTGTAGCGCCGGTCATCAAACAGGCCCAGGGCAAATTTCTGGCGCAATACTCGTCGGCAGGCTTCGTCGATGACGGCCACATCCAGCACGCCGTCTTTTACCAGCGATACCGCCGCATCGACAAAAGCGGGCGTGGTCATCATCATATCGTTGCCGGCTTCAGCGGCGCGGCGGCTGGCGTCTTCGATGGTGGGCGACACCATCTGCTCGCGGTGCAGGCGGCCCACATTGTCCCAGTCGGTCACGGTGAAACCGTCAAAACCCCATTCGTCTTTTAACACATCGGTCATTAACCAGCGGTTGACCGTGCAGGGCTGCCCGTCAATAGATTGATAGCCGGTCATAAAGGTAGCGCAGCCTGCTTTGGCCGCCTCGTGAAACGGTTTGAGATAGAGAGCGCGCAAATTGCGCCGCGACAGTTCGGCTTCGGCGGCGTCGCGCCCGCCCTGCGAACCGGGGTAGCCGGCGTAGTGCTTGGCGCAGGCCAGAATTCGGTGCGGGTCGGCCAGGGTGTCGCCCTGGTAACCTTTGATGATGGCCTTGCCCAGTTCGCCGATGAGGAAAGGGTCTTCGCCAAAAGTTTCGTCGATGCGGCCCCAGCGCAGGTCGCGGGCGGTGCCGAGCACGGGCGAAAATGTCCAGTGCATGCCGGTAATCGCGGCTTCTTGGGCCGTGATGCGGCCCACTTCGGTCAGCAGGTTGGGATTCCAGGAGCAGGACAGGCCGAGTTGGGTGGGGAAGACGGTGGAGTCGGGCCAGAAAGCGTGGCCGTGAATGGCGTCGATGCCGAAGATGAGGGGAATGCCCAGCCGGGTTTGCTCGGCTATTTTTTGCAGTTCGTTGGTGCGCGGGCCGATGATGTGCAAAAATGAGCCGACGTGCTTTTCGGTGATCCATTTTTCCGGCTCAATGCGCCCGTCGAGCTGGCACATCTGGCCGATTTTTTCTTCGATGGTCATACGGTTCAACAAATCGTCAACCCGCGCTTCGACGGATTGGGTGGGGTCTTTGTAAATGGGGGTCATCGTTTCTCCTATAAAAAATAGTTCAGGGCTTCAATTTTGAAGCAATTAGAGAGTTCTAACTGTACAGTGTATTTCGTATAGACAATTTAACGAAATACGACTTTTGAGACGATTGTTTTTGTCGAACTTCCTTACAGCGAGTTGTTTTTGATAAAATCGATCAGTTCATCCACCTGGGTAAAGGCCAGACCGGTGACGGTGTCCGCCGCCCCGTAATACACGGCGATGCGCCCGGTGTCGGCGTCGGCCAGGGCGGCGCAGGGGAAGGCCACATTCGGCACGTCGCCCACGCACTCGTACAGCGTTTGCGGCGAGAGAATGTAGGGACGGGTGCGATACAGCACCTGCCAGGGCCGGTCAATATCCAGCAGGGCCGCGCCCATGCTGTACACAAAGCCATTGCAACTGGTCAGCACGCCGTGATAGATCAGCAGCCAGCCTTCGGTGGTTTCAATGGGGATTGGCCCCGCGCCGATTTTGGTGCTCTGCCAGCCGCCGGTGGTACTCATCACGTGGCGATGGCAGCCCCAGTGGGTCATATCTGGACTTTCGCTGTAATAAATATCGCCAAAGGGGGTATGCCCGTTATCGCTGGGGCGGCTGAGCATGGCATACTTGCCGCCGATTTTGCGCGGGAACATCACCCCGTTGCGGTTGAAGGGCAAATAAGCGTTTTCAAGCTGGTAAAACGTTTCAAAATCATACGTATAGCCCACGCCGATGGTGGGGCCGTGGTAGCCGTTGCACCACGTCACGTAGTAGCGGTCATCGATCCAGCAGACGCGGGGATCGTAGGCGAATTCAAAATCAACAATCTCTTCCACTTTGGGGGTGTCGGCCACAAACCGGATGCGGTCGTGCGAGATGGTCCAGTTGATGCCGTCGTCGCTTTGGCCGCTGTGTATCTGCATCCGCCGCGCTTTGTTATCGCAGCGAAAAACGCCGGCGAATTTGCCGTTGTACGGCACCACCGCGCTGTTGAAGATGCTGTTTGAACTGGGGATCAGATCGCGCGGAATAATTGGGTTACGCGCCGAGCGCCACATTACATCGATGCAGCCCGCCGGTTTGTCTTCCCAGGGAATGTTGGGCAGCGCCTGGCCCAGAATAGTTTTGTTGGTCATTAGGGTCTCCTTTATTGAGCGCGAATTTTATTTTCTGACGCGCGTGATTAGAAATTGGTTTTTGTGTGGGCAAAATGTTGCATAATACTATTTCTTGTATCTTCCCAATATTTCGGGGGGACGAGGCTTGAGCCTGTCGAAGGTCGTTGGTTTCGACAAGCTCAGCCAACTCTGCTCCAGATTATTGAGAAGGTACATTTTTTTGTGTATTTCTTCCCTTTTGGTTGCAAAGGGGCCAGACTCTAATCGGCGTAGGCAGTTTGAAGATGCTTCTGGCGCTGCAGGAGCATAATTACAAAGATCAGCGCGTTGATCGTCAGGCTGGCGAAAACCAGCCTTGGCATAGTGTGGGCACCAAGACGCTCGATGGCTTGCCCGGTTACCCACGGCAGCACAACAGCGCCGAGACTGTCGCCCAGGATAATGATACTGCTGATCGTCGCGGTCAGTTTGATGGATTGCCCGGCCAGGTTGTAGCCCGTTGCCCAAATCGGGGCCATGAAAAATCCTACCGCCAGCGTCGCGGCCCACAGCATATTGATCGAATTCGGAGTGAGAATCACCACAGCCAGCGCGCCAAGGCCGCCCAGGAACGCCACGGCCAGAATTTGCGCGGGTTTAAAGCGCGCCGCTACGGGGATAGAGATGGCGCGGCCAAGGGTGAAAGACAGCCAGAAACCGGAAGTTAGATATGCCGCGTGGGTGGCATCTGCTAACTTGAGGGTCATTGCGTAGGTGAAAATCCAGTTGCCAAAGGTGAGTTCGGAGCCGACGTAGAAAAACAGGAACAGCAGGGCCACAATGACCAACGGCAGGATGTTGCGCAGGCTTTCCTGTGGCTGGACTTCGTTCTGGCGTTGGTCCGAGTGTTTCGGGCAGCCGGGTAGAAACAACAGAAACAGACTTATCAGCATGGCCAGCCCCGCCAAAGCCCAGTAAGCATACTGATACGTGCCGCCCAGGCTGATGACTTGGGCGAAAATTGTCGGGGCCAGAAACGCGCCCAGGCCAAAGGCAAAATGCAGCCCGTTTATATAAGGCCCGGCCTTTTGGCCATGAGTCCACATCAGCAAGGTGTTGGCTCCCGTGTTGATCATGCCTGCGGGAAGGCCGCTGCAAAATGAGATCAGCAGCAAAACCGGCAGAGTGCCCGCCAGCGGCGTGGCCGCGAGCAGCACGGCGCCGATCAGTAGGGCAGAACCCAGCACCAGATGCCCGCGCGATACACGATCCAGAATGCGCCCGCCCCATATGGTCCCCAGTATTCCCCCCAACGCGCTAACCAGAAAGATCGAGCCGATGGCGCCCAGCGTGCTGCCGGTCTGTTCGGCCAGCGAAGGCAGGGCAGGGCCGGTGATACCCAGGCCAAAGCCCAGGCTGATAAACAGCAGATAATACCCAATGGTATTGCGAAGTTTTGCGTTGTTTGCCATAATTTTTTTCTTTTTGAAATAGCCTGTCAGGCAAATGAGTTGTACAGCGAGTAAAGTTGCAGCGCATCCGTGGCCTGCTCCGGCGACCAGCCTTCCGGCAGCGGGCAGGTGACGCGCGCGGTTCGGCCCGCCGGGATGCTGAAGTAATTATCGCTGAAGATCACGTCAACGCCGGGCAGTTTGAGTTCCACAAAGTGGGCCAGCGATCGGGCCGTCACGTCGATAATCAGTTGGTCGCCGTCAAGTTGCACCTCGGTGGACAGGGCCGGGTTTACCAGCGACAGGTGTTTAGGCGGGACGAAACTCGCCACGTTGCGGCCAAGCCGCGTGTCGCCCTGCCGTAGTTCGGCTACCAGCACCACCTCGCGCTCGTTGTCGTCCGAAATGCGGTCAACAAAATCAAGATCGCGGATAGCGGCCACGCTGTAGGCTTCCACGGAAACCACTTCTTTGCCGGAATCAAGCATCTCGCCGGAAAGCGTTTCCAGCGTCCAGCGGAGTGTCCCTTGCCAATCGGCGTGGGTATCGTTGGTGACATACAGGCCCATCCGGGGCGGCTCATCCAAAATTGAGAGCATCACCGGCGCGAAGAAACGTTTGGCAGCGTAGTGCAGCGCCTTCCAACGGCCAAAGTAATCAATGCTGGCCCAGGAGGCCACCGGCCAGCAGTCGTTGAGCTGCCAGTAGAGAATGCCGCTGACGCGGTCGATGTGCCGCCGCCAGTGTTCCACGCCGTAGCGAATCCCTTCGGCCTGCAACACCAGGCTCAGGTAAACCAGCGCCGCAAAATCTTTGGGCATGCGGAAGGTTTCGGTCATTTGGGCGATGATCAAGCCGTTGCCGTGGTTGCCCCGCTGGTGGTGTTCCATGATGTAGCTGGTCATATTGCGGTCGGCTTCCTCGGCGTAGAATTTTATCGTGTCCAGCGTGGGCAGCGCCTGGAAGCCGAACTCGCTCATAAAGCGGGGGTAAACGGTGCGGTAGGCGGTGAAAGGTTGCCGCCCGTGCCACACGTCCCAGTAGTGGGCGTCGCCCATCTCCGGCCCGTTGGCGTTGTGGAAGGGGGTATTGCTTGAGGGGGAACTGGGCCAGTAGCCGGTATCAGGATCAAGTTGGGCCACCCATTCCGGCAGCGTGGCGTGGAAGAATTGGTCGTAGGCGTCCTTTAATTCACGCCAATCGGCCAGCGGCTCCTCACGCAGCGACCACATCATCTGCTTGAGGAAGGGTACTTTTTCCACCAGCGCCTTCAACTCCTCTTCGTAATCCGGGCGGCTCCAGCCCCAGTTTTCCCAGCCCCACTCCATCTCGTTGTTGCCGCACCACAGCGCCAGGCTGGCCCGGTGCCGCAAGCGACGCACATTCTCCATTACTTCTTGGCGGACGTTCTCCAAAAAATCAGCTTCGTCCAGAGGATAAATGCTGCACGAAAAAATGAAATCTTGCCAGATGAGAATGCCGTAACGGTCGCACAGATCGTAAAAGCGTTCTTCTTCGTACAGGCCGCCGCCCCACACCCGCAGCATATTTTGATGGGTTGCCGCCGCATCGGCGATGAGTTTTTCCAGCGACTCATCAGGGAAACGGGGGAGGAAAGAATCGGCGGGAATCCAGTTGGCGCCTTTGGCAAAGATCGGTTGGCCGTTGACGAAGAAGGTGAAGCTCTGGCCCCACTGATCGTCTTCCTGCACCAGGTTGATGGTGCGCAAGCCGATTTTGTAGTCGCGCCGGTCGCAGGGCCGGCCATCCGCTGCCAGTGAAACCTCAACCTTGTACAGGGGTTGTTCGCCATAACCGTTGGGCCACCACAATTGCGGTTTTTCAATCTCAACTTGCAGTGTTCCGGTGCCGTCCCTCAACTCGGCGGTGGTGGTGAACGTGGCTCCATCCGGCGCGGTGAGGCGCAGGTGTGCGGTGAGTGGCGCGTCGTCCCACGCTTCGGTGGTGATCGCGGCTTCAACTGTTACTTTGCCACCGGGGTGGAACTGGCGCAGGTGAACATCGTCCAGCCGGGCGGCGCTGCGCCCTTCCAGCCGGATGTCTTGCCAGATGCCAATTGGCGGGAGCATGGGGCCCCAATCCCAGCCAAAATGGCAGGGCGCTTTGCGGGCGTAGGGGCTGCCTTCAAGGGCCTGATCGACGCCCTTCAACGGGCGCTCGGCCAGCCGTTGGGCGCAGTACTGCACGGTTGAGGGGAAGACAATGTGGATTTCATTCTCGCCCGGTTGCAGGTGCGCCTTGATCTCCCACTCGTACCGTCGAAACAGGTTTTCGGTTTTGCCCAGCAATTGGCCGTTGAGCCTCACCTCGGCCAGCGTGTCGAGACCGTCGCACGCCAGAAAAACTTTTTTTTCGGCCAGCAAGCCGGGGTCAACCGTGAAGGTTCGGTGGTATTCCCAATCCTGTTCGGCCACCCACATCACTTTTTTTTCGTTATCGCCTGCAAAGGGATCAGGGATTTTTTCCAGCGCCAGCAGGTCGGTGTGAACGCCGCCGGGAACCTGCGCCGGAAGCCACGTGCCGGTTTGTGTTTGCCGGAACTGCCATTTACCGCTTAATGTTTGCAATAACATGTTTCCTCCATTGGAAATTGATAGGATTGGGTTAAGATTTTAATTCTGTTTTAAAATTTTTACAAAAAACAATTAAAATATTGACTTGAAGTAATGTTAGTGGTATTATCGTGGCGAATTATTAAAAATATTTTAGTAAAAATTCAAGAGAAGGCTTCAAAACCGGATAAGGCTTTTGATTCTTTTGTGAATTCATACGATATTGAAACCGGTTTCATTATGACATACAATTTTTGACTCTGCAAATAAACTGTGCCATAATGTAACCGGTTTCATCTGAAAACATTTCTTTAATCAATTCAGACAAACCAATCACCGGCCAGGTGGCAGGGTGTTTCATTGACCATAGCATTACCACTCAAAATAAATATTTTATAATTTTTAAAAAGACGATGGAGTCCTGACAACCAAAGATGTGTACCGTTACCCAATGTTGGGTTAGTAACCCTCAGGTTTTGAAGTGTATCAAAATACAACCAGAAACCGGCATGGCCTTGCCAGGGCCAAGTTCGCCGGTCGCGGTTGTATTTTTTTTATTTGACCACCAGCTATGAGTCGAAAATCAACCTCTGTAACTATTCGTGATGTTGCTCAAGAAGCGGGTGTTTCACCGGCTACGGTCAGCCGTTACATTAACGGTACCGTTCCGGTTTCCGCAAAAGTGGCTGAACGAATTCAAGAGGTGATGGAGTATCTGAAATATGTTCCCCATGCCGCAGCCCGGCAGCTTGCCACGCGTAGAGCACATGCTATTGGAGTATTGCTGACAGATATGTACAGTGATTTTTTTCCGCCCTTAGTTGCCGGAATTGAATCAATTGTGCAGCAACAGGGATACAATTTATTGGTTGCCTCGCGCCCAACAGGGGATCGGGGTGATGCTCAAATCCCCATAGGACCTCATAATTCAGACGGCATGATTGTTTTTGCCGGCAGCCTTGATGACAGCGAGCTTCTCAAACTGCACCATACCGGTTTCCCATTGGTATTGCTCTATCGAACATCGCCGGAAGGCGCGCGCATTCCAAGTGTGACGATCAGAAATAAAAGGGCAACCGGCAAACTCATCGATCATCTCGTTGAGGTTCATCACCGACGCAGAATTGTTTTTGCCCGTGGCCCCGCCAACAATAAAGACTCGTGGTGGCGTGAGATGGGCTACCATGAGTCGTTGGAGGCCCATGGTATTGCGCGTGACCCAGATTTGATTATCTTGGGAGGATATAACCGGCAAATTGCTTATGAATCAATGTCTAAATTCCTGGAATGCGGTCCCACAGATTTTGATGCGGTATTTTCCGGCAGTGATGACGCTGCTATCGGCATTATAGATGCGCTTGGTGAAAAAGGATTACGCATTCCTGATGACATCAGTGTGGTTGGTTTTGATGACCTGGAACTATCTGCTTTCTTGACCCCGCCGTTGACAACGGTCCATGCGCCGTCAGACTGTGTTGGTCAAACGGCGGCGAGACATTTGTTTAATTTGCTGGCAGGCCAGAAAGTAGACGCTGTCACTCTGCTGCCCACTGAGATTGTCATCCGGCGTTCTTGCGGATGTTGCGCATGAACGTAATGGTTTAATAATGTAATGGTTTAGTACGGAAGGGGGTGATCACCGAACTTGAATGATGTTGTCTAATGTAGGTGTAGTAATCAATATGGTTCAATAGTTAGTAGTTTATAAAAAAGGAGAAAGAATAATGTTTTCAAAGAAAACCCTGCTCTTGTTGGTGGTGATGGTTATGCTGGGGGCGATGGCCGCCTGCGGCGCGCAGCCTGTCCCCCAAACCATCGTGGAAACGGTGATCGTTGAAAAAGAAGTGGCCGGCGAAACCATCGTCGAGACCGTTGAAGTGGTCAAAGAGGTGGAAAAAGTGGTGGTGGAAACCGTTGAGGTGGAGGTAGCCGCCGAAGAACCGGCTGCCGAGGATGCCCTGCCCCGCAGCGAAACCCTCTACTTCAACGGCCAACAGTGGGGGCCGGTGGTGGGTTGGAATCCTTACTCCAACAGCAACAACAACGCCATGGCTATCGCCCAGCAGGACAGCGCCCGTGTGATCATGTTTGAAACGCCGTATGCGTACAACATGCTCGATGGCAATGTCTATCCCTTGCTGGCCGATGGCGATTACGCCTGGAACGATGATCGTACCGAGATCACCTTCAAGATCAAAGAAGCCGCCAAGTGGAGCGATGGCAGCCCGCTGACCGCTGAGGATGTGGCTTACACCTGGGCCACCCACGTGAAGTACAACACCCCAACCGGCGCGGCCAACGTCGATTACATTGAAGACATCCAGGCCGTTGACCCGCAAACGGTGGTGATCACGGCCAAACTGAATGACGACGGTGAGGCAGTCAATCCGCTGCTGGTTGAAGCTTATGTGAGTACCAACTATGTCATCCAGAAAGCCTGGACCGAGACTCTGGAAGAGCGCGTGGGCGGCGATGCCACCGAGTTGCTGGCCGATACCGCCGAGGATGTGGTTTACTCCGGCCCGTATCACGGCTTCTTCTGGGATGATACCAAGGTTGTCTATGTGCGCGATGACAACTACTGGGGTCAGGATGCCTCGATGTGGGGCCAACTGCCGGTGCCCAAGTACCTGGCCCACACCATCTTCAAAGACAATGCCGCCGGCTCGGTGGCCTTTGCCAAAGGTGAAGTGGATGTCAGCCAGCAGTTCAACTCCAATATTCATCTGCTGTGGGAGAACTACGGCCTGCCCATCTCCACCTACCTGCCCGAACCGCCCTACGGCATTGGCGCCAGCCTGCCCACCGCTTTCTACAACCTGGACTCTCCCGGTTTGGATCAGGTGGCGGTCCGCAAAGCCATTGCCATGGCCGTTGACTACCCCACCATCATTGCCAATGCGATGACCAACCAATCGGCTACCTTTGAGCAGGTACCGCGCTCGCTGATGAACCCGACCCCCGGCGAGCAAGCCTTGTACGATCACGAGGCCGTAGCCGACTTGCAGTGGGCCGGCAACAATATTGTTGGTGCCGTATCTTTGCTCGATGAAGCCGGCATTGTGGATACCGACGGCGACGGCTGGCGGGAATACAACGGCGAAAAGCTGAGCTACGTGGCCACCTGCCCCAACGGCTGGTCCGACTGGCAGGCGGCGATTGAAGTGGTGGCGGCCGCCGGCAAGGAAATCGGCATCGACATCACCTCCAACTACCCGGAATGGTCGGTGTACCAGACCGTGGTCACCAAATCAGATTCTCCCCTGCCCGAAGGCTACGACATCTTTATGATGTGGAGTGACGGCGCCGGTCCCACCCAGCCGTGGGGTCGTATCCGCAAGTTGCTCAGTTCCGAGTTCATTGGTATGCCGAGCAACTGGAACGGCAACTGGGGTCAGTACAGCAATCCTGAGGTGGATGAACTGATCCAGGCCATCCCCGGTGAAACCGATCCCGACAAACTGGAGGAAATGTACACCCGGCTGGTGGAGATCTACCTGACCGAGGTACCTTCCTTCACGCTGATGTACCGTCCTCAGAGCTTCCACGCGGTGAACGAGACGGTGTGGACCGGCTTCCCCCACGAGGGTGACGGCACCGAACCGCCCGTTCCCCCGTTGAACCTGACCGACGGTTGGAGTATCGCCGGGCTTTATAACCTGGAGTTGTTGGCTGGGCAATAGAAACTCCGTAAGCCAGTAATAACAGTCATGCCCCCGGTTAGGGGGCATGACTATTACCGCTTAATGCTCGTAATTACAAATTGTGTTTTCTTCGTCTAAAATACGCAATTTGTAGCCCTCTTAGCTGTACTCACAAGGAGGTGTATATTGAAAGGGTATCGAAATTATTTCTTTAACAAATTTATGTGGTTTTTGGTTACTTTCGTCGCTGCTTTTGTGCTGAATTTCATCTTGCCCCGCTTGATGCCGGGCGATCCGGTGGCCGCCATCGTCGCCAGGCAGGCCCAGGGCATGAGCAACGCGACCGGGGTGCAGGCGATCTATGAGCACTACACGGAGCTGTTTGGCACCAACCAACCTCTCTATGAACAATTTTTTATCTACGTCAAAAATGTGCTGCGCGGTGATTTTGGCTTCTCGTTTAGCCAATATCCCAGAACCGTAGCCGATGTTCTCAAAGCGTCCCTGATGTGGACGGTGGCTTTACAGTTCCCGGCCATCATCGTTGGCTGGATGCTGGGGAATACGCTCGGCGCGTTGGCGGCCTATCTTAGGGGCGGTTTTGACAGGGTGTTGATGCCCATCAGTATTTTTATTAGCAATTTGCCGGCATTTGGTATGGCCATCATTCTGTTGGTTATCTTTGCCGTGAATTTGAATTGGTTTCCCACGTCGGGCGGATATGGATTTGATCTGATTCCCAGCTTTACCTGGCCCTTTATCTGGTCGGTGATTGTCCACTACCAATTGCCGTTTTGGTCGATTGTGTTGATTGCCATTGGGGGGCAGGCCATTGGCATGCGCTCGATGGCGATCTACGAGTTGAATGCGGATTATGTGAAATACAGCCGGTTTATGGGGATCAAAGACCGCAAGATCGTCCGCTATGTATTCAGAAACGCCATGCTGCCGCAGATCACCGGCCTGGCCTTAGCCATTGGTACGTTGGTGAGCGGCGCGCTGGTAGCAGAGATCATCTTTAGTTATCCGGGGCTTGGCACCACCATCTTGAATGCGGTGTTAGGACAGGATTATCCGTTGATCTCCGCCGTTACCCTGATCATTACGTTGATGGTGCTGGTGGCGATGTTTATCATCGAAATTATTTATGGTTTTATCGATCCGCGCATTAAAGCGGCGCAGACGGATTAGAGAGGAGAGGCGATCATGAAACATTTACTGCGACAGGTTTTTCGCGCTCCTAATTTTGTCATAGGATTTGTTATTTTTGTGGCCTTACTGCTGTTGGTGATTATTTACCCGCTGTTCATTACAGATGCGCCATTGGCCATCATCGGACAGGGTACTTTTTTCCCGCCGGGAACCTATGTGAGCGTTCGCGACAGCGTTGGCGCTCCTAAATATATCCTCAACCTGGATGATGCCGCGGAAAAACGAATTGCCAACAAATTAGACGATGAGAAACGCCTTGAAATGCGGGACTGGCTGGTAGCCACCGGCTTTCCCGAAAGTGAGATAGACCTCACCGACACAGAAAAACTCCTGACACAATGGGAAGAGAATTACGATCCTCAAAAAAATATTTCCGGTATGACGTTTGCCAAGCAAAGATATTATCAGCGGCTCGATACCTCACTCCAGGGGCTGCTGTCAACAGAACCGCTCATTATCGCGGCCCAAAACCCGGAAACCGCCGCCCTGGAACAGACCGGCGCGGTTAACCACACGGATTACGTGAATATTAGAGAAGTTGCCAACGTGCGCTTCTTGCCTCTGGGAACTGAAAACTTTGGCCGGGATATGCTCACGGAATTGGTGATCGCTATCCGAGTATCCTTGCTGATTGGCATTGTGGCCGGTATAGTGGCCACCGTTATCGGGTTGACCCTGGGCTTGCTGGGAGGATATATTGGCGGCCTCACGGATGACATTATCGTGTTCATCACCAATATCTTTACGGTTATTCCCGGCTTCGTGCTGTTGATTTTGATTTCATTCAGTATCGGGCAGGAACATCGGGGGGCCTTTGTCATCGCCGTGGTGATTGGGTTGACCTCCTGGGTCTGGACGGCCAGGGCCGTGCGGTCGCAAGTGATGTCACTGCGTAATCGGGACCACGTCAATTTGTCTAAACTATCCGGGCACTCCATTACGCATATCATCGTCCGCGACATCCTGCCCTACATTGCGTCTTATGTAGTGATGGCGTTTATTCTACAGATTGCTTCGGCTATTCTGGCGGAGGCCGGCTTATCGATCCTTGGCCTAGGCCCCAGAACCACCGAAGTGCCCACATTGGGCTTGATGATGAACTGGGCAATGATCTACCAGGCCCATATCCTGGGCAAATGGTGGGCGTATTTCCCCGTCATCCTCGCCATCGCTTTGATTACATTCTCGTTGAATTTGATGAATACCGGCCTCGACCAGGTATTCAATCCGGCTCTAAGAGATTAGGCCTAACCCGTTAAGACCTTTGTTTTGTGCAAGGATTTCCATCTGTATTTATCTTATTGGTTCCGGCTATGTCCGGGGTAGGTGAGTGATATGTTAGAATCAGAAGTAGTTTTAGAAGTCAATGAATTAACAACAAAATATATTACCCGTTTTGGCGAAGATATCTACGCGGTTGACCATGTTTCCCTGAAGCTGGAAGAAGGGAAATCGCTGGGAATTGCCGGGGAATCCGGCTGCGGTAAATCGACGCTGGCGCTCAGCCTGATGGGCTATTATTTTCCACCGCTGCACTACACCGGCGGCGAGATCATTATCGATGGGACGAATATTTCTAAAATGTCCGCGGAAAAAGTTCGTAAATCGATATTGGGTAATGAAATTGCCTATATTCCCCAGGCCGCCATGAACGCGCTGAACCCCACCCAAAAGATCATCAATTTTATCGAAGATGTTTTTGAAGCCCATGATCCCTACAAAACCAAAAAAGAGGTTTACGAAATTGCCAGAAAAGCCTTTGAATTTTTGGGGCTTCCGGCAGACGTTCTGAAAAAATACCCGGTTGAACTTTCCGGGGGGATGAAACAGCGCACCGTCATTGCCATTTCCGTGCTGCTGGACCCCAAAGTGCTGATTGCCGACGAGCCTTCCTCCGCCCTTGATGTCACCTCACAAAAGAAAGTTATCAAGATGCTGCGGAATTTGATGGAAAATGGCTTCATCAAATCGTTGATCTTTATCACCCACGAGTTGCCGTTGCTGTACAACGTCACCGATGATATTATGGTGATGTACGCCGGGCAGATTGTGGAAATGGGAACCGCACAACAAACCGTGTTTGATCCACTCCATCCTTACGCCAAAGGTCTGATGGGGTCCATCATTGTGCCCGAAGAAGGCCTGCGGGATGTCAAACTGACGGCCATTCCCGGGACACCCCCTAACCTTAAAAACCCGCCGTCCGGCTGCCGCTTTGCGGCCCGCTGTAAATACGTTCAGCCGGAATGTAAAACGAAGTCTATTGACCTTCGCCCGACGGGGAACGGCCGCTTTTACCGCTGTATCTTTTCAGAGGAAGAATTGAGAAGGATGTACAAAAATGACTGAGGAAAAAACATTATACTTGAGCGCAACCGGGCTGACCAAGGTATTTGGGTTAGGCGGCCAGAAAACAGTGGCCGTTGATAATGTGGACATCGATCTGTACCAGGGCGAAGTCGTCTCCATTGTGGGCGAATCTGGCAGTGGCAAAACCACGTTGGCCAAAATGCTGCTGGGATTGATCAGTGTTACCGAGGGAGACATTTACTTCCAGGGGAAAAAACGCGATATCAGTTCGCACAAGAAGAAGAAGGAATATTGGAAAAATATCCAGGCCATTTTTCAAGACCCCTTCTCCTCCTACAATATCTTCAATAAGATCGACTCCGTGCTTTTGGATTGTATCAGCATGCGGGGCGGCCGTAGACTTCCCAAGGAAGAAAAAATAGCGATGATGACCGAGGCTTGCAGCTTCGTCAACCTGAAGTTCGAGGAATTGACCAACAAATATCCGTTTGAACTTTCCGGCGGGCAGCAGCAGCGCCTCATGATTGCCCGTATCTTTTTGCTGAAGCCCAAGATCCTGCTGGCCGACGAACCCACCTCGATGATCGATGCCTGTTCGCGCGCCACCATTCTGGACGAGTTGATGAAACTGCGTGACGAAATCGGGATGACGGTTATTTTCATCACCCATGATATTGGCCTGGCTTATTACGTTTCCGACAAGGTCTATATTATGGAACAAGGCAAATTTGTGGAAAGCGGCCCGCCCGACGACGTGATATTGCATCCCAAAGAGCCTTACACCCAACGCCTGATCGATGATGTGCCCAAAATTTATGAAGAATGGGATCTCTCAACCGTATAGCGCCCACCGGACAACAAACCGATTGCTGGGGTACCCGGCTGAGGCTCGTTTGCTGATCATCAACGCCGATGATTTTGGGATGTGCCATTCAGTAAATGAGGCCATTATCGGCGTGCTGCAAGAAGGTATGGTCCGCTCCACAACCTTGATGGTTCCCTGTCCCTGGGCGTTGCACGCCATGCACTTTCTCCAAAACCATCCCGAAATTTCTTTTGGCGTTCATCTGACCGTTATTTCCGAGTGGGACGATTACCGCTGGGGTCCCGTGACTGCCAGGGATAAGGTGCCCTCCCTGATTGACAACGATGGGTATTTTTACAACTTTGCACAAATGCCCGGATTTTTGGCCCAGGTCAATTTAGACCAGCTCGAAATGGAATTCAGGGCGCAGATTGAAACCGCGCTGGCCGCCAGGTTCAAACCGACGCATCTGGACTGGCATTGCCTGCGCCTTGGAAGCAGGCAAGACATCCCGAATTTAATGGTGAGGCTGGCGAAAGAGTACGGGCTGGCCCTGCGGGTCATTGGGCGATCCTGGATTGAAAAAGTACAAGGCCAGGGCTTGCCCACCATTGATTACGATTTTTTAGACAGCTACCTCATTGACCCGGCCACCAAAGCCGCCCAATACGCCGAACTGCTGCGCGAGTTGCCCGCCGGCCTGAGTGAGTGGGCGGTTCATCCCGGCCTGGATAGCGCCGAACTCCTGGCCATAGAACCCGGCGGCAACCATATCCGCCAAACCGATTTTGATTTTTGGACCTCTCCACAGGCCAAAGCGATCATCGAAGAAGAAGGCATCATCCTGTTAGATTATCGAGCCTTGCAGGATGTTTGGCAAGAGATGTAATCTTATAAAAACTACATTATCAGTATTTACATTCTTATAGATTGAACTATCAGAAAGGTTAACTGTTATGGATATTAGCAGCCTAATCAACCAAATGACCCTCGAAGAAAAAGCCGCGCTCTGCACCGGCGCCAGTCCGTGGACAACGATCCCGGTGGAACGGCTGGATGTGCCGGAATTGATCATGTCCGATGGGCCGCACGGCGTTCGGCGCGTGCCCGATGTTAATGCCATGGCAGTAAAAAGTCTACCGGCTACCTGTTTCCCCACGGCCTCCTGCCTGGCCTCAACCTGGGATGTGGATTTGATCGGAGAACTGGGCCGGGCGCTGGCCGAAGAATGTATCGCCCTGAATGTAGATGTTTTGCTTGGCCCCGGTGTGAATATGAAACGCTCCCCCCTGGGTGGCCGCAATTTTGAATATTTTTCCGAAGACCCTTACCTGGCCGGCGAACTGGCTGCCGATTTCATCAACGGCGTGCAAAGCAAAGGTGTAGGCACGTCCCTTAAACACTACGCCGTCAACAACCAGGAATTTGAACGCTTCAGCATCAGCGCCGAAGTGGACGAGCGCACCCTGCGAGAGATCTACCTGCCCGCCTTTGAAAAAGCCGTGAAACAGGCCCAACCCTGGACCGTGATGTGCGCCTACAACAAGGTCAACGGCACCTTGGCCTCGGAGCATCATTATCTTTTGAACGAGATTCTCAAAGACGAATGGGGCTTCGAGGGCCTGGTTGTTTCTGACTGGGGCGCGGTGCGCGACCGGGTGGCCGCGCTAAAAGGTGGTCTTGATCTGGAAATGCCCGGCCCGCAGGAGCGCCGCGTAAAAGCGGTGGTTGAAGCGGTACAATCCGGCCAACTGGACGAAGCTGTTTTGGATGAATCGGTGCGCCGTATCCTGCGCATTGTCTTCAAAGCCAAAGAAACGTCCAAAGACGGCGAGTTTGATACCGAAGCGCACCATCAACTGGCGAGCAAAATCGCCGCCGAGGGCATGGTGCTGCTCAAAAACAACGGCCTGCTCCCCCTGAAGGGCCGGCAGCAAATCGCCGTCATTGGCCGCTCGGCGGAAAACGCCCACTTCCAGGGCGGCGGCAGCTCGCACATCAACCCCACCCAAGTGGCCGTACCCTTTAAGGAATTGCAAAGCCGGGCGGAACATATTGAGTTTACATACGCCGAAGGTTATCCTGCCGACGGCGCTTTCCGTCAGGAACTGATCGACCAGGCGGTCGGCGTGGCCCAGGCAGCCGATGTGGCGCTTCTCTACATTGCTTTACCATCCTTCAAGGAATCTGAAGGCTACGACCGCCCCGACATCGACCTGACCGAGCAGCAGGTTGCGCTGATCAAGGCCGTGGCTCAGGTTCAACCGCGGACTGTGGTGGTGCTGAACAACGGCGCGCCGGTGGCCATGAGCGCCTGGATCGATGATGTGGATGCCGTGCTTGAAGCGTGGATGATGGGCCAGGCCGGCGGCGCGGCCATTGCCGATGTGCTTTTTGGCCGGGTCAACCCCTGCGGCAAATTGGCCGAGACCTTCCCGCTCAAAGTGGCCGATACGCCCGCCCACATCAACTGGCCGGGCGAGGCGGGCCGGGTGCGGCACGGCGAGGGCCTGTTCATTGGCTATCGTTACTATGATGCCAAAGAAATGCCGGTGCTGTTCCCCTTTGGCTACGGGCTGAGCTACACCACGTTTGCTTACAGCAATGCAACCACATCGGCAAAAACGTTCAAAGATGTGGATGGGGTGACGGTAACGGTTGACGTTACCAACACCGGCGATGTGGCCGGCAAGGAAATCGTTCAGGTCTACGTCCACGACCGGCAATCCACGCTGGTGCGGCCGCAAAAAGAACTAAAGGGCTTTGCCAAAGTCGAACTCCAGCGTGGCGAAACCAAAACCGTCTCCATTCCGCTCGATTTTCGCGCCTTTGCCTACTACCACCCTGAATACAAAGCGTGGATCACCGAAGATGGCGATTTTGACATCCTGATCGCCGCCTCAGCCGCGGATATTCGCCACACCCTGACGGTGACGCTGGAATCAACCGTGGAATTGCCCTGTATTCTTGATAAAGAATCGACCATCCGGGAGTGGCTGGCCGACCCACGCGGTCAGGCGGTCTTTGGTCCCGCCTATGCCCAGATGGAAGCCGAGGCCCGCAAAATGTTCGGCGGCGGCGAAGCGGACGATAGCGCTATCGGCATGGACATCATGGAAATGTTCAAAGATATGCCGCTGGTCAGCGTACTGATGTTCCAGCAACATGCTTTGCCTATGCACCCGGAAGACATGGTAGAGGGATGGTTGAAACAGGCGCACAGTATGGCGGCATAGTTTTTTTGCGCTTCTAGCCTGTTTTCGTCTTGGCGGTGAGAAAATACCTTTTTACCATCAAGCGCCCGTGATGCGGCTGGATGAAAATCCTCACCGGTACGCTGAATTATCAACAGTTCTCGATTTAAGTACTGGTGAGAAAAACTACCCGGTAACAGGATAAAACCAATAAGAAATCCTGTAATCTTGTCTAAAAATGAACGTAGGTTGATCACTGTTTCCAGATTAAAGGCAGGTAAAGGCGTTGTTCTTCGACGGTGACCACCACCTCGTCTATATCGGCCAGGCCACCGGTATCGGTGACAGCCAGGGTGAAGGTCAGCACCGCTGCGCTTGACGGCGCGGTAAAGGTGGTGACGCTCAGCGTGGGGGTAAAGCTCACCGCCGGACCGCCGGTTTGCGACCAGGTGTAAGTGAGAGGATGTCCCTCAGGGTCGCTGCTGCCGGAGCCGTCGAGTTGCGCCGGTTCCCCCTGCATAACCGATTGATCCGCGCCGGCGTTGGCGCCGGGAGGTTGATTGATGGCAAATGTGGCGGCGTTGTGGCCGGTTTGGCCGGTGCCGCTAAAATAGGCAGTGTTGGTAATAATATCGCCGGTGCTGCCGGTATGGGTGGCGGTGAAAGCCAGGGTGATGGTTTCCTCAGCCGTGATGGCCCCGGTCCAGGTGAGGGCGTTTCCGCTGCGAATCGTTCCCGCCGTGATCCAACCGCCAAAGCTCACCTCGTCGGGCAGGGTGTCGGTCAGGGTGACGGTATCGCTTTGCACGCCAACATTGGCCAGGGACAGGGTATAGGTAACAACCCCGTGGTAGGGCACGCCCTGGGTTGGCGTGACCGATTTTTGCAAGGTTATGATCGGGCCGGCCAATTCATACGCCCCCATATCCACCGCCGCGCCCACAATGCGCGGGTTGCCGGCCAGGTCGATGCCGGTGGTCACGCTGAGACTATTGCCCGCATCGATGGCCGGAGAAAGATAACTCAGGCGCAGGTCGTCGTTCGCCGCATCCACAAAAAACGGATCGGCGTCAATGTTGTTGCCCCCGCCGCCGGAATCCTGGATGTCGCTGTAAGTAATGTCCAGCGTACCTTCATTTTCAATCTGGTCGCCATTCTGAGTGGCGCTATTGCCCCACAGAATGCTGTTGGCCAATGTTGCGCTACCATTGTTAAAGACATATAAGCCGCCGCCGTCGAGTCCTGCGGTGTTGCTGGCCATGGTCACCCCTAACAGCGTCGCCGTGCCGTCGTAGATAGACACCCCTCCGCCGTACGTGTCTACGGTGTTTTGGCTAAACATCACGTCTACCAGCGTGCTGTCACCGTGCGCTTGCATCATTCCACTCCCGGCGAACCAGGCTCTGTTATGGGTGAAAACGCCGCGCGTCAGGGTCAGGGTACTATTATCCGGGACGCTTTCAATTCCTATGCAGATGCCCCCGCCGTCATCGGCGGTGTTGCCGATAAAAGAGACCTCGTTCAGCGTGGCGCTGCCGTTGTGCTCGAGGTGAAACCCGCCACCATAGTTTCTGCTCACATTGTTCTCAAAAACCACGCGGGTCAGCGTCGCGGGGCCGCTCGCATGGTACATCCCGCCACCCGTGCCAATTATGCCACTCGCCCAGGTCTTGTTGCCGGTAAAAGTAACGTCTGTCAGCGTGATGCTAGAACTAGAATTTGTGTCGGTCTGCGAGGCCAAGCCACCCCCAAAGCTGCGGGCGGTGTTGCTGAGAAAGGTGGTGTTCGCCAGGGCCGGATGCATCGTTTGGCCCAAAGTCCAGGAGAACATCCCTCCCCCGGCACCGGCTGTGTTCTCGATAAAGGTGGTGTTGCTGATGGCCGGGCTGCTGCCATCGAGGAACATGCCCCCGCCCGCACTGGCCGCGACATTGCGCTCAAAGGTGAGCCCCTCGAGCCGGCTGTCTCGATAACTGCCCACGCCACTGTGATAGAAGGCCAGCCCGCCGCCTTCATCATCCGAACGGTTGGCGACAAAGGTGACGTCGGTCAGCGTGGCGCCTTCAAGCGTCCAGTTTAGCATGCCGCCCCCGGATTGGCCGGCATAGTTGCCGCTAAAGACGACGTGGCTCACCTGAGGCATAGAGTGAAAGTTTCCATTCCCGATATCCGAGTAATTGATCATCCCTCCGCCGGATCGGCTGTTGGGGGGATAATCACCGTCGTTGAGGTCGGCGTATCCCGCGGTCACGACAACGCCGTCCAGAGTGGTCGTGTCGGTCACCTCAAAGGTGGTCACCACGTGATAGGCGTTGCTGCCGGTGATGGCGCTGGTAGTGGTGACCACGCCGTTGGCGGTGGTGTCATTTTGATCGAGGTCGCCGCTGAGGACGGTGAGGTGGGTTTCCCAATCCCGGGCGTCGCGGCTGTTTTCGGTACCGGCAAAACCGCCGTAGAGGGCCACGCCCGATACGATGTCAAACGTAGCGGCGCGGTCATTGTCCGTCTGGCCTGCACCCTCATCGGGGTAATAAACTCCCTCGGCCACCCAGATTTCGTCGCCGCTGGTGGCCACATTCAGGGCATCCTGCACGGTGGTGTAGGCCGTGGTCCAGGACAGGCCGTCGGGCGTGGGGTCGGTGGCGTCGGTATCCACGCACAGCACCCCGCCGCCGCAGGCCAAAGCGGGGGCGGCGGTAAAGGCCAGCCCGGCCAGGGTGAACACGATGGCCATGAGCCAGATGCGATAGAAAGGGTGGAAGTTAGTCATCAGATTTCTCCTTGTTGTCCAAATTTAAGTCGATGGCTTTTTGCCCGCTCTTTTCCAGCAAAAAAACAAACAACTCCGGCAGGCCGGCAAATACCCGGCACTCGCCGGTGTGCGGGCTTTCGACAGCGGCCCGCCACACCGGGCCGCTGTCGCTCTGCCCGGCCTGCCACAGCCGGAGCATATAGGCCAGATAGGTAGAGTGCTGATGGGGCATGGGGGTATCTCAAAAGTTATTTCCCCCAGTGTATCATTCAACCGTGCGCCAACCGTGCGGAGTCCGGGTGCTGAAAGGGGTAATCGAAAAAAATTTGGCAGGAGATGCCGTGAACATATATAATAAAAGGCGATTGGAGTTTTTTAGTGCGATTGGATTGGCGTTGATGGGGTGTCTTTCAATATCATTATTGGGGCCGCCGCAGGTGGTTTTGCAGGGTGAGCCGGTGGCCTGGCAGGGCGGCTCTAAAATCCTGGCTTTGCTGGCTTACCTGGCGGCGGAAGGAGAACGCGCCCACAACCGGGAATCTTTAGCGACGCTGCTGTGGCCCAACCGCCCGGACCGGGAGGCTTTAAGCAGCCTGCGTTACGCCCTCTCTAACCTGCGGAGCGTCATTGGCGACCGGCGCACCGATCCGCCCTTTTTATTGATTTCCCGCGAGACGATTCAACTGAACCCCCAGGCCAACGTTGAGGTTGATGCGCAAACGTTTACTCGTGTTCTGACCCACTTGCCGCAGGTGGTGCAGAGCGATGCGGGAACCCTTGAGTTGCTGGAAAGCACCCTGGCCCTGTACCGGGGCGAATTTTTGGCCGGCTTTGCGCTGGATGACAGCCCTCCCTTTGAAGAGTGGTTGTTGTTCACCCGCGAACAGTTGACCCGGCAGGCGGCTTTAGCTGCGCGCCGCCTGTCGGAACTGTTTGAAATGCAGGGTGATACTGAGCAAGCTCAAAACTATGTCCGCCGCCAGCTCCAATTTGAACCGTGGAATGAAGAGGCCCACCGGCGTTTGATGCAATTGCTGGCCCTGGCCGGAGACCGGAGCACGGCTCTGGCCCAGTACGAAGCCTGCCGCGATTTTTTGGAAAGCGAATGGGGCGTTGACCCCGCGCCGGAAACCGCCGGCCTGGCTGCGGAAATTAGGCTGGGACGCGTTCAGGCCCTGGCTCCGCCAACCTCCTCCACCAATGAGATCAAAGCGCTGCCTGAATGTGTGGGCCGGGAGGCGGAGCTGGCCCAACTGCAAAACGCGTTCGATGCGGTCCAAACCGGGCAGGGCCAGGCGTGCTTCATCACCGGCGAGGCCGGCAGCGGCAAAACCACCCTGCTGTACGAATTTGCCCGCCGGGCCATGGCCGGCAGCCGCGATGTGATCGTGGCCGGCGGCCGGTGCAGCGCCTACAGCGGGCAGGGCGTGCCCTATTTGCCGTTTCGAGAAATTGTGCAAATGCTCAGCGGAGACATCGAAGCCAAACGGGCCGGCGGCTTCATCACCCCGGACCACAGCCGCCGCCTGTGGGAATTTCTGCCGCAGGTGGTGCAGGCCCTGGCCGAAATCGGGCCGGAAGTAGCCGCCCGCTTTGTTTCCGGTGAAGCCCTGGCTGCCCATCTTGCGGCGTTTGCTGCCGGAGGCGCAGCCTGGGCCAAACGGTTCGCTGCCCGGTTTCCGCCGGCGGCGCAACAAATCCTTACCCCCGCCGACCTATTTGAGCAGCTAACCCGCGTATTGCGCCGGTTGGCCCAACAACGCCGGTTGATTTTGCTGCTGGATGATTTGCACTGGACGGATGCCGGTTCGGTCAGTTTGCTGTTTCACCTGGGTCGCCACCTGGCCGATAGCCCTATTTTATTGGTAGGCGCTTACCGCCCCAGCGAATTGATTGCCGCCTCGCCCGACAACCGGCATCCGCTGGAGCCGGTTGTCAATGAATTTCAACGTCGCTTTGGGGAGGTTCGTCTTGATTTGGATGGGACCGCCGATCTTCTGTTTGTAGACGCGCTGCTGGATCGGGAGTCGAACCGGCTGGACGCCACGTTTCGACAAACCCTCTACGAGCATACCGGCGGGAATCCGCTGTTTACCCTGGAACTCTTGCGCGAAATGCGCAACCGAGGCGAACTAAAGCCGGATGAAACCGGGCAGTGGATCGACACCGGCCCCGATTGGACCCACCTGCCGGCCCGGGTTGAAGCCGTCATTACCGAACGGATCAACCGGCTGCCCCCTGATTGGCAGGAAATGCTGAACATAGCCAGTGTAGAGGGGGTGGAATTCAACGCCGAGGTGGTGGCGCAGGCGCAGGGTATTCATGCGGCCCAGGTCAGGAACGATCTCAGCGGGCCGCTGAGCCAACAACATAACCTGGTGCAAGCGGTCAGGGTAGATTGGGTGGGTCAGCAACCTCTCTCCCGGTATCGTTTTGCCCATCATCTTTTTCAGACCTACCTCTACCAACGGCAGGACCCGGTAAAACGAGCCGAGCGGCATCATCAGATAGGTTTAATATTGGCCGAACAGTATGCCGGACACCCGGCTAAGTTGGCCGACCTGGCCCCTGCCCTGGCCTGGCATTTTGAAGCCGCCGGCCAGTCTGGCCGGGCAGTTCCTTATCTGCTTCAAGCCGGGCAAGAGGCGCAGCGGCTGGCGGCTCCGGCTGAGGCCATAGCCTTTTACCGGCGCGGGCTGGCCTTACTGGCGCAGCAGCCGCCTTCGACAGAACGCGACCGGCGCGAATTGGAATTGCTGGTGGGGCTTGAAGCCTCGATGTTTACCGGAAAAGGGTGGGGCGTGCCGGAAAGCGGGGAAATTTTACAGCGGGCCTACGCGCTGGGCCAAAAATTGGGCGAAGGCCCGTTAATGCTGCCCGTATTGCAGGCGCTGGCCAACGTGGCCAACGCCCGCGCCGATCACCGGCAGGCCCTGACCTTTGCCCAAAAATTATTGGCTTTGGCCGAACGGTTGAACCACCCCGTTTACCAGGCCATTGGGCAGCGAATGGTGGGGATCAGCCATTTCTTTTTTGGCGATTATCCGGCGGCGCGAACCCATTTGGAAAAGAGCATTGTTCTTTACCCTTCTCACGAAAACGGGGGCGATCTACCTATTCCTGCCGGCCGGGAAGAAGCTATTTTTTCCTGGATGTGGCTGCCCCAAATTTTATTGCTGTTGGGCTATCCTGACCAGGCGGTGGCCTGTAGCCGGCAGACCTTGGCCCAGGCCCGGGCATCGAACCGCGCCTACCCCCGGATCATCACTTCGATTGTTGCCGGCGCTATTTTTTACACTGTCGGCAATTGTCCAAAAGAAGTTGTAGCCTACGCCGAACAGGCCCTGGCCATGCTGGATGACAACGCCTCAAGCGGTTATCACGGCTGGGCCACCTTTTACCGGGGGTGGGGGGTGGCGATGCAAGGAGAACCGAAAACCGGCCTGCCGCTGATGACCACCGGGCTGGCCCAATTGCAACAGGCCGGCACTCAGGCGTCGATGGTGCATCTTTATACCCTGTTGGCGGAAATTTACAGTCAACTCAACCAATCTGACCGGGGGCTGGAGTTTCTGGCCAAAGCCCTGAACTTATCGGAGCAGACCGGGGCGCGTACTTTTTTGGCCGAAATATACCGGAGCCAAGGCGATCTGTTGTTGAAGCGAGGAGCCGAAAGTGAGGCGGAAAGTCTATTTGAGCAAGCCATTGATGTAGCCCGGCAGCAGCAGTTCCACCTGTGGGAGCTGCGGGCCACGGTCGGCTTGGCCCGGCTCCAACAAAAACAAGGCCGTATTATTGAAGCTCAGACCTCTTTGACTACTATCTATGGTTGGTTCATCGAAGGTTTTGATATGCCGGATTTGCAGGAGGCCGGCGCTTTGCTTGAGAAACTGTCTTCTGATACCGGACAAGTTTTTATATAGTTGTTACGGTGAGACGTGTTGTTAAATTCACCGGGTTAGGCCGCTTCAACTCCCGGCAATCGCGTGCATGATTTTCCCTTCATCAATTTCGTCACCGGAATACTCGGTTACTTTTTCTCGATCTCTCAACACCATCACCCGGTGACTACAGCGCAGCACTTCTTCTAACTCCGATGAAATAAATACACACGCTTTGCCTTCGTCGGCCAGTTCAAGCACCAGTTTCTGGATTTCGGCTTTGGCCCCCACATCAATCCCTCTGGTCGGTTCATCCAGAATGAGCAGATCAGGATTGGTGGCCAGCCAGCGGGCCAGAATCACCTTTTGCTGGTTGCCCCCACTAAGATTTTTTATCAATTGGTCTGCCGTGGGGGTACTGATGTCTAACAACCGGATATATTTTTCGGCAATTTCATGCTGTGTCCGCTTGCCGAGAAACTTGAACCAGCCCTGATTGGCCTGCATCGCCAGAATAATGTTTTCTCTAACGGTTAAATCGTCTACCAGACCTTCTGCTTTTCTGTCTTCAGGGCAGAAGGCAATGCCTCTGGCAATTGAATTATTGGGTGAGAATTTTTTGACAACTTTCCCCTTAAATTCTAAGGTGCCGCTGTCGGGTTTATCGATCCCAAATAGCAAATTGACCGTTTCAGTTCGTCCAGACCCCAATAATCCGGCAAAACCAACCACTTCGCCGGCATGTAAATCCAGGTCAAACGGTTTGATTGCACCGGTACGGCCAAGTTCTCTGGCTTGAAGCAGGGCCTCATCCTCAATATTCCTACTACTCTCAAGTTTTATTTTGGTCATATCATTAAAGTCGCTTAGACTGCGGCCAATCATTTTTGCGACCAATTCGATCATAGGTAAAGAGGCTGTATCGTACGTTCCAACCAGTTTTCCATTTCTGAGAACCGTTGTCCGGTCGGACACTTCGTATACCTGGTCCAGGAAGTGGGTAATAAAAATGATCCCCATGCCTTCATCTCTTAATTTTCGCATGACCTCGAATAGTTTTTCGGTTTCATGAACATCAAGACTCGAGGTCGGCTCATCCAGGATGAGAACTCTGGCCGAGGAAATCTCAAGCGCCCGCGCAATGGCCACCATTTGCTGGATAGCGGTTGAATACGCGCCCAGAGGCTGCGTTACATCAATATTCATATTCAACCGTTGCAGATGCTGCTTGGACCTTCTGTTCATTTCTTTCCAATTAATAGCGCCATATTTCCAGGGTTCCCGACCAATCAAGATGTTTTCCGCGACGGTGAGGTTGGTGCAAAGATTGATTTCCTGATAAACCGGGCTAATGCCCATGGTTTGGGCTTGTTGCGGGGATTTGATGGAAACTGTTTCCCCGTCGAGCATAACCGTGCCTTCATCCTGCCGCTCAACGCCGGTTATAACCTTGATAAGTGTAGATTTACCGGCGCCATTTCCCCCCATCAAGGCATGGATCTCACCTCTCCTGAGCGTAAAGGCCACATTGTCAAGGGCCTGCACCCCTGGAAAGGATTTAGAAATACCTTTCAAGACAATAATATCTTTATTATTAGACTCCGCCATCATGCGTTGTGCCTCCATTACAACCGTTTATTTTTTTGATGATCTTTGCCGGCACACCTTAGATACCCGCAATTGGTGAAAGAAGAACAAATTTCTATGAATGTTTTTGCCTCATATAGAATAAACTTTGAACGCCGAGGAAAATCAGGGTGAGGGCACCCACGCCGATGCGCGTCCACCACGAACTCAACGTGCCGTTAAATTGGAGGATAGATACAATCGTGCCGTTAATTAAAACGCCAAACAGGGTGCCGACTACCGTTCCCACACCACCCGTTAGCATTGTACCGCCAATAACTACCGAGGCAATGGCATCCAATTCCATTCCCGGGGCGTACCCACCATAACCCGAAAGCAGAGAAATACCCCACACAATTCCCGCCATAGAGGAACAAAAGCCACTAAAGGCATACACAATGAGTTTGGTGCGGGCCACAGGCAACCCCATTAACAGCGCAGATTGTTCATTATTGCCAATGGCATAAACTGTACGGCCAAATCGAGTGAAGAAGGATAGATAAATTGCTATCAATAACATGATCGGGCCGACAAAGGTAGGAATATAGACATACACTTTTTCGAAGAAGGGGATATAGATCTTGGTCAAGGCCAGGTAACGATAAACAGGGTCCTTAATGGTTAAAGATGATAGGGTGATAATGTAAGCCATCCCCCGGGCAAAAAAGAGGCCCATTAAGGTTACAATAAAAGGTTCTACTTTGAAGAAATGGATAAGCCAGCCCTGGCCCAGCCCAAATACAATGCCCATGACCAGCATCAAAGGCATGACAATAAAAGGACTCACCCCTTGAGCCAGTAAAGCCGCCGATGCGGCCGTGGTCAGGGCAATGACCCCGGCGACAGAAAGGTCAATTCCTTTGGTAAGGATCACCAGCGTCATACCAATAGACACAAGCAATAGGCTGGCCTGGTTAATAAACAGGTTAAAAACCACTTGTGGTTTTTGCATAGCGGGATACAACCAGGCTCCAATAAGGTAGAGTACAAAAAAAATGATGATGGTTGTTGCCAGAGGGCCGTTTTTTAGCAGAAAGTTCTTAATGCGTTGCATTGTGTCGAGTCTTTTTACAGTTATCACAGGTTCGTTGAGAGTTTTAGTTTGCTGCGCCATGTTGGGTCCCTTTCCGGTCAGAGAATCGGTTCAAAATCCGACGCGTGTAATCAGAGTGAAGAATAATCACAATCAAAACCAGCAAGGCTCTGCCCGCTAACAGGGCATTAGCGGGAACTCCAAGGGTATACATAGTGATGGTGAAAGTCCAAATGAGAAGTGCGCCAATTACACTAGCCATTAGCGAGAACCGCCCGCCCGACATGAGCGTGCCGCCCATAACCACGGCCAAAATGGCATCTAATTCATAAAGGAGACCAATGTTATTGGCATCAACACCGTGAATGTAAGAGCCGAGGATCAGGCCGGCCCAGGCGCTGCAAAAACCACAGAATGTATAAGCGAACAGCTTGATATTTTTTTCGCTGATGCCGCTATAATATGTGGCTCTTGAATTGATGCCAACAGATTCGATGAACATGCCTATGGCAGTTTTTCGCACCAACAACCAGGCCATAATAAATATAATCGCCACAATATAAACTGAGACCGGCAGCCCAAAAATGAATCCGTTGCCAAACCAATGGTAGGGCGTATAATAAACGGTCATAATTTGGCCGTTGGTGATGAGTTGGGCAATTCCCCGGCCGGCTACCATAAGGATAAGGGTGGCCACCATCGGCGAGATTCTTCCCCTTGAAACCAACATTCCATTCCACACACCGCAAAGTGTGCCGGCCGATATATTAACCAACACAATTACCCACAAAGGATTATTGGTTTTAGTAGGATCGGCCAGAACCTCATTAGGGGTCAATACGTCACCCAGAGCCGGGTTAATTAATACGGCGCCCAAAGCAGCCGAAATAGCGATCACCGCGCCTACCGACAGGTCAACACCACCGGTAGCAATCACCAGGGTCATCCCTATGGACACCAACATCAAAGGCGCCGCATTGTTAACAACGTCGACGAGGTTTCCATATAAATGGCCATCCAATATCCCGATTTTAAAGAATCCGGGCGCAAAAATAAGATTAAAGAGTAAAAGTAAAGCCAAAGCAACTAGAGGCCAAAATAGCTGGCTTTCACGCATACGTTTGAATAAGGTGTCGTCATTTTTCATATTAGTTTCCTGCCATTGTTTGGATAATGGTCTGACCATCAATATTATCAGCAGATTTAGTAAGTTCTTATACGGCTAATAAGACTACGGATGGAGGCTTTTGAGCAAACATATTACTGTTGAAAGAGGAGTAAGCGACTGCCAGATTTCTTGATTTTTTATAGAGAAGCGGCGTAAACTTCACGCCGCTTCTCAACTATTGTTTGCACGGCATGAGAGAGTACTACAGCTCATGCGTTATACGAGCAAAACAGATTAGTAAAGGCGAGACGGTAGTAATTCTTCAGCCTCTTCAGGATAGTAAACGGTTTCGTTGGTAAGAATTTCGCGTTCTATAGATTCGCCGTTGGCCAGAGCCAGGGCCATTTCCATAACCTGCGGGCCGAGCAGCGGGTTACATTCAACATCCGCTTGCACCCAGCCGTCGATCATCAACTGGAAGCCACCGCGGGTACCATCAACGGATACAATTGCGATCTCGCCCGGTTCCACACCGGCAGCCTTCATCGCCTCAACAGCGCCAATGGCCATGTTGTCGTTGTGGATGAATGCGCCATCAATTTCGCCTTCGTATTTCTTCAAGAAGGCTTCCATCACCGGTTTACCTTCGGCAGTGGTGAAGTTCCCGGTCTGGGAGTCGATGATTTCGATGTTGTCGTTGAGGTCCATGCGGAACCCTTCGGCGCGGCCAACCGCAGCGCCGGAGCCGGTGGTACCACTGAGTTCAACAATCTTGCCGCCATCGGGGAGCAAACGATTCATTTCAGCAGCGGCTCGTTGACCTTCCAGTACCATGTCAGAACCGATGTGAGAATCATAGAGAGACGGATCGGCGGAGACGGAGCGGTCTACGATAATGACCGGAATGCCGGCATCTTTGGCTTCGGTCAGCACCGCATCCCAACCATCTTCAACCACGGGGGGCAGGGCAATTACATCAACACCCCGTTGGATACAGGTACGCATAGCAGAAATCTGGTTTTCTTGTTTCTGTTGCGCATCGGAGAAGATCAGGTTGACGCCCAACTCTTCAGCCGTTTGCTTCAGAGAAGCGCTATTGGCCGTACGCCAGTCACTCTCAGCACCCAACTGCGGGTAGCATACCGTCAGGTCTTCATAGGTCAACTTGTCCCCTGCCATTTCAGCTTCTTCGGCAGGTGCGGCGGCAGCAGCTTCTTTGGCAGCTTCAGCTTCGGCTTTAGCGGCTTCAGCTTCGGCTTTGGCGGCTTCGGCAGCGGCCTGGGCGGCAGCTACTTCGTCGGCAGCAGCACCGGCGGCTTCGGCGGCCTGTGCTTTCGCATCGGCAGCTTCCGCCATAGCTTCGGCGGCAGCGGCTTCGGCATCGGCGGCAGCGGCAGCCGCATCGTTGGCAGCAGCGGCCGCAGCATCTGCTTTAGCTCCAACATCGGCTATTTGCGACTCCAGGGCAGTTGTATCTGCGCCGCAGGCTGTCGCGGCAAACGCCATGGCCAATACCACAATCAGTAATAGGACATTTGAAAACTTCATTGTTACTCGCTCCTTTGTGTCTATTAAATTTAACTTGGATTAGATGATGTTTTCCCGGGATGAAACATTTCCCTTATCTAACAATATTTCCGGCGAAATATCAATGATTTTTCATTCCTGATGAGTCAAAATCGATACTCGTTTTTTAAAAACAAAAAACCTTCGGCCAGGAAGGTTTAATTTTTTTCAAAAAAGCTGAAATATTTTTGATTGAGGGGGAATGACAGGGCGGGGGAAAGGCAGCCCCTGGCAGTTAGCCGTTAGTCTCCTCTCTGACAGAATGAGGAGTGCCCTTTCTCAGGCCGTGTCCTGAGCCTGTCGAAGGGATGCTCCCGGCCCAACCGCACCCTTCGATACGCCTGCGCTACGCTCCGGCTACTCAGGATGCTCCCTGCTCCCCTGCTTCCTTGCCACCTTGTCAATATTGACGCGTGGGCAGAATTTCTTGAGCATTTTCGGGATAAAAGATGCTTTCTTCGGAGTAAACCCGTTTGGGAACGTCTTCGCCGTTGATGACTTTTAGAGCTAATTCAAAAAACTGCGGCCCCAGAAGGGGGTTGCACTCTACCGTTACATTTAGATCGCCGTCAATCATGGCTTTAAACGCGCCCCGGGCGGCGTCAACGGATACAATTTTTATATCCTGGCCGGGTTCCAGGCCGTACTCTTCAATGGCCTGGATCGCGCCAATGGCCATATCATCGTTATGGGCGTAAAGGGCATCAATCTCCGCACCATATTTTTCCAAGAAGGTTTCCATCACTTCTTTACCCAAAGACCGGGTAAAATCGCCGGATTCGGAATCAATGATTTCCATGTCAGGATAATCTTTTATGATTTCTCTAAAGCCTCTGTACCGGTCATTAGCCGGGGCGGAATCGACCGTGCCTACTAACTCTACAATTTTCCCCTGACCATCCAATAATTTCACCATTTCCCGGCCCGCCTTGCGGCCTTCCTCCAAAAAATCGGAGCCGAGATGGGTGACATACAACGATTCGGGCACATCGGCCCGGCGGTCCACCAGAATGATGGGAATGCCGGCATTTTTGGCTTCCTGAAACACAGATTCCCAGCCGGTTTCCACCACCGGCGAGACACCAATCAGATCAACCTTTTGGGCAATAAAAGAACGAATGGCTTTGATTTGATTTTCCTGCTTTTGCTGGGCGTCGGAGAATTTCAGGATGATCCCCAATCGTTCGGCTTCATTCTGGATAGATTTGGTGTTAGCGGTACGCCATTCACTTTCAGCCCCAATCTGGGAAAAACCCACTACAATATTTTCAACCGAGGTGGGATTGGTTCCGGTGGGGTCGGGGGCAGTCGATTCTCCACATGCAGTAAGCGCTGTAGCGATAATGGCTGCAAAAAGAAACAGGGTTATGAGTGGCGACTTTTTCATTTTTGTTGTCCTTTTACAATTCATTTGGCCGGAATAGCCACCGTTATTTGGGTTCCCTGGTGATATTGGCTGTTGACCGACAATCCATATTGCTGCCCGTAGTAGAGTTTGATCCGCTTGCTGACGTTGGCTAAACCAAAACCGCTTTCCTTTAGCGTGATTTCGTCAGACTCCGTGTCAATTTCCTCCTGGATTTTGCTGAGGGCATAGGGCGTGCAGCCCACGCCATCGTCTTCCACTTCAAGCAAAACCTGGCCGTTATTGGTTTGTTTGGCCCGCACGGTAATGGTTCCGCCGCTTCGTTTGGGTTTGATGCCGTGGTAGAGGGCGTTCTCAACCAGGGGTTGCAGCGTTAATTTTAATATTTTCTCGTCCCTCACCGCCTCATCCACCTCGATTTTGTAATCCAGAATATCTTGATAGCGCATTTTTTGGATGGTTAGATAATTTCTGGTCAGTTCAATTTCTTCGCCAATGGTAATCCAATCTTTGCCTTTGCTCAAGGTGGTTCGGAAAAAGCTGGATAGCGCTCTGACAATTTTTATCACCTGATCTGTTTTCTTTAGCTCGGCCATCCATACAATTGTGTCCAGGGTGTTGTATAAAAAATGAGGGTTGATTTGGGCCTGTAACGTTCTCAGCTCGGCTTTTTTGAGGTTCTCCTGCTCTCTCACTTTGGCATCCAGGAGTTCCCGGATTCGCCCGATCATAATATTGAAACTCATTCCCAGTTCAGTGATTTCGTCAACATTGTCGTGCGTTATCAGGGCTTGCAGATCATTTTTGGTGATGGTGGTGGTGACATCGTGCAGTTTTTTGAGGGGTAGGTAAATGCTGCGAGAAATAGCCACCGCCGCAAAAATTGAAAACCCGATAGCGCCAAAAAGAAGAGCAATGTAGATGATGGTCCATTGGATAAAACTTTGCTGCATGTCCTGGTATTGCTGCTCGGCTTGCTGCACTTCAAACAGCATATATTCCTGTACCAGATCATTGACTAAATCTGTAACGCCGCGAATGTTTTCCAGAACCTCCATATTTTCGGCCACTTTGCTGTCCTGCTCAATCTGCTCGCCCATCAGATCAACATAGTAAGTGAGCGTTTCCATCGTTCTGAGCAGTATCTCCAGTTGAATTTTGCCGTTGTGAGAGTCGGTGTTTTGCATCATCCAGTTGATCTGGCTGTTGACATCATCAATAATTTCGTATTGCCGGCCTTGTTCAAAGGGTACTTTTCCGGCCACAATGTTCCACATTTCGGTGTCGATGGCCGGTTTGATGTAACCGTTGATACTGTTGGCGGTGGTGATGTTGGTGATAATGGTATCATATTGGCGATTGTAGTGAATAACGCGCACAATGAGCAGCGCATTGACGGCGCTCATCATAAAAACAACGATCCCCAAAGATAGCAGGATTTTTAAGCGGACCGATAGATTAATGCCGGGCAATAGATCATCAAACGTAAAAACATTTTTGAGCATTTTTGTCTCCCTCTGGCCGGACAAAACGCCCCCCGTAGACGGGGCTTGCCATTTAATTCTCTTGTTTGGCTCGGGTTTGCAATCGATATTCTTTGGGTGATAGCCCGGTGTTCTTTTTGAAAACCGAACTAAAGTAATGAGGGTCCTTGTAGCCGATTTCAGCGGAGATTTCGGAGGACCTGAGCATGGTTGTACTCAACAATTCTTTGGCTTTTTCAATTCTGATCTTGGTGAGATAATCTCTAAACGCAATGCCGGCTTCCTGGCTGAAAATGGTGCTGAAGTGGCTGGGGCTGCGATTGACATAGGTGGCCACTTGCCCCAACGAAATATCCGGGTTAGCAAAATGGTGTTCAATGTAGGTTTTGGCCCGAAAGACAAGGGCGGAATATTGGCTGTTGGTCTGTTGGTCTCTAAAGACAACGGCTTTGGTTAGAATTTTGTGGGCCTGTTCTCTGATTTGTTCCAGGGTGGTGATATTCACCAGCAGCGTTTCGATCTGGTTCATTTCCAAGACCCGGTCAATGTCGCCGCCAAGTTCTTTGATAAATCGAGCCGTGGCCAAAACAATGTCTATGAAGATGTAGTTTTTGATGATATAAGATTTTAGCGCCGATTCATCCAGGGGCTGAATATAGCTATCAAAAAAATCGTCAAAGGTATCCTGTGTGCCGGATCTCAAGTAAATTTCCACCGCGCCTTTATCTAATTTGAGCAGTTCGGTTTTGTCAACAACTGTGTTGGGCTGGCGCTGGTCAATTCCTTTGATCTGCTTTTCAATACCGGCCAGCGCGTCCGAAAAAGACTCGTGGATGCTGCCTATCCGTGGCCGGCAACTTCCGATGCCAATAATGGGCACGCATCGGGTTTGGCCGGCAATTTCATTTTTAGCCAGTTCGGAGAGGAAATACCCTTCCTGCTGCAAAAAATCGGCGCTTTCGCCCATCATGATCAGGATAAGTTCTTGCAGGTCTTTTTTTAAGAGCGAAACATGGGGGTTGTTTTCAATCAATTCAGAGACAATTTGTTCAACTTTTTCAAACTGGTAATAATCAAATTGTTCTTTGCAGCCATACAGTTCTATGTTGATGACCACCACCTGGTACCACGGGGCAACAATATTCAGGTTTAGCATTTGGCTTTTTTCAATGGCGTCCGAGGAGGAGATGGCCCCCATGACCAGTTTGAGGAGAAAACTTTCTTTGAGAAAGGTCTGATTATGCGCTACTTGATCTTGTAACTTTTGAAAACTCGCTTCTTGTTCCTTTTCCTGTTCGAGTTTGGCAGCTATTTTTTGCAAAATATGGGTTAATTCTTGCGCGCCAACCGGTTTGAGCAAAAATTCGGTAACGCCCAACTTAACGGCTTCTTGCGCGTGCTCAAACTCATCGTAGCCGGTAAGAATGATGATCTTTACCCACGGCAGCCGCTCCCGAATAATGCGGCATAGTTGTAACCCGTCCATATGCGGCATCTTGATGTCGGTAATCAGAACATCGGGCTGGCAGGCATCGATCATGGGCAGGGCAATTTCGCCGTCGGGGGCCTCGCCGCAAAAATCAAAACCTGCTGCCTCCCAATTCACGCTCTCCCGAATGCCTTCTCTGGCGATGTATTCATCTTCTATGAGAAATACTTTGTATGACATTTTAAATCCTGAAAATCTTTGCGTAAACAACGATTTTAGCTCTACCCTATTATTATACAAAATCGAATGAATTTCAATGGATTCTTATTAGAAACTTACGGAGATTTGTTTGCTGCTGCCGTAAAGACAGAAGATTTTCTGGAAAAAGTATAATTTTTTTTGAAAAAGTGTGGTAATTTACGATTTACCCCTCTCTGCCGGAAGTGGATAAGTTGTGGTACATTGTGGGTCATCTCCTTTGGCTCACTTATTCTGTTGGCAATGAAAAGTCTATGACCACGACCCTTTCAATCTTTCGGCAGCCGCGGAATCCAGACGCGCATCGCGCCCGGTTTTCGATTGCCCCAGGCATAATAGGGAATAGCCTTTAAATGAACGGCCTGCTGTGAGAATTTATGGAGATCATTATCGGTTACCGGACGATATAAATCTTGCCATGTCTCTACATCCATCCGCTGTCCCATGGTTTCAATCGCTATAATCTCTTCATCTACCACATTATCGCACCAGCGTGTTTTAAGGGGCGCTTTCTCATTGAGCTGCACATCCATCAAATCGATGTCAATATCTTCCGCTTCCAGACAATACACTAACGGCCCATATTGAATAGCTACACTATCCCGCACGGCATCAATCCGAGGATGCGGTTCGAATAAACCGGGTTCTATTTCTAACTCCAACTCGATCACATCGCCTGCCTGCCAGGGGCGTTCAAGCAGCGCGTAACCGGAGTCGATGACCAGATCGTTGACCGGCTGACCGTTGAGGAGAACCTTTGCCTCCCGGCACCAACCCGGCAAGCGCAAACGCAGCGCCCAGGGTGAGCCGTCGGCTTGCTCGATATTCAATTTTACGTGCCCGCGCCAGGGATAGTTAGTAGCCACGGTTAAGGCTACAGGATTCCCGGAAGGCAGCGCAGCGGTTATAGCCGCCGAATTATACAAATGAATCTGAACACCGTTGGCATCCATTGTAGCCAGATATTGGCCTAACGAAGCCAGCAGCCGCATAATATTGGGCGGGCAGCAGGCCACCTCGTACCATTCCTCACGCTGCATGCTGTGGCGGCTCATCAGGGGGTTGATGTAGAAAAAATGGCGTCCATCGTCAGAAAGGCCGCTCAAAAAACCGTTATAGAGGGTCCGTTCCACCAGATCAGCATACCGACTCTCGCCGGTGGCCAACAGCATGCGCCAATTCCACATAATGCTGCCGATGGCGGCGCAGGTTTCGCAGTAACATTGATCGGGCGATAGTTCGTAGGCGTCACCAAAAGACTCGCCCTCGTATCTGGCTCCCAATCCGCCGGTAATGAAGAGCTTATGGTCAACCATATCTTGCCACAACCGCAAGAGAACATCGAACAAAGCCTGTTCGCCACTTTCCAGATAGAGGTCGGTGACCCCCGCGAAAAGATACATGGCCCGCACGGCGTGTCCCTCCACCTCTGAAGCTTCCCGAATCGGCACCCGATCTTGGTGATACGCCGGACCGCTGGCCCAGCCCAGTCCTCGCATTACCCCTTTGCCCCGCTCGTCAATGAAAAATTTAGCCAGGTCAAGATATTCTTGCTTGCCGGTAACCTGATATAAAGCCACCAGCGCCATTTCAATTACAGGATGGCCCGGCGCGCCGGGTTTTTTATCGGGGCCAAAGGTGGCGCACAGCAAATCGGCGAAACGGGTGGCGATATCTAACAAGGGAGTGCTTTGTGTAGCTCGATAGTGCGCCACCGCCGCTTGAAAAAGATGTCCGGCGCAGTACAGTTCGTGTCCAAAATCCAGGTCAATCCAACGCTTTCCCTGATGCGCCACTTGAAAGTAAGCGTTAATGTAGCCATCATTTTGTTGGGCGGCGGCAATCAATTCAATCGTCCGGTCAACTTTTTGTTGCAGAGAGGAATTGTCGGGATGAAGATGTAATTCATACGAGGCGGCCTCAAGCCATTTGTAAACATCGGTGTCTATAAACTCCCGGCCCCGATATTCCCCTTCTGTCAAACCTGCTGCCACGCGAAGATTGTGAAAATTACCGGCTTCTTCCAGCATTTGGTAGCCGTGAAGCAAGGTGGTTTCACGATTGATTTTTTGTCGTCTGGCCCAGAAACCGCCGGTTAACGAAATTGATTGAAGGGGAAGTGACTGCCAACGCGCATGCGGATACACCGCGTAGTCTTTTGCAGTTACGTCAGTAATCATAAACTGGCTCCTTTTATTGCTCTATTCAGGGGGCGTGTCCAGAATTTCAGGAAATCTGGACAAACCTGGGGGGCATTCCCCCTGCGCCCCCTGTCTGTCCAAAAATCTTGGACAGCCCCCTATTCAGGTTAAAGAAAAGTCTAGCCCTTAACGGCCCCGGCTGTGAGGCCGCGCACAATGGCTTTTTGTGAAAACAGTACCATGATGATGACCGGAATAATCATCACCACGCCTACGGCCATAATCAATTCCCAGGGCTTGCCGTAGGGCGAATACCCGGCATAGACTTCGGTAATGGCCACGCTGAGGGTTTTGGAAGCAGGGGTAACAGAAAATGAAAGAGGAAATAGCATGTTGTTCCAGGCCCCCACAAAATTGATCAATAACATTGTTACCAACCCCGGCGCAGTAACCGGGATGAGAATGCGCCAAAAAATATGGAAGATATTGGCCCCATCAACAATGGCTGCCTCTTCAATTTCATACGGGACCTGTTTGATAAACGAAACCAGAACCCACACCGTGAAGGGGATCATGGCGCTGCTCAATACCAGAATTAAACCATTGAGCGTATCGAGCAGTTTGAAGGTGTTCAGCGTCCGGTAGAGGGGAACAATAGTCCCGATCTCCGGCAAGGCCATCGATAAAATGAGAGACCACAAGAGCAGATTGCTGCCCGGAAACCGAATGCGGGCAAACGCATAAGCGGCCATAAAGCTAATAGCCACCGAACCAAAGGAAGCACTTATTGCCAGCACCACGGAATTTCGGGTATATTCGTAAAACGGTATTTGCTCAAAGAGCGTGACAAAGTTTCTGGGGGTTATATCAAGCGTAAAGTAGATGGGTGGTGAGGTGAAGAGATATTTGGGTACTACCAACGATGATCTGATCAGCCAAAAAAACGGTAACAAGACAATCAGGCTGAACAGAATAAATAACGCATACGTGGTTAGTGTCTTCAACCGGTTATTTTTGTTCTGTGAATAAATGTGAACCGCCATCGGTGATTGTTGTTGTTCCAACATTATTTACCTCCAAATTAATAAGACACATCGTATCGCCGGAACAAACGCAAGGCGATCACGCCCACCAAACCGACGAGAATAAGTAGAATTACACTTATGGCCGAGGCAAATCCAAATTTAAAGTAAAGAATGCCTTCTTGGAAGATGCGTAACGAGAGAACCGAAGTGGCCACGCCCGGCCCGCCAAAGGTCAGGCCAAAAATCAAATCAAAATTGGCCAGCGACCAGACCACCCGGAATACACCCAGGGTAATCACTAACGGCGCTACCAGGGGGATGGTAATCCGCCAGAATCGCTGCCAAATATTGGCCCCATCAACAATCGCGGCATCATATAATTCTTCCGGGATGCCTTGCAGGCCGGCCAGAAAAACAATGGCCATAAAGGGCGCGTCTTTCCAAACTTGCACCAGTATTACGGAAATTCTGGCCCCCCAGGAGGAAATCAAAGGCACAATGTGCTCACCGGTGGCAAGGTAGACCCAGTGCGGGATCATGCCAAACTGGTCATCTAACAGCCAACGGAAGAGATAACCGGCTACAATGGTGGGGATAGCCCAGGGAATGAGGTTGATGGTTCGAGCAAACGTTTTCCAGGTAAAACTGGCATTGAGCAGCAGGGCAATCAACAACCCAACCACCAGATTCAAAATTGTAGAGGCAACTACAAAAATAATGGTAAATGTAAAGGCCCCGCGCACGCCATAATCAAACGGCATGGCTAAATAGTTCTGCAATCCCACAAATTCATTGGTATTATCCAGAACGCTCAAATTGGTAAAACTCAAATAGATGGTTTGTAAAATGGGGTAGGCAGCCGTGGCAATACGCAGCAAAAAAGCCGGTACCACCAGAACAACAAATAGCAGATAACGTCGGGCCACTAATCTTTTTAGCTGTAGAGGCAGCGCAGACATATGGGCCGGCGTGGTATTTACTTGTGATATTTCCATAAAATCACTCTTTTTATCCATAATAAACCTGATCTAAGGTAGCAGGCAGCCCACATTGAAAGGCTGCCTGCTACCCGATATTATCAACAGTCTTACAGCGAAGCCAACTGATTTTGAGCCTGTTCTAACGAGTCGTCCAGGCTAATTTGATCGGTCAGGAAAGCGGCCGCCGTATCTTCGAGAACGGTCAGCGCTTCGACAAACTTGGGATGATGCGGCCGCACGCCCACAACACCGGCATCGGAGTACATTTTTAGCATCTGCACCAGGTAGTTATCTTGATCAACCGCATCCAAAACAGATTTGCGCGCGCTCAGGTACCAGAAGCTGGTTTGGGCGGCCTGGGCGGCCACTTCGTTAGAGATGAGGAATTGCAGCAGTTCTTTGGCCTCTTCTAGATGGGGGGTAGTTTTGATGATGCCAAAGCCCCACCCGGCGGCATACGTGGAACCGTTGACGCCACCCGGTCCTACCGGCGGCAGCGCGACCGCTACTTTATCTTCGCTGAACCAGTCGGCGTTGTCCTCGCTGCGGGCCACATCGGCAAAGAAAGGCCACTGCCGCATAAAGGCCACTTTATCGGCCAGATAATCGGCGTTTTGCTGGTTGTAATCTTTTTGCAGCGAAGCCGGATTAAGCACGTTGCTGCTGTACATCAAGTCGTAGGCATATTCCAGGGCGGTTTTATACTCGGGGCCAACATCAAACGGATTGCCGCCGGCCTGCAAGGTGATCCAGGCCAGGTAGACATTGAGAAACGCGCCTTTTATCAGGCCGTCTACCGAGGCCCACACGCCGGCATCCTGATCGGTAAAGACCTCGCCCATGGCTTTTGTTTCTTCCCAGGTGGTTGGCACATCAACACCTTTTTCCTCAAACCAATCTTTCCGATAGAACCAGTAAGGCATTTCCCAGTTGTGGATCACCCGGAACAGTTCGCCTTCATGCGTGCTCCACACGTCGGAGTAGGCCCGCATCGATGGGTCAAAGTCGTCCCAAACTTCCTTCGACACCAAATCATTAAGCGGAAGCATGTAGCCCGCCTGTGCGAAAGACGTAGTCAACTCATCTTCAAAATCAATCACATCGTAGGGAGTGGTATCCGCCTGAACCGCGCTGGATAAACGGGTGAGTTCTGTTTCTTTGGTATCGGTGCGGAGAACGATTTCTACCTCGATACCTGTTTGTTTGGTAAACTCGGTTTTTTCCAGGATATCTCTGGTGCCTTGTTCGGCCCAACCGCCCACCGCCAACCGAATTTTACGCGGCGTTATCACCGCCGGGGCTTCGGCAGCAGGGGTGGCTGTTACCACCACCTCTTTTACCACTTCTTTTTCTACTTCTTGGGTAACAACTTTTTCAACAACTTCCGGCTCTGAGGCACATGCGCCCAACAGACTGCCGGCTGCGGCGGTACCAACTAATTCCAGAAAGCGTCGTCTTGAAAGGTTCTTTTTTCCCGACATCTTTTTTCTCCTTTTTAATTTAAATCCTTGGTTTACCTCACTCAAGGAATTTTTTTTTGGAATTGTTACTTTTGGTCACTTTTGCTACAATATATTTACAGGCGGATAGAAGGCCCTTTAAAATTGGGAGTTCTAAATGCTGTGATCTGGGGAGATTCTGTTAGACGGCCAAATCTGCACGAATCTCCCTATTTTTTATGTGATTGAAACCCAACAACGATGATATTATGGTGAAGCACGTATCATTTTTTTTCCTCCTTGCGGCTATCCAGCTCTAATTCGCAGAAATTTTAGAGATATATAGACTGTTCATTCTGTGGGATGCACGTTCAAAATAATTCTTCGGGACGTGGTCGCGGCATCCAATTCTTCACTCGTTTGCTGTGTTTCATCCGCTCCGCACGATTCTCTGATAAAGAGCTGCCCCTTTATCTTTATTTCCTCGCTATTTTTCAAACCTTTCCTTAATTGCTTGAGAACTAATTCGGCGGCTGTTTTTCCCATTTCGTAAACCGGCAAGCTGACGGTCGTGATTTTCGGGCGAAAGATACGGCTGATTTCCCGGTTATCGTAGCCAACCACGGCAATATCATCAGGTACCGATAATCCGCTATCCTGGATGGCATAAATAGCGCCCAAGGCCATTAAATCATTGGCGGCAAAAATGGCAGTTGGTTTTTCTTCAAGCGTCAGCAAATTTTGGGCTGCTTGGTAACCGCCCTCAAATTCCCAATCTCCCGGCTGAACCAGATGGGGATCAAATCCAAGATTCTGAACGGACAATTCGGCCTGATACCCCGCCAAACGCCGGGTGGCCGAGTGCCAACTCTCCGGCCCATTGATGTAAGCGATGCGGCGGTGGCCTAAACCGGCCAGGTGACTGACGGCCAAACCGGCGCCGTAACAATCATCGGGCACTACCGAATTTTTGACAAACGAGCCAAACAAGCGGTGGACAAATACATACGGTTTATCGATTTGCGTTAAAAGCTCGCTGGTGGCGTTGTGCAAAGACTCCACAAAGATAATGCCATCAACCGGTCGATTGACTAACGTGCGGATCGCATCCTGCTCCAATGCCGGATCAAAGTCGGTATTGATGATCAACCCCAAATAATCGAAATTGGTTAAATGATCTTGAATGCCTCGCACAATGGGCGGCACAAAAGGGCTGAGAATATCATCAACGATGATACCTATCGTATGCGTTCGATCGGTGCGTAAACTACGAGCGGAAATATTGGGGCTGTAGCCCAGAGACTCGGCAACATCTATAATCTGTTGTCGCGTATCGGAATTGACCGGGTAATCACTATTAGAGAGGACGCGGGAAACGGTAGGTATAGAAAACCCTGTGATCTTGGCAATTTCTGCCAGTGTAACCGGCATTAAAATCCTCCGAATTCATAGAAATCGTTTTCTATATTTTGCATTATAACAGAAAACGATTTCTATGTCAAGAGATTTTAATCTGAATGGTGCTCAAATCGGGAACCGTTGGTAATTCGTTGAGGGGCACTGACGGTGGATTTGGGCAAAAAAACGCGAAAAATGGCGGCAACACGCCGGGATTCCGCCCGATTCCGGGCCGCCAAAGGCTGAATTCTCGCCAATGGCAAGCCCAAGATAACCCTGACCGATCATTGGTCAGGGTTTTTTCACGCCTGCCTGCCGACTTACGTTTCCGGCAGGATAATCGGTGTCCGCAACAACTCGCCGACCGTCCAGGCCCGATCGGTCAAGCCGGCCGCCATCGCCGGGGTCTGGGAACGGTAGCGTCCCTTCAAGCCTGGCACCGGGGTTCACAATGACGAATGATTTCGAACGAAATGGTAGTAGAGACGCCACCATTGCGCGTGCATCAACAAGGCGTGTTCGGATTGGACCAAAGACCAGGTTTTGCGCATGAGGGGGGCGACGGATTGGCGGATGGTCAGGTTGACCCGCTCGATGAAGGCAGTCTGGATGCGGCCGGAGAGGCCGACCGACTTGAGTTTTCCGATCAGGGCTTTGCGTTGGCCCCAGAGCATGCGAGTGATGGCATAGGCCAGCTTGCGACTACGGCTGCGTTTGACCAGTTGGCCGTACAAGAGTTGCTCATCGACCTGCCAGTGGTCGGTGTGGCCCCGAGGTGGGCGGAACCAGGAACCGAAGTGAACGGTGATAGCGGCCATAGGATGGCGTAGAAGTAGGCGCGCAATCCATCAGAGAGAAACAGCGGGATCCACTCCGGTTTGAGCGAAAGCTTCAGGTGGTGGAGTAAGGAATAGGCATCTTGATTGGTGCGACCGCCGAGGTGGAGGGCGGGGATGAGCTTGCTGATTGGGTCGATGGCCAGCCGCAACCAGCGGGGTTTGGTCACCCGGCGGACGCGGGTATGCAGTTCATCGAGTTGGAGGACGACCGGCGCCAACAGGCGCAGATAGCGGTGATGCCAGGCTTGAGAATGGGCACCGGCGCGTTGTAACCAGCGGGCGATGGTGGTTTCGCTGTGACCGGTGAAGCGGATCATGACGGCTTGATCGAGTCCTTCAGCCAGGAACCAGAGCACCATCTCGATCTGTTTTGGGTCGGTTTTGAGGTAGTAGAGGGGGGTACCTTTGCGGATGGAGAAGGTTTTGCCGCAGGCCTGGCAGGGCAGTTTGCGGATGGATTGGGCCTGATCGATCCAGCCATAGCCAACGAGAGCGTGGATGTTGTCATCGGTGATACCGAAGTAGTCACAACCAGGCTGAGGACAGGCGAAGCCGCTGGTATCAATCGTTTTCTTGCGTCCGCGGGTACTCTTACATTCCGACCAGGGCACGACGATGTTGGGATCGGGGAGGGGGGCCAGGCTGACACCAGTTTGGCAGCAGGCGCAATCGCGGGGAGATTTGGGTTTCCAGGTGCGGGGTAGGCGGTCTTTGCTGCGTTGGAGCAGGCGGCGGAGGCGGGTTCGGTGTCGTTAGTAGAGCAGATGGAGTACATACAGGATCAACAGGCACAGGATCAGACGATCAAAATTCATGAGCGGCTCGTTTTGTGATAGAATGGGATGGGCACATCATACGAGCCGCTTCAGTTATGTCAAAATGGGTGGAGCTGAATTGTCAACGGTTCCCAAGGGGTGTACCGGTTTTGGTTGAACATGGTCACACCTAACCTTTATCCCTCGAACCCGCGTTGATCCTAAAATTATTCCGCTTGAGGCCGGACGCTATATGGCTAGCCTGAGTCCCGGATCGCCGTTTGTGGAATTACCGGGCCAAGATCATTTTTGGTGGATAGGAGACACGGAAACGGTTCTGAATGAGGTCCAGCATTTTTTGCAAGGGTTAAAATGAGTCCTCGTGGCGATGATCTGTGCCAGGAGGACTCAATGAAATTATCCGTTTGGTTTGTTATTCTGACTTACGCTGAAGAACATGGCCGGAACTTACTTCTTTTTGAGCCAGTAATTCCCGCCCTATCCCGGCCGATTGGGCTTCCGGCAAAATAAAGAATTCGGTCAGTTCTCGTGTGCCTTCATGATTAATCGTCCGGACGTAGCCAATCGGCCGGCCGTCTTGTTCGGCCACCCAAAAATGCTCGGCAGTACGGGCCAGATGTTCAAATACAGAGCGAAGTTCCCGCCAGCCTTGCGCCAGCGTCTCCGAGTCCGGGGTGTCTTCCGGTTTTGCTTCTCCCGTGCGTTGGGCCAGGTCTGTCAGGGTTTTTCGGAAGATTCGGTACACGTCATATGAGTCGGCCATGGTTCCAGGTCTAAAGCTTAAAGCGGCTGATGATACAAAGGAGCTTTCCGTCCAAGAAAGTGCCGACCTTCATCGTGAGATTGGAGATCTTTGGAGTATAGCCCAGGCACTGGTCAAACTTGGCGACATAGCCCTGGACATTGGCGAGATTGACCAGGCTAAAGCGGCCTTCCTGGAGGCACTGCCATTGACTACCGAAGCTGTGGCTTTCGCCACCGGCCTGAGCGCAATGGTAGGACTGGCCCAAACGGAAACCAGAGGAGATCGCCCGGCTTGGGCTTACTCACTGGCAGCCTATGTTGCCGGGCATCCTCAGGCAAACGAATACACCAAAAAAATTGCCAGACAAGTATGTGCAGAGATTAAAGGGAGTTTTGAAGTTCGGGGAGCGTATGCAAATCATGATCGGTTCCGGGGTCGCCCATTTGAAGGAGTAGTTCGTATGATCTTGGCCGAAAGTTCGTAAACGTTTTCAGTTTCATACCCGTTCAGTCAAACAGGCCCAAAAGTAACTTCAAAAATTGAAGGAACAGTGGTTCCAGTTACTTCCTGACAATTTACCTGTGTGACTTTTGCGGTATTGTCTTTTATCAAATTATTTTACATAATTCTTCCGATTGTCTTGTGCTGCCCCCGCCTGCTCTGGCACGTTTTTGACCTTGATGATATAATATCTGGTACATAATTTATCAACCACATATTTATGAACGAGGTAAGATATGTCTGGCCATAGCAAATGGAGTACCATCAAACGAAAAAAAGGCGCGGAAGATGCCAAGCGGGGCAAGCTCTTTACCCGCCTGGCCCGCGATATTACCATTGCCGCCCGCAGCGGCGGTGACCCCGATACCAATCCCACCCTCCGCACCGCCATTGACAAAGCCCGGGGCGCCAATATGCCTAAAGACAACATCGAGCGGGCCATCAAAAAAGGCACCGGCGAGCTGGAAGGCGGCGAGCTGGAAGAAATAATGTACGAAGCCTACGGCCCGCACGGCATCCCCATTCTGGTAAAATGCCTCACCGACAACCGCAACCGGGCCATTGCCGAATTGCGCCGTGTCTTCAATAAAATGGGCGGCAGTTTGGCTGAAGCCGGGGCTGTCAACTGGATGTTCACTACCAAGGGATACATCACCATCGAGCGCACCGACCAGGACCCGGATGAGGTCTTTATGATCGCGGTGGATGCTGGCGCCGACGACGTTGAATTTGGCGACGAGGTTTTTGAAATCTACACCGAACCCGATCAGCTTCACGCCGTAGCCGGCGCGTTGACCGATAGCGGTTTGAAAATTGCCGATGCGGAACTGGCCCCCATCCCCAATAACGAAATCGAACTGGGCCGGAAAGAAACCAATCAGGTGATGAGCATTATCGAGAACTTGGAAGAAATTGACGACGTGCAGCAAGTTTACTCCGGCCTGCACCTCAGCGATGATGTTCTGGCGGAACTGGCAGCCTGATCGTGCGTGTGATTGGCATTGATCCCGGTACGGCTATTACCGGCTGGGGCGTGGTAGAAACCCAGGATGACATGCTGGTGCTGGTGGCCTATGGCACGGTGACCACGGCGGCGGGTACACCACTGCCCCAACGGCTTCAAATGATCTACCGCGAGCTGACCGGCATTGTTCGACAGCAGCAGCCCGATGCCTCGGCCATCGAGGAACTGTTTTTTAGCAAAAATGCCAAAACCGCGCTGGCCGTAGGCCATGGCCGGGGCGCAGCGATGCTGGCGCTGGCCGAGGTTGGCCTGCCCGTGTTCGAGTACAAACCCCTGGAAATAAAACAAGCCCTCACCGGTTACGGTGGGGCCGACAAACAGCAAATGCAGCAAATGGTCAAATTGTTGTTAGATTTAGACGACATTCCCCGGCCCGATGATGCCGCCGACGCCCTGGCCGTGGCCGTCTGCCATTTGCATTCGGCCCGGTTACGCATGCTGGAGGACGAATGATCGGTTCGCTGCGCGGTGAAATTATCGGCAAGGAAGAGGATTCGGTGCTGCTCGAAGTTGGCGGCGTAGGGTTTCAGATATTGGGGCCAACCACGCTGCTGGATGTGTTGGAGGTGGGCGTCAAAACCCAACTCTTTACCCACCTGCACGTGCGGGAGCAGGAGCTAACCCTGTTTGGCTTTGTGGATCAAGAAGAGTTGGAACTGTTCCGCACGCTGTTGAAAGTTCAAGGCATTGGCCCCAAGGTGGCGCTGGCCATTCTCTCCCACCTGCCCGCCGAAACCTTGCGGCAGGCGGTGGCCCGTGAAGAGGCCGCGCTGCTGGCGCGTGTGCCGGGGATCGGCCCCAAAAAGGCCAAGCAAATTGTCTTTCAACTCAAAGACAAAGTGGGCGTGGAAGATATTTTTGTCTCATCTACGCCCATCAGCGATAGCGATGGCGAGGTGATTGCCGCGCTCACCGCGCTGGGCTACAGTGTGGTCGAAGCGCAATCGGCTTTGCAGCAACTGCCCAAAGATATCAAAGAAGAGAGCGTGGAAGAGAAAGTGCGCGTGGCTTTGAGCAGCCTCTCAAAGCTTTAATCGTTGGGTAGCACTCAGTTTATAGTTACACAGAGTAACTCGGAGTACACGCAGAGATTCACAGAGAAATATTAAACATCCTCAGCGTTTCTTTGTGTATTATCTGTGAAATTCTGTGTAATTTAGTCAATTATTTCCCAATACAGAACTTGCCAAAAATAGTGTCCAGCAGGTCTTCGGTGACGGTTTCGCCGGTAATCTCGCCCAAAGCTTCCACCGCCTCCCGCACGTCAATCGATACCAGGTCCGGGGAAATCCCTGCTTCCTGGGCCTCGATGGCCGCCTGAGTATGGTCCAACGCGCGTTGCAGCAGATTTTTGTGGCGCGGATTGCTCACCAGCGGGGTGTCAGACAGGGTGACGTGACCGCCCATGACCATATTGACAATGGCTGTTTCCAGGGTATCAATCCCCTCACTGGTCAATGCCGAGATGGCGACGCGCGGTGTGGCGGGCAAAAAATCGACAGAAATGGTGTGAGCCTGCGTGGCCGGCAGATCGGTTTTGTTGATCACCAGCAGGGCCGGCCTGTTTTTGACCAGGGCTTCAATTTCCCAATCTTCCGGTTCCAGGGGGCAGCTGCCATCTACCACCATCAGGGCGATGTCGGCGCGTTCCAGCGCGGATTGGCTGCGTTCCACGCCAATGCGTTCCACCTCATCGGCGGGCGCGGCGCGGATACCGGCGGTGTCAACCAGCACCAGGGGGATACCGCCCAGATTGGCGGTTTCTTCCAGGGTATCGCGGGTGGTGCCGGGAATATTGGTGACAATGGCCCGCTCGCCCCGCAGCAGCGCATTGAGCAGGCTGCTTTTGCCTACGTTGGGCCGGCCCACAATGGCGGCTCGCACGCCTTGCCGGTAAATAATGCCGCTGTCGGCGTTTTGTAGCAGCTTGTTCAGCGTTATCGAAACCTCTTTTAAAGGAGTAACCACATCCTGAAAGGGGATTTCATCTTCCACAAAATCAATGCTGGCTTCCAGAAAGGCCAGGCTATCCAGCAGCGCGGTTCGCACCCCGGCCACTTGCGCCGAGAGCGAGCCGCCCAGTTGGTCGGTGGCTACTCGCAGCGCGGCATCGGTTTTGGCTTCAATAATGTCCAACACGGCCTCGGCCTGGGCCAGGTCTAACCGGCCGTTAAGAAAAGCGCGCAGAGTCATCTCGCCGGCTTCCGCCGCCCGCGCGCCCTGATTTAACACCAGTTCCAGAATGCGCCCCAGCGATACAATACCCCCGTGCGCCTGAATTTCCACTACATCCTGCCGGGTATAACTGTGCGGTTGGGGCATGTACACGGCCAGCGCCTCGTCAACCACTGTGGCCGTGGCCGGATCAACAATATGGCCGTAGTGCAGCCGGTAAGGTTCAAAATTGGGGCGCGGTTTGGCCGCTTGAAAAAGCTGCCGGATAATGGAAAAAGCGTTGGGGCCGCTGATGCGCACAATGCCGATACCGCTTTGGCCTATTGACGTGGCTATAGCAGCTATGGTATCATCTAAACTGTACATAACTCATCTTTTAAAAGCTTCGTTTTGACAATGCTTGGCATCTTCTCAATATTTCGGGGGAACGAGGTCTAAGCCTGTCGAAGACCGTTGGTTTCGACAAGCTCAACCAACTCTGTCCCAGATTATCGAGAGGGTACAATATTTGCCGATAAAACAGCAAATAATTCTCTTGAGTAAATCTTGTAAATTCTCAATTATTAGGCATTAATTATACTACAAGTCGGTCAGATGCAAACGGGAGAGGGGTTGATGGTAAGGGGCATTTACTAACAGGTTGTATTTTTTAATATGAAAACTCCTGCCCAATGGGCGCGTTCTGGATCGAGTTTTTTTTCATCCAGCATCCGTAACCGAATTATTATTCCCTATGCGTTGCTGACCCTGGTGCTGGCGGCATTTGGCACATTTGTAGTCACGTTTTTGGTGGCCGGCAGCCTGGAGGAACGATTCCGCAATCAGCTTGTTGATGCCGGAAGTGTGGTCAGTGAAGCTGTCGTTGATCGGGAAGATGCGCGGTTGGAGGTGGAACGGGCCATTGCCAACACTCAGGGAGTACCCCAGGCGGTGGTTGACCGTGATTCGGCCACGCTTGAAACGTTGATCGACCCTCTGGTTAGAAATGCTAATGGTATTGATCACGTGGTTATCCTCGATACCCAGGGAAAACAACTCATCTCTTTTCAACGCGGCGGCGGCCCTAATTCGCCCGTTCAAATTGATCTGGATACCGGCGTAGATTATTCAACCTTGCCGTTTGTATCAGCCGTGCTGTCTGATCCAGAAGGCGATTTGAAAGAAGTGCAGCTTGCGCGCGATACGGACGGGCGCGAAACGATCTTCACGGTTGGCCCGGTTCGGAATGAAACCGGCACCATCGGCGCTGTGTTGGTGGGCACCTACCTGGAAGATGACCTGATGGAGATGAGCAACCTGGCGCTGGCCGATATTACCTTGTTTGATCGACAAGGTGATGTGATAAAATCCACCTTCCGCTTAACCTCCCGCGAGTCAGCCGAACTCTTCGGCTCGCTCACTCCGGAACGCATTGAGCAAATCATTGCGGAAGCCGGTAAATTTGTTTTTCTGGAAGAAATTTCCGGGCTGCCGGAAGATGAACCGCAAGAAATCGATATTCGGGGGCGAACCTACCGCTTTGCCTACGCGCCTTTTGTGCTGCGTGGTCGGGTGTATGGCGTTTTTGGCGTAGCCCTGCCTTCTAATTTTATCACCAATACCAATAATCAGAGCCGTTACCTGTTTTCAGGTATTTTTGCCGCCGGCGTAGTGGCGGTTTTGATTATTGGCTTTGCCATCTCCGGGCGAATTATCCGCCCCATTGTCAGCCTGGTGCAAACCTCTCAGGATATTGCCAAAGGAAATCTTGATCGCCGGACCGGACTGAGAAGCCGGGATGAAATTGGCACCCTGGCCAGCACCTTTGATGAAATGACCTCCGAGCTACAAAAGAAAACTATTGCCCTGCGCGATGAAGCCAGCAAGTTAAACGCCATCCTGAACAGTATTGCCGACGGCGTGATTGTGCAGGATACCGAGGGCAATGTTATCACCACCAACCCCGCCGCCGAACGAATTTTAGAAGCCATTGGCGATGATTTTGTTCTGGACGCGGTTGAAACTGACGAGCAGGAGTCCATCCAATTAACTGATAATGATGATCACAACCAGCAAGCGCAGCTATTGAAATACCTGACCGGCCTTGAGTTTCGTGAAGCGCGCCGTTTGAAAACCGATAACGAGGTGTTAAGCGCGCTTTCTGCTCCGGTAATGTCGGCTGAGAGGGAAGAATTAGGCGTCGTGGTTGTGCTGCGCGATATTACCCGCGAGGTGGAAGCGGAACGGCTCAAAGATGATTTTATTACCAGCATGTCTCATGAATTACGAACCCCGCCCACCGCCATTAAGGGCTATGTTGATTTATTGAAAATGACGGCTTCAGGGCAATTAGATGAACGTCAAATCGGCTTTATTGAAGCCATCGACCAAAATGTGAAAGACCTGTTGAATATTATCCAGCAAATGCTGGACCTTTCTCAGATTGATGCTGGGACTCTGGGGATTGATCAGGAATTGCAGAATTTAACCGAGGTAGTAGAAACGGAAGCCGCCAACTGGGCTGAACAGATGGCGGAACGCGGCCTGGAATTTGAAGTCAATCTGCCGGACCAACCCTTCTGGGTTAGAGGCGATTGGAATCGCTTGAGCAAAGTGATCCATCATTTGTTGAGCAACGCTCATAATTACACTTTGCCCGGTGGAAAAGTAGAGGTGTCGATCATCCAAAAGAATATTCTGGCTCAGGTAGATGTGAAAGATACCGGGGTAGGGGTTTCTGAAGCGGACCAGCGGTTTTTATTTACCCGCTTTTTCAGAGCCATCCACGAAGAGAGTACCTTTGATGTGAGCGGAGTGGGGTTGGGACTATACATGAGCAAAGCTATTGTCGAAGCGCACGGCGGCAAAATTTGGTTGACGAGCGAACTTAACAAAGGCAGCACGTTTAGTTTTGCCCTGCCCATGGTTGACCCAGACGCCGTGGATGCTGAAGCCTATTCTTATGCCGAGGCGCAGCCATAACGTCGGGGCTGCGTTATCGTTTGAGGGTTGGGTTCATCGCTTCATTGACCCGACGAACCTTAAAATTAGCTCGTTGTGAAACATAAGTACGTATCTTAACACCATACCAACAGACTTCATTGAGTAGGGCTGTAATTATTTGTGCTGCCATGTGAAGGTGGATAGGCCCATCAAACACTATGACACAGACGCGCGATAACGCTACTTCAACATCACCAGCAAAAGAAAATTCGGGCAAAAATGAGAACGATCGACAGAAAGTGCTGATCGCCCTCTTATTTTTGCTTTTTAGTTTTGGCTGCATATTTTGTTCTTCGCAGGGCGCGTTGTGGTTTATCGACCAGGAGCGGGTTGAGGCCAGCATGCTTTCCCAGCGCGAGGCTGATTATGACGTAGAATCTGCCCTCGCGCAGGCGCCGCTGGATCGAGCCGCCATCGCCACCGAAACCTACCGTGATAACCTGGTTTTGCAACAAACCCCCAGCAGGTTAGGGTTTGGTGATGTGGTAGCTATGGGCGATGTAGCGACGCCCCTGCCCACGCCCACGCCCGCGGCGGTGGTTCTGGTTCCGCCAACCTTTACCCCAACGCCGCTACCGACGTCACCCACATCTGCGCCCGAACCGGCAGCGCCGCCGTCGCCTACCGCTGTTCCTACCATAGAATCCACGCCCACGCCTGCGACGTCCGTTCCATCTACCCCAACCCAGATTTTACCCACGCCTACCCCTCCTCTGCCTACGGATACTCCAACCGTACCGCCGCCTACGCCTACTTCGCCGCCGCCAACGCCTACCACTGTGCCGACGTCTACACCGGTTCCGCCTGCCAATAATCCTCCAACAGCGGTTAATGATACCGCCGCTACTGAAGAAGATGTTGCGGTCAACATCAATGTTTTGGCCAATGATTCCGATAGCGATGGAACGCTCGATACCACCACACTGGCCGTTGTGTCTGCCCCGGCCAATGGGACAGCGGTTGTTAACGGATCGCAGATAACCTACACGCCCGCTGCCAACTATAGCGGCAGCGATTCCTTTACTTACCGGATTTGCGATAATGATGGTGATTGTGATACCGCGATGGTAACGATTACCATCGATCCCAATGATCCACCGGTGGCCGTGGATGATATAACCTCAACCAATAGCATTACCCTGCCCGTGACCATTGCCGTTTTGAACAATGATAATGATCCCGAAAATGATCCCCTGTCGGTGGTGTCTCTTGGCGCGCCGTCAAGCGGAACCGCCACCATTAATCTTGATAACACCGTAACCTATACACCCACCGCCGCCGGCGTATACACCTTTACCTACACCATTGAAGACCCCGACGGCTTAACCGATAGCGCCCTGGTAACAGTGACCGTAATGGCGCCGCCCGTTGCCGTAAATGATACCGCCAATACCGCCGAAGATGTGCCGGTGGTGATTGATGTGCTGGCTAATGACACCGACCCCAACAACGATCCTCTCACAGTTACCTTTGCGAGCGCGCCCGCCAACGGAACCGCCGCCATCAACATACCCGGTTACACCGTTACTTACACGCCCGGCCCGAATTACAACGGCTCCGATACCTTTACCTACATCGTCAGTGATGGCACGTTTACCGATACCGCCACTGTTAACGTAACGATCTTCCCGGTGAATGATGCGCCGGTTGCTGTGGATGACACCTACACTACCCCGGTTAGTTCCACGTTGACAATTTCTGATACAGCTTTGGGTTTGCTGAATAATGATTTCGATGTGGATGGCGATAGCCTGGTGGTCAATGTTACCTCTGTTACTGTCCTGACTCCCGCGCTCGGAACGATAGTTGTTAACCCAGATGGGACGTTTGATTTTACTCCCGCCGCATCGGGTGACTTTATCTTCACCTATCGAGCCAGGGAAAATAATATTCTCCAAACTCCCTCCAATGTCGCTACCGTAACCATTCACGTAACACCATAATATCCAGACCTCAAAGGTTTTAAAACCTTTGAGGTCTTCAGGTTTTCTATATTCAATGGATTTGATTGAAATGCGGTTGCAAAGAACTGGACAATCGAATACGATTTTTGAGCCGTTTGCGAAATCATTACCCTTTGTCCGCGTGGCCGTTTCGTTGATCTTGAGCGGTTTGGCATGGGTGGTTTTGGTGGGGCTGTTCGTGGTCAATGCCCAACCCTCTCGCGCGGCGCCGGATTCGCGCCCGTTGGCTCAGGCAGGAACTGTTGTAACGCACACGGCGGTTCCCAGCGCCACCCATGAAATGACCGTTTTTGGCAACGGGCAGTTAACCGATCAATTTCTAGCCGATAATGGCCTCGGAACCAACTTGATCGGCAGCAGCCGGCTCAGCGCCACAACGATTGCCGTATTGTTTTACGAGCATGCCAGCCCCACTGTAGATGTTGGTACCCACAACGATTTTAGCGCAACGCGTTTGATGGCGCTCAACAATCCTTCCGATATTCCCGGCTATTACGAAGACAGTTATGGCATCTATGCCAGTGAAGTCCTATCATACCAGGTTGCCCAACGAACGCTGGCTATTTCCACATCTAATTGTGTGATTATGGAATTAGTCATTAGCAATACCGGCACAATTTCGCTCACCGATGGTCAACTGCTCTATATGCTTGATATCCAGGTTGGCCAGGCAACAAATGGCGATGTCATTGGTTATGATCCCGCTCGACAGATGATCTACCAAACAGATTTAAACGTTGTTGGTTTTTCTTTTGGCATTTCTTTGATTTCAGGCGATTTGCGTGGTTACGGCGGGGAGGATAACGGGGCTCTTGATCTCGGCTCCGATCTGGCCATCAGAAATGAGATGATCACGCCCTCTAATGCTATTACAAATGATCCTGATAATTCGAGTCTGGATGCCGTGAGTTGGCTGGTGGCCAATATTCCCGATCTTGAACCGGATGCATCATCTCTTCTGGCTTTTAATCTGTGCGGTGTTACGGCTGATACGGAAGATAATGCTTTAAGTGATATGAAAGATACCTTTGATAAAATTGCTAAACTGTCTGCCGTAAAAAAAGCAACCCCTGCTGGGGGAGATAATGTTCAGGTTGGTGATGCGCTTACATACACCATCGCCATGTCCAGCACCGGTTCCCGGTATGTGGATAACATTGTGGTTACCGATACCATTCCCGCAGCAACCAATCTCATCACCGCCGGCGTAACCCAGGGCAATATTGAAACTGCCGGGCGAACCGTTACCGCCACCATTGGCCGCCTGGACCCCGCCAGCGGAACCGTCACCGTCACCATTGTTGCAGCCCCCGTGCTGACGGCAACCGGCGGCACCCTGATCAGCAACCGGGCATTTGTTAACAGCCAGCCGACGATTACCCAGACCAACATAGTCACCCACCAGATTACCAATCTTACAGTTTTGAATCTCTCCAAACAGGCAGCGGTTGGCATTGTACGCCCCAACGACCGGCTCACTTACACCCTGACCGTAACCAATGCCGGCCCCGGAACGGTGACGGGCGTGGTCATCACCGATGCCATTCCTGCCGATACGAGTTTTGTTACCGCCATCCCGTACACCACGCCGGTAGGCGGCGTGGTGAGTTGGTCATTGGATGATCTTGCGCTCAACCAATCCCGGACGGTAACGTTGGTGGTGCTGGTTGATAGCGATGCGGTCAGCGGTACCCAGATCAGCAATACCGCCTGGGTAACCAGCCGGCAGCAAATCACGGATGTTGATACCCTCCTCACCCCGGTGGTGACAACGACACAGTTGATAATTTCAAAAAGCGGCCCCCTGACGGCGGCCGTACAGGACACGGTGATTTATACCTTTACCATTTCCACCAATGCCCCGGTCACAGACGTCATTGTGTCTGATACGGTGGCCGGCCCGGCCACCTATGTGAGCGGCGATGATGGCGATGGACAGCTCGAACCCTCCGAAACCTGGCTTTATGAAGCTGCCTACGAGATACCGCTCAACGCCCCCACCATGCTGCAAAACACAGGCATCGTCTCGGCCACCGATATTTTTGACGAGCCGGTCAGCGCCTCCGATAGCCATACCACTGCCATTGAGTTTAATCCGGGATTGGTGGTCAATAAAACCGGTCCCGATACGGCCCAATTAGGGGAGACGGTGGTGTATACTATCAGTGTTTTGAATGCCACCACCAATACAATCCCTGTAAATCAGATCGGCACTTTGGATTCCGGGGATGGATCGCCCATCACCATCACCGAGATTACCGATACCTTGACCGATGTTACGCTTATTAGCGGCAATTTTCGTGGAGACGATGTTATATGGGGCACCGAACAGTGGCTTTACCTGGTCACTTACACAATCCAATCCACCACTCCAAATCCCTTAACCAGCCGTGCAATTGTAACCGGCGAGGATAGAGACAACAACGAGATAATCACAGATGCAGCCGAGATTTTTACCTTCATCATTACCCCCTCCTCCGTCCCCGATATATTTTTACCCATCATCTTCAAAGATTAATCAATCGTGAACCATGTCATTCCAAGCGATAGCGGGGAATCCCCGTATCGGTGTTTTGTGGCTCATGTCAAGCGCAAATACAAAATATGAGGGCGTAAAATTCCCCTCCCTTTGGGAGGGAGCCTTTCCTTTGGAAAGGTTAGGGGAGGGCTGGGCCGGAAATATCTAAAACCTGTCTCTTCAACAAGCTCAGGGCAGGCTCTGAGCAACGCCGCAGGATGACAGAGGAACGGGAAAGGTCACGAATCAAAAACGAGATAACCACAGAGGTTAACCCGTTTTTTTATGAACGGATTGTTTACTCGTTCAGCGCCGTGTACGCCGAACGGCGGGTATCAAACTGGTCATCGGGGTTGATGACCCACAGGTCATACGTGCCGGGTTCGAGCAGACCCGCCGGAATAACGGCTTCAAAACTGGTGGCGGTTCTTAACTCGCCCAATTGAAGCTCGTATTTGATACCGCCGGTGCGGAGTTCTACTCTAAATCCGTCTTCGTCGGGCCTGAAATATCGCCCCTGGACGGCCAGGGTAATCTCAACCGAGATGGCTCCCGCATTCGGGTCGTTGGAGAAGATTTCGGGCGCGCGCGGCGTGGGCGAAGGCGTGCTGGTGCGGGTGGCCGTGGGGGTGGGCGTAACCGGCGTTGGCGTGCCGGTGGCCGTCGGCGTGGGTGGGGTAAAGGGCAGGTAGATAACCTGTCCGGGGCGAATGGTGAAGGAATCCAGGCAGTTGACCTGTTGCAGATCGAAGACGGTGCTATCGGTTCGTTCCGCCAGCGAGTTCAGCGTATCGCCGATTTGCACCGCGTATTCCACCCAACTTGCCGGCGGGGTACAGATGCCGCCGCTATCGGGCGGCGAGGTGGCGGTTGGCGGTTCAACTGCCGGCGGTTCGGTGGCAGTGGGCACTTCCGGGGCGGCAGTGGCTGTTTCGGTGGACACAGTTTCTTGGGTAGGAGTATCGGTGGGCGTTGCTTCGCTGGCGGTCGGTGTCGCTTCGCTTACAGGCGTAAACGTCAGGGTGGGGATAGGGGTGGCCGAGGGCATTTGGGTGGGCGTTAAGGTGTGGGTGGGCGGCACCGGTGTTGGCGAGGCTGCGGCTCCTTGCACCGGGGTGGATGTGGGCAAAATAATGGTGGGCGTATTGGCCGCTACCGGCGTTGATTCATCGGCAATGTCTTCCCGGGCCAGGAAAATCGCGGCCAGCACCATCAGCGTGATAACCACCAGGGTACCGATCCCAATGGCAATACGCTGTATGGGGGATGAACTGCTTTCGTCGGGAGAAAAATTTTCAGGTAAAGACACGGTTTACCTCGCTACAGAGAGTCCGGCTGGTCCGAATTCAAATCAAGCGGCGGAATATCCACTTCCAGCCAGGGATCATCAAAATGTTCGCTGATGGGCAGCAGAAAACTGAAGATAGAGCCTTGGCCCATTTCGGTTTCAACCCACACGCGCCCGCCGTGGGCGTCAACCAAAGATTTCACAATCGCCAGCCCCACGCCGGTTTCGCCCAACCCTTCAATGAGTGGCCGTTCGGCCAGGTAAAATCGCTCAAACACTTTGTCCACATCTTTGGGCGCGATGCCGCCCCCGGAATCTCCCACCGAAATTTGAAGAAATTGCGGTTCGGCATCCTCATCATCCTCATTGGCATCGAGAAATTGGGAGGCCGATATATCAATCGAGGCCCCGGCGGGCGTGCATTTGATGGCATTGCTCAACAGATTGCTCATAATTTGATGCACCGACTCCGGATCGGCCTCAACCGGCGGCATGTCGTCGGGCAGGTTCATGTTGAGCGTGATTTCGTTCTCTTCCAGTTGGGCGCGGGCGTTGATGATGGTATCTTCGATGATTTCGGCCATATCCACCACCGTGGGCCGAATTTCCAGTTGCCCGGCATCAATGGCGGTTACGCCAATCAGGTCGCTGAGCATCGTGCCCATCCGCTCGATGTTGGCCTTGATGCGCTGCAAGAACTTGCGCTGCATTTCGCCAATAATGCCCACCGACTCGCCCAGCAGCAAATCGGTGTAGCCGGTGATTGATGTCATCGGCGTGCGCAGTTCTTGGGAGAGAGAGGCCACAAATTCGTCCCGCGCCTGCTGGCTTTCCGCTTCCGCCGTGATGTCGTACAGAATGGTCACGGTGCCTTCGTGGCCGTTTTCGTCGGAAGAAACCATAGGGCTGATGGTGGCCCGCAGCACCGAATCTTTAACTTTAAAAGTGGTCGTCACCATCGATTCTTGATTAGCCCGCAGTTTGTTAACCGCTTCTTGCCACTTCTCATCCTCGCAAATCGTGGCCAGGTCCTGGCCCTCCACGTTGTTATTTTTGATGACCAGCATTTGCTGCGCGGCGGTATTTACCCGATTGATTTTGTCGTCGGCATCGCCAATGATCACCCCGCAGGTCAGGTTTTCCAGTTCGGTGCTGACCTGGGCGCTGGCCAGGCCGGTGGGAATGGGGGCCGTTTGCTGGGTGCGGGTGCGGGCCTGTTTCAGGGCGCGGGCCAGCTTGCGCGCCCGGAGATTGCTGTTATCCAGCGATTCTTTCAAGCGGTCGATTTCGGCCGTTTCCTGGTCCAATTCCTCAACTTTTTCCAGCAAATTGACTTTTTCGGTTTCCAGTTCGGCCAGTTGTTTTTTGTGGGTTTCGGTTTGAGAGATCAGCCCTTTGATGGTTTTATCTTTTTCTTTTGATTTTTCAACCTCTTCTTTGGCCCGTTCAATGGCTTTTTCCAATTTGGCCAGCCGTTCCCTGGCCCGGCCCAACTCTTCTTTGTTGATCTTGTCGGCGGTTTCATATTCGTACAGGCGTTGGGCAAACAGCGCTACTTCTTCGCGGCTCTTTTTGAGTTCTGTTTCCATAGCCGCCTGGCGTTTGCCCGATTCCAATTCCTGGTTGCGCAAGGTCCAGGCCAATTGCTGAGATTTTGAAGAAATGGTGGCGTAGTCGCGGGCATGGGTGATCGATACGGTGATCTGGTCGGCCAGCGCCTTGCAGAGTTGGGTTTCGCTTTCGGTGAAGACCCGTTTGGAAAGGGCATTGCCTACAATCATCACCCCGATGGGTTCATCGTTATTGAGCAGGGGTTGAACCAGCAGCGGGCCAACCTCGCGGGCGCCCATCAACGCAAAGAGCAGTTTGATCTGCTGGTTGTCCTGATACTCATCAACCTGCACCTGGTACTTGCGCTTGAGCGCGTGTTTGATCACCTGCTGTTCATTGAGCGGAAAACTGACCGACTCGCCGCGCCCCCGGCGGCTGGGGTTGAAAATGGCCATCAGCCGCAACTGCGACATATCATCATCGCCCTCTTCCGGCAGGGCGATGGCGCATTGATCCGCGCCAATGGCCTGGGCCACGCTCTGGGCCGATTCGTCCAGCACGGTCGCCAGATCGAGCGAGGTGTTGATTTGCTGGGTGGCTTCAAATAAATTGATCAGCCCTTTGATCTGATCCAGCGAGACCTCGCTCAGGTTTTGCAGTTCCCGGCTGCGCGCGCTGAGCGACTGAATAGCGCCCTGGTACACGGCCACGGCAAAAATGGGGTAGGCTATGAGTTCGGCAAAGCGGACCAGCAGCGGGTCGTGCAGCACGCCGTAACTTTCCCGGAAAATTAGATGGGGAATGTAACTGAGGAACATCACGCCAAAGCCCAAAAAGGCCATAAACCGTTCATCATCCATCTTCATGGCGCAATTGATCGCCCCAAACAGGGCCAGCAGGAGCTGCCAGACCACAAAAAATATTTCCCAGCCGGTCAGGCTGAAATTATTACTTAACTGCGGCCAATACAGAGCCGCCGGAATATACACAATCAACGCAAACAGGGTGTTGACGCCCAAGACCGTGTTGCCCACAAATGTTCTTTCCCGGAATACCGGCGTAAAGCCCCAGATCAGAAAACCCAGGCTGATAACCGACATCACTCGTTCAAACGGCGGTATCCATTGATCGCCGATGCTTTTGGCCAGCAAAAAAACGGCCACCAGCATGATCCGCAGAAACAGCAGGGCGGCAAAGGCAATGGTCAGGCGGCGCGCCCGAAAGGAATCGCTGCGCTGCCACTGGCCCCAGGCAATGGCCAGGGCCGCGCCGATGGCGGCAAAGGTAAATAGGTAATAGAGTGGTGTGACGACCGAACTGCCCAGAAAATTGAACACGGTTAAATCCTGCAAACTTTATTTTTTGAGCCGTGTGAGAATGCTACTGAACCCAATGTGGCTGTTAGAGGTACGTTTAACTTTTTTTGACAAATTCATTATACCATAACTAAAAAGGTTCCGACAATAAGATAACGGCACTACAATTTATCAGTTGGCTGTGCCGTAAAGGTGCCGGTAGGCCGATAGATTAACGTACACCTTGCGGATATACAACCGCGATTCCCAGAAAGGGATGGCCTCAACAAACACATCCAGGTCGTCCGATGTTTTGATCCATTCCAGCACATTGCCCGGCCCGGCGTTGTAAGCGGCCAGGGCGGCAAAGGCGTTGCCCTCAAAAATGCCAAGTTGTTGGTTGATGTACCAGGCCCCAAATTTGATGCCGATGTAAGGCCGCCACAGCAGGTCGGGATCAAAGTTATCCACCAGCTCGCTGCGCTGGGCAATGTAATCGCCGGTGGCCGGCATCACCTGCATCAAGCCGCGCGCGCCGGCAAATGAGTGGGCTGAGGGTTCGAACAGGCTCTCCTGCCGGATCAGGGCCAGCATCAGGGTGGGGTCCAGATCGTAGGCTTCCGCTTCGGCCAGAATGAGATCGGGATAGTAGATGGGGTAAAATAGCCGCTGCACAAAAAGCGGTGTATCTTCGGGAACACCGGCGGGAGAGAGCGAGATCAAGCGCCCCGCGCAGAGAATACTGAGCCGCCCCAGCCCTTTTTCATTATAATAAATGGACAGTTGGAATAAGGCCGGGCCGTTGTCCCACCAATTCTCGTTGACCGTTTCAAATTCGGCCAGGGCTTCCTCCCGCAGTCCCAGCGCCAGCAGCGTCTGCCCCCGTTGGAAGGCCGGGTCTCCTTGAACCTGGGCGCTCAACGCGGAGAGATTGTCAGGCTGCGGCAGTCCCGCCCACTCGGCCAGCCACGCTTCGGCCTCGGCCTGTTCGGCGGCCTGTTCGGCGGCGGTAGGGAAGGCCAGGGAATCGGCGGTTTCACCGGCAGAGGTGCCGTCCAACAGATCGCGGGCGCGCTGGCCGTAATAATCCAGCGTGCGGTGGGAGAGGGGCCTGAGGATACGCTGCGCGGCTTCATCCTGCCCCAAAATCAGCAGCGATTTGGCCTGCCAGTAGCTGCCAAAACTGGCCAGATCGCTGGTGGGGTAAGTGTTGACCAGTTTTTCCCACTCGGCAATGGCTGCCTTGGTGTCGTCCATCAAAAAAGCGGCCCGCCCGGCCCAATAGAGGGCGTCATCGGCGTACTCGCTGCCGGGGTGGGCGGCAGCCAGATTGTTGAGGTGGGTGCGGGCCTCAGCCAGCCGGTCGCCATCCAGGTCCAGCCGGGCGGCGCGCCACAACGCTTCGGGGGCCAGCGGGTGGTCCGGGTGATCCGCCGCAAAGGTGCGATAGGTTTTTTGAGCCAGGGTGATGCTGTTCTGCTCCACCTGCGCCTGGGCCAGTTCCAGGTGAGCCTGCCCCCACCGGGAGTCGGCGGGGTAGGTGTTGATGAATTGCTGCAAGGTGTTGATGGCGTTGCCGGCGGCGTCCAGCCCCTGCCACGACAGCGCCGTGTACCAGACGGCGTCGGCGGCGTGGGGCAGCGCTGCGGGGGCTGCCGGCGGTGTTTTCGTCGCCGTGAGCGCGGTGGTGCCGGTCAGGGCGGCGGTCGGGGTGATCGTCTGGGTGGCGGTCGGCGTGGCGGTGGCGGTTAAATAAGTTTCAAAAGCGGCGATGGCCGGAGCGTAGGCCGCGGCGTGGTAATCAACCAGCCCGCGCTGGTAGCTGTCAACCTCTACTTCGGCGTTGACCAGTTCAACCAGGGCCAGGTAGCTGTCGTAGGCTTCCGGGTAGCGGTTGACGGCTTCCTGAAAGCGCGTGTAGGCGGCGTCAGGGTCGCCGGCGGCCAGATGCGCCTGGCCGGCCAGCCGCAGAATCTTGGCGCGGTAGGCGGCAATTTGCGACACATCAAGAATGGCGTCGTATTGGGCCAGAGCCGCTTCGGGGTTCTCGCGCCTTAGCTCGGCCTGGGCAATGCCCTCGCGCAGATGAACCTGAAAGCCCAGATCATCGGTGGCTTTCAGGCCGGCGCTGTAGGCGTCAATCGCTCTCTCATAATCTTCAGCCTGAAGAGCAATATCACCAATGCGCTCATAAATATACACGTTGGCCGGATCGTTGGGGATGATGCTGCCCAGGTAGGCTTCAACGGCCTCGCGGCGCTGCCCGGTCCGCTCGTAGGCCACGCCCAGATTGAACTGGGCCGCGCGGGTCAGTTCATCACTGGGGTATTCGGCCAGAAACATTTTGAGCGTGGCGATAGCGGCGGTTGGGTCGCCGGAGTCCACCTCGCTGCGACCGCGCCAATACACGGCCAGCCGTTTTTCGTGAGGATCAGCGCCGGGGTCGGCCAGCAGCGCGTCAAATTCCTGCCGGGCGGTTTCATAGTTGCCGCTGCGGTAGGCGCGCTGGGCCGCTGCCAGGCGGTCGCTGGGAATGGGGGTCGGGGTTGGCGTCGGCGTATCGGTGGGCGTGGGCGACGGTGTGGGGCTGAGGGTGGCGGTGGGAGTTGCCGTCGGTATCGGTGTGGCGGTTGGCGGTACCGTAACCGTGGGCGTGGGCGAAACGGCAACTGCCGCCTCGGTTGGCGGGCGGTTTAGCCGGCAGGCCGCCGGGAATATCAAAAGTAGGGCTAAGAGCAAATAGATGAGTAAGTTTTTGTAATGAGTCATAGAAAAATATTATGCCACACGTTGGAGGGAGGGCAAATACCGGCGGCAATTTGTCAATCTTGTGGCGTGTGCTACACTCAATTTGAAATTTGTCTGAGGAGATGGTTATGAAAGACTTTCGCCGGGTGGTGCCGGTTACGGTTCGCTTCCGGGATTTGGATATGTTTGGGCACGTCAACAACACCGTTTTCTTAACCTATGTGGAAACCGCTCGCGTTGAGTATCTGGTCAATTTGAAAATCCGCCCTTTGCAGGCTAGTTGGCGGGATAAAGCGTTCATTCTGGCCCATATCCGCTGCGATTTCAAACAGCCCATTTTTTACGGCCAGCAGGTGGTGGTAGGCTCGCGCATTACTCAAATTGGGCGCACCAGCCTGCGGATGGAACATCGTATCGAGGCCGACGGCCAACTGGCGGCGGAGGTGGTGGATGTGCTGGTTCATTATGATTATCCTGCCGGCCAAAGCATCCCTATTTCGCCGGAAATGCGGGCCAAAATAGCCGACTTCGAGCAGATAGATTTTGAAACCTTAACCGATAAAAACGTTATTTGAAAGGCAGATTGTTGTGGCCGATCTTTCCCGCATCACCACCGTGATTTTTGATATGGACGGCACGCTCATTCAGCATACCTGGCGGTTAAGCCGGTTAACCGGCACGCTGTTTAGCCGTTTTGCCGAAGCCTTAGCGCCTGTTACTGAAGAAGAATTTTTTGATCTGTTTTGGCTCAAAAGCGAAGATATGTGGCATATGATGGTAGATGGGGTCTTGGATGGCGAGACCGCGGCCCGGTACGGCTATATGAACACGCTGCGATCTTTGGGGCAGGATACCTCGCTGGCGGAGCGGATGCTGGACACCTGGAAAGAGTTGGTGCTGGTGGAAGCCGTTCCGTTTGACGATGCCTACATCGTGCTCGATACCCTGCGGGGCCGGTACACTACCGGCATTCTGACCAACGGCTTTATTGGCTTGCAGCGGGCTAAAATCAAGCAGTATGATCTGGCCGCCTATGCTGACTTTACGTTGGTGTCGGAGGAGGCAGGCTACCATAAACCGGATAAACGGGTGTTTTTGGAGGCTCTGAAGATGGCCGGAGAGACGAGTCCGGCGCGGGCGGTATTTGTGGGCGATAATCCCCTGACAGACATTGAAGGCGCTCTAAACGCCGGCCTGGTACCCGTTTTGATGAATCCTGCCGGCGATATTGAGCCGCCGCCCGGCGTCATCCGAATCCGGCAGTTGAGCGAGTTACTTGATTTATTACTGCCTGCCGGTTTATAGAAAAGAGAGAGTGGCGTGATGTTAAATATCTTGTTATTGTTGGGAGGATGTATCCTGGCCCTGATCGTGTTGGCCGCGCTGATGGTGGGCCTGATCTATCTCAGCCAGGGCGACCGGAGGGATACGGTTTCTGCCGCCCGGGAGGATTGGATCAACCGGCGCAGCGAAAACGACGAGTAAGGATAAAAGTAGACCTGTTCACTTTCCAAAACGGAGCTGTTCACTCTTTAAAGTGAACCTGTCCACTTTTCAAAACGAAGCTGTTCACTTTCCAAAACGAACAGCTTCACTTTTTAAAGTAGACCTGTTCACTTTTTGAAACAAACCTGTTCGTTTTGTTGAGGGCGCTTGTGGGGGGGGGATTCTTCGTTGCTTTACTCCTCAGATGACATTTAGGATGGAAATTGAATAACTTACCCGCTTGGAAAATTGGAGATTAGAGAGCGGGTAATTTTTAGCCTGGAATCTCTACTCTTCACTCTCAAATCTCCCAACGAATTGTACCTTCTCAATAATCTGGGGCAGAGTTGGTTGAGCTTGTCGAAACCAACGGTCTTCGACAGGCTCAGACCTCGTTCCCCCGAAATATTGAGAAGATACAACGAATTGGGTAATTGCCTCTCATTATTTTAGAAACAGCCGCTCAATCGATTTGTTTTAACACGTTTATCACTGCCGTCCCATAGGTTTCTGTTTGCCAGTCGCCCAGGCTGTTTAGCCGGGTGAGGGCTTTTAGGCTGGGGGGATTCCGGCGGGCAATGTCCATCAGCGTGTCGTTGCTCATAATCACGTCCGGCTCAACACCGCGTTCGTCGGCCAGGTTGTTGCGCCAGTGCCGGAGAGATTCGTAGCGGTTTATGGTCTCGTCATCCGGCCGATGATCGTTACTGGGATGATACTGGGGTGGAGGCGCCGACCGGCCGGTTTGAATGGCCTGGAAAATATCGTCACTATTATATTTTAGCATATTTGCGCTGAGGCCCTTAATGCCTTTGAGTGCCCCGTTGTTTTGGGGTTGTTGTTGGGCCAGCCGCACCAGGGCAGCATCGTTGACTACTTTGAAGGGCGGGCGGTCAATTTTGCGGGCAATTTTGTCTCGTAAAATATGTAATTCCCGTAAAATGGCTTGTTCTTGTGGGGCCAGGTCTTTACTGCCTTTGATGCGCCAGAAATCATCGGGGTCAAATGTTTTGGGAGCCGGTTCAACCCGGGTTTGGCGCTTGAAGGCTTCTTGGGCTTCGCGGAGACGTTTCTGCTGTTCCAGAGCTTCAAGCTGTATCTGGCGCAGGGCCAGCAGGTAATGGGTATCGAGGCGGGCGTAGTTGAGCGCCTGCTGGCTTAAAGGGCGCTGCCCCCAGTTGTATCGTTGAAATCGTTTGTTGAGTTTAACCCCAAATTTTTCTTTTAAGATTGACCCCAGGCCATACCTCGGCCAGCCCAGGATGCGGGCAGCCAGCATGGTATCGAATAGATTGGCAAACTCAAAGCCGTAATCCCGTTTGAGGCTCAGAATGTCGTATTCGGCGGCGTGGAACACTTTCTGGATAGACGGCGTGGCAAAAAAATTAGCCAGGGGCGCTATATCAACATTGAGCGGGTCTAATAAATAATCGGCCTGCCGCGTGGAAAATTGGAGCAGGCACACTTTTTCAAAATAGCTAAAAAGACTGTCGCCTTCCGTGTCAACAGCTACAACTGGTTCGGCGGAGAGGTGTTTGATCAGCTTGTCCAGCCCGTGGGTCGTGTCTACCCAGACGGGGTCTTGCTGCAAATTGGTGGTATGGGATAATTGACGTCGGTTCATCATTAAAAATACAACACTTTCCTAAGCCCTCTGTAGGGCTGTATGATACAGGCATTATAATAGCAGAAATTAGAACCTTGCCAAGTTCGGGCAGCGGCCTCATTTTTGGGTGCGGATAAGTGTGGGACTATCGCGCTATAGACTCGGTAATTGGGTGTGGGGTATCATGAAAACGAGGTTCTGTTAAGGTTTTTAATATTTCACAGGAGGTGTAACTTACAATAAATAATTAAAACTCAGAATGTGTGTTTGGAGTTCCCAAACTGTGGGGGCCTGCACCATCTCAATATTGAGCTTTAGCAATTTAAATCATGTTAAGGGTACAACCGGAGGTTGACTTAATCTGCTCGAACAGGTATAATAGGCCATCTGGTTTAGACTACTTTAGACTACAAAGTGACCCAGGGGGTTACGGCAGGTAGTAATGGCGTTAAAAGGAAATCTACGAGACTTTAACACCACCCAACTTCTCAATTTAGTTAATTTAGCCCGAAAAACCGGCAAGCTAACCGTAAACGACCCGGAACGAAAAGCAACACTGCATTTTCGAGAAGGGCGTTTAATTCATGCCTGTACCGATGCCGATGAAGGGCATCTGGCGGCGATGCTGTTTAAAACGGGTAAATTGACCAAAGACCAGGCCATGGCTGTCAACAGTAAGTCGGGCAGCACATCCGACAAGGTGATGGGTAAATACCTGATGGATGCGCGCATGGTTTCCAGAGACGACATTGTTCAGGGTGTTAAAGATTACATGTTGGAAATTGTATACGATCTTTTTACCTGGACGGACGGTGAATTCTTCTTTGATCAGGATCAATTGCCTGCCAGCGATAGGATTACGGTTCCGTTAAATCTGGACAATGTTATCCTGGAGGGCAGCCGCCGTATTCAGGAGTTCGACAAACTCCAAGATGAGTTGCCGGATCTGGGTAAAATAGCCCTGAAAATCACCGATAAGCCCTTGCGTGATGTAAAACTCACCCAGGATGATTGGCGAGTTATATCCCATATTCATCCCCGCAATACGGTTAAACAAATTGCCCAAAATAACAACATGGACGAGTTTCAGATCAGAAAAATTGTCTATGGCATGTTGCAGGCGGGATTGGTAGAAACGATTACGCCTGAGGGGATGGAAGCCAAAGAACGAGCACCGGTAACACGGGCCGGACGCAGAGCGGCGGCGCAATCGCCGGCAGAAAAACGCAGCGTTGTTACCAAACTCATCGATCGGATTAAGCGCATCTAGTTTTAGCCTGGATGTAGTGACTACTTACATTTTTTATCAAAATTTATCTAAGTTCTTATTGAGGTGGGCGATTCGATGCAAACCGTAAAGATGGTTGTCACGGGCCCCTTTAGTTCGGGAAAAACAGAATTTATCAGCAGCGTCAGCGAGATTGACGTTGTAACCACAGAACGAAAAATCTCCAGCGATGCCGAACGAGTTAAAGAAGATACTACGGTGGCGATGGACTTTGGCCGTATTACCGTAGATGATGACTTGGTGCTTTACCTGTTTGGCACGCCGGGGCAACGACGTTTTGATTTCATGTGGGAAATTCTGTCGGAAGGTATGCTTGGGTTTATTGTGCTGGTAGACAGCGTACGGCCCGAAACCTTTAGAGAAGCCAAGCATATCTTGGAAGTTTTTAGGGGATACGCGACAACACCCTACGTGGTGGCAGCTAACAAACAAGATTTACCCGATGCGTGGGCGCCAGAAGATCTAAGAATTGCCTTAAAGATCGAAAAAGAAATTAAGGTTTTAGGATGTGTGGCCCGTGATAAAGAAAGCGTGAAAAACGTCTTACTGGAACTGCTCTATTCTATCTTAGAAAGAATGCAGGTTGAAGAAGGGTAAGTTTGCCATTAATCTGACTGTTAGGTTAGCGGTATCTGAAAATCATTTTTTTGATTGGCTACTAGATGCGAGTTGGGACAGAGTCGATATGGTATAGACGCAAGTGTTTGGTTCACTCTGACCATAGCGCTCCTGTGGTATGAGGCTAACCCGTGAGTTCTATCGTTACTGAACAGGGAATTGTTCATTATGAGGCCTATGGTCGCGGTCAACCGGTTATTTTACTACATGGTTGGCTTGGCTCCTGGGGATATTGGCTCCGCACCATGGAGGCTCTCAAAGATCAATATCGTTGTTACGCGTTAGATTTTTGGGGGTTTGGCGACTCAGGGAAACGCCGGGTTACGTATGAGGTGAACGATTTTGTCGGCCTGGTTGAGCAGTTTATGGATCGACTGGGTATCGAAGCGGCTCCAATTGTTGGCCACTCTATGGGCGGCACTGTGGCTGTGATGCTGGCCATATCCAAGCCCGAAATTGTGCAAAAAGCCATCACCGTTGGTTCCCCTATTGTAGGAGACTCGCTGAATATTTTTCTCCGCCTGGCGGGTAAACCCTGGATCGCCAGAATTGTCTGGCGGATGCCCACAGCCATGAACCTGGGCATCAAGCTTTTCTCTCCCTTTGTGGTAAAAGATTGGCCCCAGTGGTACAAAATGATTACCCGCGATATTTCCCAAGCCACATTAGAATCTTTTTTTTTAAGTATCAACTCCTTGCACAAAACTGATCTCAGGCCCCAACTACCGGGTGTAACCCGGCCCGTAATGGGTATTTATGGAGTGGGAGATAATGTGGTTGAACCAAGCCAGGCGGATCTGATAGAAAAAAACGTGCCTGTTTCCCGGATAAAGATGATGGCCGGTTCCGGACACTTCCCCATGTTAGATGAACCGCAGTCTTTTAACGATTATCTGGGAGAATTCCTGGCCTTTGAATTTGCTTCGACCAAATAGTGACAAAAACGATTGTCACAGGTTAGTAGGTATTGAACAATAACAGATGAAGAAGATTATTCTGAGGGATTACACCCGTATTCCACCATTTAACGAACCGGCGCGCGATTTGCGTATCTTAAATAAACCATTGTGGCTTTACCAGCGCGATGTGTTAAGCCCCTATTGCCGCGAGGAATTAGAGTGTAATTCCTGGCAGGAAATGTCGGCCTGGCCGGCCACTATTCTGGATGATGAATTGGTGGTTTATCGAGATAATCTCTTCTTCGACGAGTTCCTCTTTAGGGCCTTTATTACCACTGCCAAGAGTTTAGGGAAACCAGCCCAAATTGCTTTCTCCAAAGAGGATGCTGCTATTGTAGAACACGCGCTGCCGGTGCAAGAAGGCATTCGCCTGCAAGATGATGTGTATGTGGCCGACCTTTTCTATTACCCCGACGGCACGAAAATCCTCCATCAAAAGCCCGAACCCGTGGTTGTGGACACCAAACCCAGAGAAATGGGGTTTTACCACGTGCCCACCTATATGGCCAACGAGCGAGGCGAACTGGTGTTTAACGTTCCCACGCGCCCCTTCCTCTCGATTGAAAACTGGGTCCACGTGTTTATGGCCAACAGTCCCTTTGGTGTCTGGTCTCACGGGGCGCGGACGGAAGAATCGCTGGATAATTTAGGGTTTATGGCTAAAGTCTTGTGGCGGTCTTTGTTGGAACGCAAGCAGTTCTTATCCTCCTCACCGCTGGTTATTGTTGGCAAAAATACCCAGATTGATCCGGCGGCTGTCATTCAAGGCCCCACCATTATTGGCGATAATGTTACAATTGGGCCGGGAGCCGTAATTAATGCCTCGATCATTGGCGACAATGTGAATATCTGGCAGGGGTGCCAACTGCTGTTAAGCGTGGTGGGCGATGGATCAGAATTGTTTTTCCGGGCCGCCCTGTTTATGACCACGTTGATGGAAAATTCGATGGTGGCGCAGAATACGTGCCTCCAGCTGAGCGTAGTGGGGCGCAATACGTTTATTGGGGCCGGCAATACTTTTACGGATTATAACCTGATGGCCAAACCGCTTCGGGTGTTTCATAAAGGTATTTTGCAAGATGTGGGGCTGCCTGCTTTGGGCGGTTGTGTAGGCCACAACTGCCGGATTGGTTCCGGCCATATTTTCTTCCCGGCCCGCTCAGTCGAATCTGATGTGGTGCTGTTCGCCCGGCAGGGCCGTACGGTGATCACAAAAAACGTAACGTTCGAAGACAGCGATCATCACAACTATCCTGGTTCCGGCCATATTGCCATGTATCGTGAGGAGCCGTTACCGGAGGGAGAGGCGCAGGATATAAAAAATACGGAAGATGTCATTGAGTCTGCCAGGTAACATTCAAGGAACCCGCCAACTTTATGGATAACTTTGCCTTTATTATTCATCCGGTTAATGCCAAACGAGACGTTCAGCGTAAGTTCCCGCTACTTGGCAAAGTATTACCAGAACCGGCCATCCACTTCTTATCACAATACTTTCCGCCGGTTTACATCTCTCACATTACCGGTATTACCTCGGCAGAAAACGGCAAAGAAATTGAAGGCTGGTTTATTGCCTGCCCCTTTACGCCTAAACAGATGGTTTCTCTGCCGCCGGAAACCGTGTATAAAAAAGTGATCGCTACCGGAAAGCTGGCCCAGAAATTAGGGGCCAAAATATTGGGGCTGGGCGGCTTTACCTCGGTGGTGGGCGATGCCGGCCTCACCGTTGCCCGACATTTGGACATTCCGGTGACTACGGGCGACAGCTATACCGTGGCCACCGCTGTGGAAGCAACGCTCAAAGCGGCCCGGCAAATGAACACCCATCCCGCCACCGCTACAGCCGCTATTGTGGGGGCCACCGGCTCGATTGGCCGGGTGTGCGCTCAGTTACTCGCCCGCCACGTGGCTAAAATCATTTTGATCGGGCGCAGGATCGACACTTTAAAAGAGATAGAATCGCTGGTGAGAGCGCAGGGCGCTGTGGAAGTCCAGTTAAGCACGGATATGCACCAGTTGCGGTACGCCGATATGGTTGTTACGGTGACCAATGCCATTGATACTGTAATAGAACCGCAGCATCTCAAGAGCGGCGCGGTGGTGTGCGATGTGGCCCGCCCCCGTGATGTATCGCGCCGGGTGGTGGAAGAACGAAATGATGTACTGGTGGTGGAAGGCGGCATGGTGAGCGTGCCTGGCCCGGTAAATTTTAATTTTGATTTTGGGTTTCCCCCAGGGATGTCGTACGCCTGTATGGCTGAGACTATTACCCTGGCTTTGGATGGCTGTTACAAAAGCTATACCTTGGGCAAAGATATTTCTTTGGAACAGGTGGAAACCATGGGGCGCATGGCGGCCCGCCACGGTTTTAAAGTGAGCGGGTTCCGCAGTTTTGAATCGCCGGTAACGGATGAACAAATCAATCTGATCCGGCAAAACATTGTTCATAAACAGGCTTCATTGAAATGGGCCGGTTTATCATAATCATTTTCAAACAAATTATCCAAATCTCTCACAGAAAAGAGGGTTAAGGTATGGGTAAAGGTCGCATCTTGGTCGTAGAAGACGACGCCGACATCTCAAAAATGTTAAAAATCTATTTCGACTCGCAAGGATACGAGGTACTGGTGGCTATGCGCGGCAATGACGCGCTGGAAGTTTGCCGCACAAAACTTCCCAACGTGGTGGTGCTGGATATCCAACTGCCCGATATCGACGGCTACGAAATCTGCCGGATTTTACGCAGCAATACCCGCACCAGTTACGTGCCCATCATTTTCCTCACCCAGAAAGATGAACGCAGCGATAAAATTGCCGGCCTGGAGTTGGGCGCGGACGATTACATTACCAAACCGTTTGATATTGAAGAGTTGAAACTGCGGGTAGAAGGCGCCATCCGCCGCTCTCAACGGGAAGCGCTCACCCACCCGGTTACCAACCTGCCGGCGGGCAAACTCATCGAAGAACAGCTCAAAAAGGTTAAAGATTCTTCAGACCCGTGGACGTTTCTGTACTTTGGTATTCGCCACATTCAGGCCTTCAAAGAGATCGCCGGCCCTATTCAAGTGAACGAAGTGCTGATGTTTTTGGCCGACATTATGCGTGAAGTGGTTGAAGAACAGGGCACCCTTAATGATTTTATCGGCCAGGCATCCGATAATGATTTTATCGTCATCACCACACCGGAAAAAGCCTCAATCATTTGCCGCGCTGTTACCGAGCGGTTTGATGAAGAAAGCGAAGTGTTTTATCCCTTCCCCGTTCGGGAAAAGGGCAAAGTGGTGTATGATGATGTGGATGGCGTGACCCACGAGTCTGATTTTATGAAATTAGCCGTGGGCGTAGTCTCCAGTGCCGATGGGCCGTTTGCCGACATCGTTCAAATTACCGAAGATGCGGCGGAAAATCGGCGAAATCAATCCGGTTGTCCCCAGCCGGGCGGGTAAATATCAGCCCCCCAATGACTTTGGGATTTGTGGGTTTGTACCTTATCAATCAAGCATTCTCTCTATCATTTTATCACCACACCGCGTGTTTGTGGGTAAAATGGATGGTGCCGTCGCATTGATCGGCCGGCCTGTTTTAAGTTTGTTGAGAGGGCAGCATGAAGTATTTAAAAGTGTCCCGATGGGTTAAGTTGTTAAAGATAACGGGCGCTGGCAGCCCCGATAACCCGTTGTGCATGATTTTATGGACAATGGGTATTGTGCTGCCAATTTATATGGTTGCCGGCTATTTTGTTACCCAATCCTCTTTTGTTGATATTACCCCGGTCAATGGCTTACTTGTGGTAAGTGGCTTACT
>CAZTFF010000001.1:86099-315807 GCA_964612485.1 uncultured Caldilineaceae bacterium
CCTCTTTTGTTGATATTACCCCGGTCAATGGCTTACTTGTGGTAAGTGGCTTACTCGTGGTAAGTGACCTGATTGTTTTTATCTTTGCATTTTTTTTGATAATTCAATATCTAAACCTGATCCGACCCGACCTCGCTTTCGCGCCGGCGTTTGGCCCTCGCTGGGCCGGGGCAGGCGGGTACCGCCCGAATGGAAGGGCCGCCGAGCCGGTGGGCCAAAATATCCGGGCCTTTGCCAAAGCCAACGATCAAGCATCCAATAAGATAAATCAAGGAAACCGCCAGCCGGTATCCTCACCTGAAAACTCGATTGACTCATCTGAGAAGGATATGTCTTCGCCGCCGCCACAAGATTTAAACCAACCCCTGGCGCTGGTTAACCAGCTGGGGCAAACGTTAACCGCCTCGCTGCACCTGTTGGATACGGTGGCCGTTTGCCGCACGGTTCTGGAAAGCGACCAATTACGAGACTTGTTCAACTTTGATATTGCCGAAATTTGTCTTCATCACAAAGACAACGGCACGCTGATGGCCGTGTTACGCCTGCCGGAAGAAACCGCCGATATCCGACAAGAATCATCTGCTGCATCAGGCCAGGGCATCTCCGGCTGGATGATGTCGCGCGAGCAACCGCTGCATCTTGATGATGCCCACACCCACGCCGATCCCGTTCTTCAAGCTGAATTACAATCGCACCCTTACCGCGCTTACCTGGGCGTGCCGCTCAAAGTGGGCCTGAAATTGCTGGGAACCTTTGTTTTGGCCTCCACCACGCCCGGAATTTACACCGCTCAGGATATGACCCTGCTGGAAGTGGTAGCCGGCCAACTTTCGATTGCCCTGGACCACGTCCGCCTATTTGATGAAACCCAGCACCGGGTCTCTGAACTCTCACTACTATTTGAGACCAGCCAGGAGCTGTCTTCCACGCTCTCTTACAGTGAAATATTGCAAAATTTATCCCGGCAGATGATGATGGCCTTCCCCGCCGACGACTGCGCTATTTTTGATCTAGATGAGGCCACCGGCGTTTTAACCCTGGTCCATCGATGCGGTTCTTCCGTAACCCGCCAAAAACGTGCGCCCCTCCAACTCACCGAATCCTTTGCCCGCACCCTGACCACCACCACGGCCTGGGAGAAAGCGTTCAAAACGCGCGCCCCTTTTATACTGCGAACCAATGGGCCTTCAACCAATGTGATCGAAACCGAACTGCTGGCTCACTGCAATTGCCAATCGTTGCTGGCGGTGCCGCTGGTGAGCCGCGATAAATTAACCGGTTTGCTGGTTTTGTTCGCGCTTGATCCCCGCGCCTTTACCGAGAATCAAATTCCGCTGGTGCAATCGTTGGCCAACCAGGCCGGCATTGCCCTGGATAACTCTCGCCTCTTTAATCTCACCGACCAACGGTTGCAGCGCCGGGTTGAAGAACTATCCGGTTTGCAGCGCGTCAGCGACGAGTTAAACAGCACGCTTGATCTGGATAAAATTCTTGATCTGGTTCTGGCCGAAGCGATGCGCGTAACCAAAGCCGATTTGGGCCACGTTGATTTGTACGATGCCGACACCCGCCAATTGATGGTTCACCGGGAGCAGGCAAATAGCGGAGCCTCAAACGGCAAGGTTACGCCCGATGAAATTTCGGTGGCCGGCCAGACGATCATGACCCAGGCCCTGGATACGGGCGAAACACAGTTGATTGCCGATGTGCGAGGTCACGAGGATTATGTTGGTTTTGGGGCGGATACCCGCTCGCGGGTGGTGGTTCCCATTTTTTACGGCAGCGAGCCGGCAGGCGTCATTAACCTGGAGAGCGCGCGGCCCAACTTCTTCACCGGCAACCAGGCCCGCTATCTGGAGTCGCTGGCCAACCAGGCTGCGGTCGCCATTGGCAATGCCCAGGCGTACGAAGAACAGCGGCAGGAGCGCGAGCAGGCCAGCCGCCGCATCGATCAATTGTCCCGGCTGGCCGAAATCAGCAATATTTTCCGCACCAACCGCCCCCTGCCCGAAGTACTGGAAGATATTGCCTACGCCATCAGCGAGTCGGTGGGCTACAATATTGTTTTGATCAGCCTGGTGGTGGATACCCCGCCGGTGGTGCATCACGAAGTTGGCGCGGGCATCGGCATCCCCATTAATGAGTTTAAACAATTTTTTGCCTCTTCAACCAACCAACCATTGGCCGATTTAGAGGCGATATTGAATAATCAGTTCCGCTTGAGCAAATCTTACTTTGTGCCGGTTGAACGGAGCGAGGTCTGGCGCGGCACGTTTGATTTGGGGTATGTTGCCCCGCAGGTGTCGCCGGAAAAAGGTAAAAAGAAGGGCCGCGCCTGGCAGCCGGGCGATGTTTTATTTGTTCCGCTGGTGGATACCGAAGAAAACATTATCGGCCTGCTCACCGTGGAAAACCCCGATACCGGTCTCCGCCCCACCGTTTCGTCGGTGGAAACCCTGGAGATTTTTGCCAATCACGCCGCCACTGCCATTGAAAACGCCCGCCTGTTTAATTTGGAACAGCAGCGCCGCCGCCTGGCCGATACCCTGCGCGGCGTGGCCGAAACCATCAGCTCGCAGCTTGAGCTTGATGAGTTGCTCAACATTGTTCTGCGTGAGCTGTCGAACGTGATTGAGTACGACAGCGCCGCCGTGCTGCGGTTGGAAGAGGATAAATTGGTGGTCATTGGCGCGCGGGCCTGGGAATACAGCCAGCAGGTGATTGGATTATCCTATTCGATGCTGGAAGAAAACCCGCACCGCAAGGTTATTGAAACCCAGGAACCGGTCATTATCAGCGATGCCCAGCAGGAGTACCCGGATTCCTTCTCCTCGCCGCCCTATGATCGGGTGCGGAGCTGGTTGGGCGTTCCTTTAACCTATGGGGCCAACATCCTGGGCGTGATGTCGTTGGGCAGCACCCACGCCGATTTTTTCACCCCCGAAGAAAGCGATGTAACCCTGGCCTTTGCCAATCAGGTGGCGGTGGCTATGCAAAACTCGCGGCTTTTTGATGAAGCCCGCGAGCAGGTGCGCCAGTTGGCCGCGCTTACTGAAGTAGCCCAGGCCCTCAACCGCGCTCTGGACCTGAATGAGGTGCTGAATCTGGTACTGGATGCGGTTTTTGATCTGGTCGGATTAAAGCAGGGGTCTATCTGGCTGGTGGATAATTCCAGCAAAACCATCAAAATTGCCAATACCCAGAACATCTCCGATTTTCTGGTGGAAATGTTCAACGAAAGCGCCATTTCAGTAGAGGCCGAACCCTTTGCCTCGGTGATCCAATCCGGCGATGTGCTGGTGATCGAAGGCAGTAAAACCCAGGATGATGATTTTGCGTCCACCAGTCTGCCCTTCCAGGCCCTGCCGGATGATGTAACCTACGTGCCGCTTAAAACGGAGCAGGGGGTCATTGGTATTCTGGCCATCGAAACGGTGATTCATAGCTCCAACACCCTGCAATTGATCAACACCCTGGCCGATCTGGCCGCCATTGCCATTGACAGCACGCGCCTGCTGGAATATACGCGCCAGCGCGCCAACGAAATGCAGAATCTCTACAACCTGGGTGTTGAAATTACCGGCATGCTCGATGTGCAGCAGGTGATGCGCTCGGTGGTGGATAATGCGGCCATCCTCACCCACGCCCAATTTGGCGTGATCCTTTTTTGGGATGAAGAATCCGAGCGGTATATTTTAGACGGGTGCGCCACCAATGATAAATTACTGGCCAAACTCGGCTTTGCCGAACAGCCCGGCGACTCGGATGCCGTGGCCCACAGCGACTTTTCTAAAGAAATTCTCCAACTCTGGCACAATTTCAACCAGGATATTTGCGACAGCGGCCAGCCGTTGAATGTTAAGGTGAAGGGCCAGGTGGCGTCTACCACCATCCCCACCATTGAAGGCGATCCTGAATCGGTGGCCCGGCTGGATAAGTTGGGCGTGCGGGCCGTGTTGGGCGTGCCGGTTCGGGTGCAGAACAAAACCAACGGCGCGTTGATGGTGGGCAGCACCAGCCCGCGCAGTTTTGATAATCACGATGTTCAGGTGTTGTCGTTTGTGGCTAACCAGGCAGCGGTGGCGGTGCGCAACGCCCAGTTGGTGCAGCGATTGAATCAATTTACCGAAGAGCTGGAACGCCGCGTCGCCCAACGCACCGAAGAACTGGCCCAGACCCTGGAAGACCTTACCGTTGAGCGCGACCGGGTGGAGTCGTTGTACCAGATCACCCGGGAATTATCGGCCAGTTTGGATGTTGACCGGATTTTAACCCAGGCGCTCAGCCTCATCAACCGGGCAGTGGGTATCTCTCAAGGCTCTATTTTGCTCTTTAGCCAGGAATCCGACTCGTTGGATTATCGGGCTTCGTTGGGGCGAGATACGCCCATCCCCACCGGCCCCGAAGCCAAAAAAGAGGTTGATTACCTGCTGGCCGAGCAGGTGGTGGAAACTCAAGAGTCGTACATCATCACCGATCTGGCCGAGGTCGAGTGGCTGCCGGTGTGGGAAACCTTAAACCGGCATTCGGCCATTGCCGTGCCCCTGGTTACCGGCGATACCGTGGCCGGCGCGCTGCTGCTCTTCCATCCTGATCGGGATTACTTTACCGAAGATCACTTGAAGCTGGTGGTGGCCGCTGCCTCTCAGGTAGCCACGGCCATCAATAACGCCGAACTGTACCGGCTCATCACCGATCAGGCCGACCGGCTGGGCGTGATGCTCCGTACCCAGGCTACGGAGGCCGCCAAAAACGAAGCCATTCTGCGGGGCATCACCGATGGCGTATTGGTGCTGGATGCCGAGCGAAATATTGTTTTGGTCAACCCCAAGGCCGTTGAGATTTTGGAAGTTGAGGAAACGCCCGCCGAAAACCAACCGTTGCAGCAAATTTTGGGGCGATCAACCTCGCCGGTTGGCAGAGAGTTGACCCAACAGGTCTATGATAACTTGCTGCGCGCCATTGAACAGATTGAAGAAGGCCGGCCATCGGCGGAGTTCCGGGTAGATGTGGAAGAAAAAGCGGTGGTGGTCACGCTGGCGCCGGTAGCCCTGGGCGCGGAGGGCCAGCCCAGCATTGTCACCGTGCTGCGCGACATCAGCCGGGAAGCCGAAATCGAACGCATCAAAAATGAGTTTATCTCCACCGTTTCCCACGAACTGCGCACGCCGCTTACCTCCATCAAAGGGTATGCCGACCTGCTGGTGTCGTCATCGGCGGCGGCCCGGTTGGGCGAGCTAAATCCCACCCAACAGCGGTTTGTGGAGGTCATTCAATCAAACGCCAACCGGCTGGATCACCTGGTTAAAGATATTCTGGAAATTTCGCGGATTGAAACCGACCGGATCAAGCTGGAGTTGGAGTCGGTCAATCTGATCGACGTGATCAACGAGGTGGCGGTCTCTTTTGAAGGACAGAGCGTGCAAAAGCCGATGAACTTCTCGTTAGATTTGCCCGATTCTTTGCCGCCGGTGTGGGCGGATAAAAGCCGGGTGGTGCAGGTTATGGTCAATTTGCTCAGCAATGCCTGGCGCTACACCCCGGAAAACGGCGATATTATTTTGCGGGCCAGCCGGCGCGATGATGCGTTTGTGCAAATTGATGTGCAGGATTCCGGCATTGGCATTGCCGAAAAAGACCAGGCCAATATCTTTGAGCGTTTCTACCGGGCCGAAGAACAGGTTGAGGTGGAAATGGTTGACGGCACCGGCCTGGGGTTATCGATCACCAAGAGCTTTGTGGAGATGCTGGGCGGCGAAATTTGGCTGGAGAGCGAGTTGAATGTGGGCACCACCTTTAGTTTTACCCTGCCGGTAGAGTCTGCGGCCATAGCGGCTGAAGAGGCCGGCGCGGCAGGGGGCGCAGCCAAAATATTGCTGATTGATGATGATCCGGCGGTAGTCAACGCGCTCAAACCCGGCCTGAAAGCGGCAGATTTTGGCGTGATGACGGCTGCTAAAGGCTCGGTGGGCCTGGAGATGGCCCGCCAAGCCGGCCCCTCATTGGGCCTGATTGTGCTGGATGCCTTGCTGCCGGAAGCCCAGCCCTTTGAATTACTCAGACAGTTCAGAACCGGGGACGTTGCGGCGGGTGTCCCGGTGCTCATCGGCGCGCTGGCTTTGAACGCCTCGGCAGATACCCTGAAGTTGGAAGTTATGGATTATCTGCTAACCTCCGCCACCGACGCGGAAATGCTGGCTACGGTCCAAACAATTTTGAGTATTGTTCAAGCGCCGGCTGAAACCGGTGAAAGCACCAGGCGGATTTTGGTGGCTCACGCAGACGCCACCATCGCGGAACGATTGAAAAATATCCTGTCTGAGGTGTGCGATTGTACTGTTGAGCGGGCCTATAACAGCCGGCAGGCGCTGGATATGGCTGCCAGCCGTCCCGATCTTGTTTTTGTTGATATTGGGATGGTGGACGCCAATGACGAACCGGTCATCAGCCAGCTTCATCAGGATGAGGCTCATCATGATGAGGCTCATCCTGACGAGGTGTATCCTGATGAGGTTCATCAAGATGAGGTTCATCAAGATGAGGTTTATCAAGATGAAGAGGGCAAATCGGTGCCGGTGGTGGCTATTGTAGATCATAGCCGCTTGCCTCAAGACGGCGAAACGATGCTGTTGAGTTTGTCTAATCAACCTGATTTGTGGCCCTCGTTTTCGCCGGAGGTATTAGTTGCAGAATTAAGGCGGATTGGTCATAATATCAAGAGCGAAACCTAAGGCTTTTATTGACCAATCAGGGGGTGGTGCATACAATGGGTATCACCCGATCACGTCTCCCGTAGGTGGGGGAAACGCCTGCAAGGTAGGAGAATAAATAATATATGAGTGTTCCCTTAATTCTGGTGGCTGAAGACGAACGCGATATTAGAGATTTAATAGTTTTTACCCTGCAAATTAGCGGTTTTGAAGTTGTTCAAGTTCCTAATGGTGAAGAAGCTTTTCATAAAGCAACCGAGATTGAACCCGATTTAATTTTGATGGATGTCCGCATGCCCAAAATGACCGGCTACGAGGCTTGCAAAGCCTTGAAAGAGCAGGAGAACACCCAAAATATCCCGGTGGTGTTTCTTTCCGCCAAAGGGCAGGAAGCGGAAATCAGTACAGGATTAGAATTGGGCGCGGTGGAGTATTTTCTTAAACCTTTTGCGCCGGATGAACTGGCTGAACGAGTCAATAAAATTTTGGCCGATCATGGCAAGATATAGCCGGTAGTTTGGATGATTTTGAAACAGGATCAACATGAGTGCTGTTGTCATTGATGGTGGAATAGTCCATTACGAAGCCTTTGGCCGGGGCTGGCCCATTTTGTTTTTGCATGGCTGGCTGGGGTCGTGGCGGTATTGGATGTCGAGCATGGAGTCGGTTTCGGATCGGTACCGTACCTACGCCCTGGATCTGTGGGGCTTTGGCGACTCCGACAAATCCAATACCCGCTGCAACCTGTCCGATTACGTGAGCCTGGTTGATAGTTTTGTGGAGAATATGGGTATCGGCCAGGTTCCGATTATTGGGCACTCTCTGGGGGCGATGATCGCCCTGGAATATGCGGCCCGTTATCCTGATCGGATTAACAAAATTATGGCCATCAGCCTGCCGGTGGGCGCTGAGAGCATCAACCGCAATCTGGTTGATTTTGCCAACAATTCGATGATGGCCAAAATGCGCTGGTGGCGGCAGATCACTCACCCGGAAGTGACCAAAGAAGCGGAAAAAACCAATAAAGAAGCCATTAATTTGAGTTTGCAGTCGGTGGCGCAAACAGACATTGCCGGTCGAATTCAAAGCATCGGCCAGGGGGATGAGGCCATGCTGCTGGTGGTGTATGGCGAAAAAGACGATATTATTGACCCCGACCCTCTCCGGGGGCTGGATGGGCAGTGGCAAAATATCCGGCCCATTGGCCTCTCTAACTCAAAACATTTTCCTATGTTAGAAGAAGCGGCCAAATTTAGCCGCCTGCTCAGAGATTTTCTGAGTATTGAAGGCGATCTTAAGAGTCTGGAACTCAAAGAAGAGTGGCGCCGCCGCACGCGTTAACAATTTTAAGCTCCACAAACCAACCTGCCTTTAAAAATATGGTATAATTTATAAAAATTACCACACGGGAGGTATACCCTGATGCCTGAAGATCGACCGATGTCTAATGCAACAATCCGTGTTTTGTTGGATGCAGTAGAAGAAGTAATGGGGGAAAACGGGACCAAGGCCGTACTAAATTCCGGGGGGCTGACCGAATTTGCTCAAGCCTATCCCCCCAAAGACCTGGAAATGGACCGTAATTTTTCTGAATACGGCGCTATTCAGCAGGCGGTGGAAGATTTTTACGGGCCGCGCGGTGCCCGCGCCATGCTGCTGCGGATTGGCCGGGCTACCTTTAGATTTGGGCTGAAGGATCAACCGGCTATTTTGGGGCTGGCCGGTGTGGCGCTCAAGGCCATCCCTGAGAAAACGCGCATGAAACTGATTTTGGAGAAAATGGCCAAAGCCGCCACCGAACGGATCAACCAGCCCAGTTCGGTTCGGGAAGAGGATGATGCGTTCTATTATATTCAGGATGAGTGTCCCTGCCGCTGGCGGCCCAAACATGAGAAACCGTGCTGCTATGTAAGCGTGGGCGCGTTGATGGAAGCGATGGCCTGGACTACCGGCAAAGTGCATAAAGTTGAAGAGGTGGCTTGCATTTCCAACGGCGCATCTAATTGCGTGTATCGTATCCCCAAAGAAGCGGCTGAAGAAGAGTAGAATAGTCGAAATAAAATAGAAACCGGCAATGCAAAAGCCCCGATGGACCCGGGGCTTTTTTGTTTTACATCGGTTGTAACGGATTGGGCATAAACAGGAGAAAAAACAGAATGATGGTGAGATAGGCAATCACCTTTCGAGGCAGGCCCAGTTCTACCAGATCGTTGAGCGGTGGGGGATGGCCGGTGCCGATAATAAAGAAAATGAGCATAGCCCACACCAGCCAACCCGGCCACCAGAAAAGGCCGGCTAACACCATCGCGCCCACCAGCGCCATGCCCAGCCAGCGTGCTTTTTCTCCCAGAATGCAATAAATAATGTGGCCGCCGTCCAGTTGGCCCACCGGCATCAAATTCATGGCGGTGACAAACAGGCCAAACCAGGCCGCAAACGCCACCGAATTGATGTAAATATCGCTGCCGCCGCCCGCAGGAATTATCCCCGTTAGCAACAGCCCAAATTCTTGCCAAAAGGGTAAATCCGCGTATTGCTCAAAACTGGGCAGCAACTCGCCATGGAGCAGGTATTTGACAACCAGATAGAAAACAGAGTTGCCTTCCAGTAGCGAGGTTTCGGTGCGGGTAATCTGCGTCACCTCAGAGGTGGCAATCCCCCAAAAGATCAACGGAATGGCAAATACCAGCCCGGCCAGCGGGCCGGCGATGCCAATATCAAACAGTTGCTTTTTGGTTTTGAAAGGGCTTCGCAATTGGATAAACGCGCCCAGCGTTCCCACCGGTGATAAAATGGGTAGGGGGATAAAATAGGGCAGGGTTACGGCAATTTTGTGGTATTTGGAGGCAAAGTAGTGACCAAACTCGTGCGCCAGCAAAATCACCATCATGGCCAGCATCATCGGCAGGCCGGCGGCCCACTGCGAGAGAGTGCTGGGGAAAAGGCACTGGCATTCGTACAACGCGCCGGTCAGCAGCACCGAAATAATAGTAGCCACAGCCAAACCTAAATTGATCCAGGGATTGGCCCGTTTGGGCGTGGCAATGGTTCCCGGCTGGGCCACCAGCGTGATGTCGCCTTTGTAGCGTCGCAGCAGGGGCGTGTAATCGCGCGCACGCCACCGTTCGGCGATGATGTCGTAAACGGCTTCGCTGTCTTCGCGTAGCAAACGGCCTTTAAATAGGATTACACCCTGCCGTGACTCCTGTTCGGCCTCTTCCTGTGCCTTGCGGCCCAGCCGGCGAATGGGCCAGGTGAGGCCGGCGGGCACTTTTTTGGGGATCTCTACGCCCTCAACCTGAAATACATCATCAATATCGGTGCGCAGTTTGCCGGCAAGCACGCCGTCGAGCATCCTGTTTTCGTAGGGAGTATCGTTCATGACGGGTTACAGATTCTCGGCTCGATTTTGGCGCACCACCGCAATCGCGCGGGCGATGTTGTGCAGCCGTTCGGCGGTCGCCGGGTCGTTTTCGGCTTTAAGCCGTTCGGTTTCGCTTTCCATCGTAGCGAAAAATTCGCCGTCAAATTCATTGGCGCTTTCCTGGATGATGGCCATCATCTCCTGGTTATCCAGGGAGTCCAACACCACCTTGATCCAGTCCAGGGTTTCTTCTCGATTCATAGAGTGCCTCACTTTAGAATGGGTGGGGGTATTGTAGCATGCTCCAGGAGCGATCCAAAATGCCCGGCGCATCCCCTTATAACAACGTACAAAACCTCTGCGAACTCGGCGTACTCTGCGGTAAATTTCTTCACAACAATCAAAAGGGGCACTATCGAAAAATTTATTTTGTGTAAATAGCTCACGTGGGTGATATAAGACCATAATTTATTAGTCCATGTGGGTGAATAATGCCACCGAGAAATGACACGAGGGCTATAAAAAGATAGCCCCTAGCAGGCCCTCAAAATCACCCATGTTAGTATAGAGAAGTATCACCCAACCAGCTATAATAGGATAGCTTACTCTGGTTGTAGACTGAAGAAAAAAGTCAATTGTCCCCCTGATTTCGTCAACTGAGTTGTGATTGGGTCGCCGCAATTAATTAGTAGATATTTGGAGGCATGCTTGGCGCCTGCCTTTCTTTTTGCTTTGTATCATAGATAAAAGTCGATTGATTATATGAAGGAGGTGATATAGCGTAAACAACTTAGAGCATCGTTTCGTTGGTAATTACTAGAGAAAAATCATCCAAAAAATATTTTTTCGGAGGAGCAAGTATTATGAAGAAGCAACGAATTTCAAAGAAACAAATGGCCCAAACCCATCCCTATATTCCGGAAGCTTATGACAAATTGCAGCAGGGTAAGCTTTCGCGCCGTGGTTTTCTGCGCATGGCGACGATGTTAGGCCTTTCCGCGAGCGCCGCGATGGTGGCCGCCCAATGCGGCGCCCCCACCGAAGCGCCAACGCAGGCGCCTGCCGCCGGTGCCGGAGAAGAAGAGGATACCGGTGCGGCTGCCGAAGAACCAACGCCCACCGAAGTGGTGGAAGAGCAAACCGGCGGTATTCAGCGCGGCGGCACCCACACCAAATCCATGCAGTTGCAACTTCTGGATCACCCGTCCCGTCTCTCCTGGGTTGAGGGCGCCAACATTGTGCGCCAACTGGGTGAATACCTGACCTTAACCGATTCGAATAATGTGACCCACCCCTACCTGTTAGACCGCTGGGAAGCCAGTGATGATGTGCAAACCTGGGATCTTTACCTGAAAAAAGGCGTCACCTTTAACAACGGCGATGAACTTACCGCCGATGACGTGATGTTTACCTTTGGGGAGTGGCTCAACGAAGATGTCGGTTCCTCTATGCTGGGGCTGCTCTCCTACCTGGGCGGCATCCAAAATGTGGAAAAAGTGGACGATTACCACGTCCGCCTGAACCTGGATACCCCCAATATCGGCGTGCCGGAACACCTCTTCCACTATCCGGCCATTGTTATGCACCGAAACTTTGAAGGCGACATCATCCGGCAGCCCATCGGCACCGGCGCCTTCCTGCTGGAAGAATATGCCGAAGGCGAACGCGCGGTCTTCAAACGCCGCCCCGATTACTGGCGCATGGGTGTTGACGGCGATCCCCTGCCCTATCTGGACGAGTTGATCTACGTGTCAACCGATAAAGATGCCGGGGTGGCCGCTTTGCAGTCAGGTCAGGTCGATTCCCTGTACGACCCCCGCCCCAGCGACTGGCAGGCGCTCCAGGGTGTACCCGGCCTGGCGACCTATGCCGCCAGTACCGCCCAGGCGCTGGTCTTCCGGGTGCGGGTTGATCTGGAACCCTGGGACGATGTTCGCGTCCGTAACGCGCTCAAAATGTCGCAGGATCGCGCTAAAAATATGCAGTTGTCCTACTTTGGTGAAGGCGACCTCTCGATTGACGCGCATGTGGCCCCGGTTCATCCGGCCTACTGCGAAAAACCGATCCCTGAGTACGATCCGGAAGGCGCCCGCGCCCTGCTGGAAGAATACGCTGCTGAAAAAGGCATCGACCTTCCGCTGCGAGTTACCCTGGCCACCAAGAACGACCAGAATGAGCCGGAACTGGCTCAGGCCTTCAAACAAACTGCCGCCGAAGCCGGCTTTGACGTTATCCTGGACATTACCGAACCGGCCGGTTACTGGGACCGCTGGACCGAGGTAGACTTGGGAATCACCTCCTGGACCCACCGCCCGCTGGATACCATGGTGCTACCGCTGGCCTACACCGAAGAAGCCATCGGCAACTGGAACGAAACCCGCTGGACCGATCCGGAGTTTGAAGAGCTTCTGCGAGAGGCCGAAGGTACCCTGGATGTGGAGGCTCGCCGCGAGCTTATGTGTCAGATCGAAGACATCATGCAAGAGCGCGGCCCCATTGCCAACAGTTTCTGGAAAAAAGTGTGGAACATCACCCACGAAAAATTCCAGGGCATTGTGGCCCATCCCACCGCCTACGACCTGCTCTACGAAGTTTGGATTGACGAAAGCAAAGCGTAGTTAGTAAGAAAAAGGGCCGGCAGATCATTGATCTGCCGGCCCTGAAGTTGTAATCTTAAGGAGAGGTTTATGGCTCGATTTCTAATCCGTAGTTTCTTTTCCGCAATTATCACTATGTTACTTGTGTCCATGACCCTGTTTTTTCTGCTGGAAGTTGGCAGTGGCGATATTGCTGTAAAAATTTTGGGCGTATTTGCCACCGAAGAACAAAAAGCATCTTATCGCGCCCAGTTGGGGCTTGACGCGCCGGCCTGGCTTCGATACATCGACTGGCTGGTGGGCAGCGATTGGCGCGCCGAAGCCCAGATGGATACCGATCTGGTGGCCGTCACCAATCAGGCTTCCGGCGAAATCGAATGGTGGGCGGAAACCGATCAGGGGCTGGCACGTTGGAAGATGGAGGAGGGAACCCTGACTATGCTTCTCCGCCAGCCTGATGGGAACACGAAGGCGGTGGATATGCCACCCGATGCCTGGCAAACGACTGAGGAGGGCGGCGAATATTTTTGGGGCGTAGACACCGACAACAATGCCGTTAAATGGGTCAAAGGCCAGGGAACTGAAGTTTGGGTCCTCACCAAGGCCGGTTTGCGTAAAGAGGGGGATGGCCCTCAACAATACATTCCGCTTCGCAAGGGGTTGCTGCGCGGCGATCCCGGCGAATCGTGGCAGTATGGCCGACCCGTGGCTGTTACTTTGTTCCCACGTATTCGCAATACTGTGGTGTTGGCCGGCATCGCCTTTCTCTTCATTATGCCCATTGCCTTGTTCTTTGGCATTTTGGCCGGTATCAACGAAGGTAAATTTCTGGACCGTTTTATCTCTATTACCAGTTTGGGCGCGACCGCCACCCCCGAATTTGTAACCGGAATTTTTCTTATTCTAATTCTGGGTATCTGGCTGGAAATTGTGCCTGCCGTCGCTATTTTTCTCAGCCCTAACGCCGTTTTCGAAGACCCATCGTTGCTCATTCTCCCCGTTCTTACCCTGACCGCGGTTGAAGTGGGGTACGTGGCCCGGATGACGCGGGCCAGCATGGTTGAAGTGATGGACTCGGCCTATATCCGCACGGCCACCATCAAAGGGATGCCCCGCTGGCGAATTGTATTCAAACACGCGCTGCGAAATGCGTTGATGGCTCCCATTACCGTGATTATGCTGCACGTTAACTGGTTGATCGGCGGCATTGTGGTGGTCGAAGTGATCTTTGGCTATCCCGGTTTGGGCAAATACATTTACGACGCCGCCATTTTTGGCGATTTTAATGCGGTTGAGGCCGCGGCCATGTTCACCGTGATTATCGCTATTGTCACCCGCCTGATTGGCGACCTGGCCTATACCTTACTCAATCCCCGAATCCGCTACGCCTAGACGAAACAGGAAAGGAGTATTTTATGGCTGCTGGAACCCAAACAATAGTTCGCCCCACGCAGCGCGCCTCGCGATGGCAGCGTTGGTGGAATAGTATTTCTATTGTTTTTGATTCAAAAGTTGCGACCGTAGGGATGGCCATGGTGTTATTTTGGGTTATTCTCGCCCTGGTTTCGCTATTCTGGGTTCCCTACCCCGCTAACGAATCCTTATTTATCCAAAATTTACCGCCCAATGCCGAAAACTGGCTGGGCACCGATCACCTGGGGCGCGATCTTACCTCGCGCCTGATGACGGGTACGCAGGTTATCTTATTGAAAACGCGTCTGCCCGGAGACTCAAACGTCTCTATTCCGGGCGGGGTAGCTATTTGGGGCGTGATCGGCTCGGTCATTGTGGGCGCGACCCTGGGACTAAATGCCGCCTATCGGGGCGGCTGGTGGGACCAGGCCATTATGCAGGTGCTCGACGCGCTCATTGCCTTTCCGGTGATTGTGCTCTACCTGGTGGTGATTGCCGCCCTGGGGCGCGGTGACCTGGTGGTTATCTTTGCCATCACCGTAACCGGCGCGCCCGGTGTGGGCCGGCTGGTACGCAGTCTGGCGCTAGACATCAAAACCCGCGACTATATTCGGGCCGCCGAAACTCGAGGCGAAAGTACGGCCTTTATCATGTTCCGAGAAATTCTGCCCAACGCGCGCGGCCCTATTCTGGTCGACTCTATGCTGCGGGTAGGATACGCCATTTTTGCTATTGGAACCCTGGGCTTCTTGGGCATCGGCCTGCCCCCGCCCGACCCCGACTGGGGAAACATGGTCAACGAAGCCCGGCAATTTATCTTTGCCAATCCCATCGCCGTAATTTGGCCGGCTATTGCCATTGCCAGCCTGGTGATTGGCCTCAATTTGTTTGCCGATGGCTTACGCGAAGAACTCAATCGGTATCAGAAGTAAAGGAGCAGGTATGACCGATAAAAAACAAGGCGCTGCCAAAAGCGCCCCGGTTCTCAAAATAGAAAACCTCTCCGTAGCCTATAAAATACGCGGCGGCGAAGTGGAAGCCGTGCAGGATGTTTCGTTTGAGGTTCATCGCGGCGAAACCTTCGGCGTTGTCGGTGAATCGGGCTGTGGAAAAAGTACGGTAGCCTGGGCGCTGGTAAATTTCTTGGGCGCCAACGGCTATGTGAAACGAGGCAGTATCAGATTTCAAGGGCAGGATTTGGTAGGCCGGACCGGCGAGGAACTCCGCCGGTTGCGCGGCGACCAGATTGCCATGGTTTACCAGGACCCTATGCAAGCCCTCAACCCCTCCATGCGGCTGGGCGAACAGATGAAAGAGGTCCTGACTGTTCACCGTGGTATTAGCGAAAAAGAGGCAAAAAAGCGCTGCGTGGAAATGCTCGACCGGGTATTTATGCCCGACGCGGCCAACGTGATGCGCCGCTACCCCCACCAGATTTCCGGGGGGCAGCAGCAACGGGTGGTGATTGCTATGGCACTGCTTAATAATCCGGCATTGCTCATTATGGATGAGCCAACCACCGCGCTGGACGTAACTGTAGAAGCCACCGTGCTGGATTTAATTGCCGACCTTCGCCGTGATTTTGATACGGCCATTATGTATATTACCCACAACCTGGGCGTGATTGCTCGCGTTGCTAACGAGGTAGGCGTGATGTACGCCGGAGAGATGGTGGAACGCGCCACCGCGAAAGAAGTTTTCGCCGATCCCAAACACCCGTATACCCAGGGCCTGATGCGCTGCGTGCCCAAGTTGGGCGCCGATAAGGCCAGCAGCCTGTTGTATCCTATTCCGGGCCGGGTGCCGCCGCCCAATCAGCGCCCCACCGGCTGCGTATTCAGCCCCCGCTGCGATTACGTGGAACAGCGCTGCCACGATGAGCGGCCCAAACTGCGCCAACTGCCCGATGGTACCTGGGCGCGCTGCCATTTTGCCGAAGACATCGATCCCGATACCTGGACACCGTCTGAAGATATCGAACTGCCGGCGCCCGCCGGCAACGGTAAAGAGATCGAACCGATTTTGGAAGTCGAGGATTTGAAGAAATATTACACGGTTCGAGGCGGCTCGCTGCGGGATGTGTTTGGCCTGAAAGAACCCGGTTACGTCAAGGCCGTTGAAAATGCCACTTTTAACCTGTCTAAAGGGAAAACCCTGGGCGTGGTCGGTGAATCCGGCTGTGGCAAGAGCACGCTGATCAAAACTCTCATTGGGCTTGAAGAAAGTACGGATGGTAAAGCGGAATTCCTGGGCTTTGACATCACCGGTGAACTGGGAGGCCGGGACGAAAAACTCATTCAAGAGTTGCAAATGGTGTTCCAGAATCCGGACTCAACCATGAATCCGGCCTACACCGTAGAGCAGCAGATTGGCCGCCCCATGCGGCGTTTTAATACTGTGCCCCAAGAGCAAATTCACAATGAAGTGATCAAATTGCTGGAAGCAGTTCGGTTGGGCGCCACCTATCTTAGCCGGTTGCCCCGCCAGCTCAGTGGCGGCGAAAAGCAGCGCGTTGGCATTGCCCGCGCGTTGGCCAGCCGGCCCGATCTGGTATTGTGCGATGAGCCGGTAAGCGCGCTGGATGTCTCGGTGCAGGCGGCGGTGCTGAACCTGTTGTTGGATATTCAGCACAAGCATGAAACAGCCATGATCTTTATTGCCCACGATCTCAGCGTGGTCCGATTTTTCTCGGATTACGTGGCAGTGATGTACCTGGGCCAGGTGATGGAAATTGGTCCGGCTGAAGAAATTTATGCCCCCCCTTACCATCCCTATACCGAAGCATTGCTATCGGCTGTACCTATCCCCGATCCAACCGCTCAACAAAAATACATTCGTTTAGAAGGGAATGTGCCAAGTGCCATCAATCCGCCTACCGGGTGTCGCTTCCACACCCGCTGTCCCCGCCGGAAACTACTGCCCGACGGCGGCAAAATGTGTGAAACGGAAGACCCGCCCTGGCGCGAAGTGAGCGAAGGACACCGAATTTTTTGCCACATTCCAACTGACACCCTGCGTGAGTTTGACCCGGTGATCAGCCAGACCAAACAGGAGGCTTAAATATGCTAGTAAAAGATTGTATGACCCGTCATCCCGCTATGATTTCACCCGAGGCCCCGGCGGCAGAAGCGCAGCAGGTTATGGCCGAAAATAAAATTCGTCATCTGCCCGTAGTAGGTGACGGTAAACGATTGGTGGGTTTGGTCACCCATCGCCGGCTGACCCTGGAACCGGATAAACTGGGCAGCCTGAACGTGTGGGAGATTGGCCGTTACCTGAGTAATTTGAAGGTCAAGAAAATTATGATCCCGGCCAAACAGGTTCATACCATTAAATCGGACCGCACCGTAGAGCGAGCGGCCCGGTTTATGGAAGAACACAACATTGGCTGCCTGCCGGTAATTGATGAAGATAACGCCGTCATTGGCATTATCACCGAAATCGATCTGCTCAGATCGTACGAGGAAATGTTAGGATTGCCGGTACCCGGCGTACGGGTAACGATGCGCATGCCCAACAAATGGGGCGAATTTGAAAAATTGATTTCAGTGGTGGGCAAGCAGTGGGGGGTGATGGGCATTGGCACCTATCCTTCTCCCCGAAAAGAAGGGTATTACGATACCGTGATCAAAATTCCCAATGTATCTGTTGATGAGGTCAAAGAGGTCTTAGGCCAGATACCCGGCCAGGAGATTGTTGATATCCGCGACGTCTCGTAAAAAAATGTAACTTCAAAGCTAAAAAAATCCATTTTTAGAGGGGCGTTGCGCCAAGCCGGCTCGAAATTTCTACAGCAATTGTCTGCACCGGCTCAATCAGCGCTTCGATCTGGCCCGGCCCCATCCGGTACGAGGGGCCGGAGATCGTCACCGAGGCCACAACCTGTTGGGTATGGTCATAAATAGGTGCTGCCACGGCGCTTAAATCGGGCTGGTGTTCCTCGTGGGTGATGGCATAGCCCTGGTTTCGTATCCTGGCTAAATCCTGTTTCAGAATCGTGGCATCCGTCACGGTTTTGCTTGTAAAGCGAGTTAAAGGAACCGGCAAGATGTTTTGTAACGCTTCCGGTGATAAATAGGCCAGCAAAACTTTGCCGGCAGCGGTACAATGACACGGCGTACGCCGGCCAATCCGCCCGACATACTGGATGGGCCGGGGACTGGCCGCGCCATCCACGTTCATACATTCCTGCCCGCTCAACACAACGATGTTCACGGTTTCTCGCGTTAGTTCGGCCAGTTTGCTTAGATAAGGTGCGGCAACTTCGCGTAGATCAATTTGTTCCAGCACAATCCCCGCCAGCGTAACCAGTTCCAGCCCCAGCCGGTATTTGTCTGTGGTAGGGTTTTTCTCCACAAAGCCTTCTTGCTCCAGAGTCGAAAGCAGGCGGGAAACCGTACTTTTATGCATGCCAAGCTGTTTACTTAAAGAGATCACCCCCTGCTCGGTATCATCTCGCGTAAAACAGCGTAAAATGGCTATCGCTCGCTGTACCGATTGAATCGGTTTTGAACCCCCTTTGTTTTGACTCACTTGGCCTCTTCTTTACAGTAAACGCACAAGATAGTAAGCTGGTAAGGTAACAAAGTTGCAAATTTGTTACCTTGCTACTATGCTACCCTGATACCTTGTTAATTCTACCCCGCAGCCTCGGCTTTGACAACATCGCACAACAGCGCTTTGTACACCGGAAACCCCGACAGGGGATCGCGGTTGTCAAAATCGGTGAGCGCGTTGACATTGGCCAACTGCCATGCTTGCGGGCCAAGCGGGCCGCCGCCCCCCATATTCACCTCAACCACGCCCGGTACAATATCCTCAGATACCCGCGCCTGAAACGGCACCCGCCCGCGCGGCGAGATCACATAAACTGCATCCCCATCCTCAATACCCCGTTGCCGGGCATCCGTTTGATGCAGGTGAACCAGCGGCGCCGGCTGCCGGGCCACCAGCGAGGGAATGTTGAGATGCTGGGATCGAAAGGCAAATTGCGTTCGCGCCCCGGAATTGAATACCAGCGGATAGGGTTTGAGTTTTTCATCCGTACTCAACGGCCCTTCAACCGGCTCGGTGTAAACCGGCAGCGGCTCATAACCGTGCTGGCGCAGCCACTCAGATGTAATTTCAAACTTGCCGGTGGGGGTGTTAAACCCGGGCCGGCCGTCTTCGCGGAGTTCGCCTGTTTCATATTTGCGGTACCGCATCGGCGGCACGGGAAAAGGCGTACCTTCGGGATGGGTCTCTAATTCTTCCGGGCTGATGCCGGTGCCTTGCAGCGCGTAGGCCACCATTCCGGCTTCGGTTTGGGGCCACTGCTCGCCATAGCCCAGCCGGGCAGCAAGTTCGGCAAAGATGAGATAATCATTGCGGGCTTCACCCAGCGGCTCGATAATGCGGCGGCGATGCTGAACGCGCCCATCGTAAATCATGTAAGATTCAATTTCGAACATCGTGGTGGCCGGCAGCAGCAAATCGGCGTAAATCCCATCAGCAGTGGGGAAACGGTTGATAACCACCAAAAAATCAAGCGCAGCCAGCGCCCGCCGCCACAGGTTGGGATTGGGCCAGGAGGTAATTAGCGACGCGCCGCTGACGATCAAACCGCGCACAGGATATGGTTTGCCCTCCAGAATGGCCCGGGGCAGCAGCGCGGCGTGGGCCTCTTGGCGGGTTTCGTAATAAAGCGGGTATTCGTCGGCGCCAACCGGTTTGGGCGCGTGATCCAACGGCGGCGGGTCGGTTAACAGGCGGTTAAGCTGCAAACGATGCCGGATTTTGAAAAGTTTCCCGCCGGGAACATCCAGATGGCCGGCCAGCGCCTGCAACGTCCACAGGGCGCGGATCGCCTGCACCCCGCTGTTGGAGTATTCCAGCCCGCTGTACATAAGAACCGAACAGCCTTGTGCCTGCGCCATAGACCGGGCCAGACCGCGAACGCGCTCGGCGGGAACGCCCGTGATTTGTGCCACCCGCTCAGGATCAAAGTTGCGGACATACGCCCGCAATTCCTCAAAGCCGTGGGTCCACTTTTTAACAAACTCATGATGGTATAAATCTTCTTGAAGCAGCACGTGGATGGCCCCCAGCGCCAGCGCGCCATCGGTGCCGGGCCGGATGCCCACCCATTCCGTATCCAGCGCCCGCGCGGTTTCGCTGCGGCGGTGATCGATCACAATGATCCGCGCCCCGCGCTTTTGGGCCAATCTGAGGCGGCGCACGTTGACCGGCGGGGAATCGGTGGCCGGGTTGCCGCCCCAAACCAGGATCAGGTCGGCGTGGTCAATATCCTCTTCCACATTGCGAATATAGTCGCCAAAACAGGCCCGAGAGGCCAGCATCCCATACGAGGCGTAACACAACGCGCCTACCCCGGTGGTGTTGGGCGAGCCAAAGGGAAACAGCACCGCATTGGCCGACGATTCCGCCGTGCCGTTGGGCGCAAACATCTCGTTGAGACCAAATTCAAAGTTGCCCCGGCCCGTGTAAATGCAAATTGCTTCCGGGCCGTATTTTTTAGCAATTTGGTGCAGGTTGTCTACAACGGTGGTGTAGGCGTCGTCCCAGCTAATCCGTTCATACGTGTTGGTGGAGCCAATCCGTTTTTGGGGATAGAGCAGGCGGTCTTCAGAATAGACAATTTCTTTGGCCCGCATCCCCCGGGGGCAGACAATTCCCTGGGGATGGCCTTTTAAGGGCGTCAGGCGCTCAATTTTGCCGTTGACCAGGTGGATGTTGACGCCGCACCCCGCCGGGCAAATGCCGCAGATGCCCGGCACTACCTTTTCTGATATCTGGTCCGGTTGTTGTTTGGTGGTGACAAATTGTTGCTGCATACGACTACCGTCCTAACTTCAAATTATGCCGCCAAAATCATTTCAATTTCGCTTTCAACCGCATCGGGCAGCGGCTCTGTTTGGTGAGATTCTATCAGCGCGATGGTTTTATCGCGCAGCGGCGCATTAATGCTGTGGCCGCCCTGTTTTTCCCAGGCATTCAGCCGTTGGCGGTTGAAGAGTTGCGGCATCCACAGCTCGCGCCAGTGAGCAAAGGTATGATCGTGATTGAGAAATTGACCGCCCGGCCCCACCTGGTGGATAACGTCCACGGCCAGAGCGTCGTCGTCTAGCGAGACACCGGCCACAAAGGGGCGGGTCATCGAAATGATTTCATCTGTCAGCACAATCATTTCCGGCGAGCCGGTTAGCCCGCTTTCCAGGTAGCCCACATCGTGGTTGAGATTGGTTTTGGCCAGCAAAGCCACCAGCACAGCAAATTGGGCGTCGGCAGCAGCCTGGGCATCCACCACTTTGCTGTCGCTGTGGCCGGAATAGCCCCACACCGGCAGCCCGTAAAACCGGCCCATTTCGGCAGCCATCACCCGGGCCAGTTGGAATTCGGGCGCGCCATACACGCTAATCATTTCTTTCATATCCATATGATGCACGCCGTGGCCGTAGAGAAAGGGCGCGCCGGGATTTTCAAGCTGGTGCATCACCAGCCCGCTGAGCATTTCGGCGTTGCCCAGGGCCACGGCTCCCGCCGGGGTGATCGGCGCGGTGCCGCCCATCATCGGGGCCGGAGAATGCGTGACCGGAATGCGGTTCCGGGCGCAAAAGAGCAGTTTTTCGGCGGCGCTGCGAGAATGTTGCAGCGGGGTGGTCGGCTCGCTGTACAGCAGAATGTGGGGATATTGGGCCAACTGCTCGGCTCCGCCCGCGGCTGCCGCGGCCATGGCGGCAATGGCTTCAATATCGGCCAGATCATCGCACACAAAAACAATGGGTTTGGTGGTGTGGCGCAGCATGGCGGCAAATTGGTGGCGGTAGTGCCGTTCCGACGGAACATCGCGGGGAATGCCCACCGACATCACAAAATCTATGTGAGGCAGGGCATCGCACAGCCGGGCGCAGTCGGCCACATCGGCCACCTGAAAATCTCGCCGTTCCTGGCTGCGCGGGTCCAGATAATGCAGCGTGTCGGAGCCGGGGCCAAAATAAGATTCGCGGCCATCCAGTTTGAGGGCGACCTCGGCGGTGCCGCGCCGGTGGAGATTGAAACTGCCGGGGGCCGAGGCCAGCGCCCATTCCACCAGCGAGGGTGGAATGTGGGCAAGATCGTCGGTGATTGTTGCGCCGGCCCGCCGCAGCAGGGCCAGGCCGGCCTCGCTGTGAACTTTTACGCCGGTTTTTTTGAGGATTTCACAGGTAGCTTGATGAATCCGTAGGCAATCTTCCCGATTTAACATCGAAAATCGGGGATGAACATGATGGGTCATTTTGGTTTGATCTCCTGATATTCAATTTTTTTGTTGATCTGCGTGCCAAAGGGCGAATGCAGGTAAAAAACAAATCTGTTGACGGCGTGTCTAACAACGGCGTGGACTATCAACCACGATGAACTGGAGAAAGCGAACGCTCCGAGGGACTTTCGTTGCATATAGTGCAACAGTGTTCCGAAGTTTGATTCTATTATACGCCATTGTGCCGGATTCGTCAATTGGGCTGCCGGTTTCCCGGTTTCAAGGAGCGATTGACAGGTTAGGCTGCCTCTTGTATACTATCTGGCGGGATCATCCGTGCAGTGATTTTCCTATCCCCGCTCATAAGGCAATATCCATATGCTTTTCCCAGTTTAACAATTGTTATAAGTGGAGAAAAAAGTTTTGCGCGGATGTGTACTTCTGGCAAGGTTGTCCTGGAAAGAACGTTATGACGATTTCTTTACAATTTACTCTTGGTCTTATGAATAAGCGCCGGTTGCACCTGCCCGAAACGTTTTTTGAACGGTTATCGATGGGTGTGGCTGTTTTTGACCAGAATCTTATTTTACGAGATTACAATCCTACCTGGCTTAAGTTTTTGCATCGTTATACCGCCCTCACGCCTAACCAGTTGCAGGCAGACATTAGCTTGTTTGATCTCCTGCCTGAAGCTGAAAAATCGTTCAAACCTTTATTTCAGCAAGCCTTAAGGGGTGAAACGGTGCATGCAAAATCTTTGCGGCTTGAAACGGAGACGGCGGTTTCTTATTGGGATGTGGTGTTGGCTCCAGACCCGGACCCGGACATGGAAGAAGCGGGGCTGATGCTGGCCATGCTGGATGTGACCGAGCAGGTTTTGGCCCGGCATGAATTGGCCAGCCAATCCAAAGTTTACGCGCACGGTTTAAACACCTTACTGGAGATTTCGCACCAATTTGTCTCTCTGGAGCAGGAGTCGCTCCTCTATCTGATTTTGGACCGCCTGCGGACTATTGAAGATTACACCGAGGCCGGAATTACCAAATTTGAGAATGATCAGGTAACGGTTTTGGCCTACCGAGGCTTTGTGCCTCAGGAAGCGTGGGTTGGCTGGTCTATCTCAGTGCCGGATTCGCCCATTTACAGTCAGGTTATTTACCAGCGCCGGCCCGTCATTATCCCCGATATCTGGAGCGACTCGCTGATGGCCCAAACCCTCCAGACGGTGTTGAGCAAAAAAGATTTGGACGATGCCTACGAAGCGCTCCGTTCCTGGATGGCAGTGCCGCTGATGGTCAAAGAACAGGTGATTGGCATGTTGTTCCTGGGGCACCGGCAGCCGGATCGTTTCTCCCGCCGGCGGGCCGAGATGGTGCAGGCGCTGGCCGACCATATTTCCGTGGCCCTGGAATTTGACCGCCTCTCGCGCCAGGCCCTGAATATGGCCACGCTGGAAGAGCGAGATTGGCTGGCACGGGAACTACACGATAATGTGGCCCAGGCCTTGGGCTATATGAACGTGCGGATTACGGCGATGGATCGTTTGCTGGCGGAGGGGCAGGTTGATGAGGCCCGTACCGGCATGCAGGAGTTGAAGCAGATTATCAGTGAAACCTATACCGATGTTCGGGAAGAAATTTTTAACTTACGGGCCGCAGCCTCGATGGGGTTAAGCTTTCTGGAAACATTGCGGGATTATTTGAACCGTTACCGGACTCACCATGATATGGCCGTAGACCTTCTGATTGAGGCCGACGAATCACTATTAGACCTCCCCGCCGAGGTAGGCCGGCAGGTGATCCGTATTATTCAAGAAGCGTTGATCAATGTCCGCAAACATGCCGGGGTGAGGCAGGCTGTGATTCGCCTAAACCATGTTGAGGGGCAGATTTGCATCAGTGTAGAAGACAAAGGTCTCGGATTTGATTGGGCGCAGGTGAGCCAGGCCGAAAATTTGGGGTTTGGTTTGCAGATTATGGCCGAACGCGCTGAAGGATGCGGCGGCACCCTCAACGTTGACACCGCGCCGGGCCAGGGCGTAAAAGTAATCATTTGGCTGCCGGTGACAGCCGGCAAGTGAGGTATCCATGAAGCCACTGCGTATTTTATTGGTTGATGATCACGTTTTGTTCCGTAAGGGCATTGCCTCTTTACTCAAAGGGCATCAAGATATGAAGGTGGTAGGCGAGGCCGGCAATGGAATTGACGCCGTAACCAAGGCGTGCGATCTTGCGCCGGATGTGATTTTAATGGACATTAATATGCCCCGGCGCAATGGCCTGGAAGCAACCCGCCTGATCAAACAAGAAATGCCCGATGTGCAGATTGTTATGCTGACCGTATCGGAAGATGATGACGATCTTTTTGAAGCGATCAAGAGCGGAGCCAAAGGGTATTTGTTAAAAAAGCTGGAGCCGGATCAGTTGTTCAACATGCTCGAAGGCGTGCGTAAAGGCGAAGCGCCCATTTCCGGCGTGATGGCCGCCAAGATTCTGCACGAATTCAAACAGCCGGATCAAATGGTTGTCGAACAGCCGGAGCCGGTTGATGAGCTGACCGAGCGAGAAATTGAAGTGTTGGAAAAGGTTGTGGCCGGCGCTACCAATCAGGAAATTGCCGAATCTTTACACATCACCAAAAACACGGTCAAAATACACCTGCGTAATATTTTAGAAAAATTGCACGTGCAAAACCGTATCCAGGCCGCGGTACGGGCGGTTCGGACCGGGTTATTGGAAGAATGAATCGTAATCAATTATATAGCCCACCTGGGCAATAGAGCGGTGTGGTTTTCTCGCCCATCTGAGCAAGTGAATAGAAGTTTGTAAACCGTAAGGGCTATGGAAAGATAGCCCCTTTTTATTAGTAAAACCGCCCACGTTGGTATAGCAACGATGCGGTTGACAGGATATAATCAATGTGGGAAAAAGAGACAAGTTGCAACTGGAGAAAATATATACGTGAGCAAGCGACGTATCTTTGTTATTTCCAATCATTTAATGTTTGGCCACGGCATCGGCAGTTTGCTTAGAGAAGAAGCTGAGTTAGAGGTGGTAGGCCAGGAAAGTAATCTGAACCGGGCGATTGAACAGATTGGCGCACTTCAGCCGGATGTGGTAATTTTAGATAGCGATGATCCCGAGCCAGACTTGGAAGTGGCCCACATCCTGCGGGTCAGGCCGGGGGTCAAAGTAATTAGTTTGAGCTTGGATAATAATACCCTGTGCGTGTACCAGGCCAGCCAACGGACTACCCGGGGCGTTGATGATCTGCTGGCAGCCATTGCCTGATTATCCTCCCGGCCTGGTATTTTGATACCTTCTAAATTGAGAAGGCAAATTTTTTGTTCGGACAAATTTGTGCTATACTATGATTAACAAAAATTCCTCCCTCCCTCCTATGGTTTTTTTGTTATCGGCCACCCAACCATCAGTTGGGTGGCTTTTTTTATCACTCCAATAAGGATAACGCTGATGGGAATAGCAGCCGATATTGCGATTATTGTGGTGGCCGGTTTGATTGGCGGGCTTATTGCCCAGCAACTACGCCAGCCGTTGATTTTAGGTTATATTTTGGCCGGGGTCATTGTTGGCCCCTTTACAGCAGGCATCACCATTGTCAATATCCACGATATTGAATTATTGGCCGAAATCGGCGTGGCGCTGCTGCTTTTTGCCCTGGGCCTGGAATTTTCCCTCAAAGAACTAAAACCCGTTCGCAACATAGCCCTGATCGGCACGCCCCTGCAAATTCTGCTGACCATGGCCCTGGGTTTTGGCATTGGCCAACTCTTCGGCTGGACCTGGATCGACTCGCTCTGGTTGGGCGGCATGATCGCCCTGTCCAGCACTATGGTCACGCTCAAAACGTTGATGAGCCAGGGACGAATGGGCACTCTCTCCAGCCGGGTGATGATTGGCATGTTGATTGTGCAGGATTTGGCCGTGGTGCCCCTGATCATTGTGCTGCCCCAGTTAGACCAGCCGGGCGCGGGCTTGCCGGTGCTGGGGCTGGCCGCCTTAAAGGCCGCGCTCTTCCTCTTTTTGATGATCTTTGCCGGCACCCGCCTTCTGCCCCGCCTGTTGGCCTACATTGCCGGCTGGAACTCCCGCGAGTTGTTTCTGCTGGCTATCACCGCCATTGGCCTGGGCATTGGCTACGCCACCTACCTGTTTGGTCTATCCTTTGCTTTTGGCGCGTTTGTGGCTGGTATGGTTTTAAGCGAGTCGGATTACGGCCACCAGGCCTTGAGCGACGTCATCCCCTTGCGCGATCTGTTTGGACTGCTCTTTTTTGTATCGGTGGGCATGCTGCTGGACCCCGTCTTTCTGTTGGGAAATTGGCAGACCATCCTGGTTGTAGTGGTTCTGGCAGCTCTGGGCAAAGGTTTGATCTTTGGAACCTTGAGCCGCGCCTTTGGTTACGGCAATGTAGTGCCGCTGGCCGTGGGGCTGGGGCTGTTTCAGGTGGGCGAGTTCTCGTTTCTGCTGGCCCGGGTCGGGGTGAGCACCAACGCTGTCAGCGATGATCTTTACGCCCTCATCCTCACCACGGCCATTGTGACCATGATCTTCACTCCGTTTGTGTCCGGGTTGACCGCGCCGTTGTATGTTTTGCGCCGGCGCTGGTTTAGGCGGGAACCGCTCCAGACCATCAACCTGCCGCAAGAGGGCTTGCGCAGCCACGTGGTGATTGCCGGGGGAGGGCGGGTAGGCCAATACGTGGCCCAGGTGTTGCAGCGGTTGGAGTTGGCTGTAGTAATCATTGAAATCGATCATCACCGGGTCATCCAGGCCAAAAACCAGGGCCTGCCCGTGATCTATGGCGATGCCGCCCAACAAATTGTGCTGGAGGCTGCCGGTGTAAGCCAGGCTTGCCTGGTGCTCATCACCGTGCCGGCGGTGGTGCTGACCCGCACGATTGTGGACCAGGTGCGCCACGCCAACCCCGGCGTTCATATTGTAGCCCGGGCCGAAGGTGTGGAGGAGATGCGGGTGCTGCACGAGCACGGCGTGTATGAGATTGTCCAGCCGGAGTTTGAGGCCGGCCTGGAGATGACCCGCCAGGCGCTGCTCCACGTGGATATGCCCACTGCCGATATTCAACGCTTTGCCGACACCATCCGCCGCGAGTTGTACGCGCCCCTGTACCACGCCCACGACGAATACCAAACCGTGTCCCAACTGCAAGGCGTCTCCAATTTGTTGGAACTAAATTGGGTCAAACTCACCGCACACAGCCCGCTGGTGGGCCGCACCATCCGAGAACTGCGCATTCGCAGCCAAACCGGCGCTTCGGTGGTGAGCGTGATGCGAGAGGGTCGGTTACAGCCCAACCCCGAGGTTGATTTTCAATTTACCGAAGGAGATTTTGTTGCCGTGATGGGCAATTTTGAGCAATTGGCTGCGTTTCAAGCGATGGCCGATCCTGTTTATTCCCCATCTGCGGCGAAGAAAAGAGAAAACAATGACCCTCAAACACGTTGACTACATGGCCGTGGCCCAAGAAGCTATGGATCAAATTGAAATCGGTGCCTTCCTCACCGTTAAAGCGGGCGCGGCGCTCAATACAATGACCATTGGTTGGGCCACCATCGGCTATGTCTGGAGCAAACCCATTATGATGGTAGCGGTGCGCCTGTCGCGCCATACTTTTACCATCATTGAAAAAGCCGATGATTTCACCGTTTCAATTCCCTCGGTGGATATGAGCGATGAGTTGAATTTCTGCGGCACCCAATCGGGGCGAGATTATGACAAGTTTGCCGAGTGCGGGTTGGAACTGGCCGGAGCGCAGTTGGTCGTCACGCCCATTATCAAGGCAGCCGGCCTGCATTACGAATGCAGAATTGTCTACAAATCGGCGATGGACCCGGCGTTTCTGGATGGGGCCTACGATAAGGTCATCTACCCGACCAAGGATTACCACACCCTCTACTTTGGCGAGATTGTGGACTGTTACCGGCTTGACTACTAATGGTGGTTCTTTATTTGTGGGGGTCTACACATTCGTTTAACTCGGCTGCGGAAAAATGATGTTGGCAGTTGGGGCAAATGTATCCCCGCAGCCCCAGTAGTTGGCCCTGTACGCATCCTTTGCAAAAGGGCAGGTTGCAATTGGGGCAGCGGTAAAATTTTCTTAAGCCGAAGAATGTCCATCGCCGGCATCGTATGCAACGATCAAAAAGTTTCCGCCCCATAAATTTTCTCCTGATTTAATTGCGCCCGATGCGTGCAAAGTGTGGAAGGTACGCAATTCCTGTGAAAGTCGGTCTATTCGTATTGAACAGCTTCCAGAATGTTGATCCGGGCGGCACGGCGCGCCGGAAAAATTGCGGCTATTTGTGAAACCACCAGGGCAATGAACAAGCCCACCAAAATGGCCCGCAGCGACATCACATAGGTTAATTTGTAGCCCGACATCGCGTTCATGGCCAGTAAAAAAATACGCGATAGAATGATACCAAGCAATAACCCCAAAGCCCCGCCGATTAATCCCAACAGACCCGCTTCGGCCAGGATCATCTGGACCACCTGCCAGCGCGTCATGCCCACGCCCCGCAGCATACCAATTTCTCGCGTCCGTTCCATCACATTCATAGTCAGCGTGTTGACCACACCCAGCGCAGCCACCATCATAGCAATTAATGCCAATACGTCAAACATGCTGTTGGATTGATCCATAAGTTCAAAAATTCGTTGTTTCAAATCGGCATTCGATTCAATGGTCAGATGATCGCGTTGGCCGTAAAGCGTATCAATGCGATTTTGTACCTCTAAAATAGTATGTCCCTCTTCCACTTTTAGCTGGTAAGCGTTGGCGTCTCTTATTCTGAAATAGCGGCGCATATCGTTCCACGAACCTTCAATAACCAGGCCCTGGTTATAAAAATCAACTACAATGCCGGCAATCTCAAAATCTCGAATACCGCTTTTGGTTCGCAGCCGGATGGTGTCACCCTCTTGCAAATTATGTTTCTCGGCCAACACGCTGGAGATAAACACCGCATCTCCGGCGGCCAACCGGTTAACGGCCTGCTCACCGTCGGTTTTGCTATCGCTAAAAACAAAATTTGTAACCTGGGTGTAGGAGGCCGGGTCAATCGCCATAAAGCTGAGGATGTCGTCGCTGCCGTCGGGCCGGTCCCACTTGACGTCAAAATAGCGCACCGGCGTGATCGCGGCCACGCCATCCACGGCTTCCAGCCGGTGTTGAACATCATCAAACATCGCCACCGAGGAGTTTACATACAAATCTCCACCGATGTAAGCTTCCATCCAGCCTTCCAGGTCAAACTTGAAGGAGTCTGTCATGCCGCGCACAATGAGGATCATAGCTACGCCGATCATCAAGGCTGCGACAGTGAGGGTGGTGCGCAGTTTGGCTCGCTGCACGTTACTGCTGCCCAGGCGGCCGCTGTTGCCGTAAATCCACCGAACCGCCGGCCGGGTGAGACGCTCCCACCACCCGACAGTGGCCGGGATGATGAGCGTTGCGCCAAAAAAGAGCGAAAACACCGTCAGGCTGCCCAACCGAAATTGAACATCAAACGGGAATGGATTCCAGATGAGAATCACTGTTGATAGGATGAGCAGCCCAACGCCCAGTTTCCAGCCCTGCCGGATCAACCAGCCTTCGCGGGTGGCGCCTCGGATGCGCAGGGCCGCCAGGGGCGAGATACGCCCGGCCTGCCACGCCGGAATGGTGGCGGCCAACAGCGTTACTACCATGCCCACGGTTACGCTGGTTGCCAGTATATCCAGGGGAATTTTGATCTGGCCGATTTCCTGGCCCAGCGTAAGCCCCATCATCCGGGTCAGCCCCCGGGCCATAAAAATCCCCAAAGCAACACCCAGCATCGATCCCACCACCCCCAGCACAATGGCTTCAGCCACCACTTGCGCGGTTACCTGCCGGCGCGTCATACCGATGGTGCGCAGCATTCCCCACTCGCGGGTGCGTTCTACCACCGTCATGGTGAAGGCATTGTAAATAAGAAACGCGCCCACAAATAGGGCAATGCCGCTTAAAAAATTCAAGCCGATTTGGTAGTTGCCCAACATTTGGGTCATACGTTTGCCTTGCGCTGCCGGGTAAACAACCGAATAATTCTCCCCCAGCCGATCTTGCAAGGTTGTTTTCAGGATGTCGAGTTGGGCGCTGCTGTTGTGATCCGTGGTGGCGACAATATCAATTTGATCAAGGTCGTCAATTCGATTAAAGAATTTTTGCCCCGTGCGAAGGGGGATAACGCCAAAGGCGCCGTTATTGAGTTGCCCCGGCCCCTCCTTGGCCATCAGGCCGATCACGCGTAATTTTTCGATACCGTTGGGGGTGAGAATTTCTAGGCGGTCTTTTAACTGAATATCGTTATCCTGGGCAAAATTTTCAACCAGAATTATTTCATACGCATTGGGATCGTTTTCGGCGAAAAAGTTGCCGGCGGTCATGGTGTATTCGCGGGCTTTTAGGTCCAGCACCGGGTCAATTGCGTAGAGGGTTAACCCGCCCATGCTGGCTCCAAAAAAACTTAGTTCCATTTCCGAGGGAGCATTGCCGGCCAGCATCGTTTTTATGCGCAGCGAAGGAATGGCGTGGGCAATGCCCTGAACATTAGAAATGCGCCGCAGCGTGCGCTCGGAAAAGCCTTGCGCGCTGGTATCGGCATTGACGATGATGAGATTACTATTGCCGGACGTGCCTTTAAAAAGCTCGGTAATGGACTCCAGCGCGGTGAGGTTGGTAATGCCAATAGCCAGAATTCCGGCCACGCCCAACACAATGCCAAATGTACTCAGCAACGTTCGCAGCGGGCGGGTTCGAACAGAACGAAGTGTCAGTAAACGAGCCAGGCGCATGGTTGCTCCCTAAATTTCCAGCGATTCCATCATTTTCATAATGATATGGCGGCGTTCGGCAAAATCACTTTCTTGATCGAGCTTCATCTCATTGATAATTTTGCCGTCCTGTAGGAAAACAACCCGGTCGGCAAAGGCGGCGGCCCGGGCATCGTGGGTAACGACAATGGTGGCCTGGTTCAACTCGTCGCAGGAACGCCGCAGCAATTCCATAATGGCGGTGCCGGTTTTTGAGTCGAGGTTGCCGGTGGGTTCGTCGGCCAGCACAATGGCCGGTTCGGTGAGCAGGGCGCGGGCCAGGGCCACCCGCTGCTGCTCGCCGCCGGAGAGCTGGTCGGGCTTGTGATCGCGCCGGCCCGATAGACCGACCAGGGCGAGCAAATCGGTGAGTTTGTCTGCAAAGTGGCGCGGGTTTTTACCATCGATGATGATAGGCAGGGCAATGTTTTCTTCGGCGGTGAGAGTGGGCAGGAGATTGAAAAATTGGAACACAAACCCCACGTTGTGCCGCCGGGCCAGGGTGGCCTGGTTATCGTTCAAAATGGATAATCTCTGCCCGGCCAAAATCACCTCCCCATCCGAGGGTTGGTCCAGCCCGCCCAAAAGATGCAGCAGGGTCGATTTGCCGCTGCCGGACGGCCCCATAATGGCCACAAATTCGCCCTGTTTCACCACAAAATCAACCCCATCCAACGCATCAACTTGATGTTCGCCTAACCGGTATTTTTTGCGAAGTGTTTGCGCTTCTAAAACTGCCATGCGTGTCTCCTATTTGTGTATGAGAATTTCGCCTTTGTACCCGTCAACCGTCACCTGGGTCTGGTCGGCCAGTTGGGTAGCGCCGGTTACGGATACCACCGCAGGGATATTATACTCGCGGGCGATGATAGAACTATGAGAAAGCATCCCCCCGGACTCGGAAATGACGGCCCCTGCTTTGGCAAACAAAGGCGTCCAGCCCACATCCGAGTAGGGCACCACCAGCACGTCGCCCGCTTCCAACTTGCCAAAATCGTCAATACCGCAAACCACTTTGACCGGCCCGGCGTAGTAACCGCGAGATGTGGGCGTGCCGGTGAGTTTAGTATCAGACGGCAGATCAACCGGCGGCGTTTCATCGCCATAAATGATCGCGGGCAGGAGGATGTTTTTGAATTTCTCCATCTCTTTCTTGCGCGTTTCAATCCATTGGATATAAGGCCGGCCGGCTGTTTGTTGGTTGACCAGGTCTCGCACTTCGGCCTGATCCAGATAAAAAATGTCGGTGGCCGAGGCCAGCACGCCGCGCTCTTGCAGCCGCTCTCCCAGGGCCAAAAAGTAAACCCTGAACAATCCATAACCATAGGTGTAAACAAAATTGATGCGCTCCCGGTAGAGCCGGAATTGCCGGGCGCGATGGTACAGGAGGTTGAACCACCGGCGGCGCAGGCCCGACAGCGGCACCGCCGCTGGGTCCAGAGGATGGCTCGATGTTTCTTCCGCCTGGGTATAAGCCGGCAGCAGTTGCAGAACCAGCCCCGGGTTTTCCCGCCAGGGCGCCAGGGAAAAATCGTTGCCGGAGTCGCTCAGGTGGCCGAAGTGGCGAATAAATGTGTCTACGTCTTGTTGAAACGTTTCCAGGCCGGCCATTTGTTGGAATGCTTCATAGCTGCTGTAAAGCATTTTCTCCTGTATTTCCGGCTTCAAGGCGTTGAATTGCCGGCCCAACCGCCGCAGCGAGAAGCTGGGGTCAATTTGTTCAAATTCGGGCATATCGTGGGTCAGGTCCAGGCTTTCAAAATCAAGCCCCAGCTTTTTGAGCTGGCTGCGCAGCAGGCCGTTATATAAAAACATCAACAGGGGGCCGACAATATTAAAATAAGCTGCCTGCCGGTTGAGGTCAAATAAGTGGTCGATGGTTGCTAAAAGTTCCGGCTCGTTCAGCTCTGGCGCTTTTTCCAGAGCAAAACCCTGGTATTGCGTTTGGATGTGGGGCAGGAAGGCGTCAATCTTGCGGCTGAAATTCCACTTATCCCAAAGAAATTGCAGGATGCGCGGCGTTAGTTTGAGCATGGTGGCGTTGGGTTTGAATTTTGGCTTTTCCGCGTCTTCGCCGCCCAGCCCCATCATGATTTCCAGCGATTCGCGGGGCAGGCCCAGGCTTTCAAAAATCTGCCCCAGCGCGCCCATATTGTAATAGGCCCGGTAGTAAAATGATTTAGCCAGGTGATTGGGATCAATGTCATTCTGGCCGATCACTTCGGAGAGGATGTTGACCCACGCGCCGTTAACCAGGGGGATATTGACAGACCAGATCAACGGTTTGATCATACCGGGGAGTTGTTCTTTGGCAATGGCGTTGGAATATACATTCACGTGTTTGATGGAGGTGATTTCTCTGATCTGCACCCAATGGAGTGTTTGGCCATCGTAAACCCACTCTAAATCCACATCTTTCTTGAACGCCTGGGCAATGGCCCGGGTTTGGTCAACTACGTGCTGGATGAGGGAGACGTCAACATTGATTTGATCGGGCCGGGCCGGCCATTTGCCCCACTTGTATACCCAGCGATAGGGTGTGACGCCTTCTTGCACCAGGGCTTCGCCGCAGCCTTCAACGGCTTCTACCACAATTTCGTCCATGCCGGTCATGGGGTTTTTGCTAAAGGCCACGCCCGACCACACCGGCTCCACCATTTCTTGAACCATGACCGCCATTTTTAGTTCTTGCGGGCTGCGCGAGATTTTTTTGAGATAGGTTTGCACGTGCGGGGCGTGGGTGGTGGTCCACACTTCACCAATGGATTGGATAATATCGTTGAGCGAGCGCACATTCAGCACCGTTTTGAATTGCCCGGCAAACGAATGGTCCAGGCTGTCTTCAATATTGGCCGAGGAGCGGACGGCGTAACACATTGCGCCATCCAATCGTTGGGCCAACTCTTGCCTGATCTGGTCGATCACGGCGGTGTGGCCTTGCTGGTAGCGGGCAAAGGCATTCCACAGGCAGACATAGGTTTGGGGTACGGGAAAGCCTTTTTTCATTAAATCGCGTAGATTTCGGGCTTTGTTGCCCACCGAGGCCGGCAACCGGCGCTGTTTGAGATCAACCACATATTGACTTTGCCCCATCGGCCTGCTCCCTTCACCCGGTGGTGATTGCTTCTTGACGCTGTTCCCGCCACATCTCCCACCAGCCGGGAATAACATCCTTGTGGCCGTACCACGGCCCGCCAAAACCACTAAAGTGGCTCACGCCATCCAACACAATTTGATACGCACCTTCCAGCCGGGCCGACTCGGTGGGAATCAAACCATCGCCCCACGCATCGCCCTGCCCGATAATCTCCCGGTAGGTTTTGTAAACCCAGCGTTCCTTTAAACTCCCGTTTTTATCGCCCTGCTGCATCCGCCCGGCAATGGCCGTGTAATTAACCTGGGGAGAAAAGTAAGCGCCGGGGTATCTTTTTTCGATTCGGCGCGACATATGGCCGCCCCGCGTGCGCCCGCCCCGGTTGTAATGGGGGCTGCCCAACGTAATGAGATCGCTCACAGTCTCAAGCCCGCGGTAAGCGCGCCCCATGAACGGCTGGGGGCTGAGATAAAGCCGGGCCAGCACGCCGCCGGCGCTGTGCCCAATCAAGGTGATTTTGCCGGTGTCCGACTGTTGGGCAGCGGTTTGCACCGTCTGATCCAATTTGCGCAGCAAATGCGGCCATCCCAGCGAGGTAACGCTGGGCAGCCAATCGTGGCCCACCACGTCTGCAATCCATACCGGCTGGCCGGTGAGGTGTTGCAGCGTCTCGCGCATATCCCAGTAGAGCATGGTAAAGCTCATAAAGCCGCCAAAGATCACAATCGGTTGTTTGGTTGGGGAAGGGAAACGTGATTTTTCCATACGGCTTGTATCTAGGCTTGTTTTTCTTTCCTGTTCAGGCCCAATTTATCGGCCAGATTTGTCAGATGGCGCATGTCGGTGGTTTGCAAGGCATCGGCCAGATTAACTTTGCCTTCCCGTTTGAATTTGAAGTATTGCCTTAAATCGGGCAGCATCGCTACCAGAAACAGAATGTTGATGACGATGGCGTACGTCAGATAGGCCACATCATAGGTGCGGAACCACAGCCAGGGGATCATCAACCACATGCCGGCCATATAGGCCAGCAGTACATCTCTAAAAATCAGCAGCCCAAATACCATACCGGCCAGGCTGGTGACGGGAATAGCGATCCAATCGATCACCAATAACCCGCCAAACACCGCCGAAAAGCCTCGCCCGCCCCTGAACCGGTAGTAAATGGGCCAATTATGCCCCACCACGCCCATGGTGGCGGCGATCAGAAAATAATATTGGTTGGGGAACCAAAGCTGGAAGGCCAGCGTGGGGAGCGCGACCTTGGCCATATCCAGCAGCGTGGTCAAACAGCCAAATTTGGGGCCAGCCCGGAGCGAGATGCTGGTGGCGCTGACCGCGGTCATTAAAAATTTTTCCTCGCCGCCGGGTACAGCAAACTCGGTTTTGGAAATGTCTTCGTGGGGCGCAACAAACCGGCCTACAAAACGAGCCGCCGAAATCGAGCCGAACAGATAACCGGCAATAGCGGCTGCCACAGCAATGAGTGGACTCATCATACCCATACCCCCTTGTATCGATATTTTGTATGATAGAAGAGCGTCCGGCTAAAATGATTTTGTAGCAGGCAGAAATATTGGTTGTAGGGTTGAAACTACCAGAAAACGGGAACAAAATTAGGCAACTTGGCGTAGCTGGGCCAATATAAATCAGGAACCTGGTTGGGTTGATGCAGTGTTCAGTAGAACTACTCGAATCGTACAGGCGGTACAGATCAAAATTGGAAAATATAATTGAGATACGAAGGAAAATTGAGGATAAGAAAACCGGCCAATCAGATGCCCGACGCTCCTATTGTATAACTTTACCCGTATTGGCCAATTTTTGGAAGTGACAAATGTCAGTGAATTGGCGTGACATTTGCCCTGACTTCTATGCTGAAACCTGATGCTTGCGAAATGAGCCGGGCTAGTGTACATTGAGGGGCCGCAAACCTATTTGGAGACAAACTTCATGCGATATACCTGGCTTCTGTTTGACGCCGACGGCACCTTGTTTGATTATAACCAGGCCGAAACCCACGCCCTGCGCCTGACGTTTGAACACTTTGGCTATGCTTTCCAGCCGGCGTACAGCGCCGCCTATCGTGAGATCAACCGGCAAATATGGCTTGATTTTGAGCAGGGCGAAATTGATCAGGTCACGCTGCGCACCCGGCGCTTTGAAAATTTGTTTGAGGCCGTTGAGATTCAACTTGACGCCCACGCCTTTAGCGCCCGGTATCTGGCCAATCTATCCAACCGGACGGATTTGATTGACGGGGCCGAGGCATTGGTGCAAACCGTGGCCCAAACCCACAACCTGGCCATCATCACCAACGGGCTGGCCGATGTGCAGTGGCCGCGCTTCAAACAATCAACCATCTATCCCTACTTTCAAACCGTGATTATTTCTGAAGAAGTGGGCGCGGCCAAGCCCAACCCTCAAATCTTTGATGTGGCCTTTGCCCGAATGAACCACCCCGCCAAAAGCGAGGTGTTGATCATTGGCGACAGCCTCACCTCCGACATCCAGGGAGGGATCAATTACGGCATCGACACTTGCTGGTTGAATATCGATGAAAAAGCCAACGGCAATCTATCGCCCACTTACGAGATCAAAACATTGACCGAGCTCGCCCGGTTTTTGGCAGCGTAAGTGGATTGGGTCACAGAGTTTCGTACCGAATCATAAATCATCATTCTTGAGGAGTACCCATTTCAATGATCAGACCCGAAAACGTAGATCATCACCACCTGGAAGAAGGCAGCGACCTGCTGCTGGATTTCTACAAATTGCAAAAAGTAGCCCAATCGCCGCAGCCGGTGTTGCCGGTGGCGGTGCAGCACGCCGAAACCAAAGAGGTGCTGATTGTGGCTTACGCCAACGAAACCGCCGTAAAATACACGCTGGAACACGGTATCGCCGCGTTTTGGAGCACCTCCCGCAACGAGCTGTGGGTGAAAGGCGCCACCTCCGGCGATACGTTGGAAGTTGTGGAAATTCGCGTGAATTGCGAGCAAAACTCATTACTCTATCTGGTCAAACCGCTGGGCGTTGGCGCGTGCCACACCAAAGACGCAAGCGGTACCGCCCGAATGAGCTGCTACTACCGCCGCATCGCCAACCATCAACTGGAACCCGTATAAAAACAGTCATCAGCGGTCAGTGATCAGTTTGCTTACTGATACACTGATTACTATTTTTAGGAGGAATTTTAAATAAATGAGCCGTACTTTACAATTAGGCCTGCCCAAAGGCAGCTTGCAAGAATCAACCATCAAACTTTTTGGCAAAGCCGGTTACAAAATTGTGGTTTCCGGGCGCTCTTACGTGCCCAGCATTGACGACCCGGAGATTGAATGCCTGATGTTTCGGGCGCAGGAGATGGCGCGGTACGTGGAGCGCGGCGTACTGGATGTGGGCCTGACCGGCAAAGATTGGATCACCGAAAACGACGCCAATGTGGTAGAGGTTGAAGACCTGGTTTACAGCAAAGCCACCGCCAAAATTTTCCGCTGGGTGGTGGCCGTGCCGGAAGATTCGAACGTTCACTGCGTGCAGGATTTGGCCGGCAAACGCATTGCCACCGAGTTGGTGCAGGCCACCCGGCGCTATCTGGAAAAGCACGGCGTCTCGGCGGAGGTGGAATACTCCTGGGGCGCTACCGAGATCAAAGTGCCGCATCTGGTGGATGCCATTGTGGAAGGGACCGAAACCGGCGCATCGCTGCGGGCGCACCGACTGCGTATTGTGGATACGGTAGTGGAATCAAATACCAAACTTATTGCCAATCACCAGGCATGGATCGATCCCTGGAAGCGGGAAAAAATAGAAATGATCGCCATGCTGCTCAAAGGGGCGCTGGAAGCCGAAGCCAAAGTTGGCTTGAAAATGAATGTCCCCAACGACAGGTTGAATGAGGTTACGGATCAACTTCCCGCGCTGCACACGCCTACCATTTCCAGGCAGATGGATGCCGATTGGGCCGCGATAGAGGTGATTATCGACAAACATTTGGTGCGGGATGTGATCCCTCGGCTGAAAAAGGCCGGCGCTGAAGGAATTATCGAGTATCCGTTGAACACCGTAATTTACTGATGAAGAACGATCCGTCAAAGTCCGGCTCCACAGCAGCCACCCTTGTGCTGGCGGTGGTGTGGGCGCTGATCCATCAACGATTTACCGCAGCCATTTTGCTGTTGATGGCGGGAGGATTGTTCAAATCGATCCCTTATCTTCTGGCACCGGCGGCGGGCTTGATGGCCTGGCAAAATTTACCCTCGTGGCGGGCGCGGCTGCGCTTTTTGTGGATTACCGCGCTGGCGGTCATCACCCTTTTGGGGTTGTCTTACGCTCCCTTTGGCTATGATCCGGAAATATTGACCACGGTGGGGAATCGATCCCAATTATTCACCGCCTCCCTGCCGTCGGCGTTGTATACCTGGCTGCGGCCTGCCTTGGGCCAAGCGGCAGCGGCAGTGTTGGTCAACCGGTTGGCGTTGGGAGCAACGCTGTTGTTTGTACTCTGGCATAGCTGGCGGGTCTGGCGCGCGCCAACCTGGCTGATGTTCACCCAGGTAGCCGTCAATATTTTGTTGTTTTATTTGCTGGTGGGGGCCACCTGGTTTCAACAGTGGTACACCCTCTGGCCGCTGGGTTTAGCCGTACTGCTGCCGCCCGGCCCAACCGTTTATTTAACGTTGATTCTGGGCGGATCGGCGGTATTGGGCAAACATTTGCTTTTTGGTCCGTTGATCTACCGGTTCAACCCGTTCCCCAGAGCGTGGCGCGAGATTTGGTTTGGCCCGATGGTGTTGGGTCTGCCCTGGTTGTACGCTTTTTTTTATGCTGATCAATGATCTGGCCAACAAGCTGTTCCGAGGGGAAGAGTCAGGCGGTTAGAAACCGCAAACAAAGAAAGATGTTATGAAAATAGTGTTGATCGCGCCCTATTATACCGGCTCGCATGCGGCTTGGGCCGACGGTTATGCACAGCATAGCCAACACCAGATCGAAATCCTGAGCCTGCCCGGACGCTTTTGGAAATGGCGGATGCATGGCGGGGCAGTTACCCTGGCCCGCAAATTTCTGGAGTCAGATTTAACCCCTGATCTCATCCTGACAACCGACATGCTTGATCTCACCACATTCCTGGCCCTGACACGAGACAGGACGGCCAACCTCCCTCTGGCTGTCTATTTTCACGAAAATCAGCTAACCTATCCCTGGTCGCCTGAGGATCGTGATATCGCTCAACAGCGAGACAAGCACTATGGCTTTATCAATTATACCTCGGCTCTGGCAGCGGACGCTGTACTGTTTAACTCGGCTTATCATCAAGAAAGTTTTTTAGCCGCTCTACCAAAGCTGCTAAAACATTTTCCCGACTACAATGAACTCGATACGGTCCAACACCTTCAAGCAAAAAGTCGGGTGCTGCCGTTAGGGTTAGATTTGCAGCGCTTCGATCAATATAAACCTGCCGGTATCACCGAGCAGATTGGCCCCGCCTCTCCCCCTCTGATCCTGTGGGGACATCGCTGGGAATACGACAAAGGCCCTGAAGAATTCTTTGAGGCGCTAAAGATTTTATCTAAACGGGGACTGGATTTCGACCTCGCGGTGCTGGGCGAGAATTTCAGCCAAAAACCAGAAGTGTTTCTGGCTGCGGAAAAAGCGTTAGCCCGGCACATCGTTCAATTTGGGTACGTGGAATCTTTTGCCGATTACGTCCGTTGGCTGTGGCGGGCCGATATTATCCCCGTCACGTCAAACCAGGATTTTTTTGGGGCCAGTGTTGTCGAGGCGCTGTACTGCAACTGTTTTCCCCTTCTGCCGAAACGGTTGGCCTATCCCGGTATCATCCCCGAGGCATATCATCCCCAATGTTTTTACGATAATTTTACTGATTTGGTTGATCGCTTAAGCAGCGCCATTCTCAATATCAAGAAAACGCGCCGGTTCACGCTTCGTTCCGTTGTGGCTCAGTATGATTGGCTGGAGCAGGGTCGGGCGTATGATGCGTTGTTTTTTGAAATGGTTGGTAATTCATAACCCGTCCCGTCCACAAAAAGTACTTTAAACGCGGCCAACGATAGAGCCGGTACCGCAGGCCAAACCACAGCAAAATAACCAGCGCCGCCAATTCCACCACCCACACCTGGGGATAACGGACGATGATATCGAGATACACGTTGAACATCGCCTCGGCGGTATTCATCGGCTTGTATTCCCAAAAGCTTTGCCAGCCAAAAACAGGCCACCAGAAGGTTTCGGTGTGGTTCCACATGCGGTCGGCCAAAAGGTGGGCATTGAAGGCCAGCACGTAAGGCAAGGCCCGCTGCCACAAGAGAAGGGCTGAAATCAATAATGCCAGGTTGAAGAGTAAACTGTGGGCTATCAATTGGCTGGTGGGGGTGTCGGTGAAAATAAGGATGGCTAACGGTTTGTCCACTAAATCCGGCAGCAAGGCACAGATAGCTAACAGCCGGTAATCCAGCCGGGCCAGTTTTGGGTGATGGTGTTGGGCTGCGGCTGCCATGCCCCAGGTGGCGGCAACATGACCGGGCGGCATCATAGGAATATACCTCTCAACTCAGGTTGTAAAAGCGAAATTCTACCTTAACCTGTAGATGGAAGGCAAGTTTGAATACTGAATCGGGGCAGTGCATCAGGCCAGCCACAGCATAGCAGCAGTCAATACCAGGCCCGCAAGAAACACGCCTAATACAAGCAGGATGAAGTTCCGGGGTGTTTGAACGAATTTTGTGACGGGTTCATAATCTTCGGTGATGGCCGGATTGATGGTTTTGATCTCATCAAAAAAATCATCTACCTCGCTGATGAGCATCGACAGCCATACTTTGCCGCCGGTGTGGATCAAAGTGGTTGCTTTGGCCGATTTTTCCAATGTCATAATATCGGCTACCTTCACCCGGCTCTCTTTCAAGACCCCCTTGAACAGCACCGATTGGTCGGCCAGAAGCCTGATCTCAACCGGCATCACCAGGAAATTATACCAGATAAACAGCAAAAACAGGGCCACAAACAATTTCACGCCCCAGCCGTACGGCTGCCGGAAACTCCCCAAAAGAAACAGCGTGGCAGCCAGCGGCACAAGCCAGAAGTATTTGGGCACGGTATAGGTTTTGATCGGTGTCATTATGGCAGCCTCTAAATAGCCCGCAAGATTTCGATGGCTTTGCGCCGGAGATAGCCCCAGGTGGCAAACATGGTGCTGAGCAGGGCGGCGGCAATCATCATTATAAGCATAATGGGTGTGACAAAGGTATCAAAGGCGGGCACGGTCGGTGTTTCGGTGCGGAAAGAGTTGGAAAAGCGGAACAGGTAGCCTAAAATCGTGCCGGCAACAATACCGGTGAGGGTGGCGCTGAGCGTCATCACCAGCGCTTCCCCTAGAAACATGCCAAATAAATGGCCGTTAGATGACCCCATTGCTTTGAGCATGGCAATTTCGCCGCGGCGGGTGTAGACTGAAATATAGGTGACGACAAAAACCCCAAAAATCGCCAAAATGAAGCTGATGCTGGTGAGGACCAAAATGATGACCTGCCCCTGCTGCGCGCCTTGTTCGGCGGATTCAATGCGTTCGGGGGTGGAGGTGATGCTCAGATTCTCGCTCAGGCCATATTCCTGGCGCAGCGTGCCGGCCACGTCTCGAATAGCTGCTTCGCCTACCTCTTCCGGCAGATCAACAATCCCGGCCCGCAGGTTGGGCGCGGCCCGCATGGTTTCAAAAATCGGGTAGGTGGGATCGTAGGGGCCGTCCAGGGGATCGCGCGTAAGCTCGCGGAACGCGGTCTGGTTGATGAAGATGTCGGTGCCGCCGCTTTGCGCCGTGGTCCGGTTCGAGGTGAAATCAGAAAAACCCGGAAAGCGGCCCAGCACGCCCACAACCCGCACAATGCGGGTATGATCCAGCCCCTCGCCTTTCAAGCGCAGCGTATCGCCCAGCCCTCGTTCAAAATGGTCCGATAGGCCCTGGCTGATGATCACGGCGTTGGGATCGGCCAAAATCAGGTTGAAACTATCCGGGCCGCCGGCGATCCATTCGATGCCCTCCGGGAAGGTGATGGTGTTCAAATTGCCGTCGATGCCGTAAACCCGCACGCCTACATCCCGCAGGCCCACATCGTCGCGGATATTGGTGTTGAAGGGGTAGGTGACGGCTACGTTGGGGCCGAGGGCGGCATTGGCCTGCAACTCGACCAGCAGTTCTCGGCTAAAGCGATTTTTTACTTCCCGCGTCGATGCTTCTTCGGGAGGGCCAAATTCACTTTCTTGCAATTGTACCGCGCCAAATTTGCGGATAATTAAAGGAACACCGTTGGCCAGGCGAATGTCGGTGGCGGTGTTGGCCTGTTCCAGAGCCAGGGTGGTGGCAAAAAAGGTGGGCATGGTGGCGCTGATAACGATCATCAAGCTGATGAGCGTATTGCGGTGCTGGCTGCGCAAAATATTGCGCTGGGCAAAGTAGCCTACCCTGCTGAAGAACAGCCTGAAAAAGCCAACCAGCAGGCGCTGCATGGGCAGCGTTACCGGGAAAAAGAGCAGCGCCATCCCCACGATCAACAGCAAAAAGGAACCAAAAATAAGCACGGCTTGCAGCCAGAGGACACCAAAATTGAAGGCCAGCGGAAAGATAAAAAAGAGCAGGGCCGGAAAAAAAAGCACAATGATGCCGCTGCGGAAAATGCGCAGATCGACCCGGCGCTCGCGGAGTTTGGCCAGATCGTCCAGCCCCAATCCTTCGGCCACGCCGGGATTGATGGCGTACATAATTTTGGTGCCCGCCGCCCGCCGCGCCGGTGCATAGGCGCTGGCTATCAAAACAACCGCTGCTGTGGCTATCGAAATAAACAAGGCGCGGGGAGACACCACCGGTATCTCCGAAACCGCCAGGTTGGCTAAATTGGCAATCAGAGGAACCAAAAAAGTATTGGTTAGCGCCTGCCCGCCAATAGCGCCTATTCCAATGCCGATGACGCCCAGCACGGCTACTTCCACGGCCACCAGGGTAAACAAATAACCGCGCGGCGCGCCCAAAATGCGGAATAAGGCCAGATCACGTGTTTGCTCGCGGACGTTGGTCATCACCATGGTGCGGACCAGCAGCCCGACCACGCTGAGAGACAAAATGCCGTAAACCGAGGTGATGGCTTGAATAAAGATGAACACTTCAAAGGTGTTGCTGAGGATGCTGGCCCGGGGCAGCGTGTAATTGTAGGTTTCGCCCAAAAGCGCCTGGATCTGTTCGCCGATAGAGCGGGCGTAAAATGTGGCCGCCTGAGGATCATTGTTGCTGTAAACCGTGTCATCAAACACTACCACAATGCGTTCCGCCTGGCCGGGAATGTCCAGCCAGCGCTGGGCATAGCCCAGATCGATCAAAACCCCATCGTTTTCGTCGGTGCCGGTTACGCCGCGTTGGAGCGCAATACCGCTGACCGTAAGGGTGGTTCTGGCTTGGCGGGTGCTGGTATTGGCCGCGCTCTCGATGCCTTTTTGACGGGGAATTGGCAGGCTGTAACTGATGTCAAACGTATCGCCGGGTTCCAGGCCAAAGGTATCGGCGGTTTCTTGTAAAACCACCGCATAACCGGGGTCGAAATCTAGAGTGCCGCTGATAACTTCAAAATTGCCGGCTTCGTCGGCGGAACGATTCAAGGCCACAAACGGCGCGCTGCCGTGGATGGCTTCTCCTTCGCTGACCGCGTCTACATCCACCGTGCCCTGGATGCGAGGCGCGACTTGTTTGATGTCGGGGTGAGCGGATTGAATGGCGGGCACTACCCGCGAACTATCCATCAACAGGTTGGGTTCGAACTCTTTTTTGGTGATGACCAGATCGTAATCGCCCGCGCTGTTGCTGATGGAGTCTAAGAAGAAGCGCTCGTAGGTATCAACCGCCGCGTTCAGGCTGACCAGGGCGGCGACGCCCACAATCAGGGCCATCAACATCAGCGTGGTGCGGATTTTATGCCGGCTAAGGCTTTTAAAAACGTGTTTTAGGGTCACGGATTACCTGGCTAAAGACTCTGGCTCTTTGGAATTTTCTGTGAGGTACCGCGTAGGGGCGAATGGCCATTCGCCCCTACGCAAAACAAAACGGGTTTACAACGTAGAGAACTGGTAAATGGTGGTCGTCTGGTAGGTTTCGCCGGGTTTGAGAACGGTGGACGGAAATTGCGGTTTGTTGGGCGAATCGGGAAAATGCTGGGTTTCCAGGCAGAGGCCGTCGCGCTTGCGGTAAGTTTTTCCTTCCTTGCCTGTTATTTCGCTGAGAAAGTTGCCGCTGTAAAATTGAATGCCGGGTTCGGTGGTGTAAACGTCTATGGCCCGGCCACTGGTTGATTCTTCCACGCGGGCGGCCAGGGTCAGCGTGCCGTTGGTGTTCAGCACCCAGTTGTGATCGTAGCCGCCGGCAAAATCTAGCTGCTCGTCATCCTCGTCAATCCGGTCGCCAATGGTGGTCATCTGGCGAAAATCCAGCGGGGTACCGGCCACGCTGCGCAGTTCGCCGGTGGGGATGAGCGTGTCGTCTATCGGCGTGAAGCGGTCGGCGTTGAGCATCAGCTCGTGGTCCAAGATGTCGCCGGAACCGGCTCCCTTCAGATTAAAATAAGTATGGTTGGTGAGGTTGACAATGGTGTCTTTATCGGTGGTGGCCTGATAATCAATTCTGAGTTCGTCTTCATTGGTCAGCGTGTACGTGACGATAACCTCCAGGGTGCCGGGGTAATTTTCCTCGCCGTCGGGGCTGGTGTAGCTTAGTTTGAGGCCCACGCCGTTGTTGCTTTGTATCTCTTCCGCCGTCCAGACCACTTTGTCGAATCCCTTGAGGCCGCCGTGCAGGTGATTATCGCCGTTGTTTTGGGCCAGGGTGTATTCAACCCCATCAAGGGTGAATTTGGCGTTGGCAATGCGGTTGGCATAGCGACCGGTGATGCAGCCAAAATAAGGACTCTTGCTGGCGTAATCCTCCAGCGTGTCCAGGCCCAGCACAATATCATCCAGGTGGCCGCCCTGATCCGGCACCACCAGCGACACGACAACCCCACCGTAATTGGTGATTTTGGCCTCCAGGTTGTTGTCGTTGGTCAGCGTATACAAATCTACCGGTGTGCCGCCGGCTGTTTTCCCAAAAGGTTGTTTAGTGATGTTCATGTTTTTCTCCATTGATCCGCGATCATACGCGCAATTTTATTTTGAAAGTTTTGTTACTCATCTTCTTAGTTTAAATGGGGTGGACACAAATGGCAAAACCGGATGCCTCAATTTTTAAATCAATCCGATTTTGTGCTACACTTTGAACAGAATTTTTGTTACGGATGGAGAAACTTATGCCAGTTTGTCGAGATTGCCGTGGAACCGGCCAGATAGAAATCAAAAAAGAAATTATGACCCGCTGCCCCGATTGCGGCGGCAGCCGGGTGTTGAACGACGGCACCGAATGCGAGCGCTGCAACAAATGGGGCGAGGTTGGCACCGGCGAGTTTGAAGTGGAAACCAAATTGTGCCAGACGTGCTGGGGCAGCGGCCATGTCAGCGAAGGCTCGGTGATGGTTTGGTTTTTGGTGCGGGCCGTGCCCGCAGCATTGGTGTTGTTGGGCGGCGGTGTGGCCGGCGCGTTTGCCCTGTGGTCGGGTCTGGCCAGCGTGTTGCTGGCCTCTCTCGTGCTTATTTTGACCTTTGGCGGGTGGGGCGGGTTGATTTATTACTGGCTCAAGCAGACGCCGGGTATGGGCGAAATTTCGGTAACAAACTGGTTTTTGATCCGGGCTGTGCCCACTACGCTGGTAGCTTTGGGAACCGGCGCGCCGGCCGCCTGGGCCTCGTGGGAAATATTGGAAAACGCCATTATCACGTTTCTCATCCTCATCATCACCTTTGCCGTGTGGGGCGTGTTGATGTTTATTTTTATCAGCAACCTGCCGGAGTAAGGACGAACGTCTGTTTGCCCCTACGGAAATTTGAAAAGAACCGGTTTTGCAATTCCCTTAAAGAGAAACTGATTTCTCTTCAAGGGAATTTTATTTTGCTTGAAGGGAATCTAAATTTGCTTGAAGGGAATCTAAATTTGCTTCAAGGGAAATCTTGTTTTCCTTCAGTCGAAGACAGCTTAGAAATGAGAATTAATTAACTTGGGCATGTCATTCTGAGCGAAGCGAAGAATCTCCAGTTTCTATGCTGTTGCAAGGCTCACCGCCCGGAGATTCCTCGTTGCTGCAGCCGCTCTGCTTCCTGTGCTTCTTGGAATGAAATGGCTGCACAGCTTGTTAAATTCCCGTTCCTTAGAGATCGTTACGGATTTGTATCTGTAGCGATCAAGAGGAAATTTTGTTTTTGCCGCCGGGCGCAAGATGATGATCCAGTTCCTCCAGGGCGGCTTCGGCCTGGCTGACGGTTTGGGCATCGGGCGGTTGATTGCGATAGGCGGCCATTTCTGCGGCCTGGGTCAGACGGCTGAGGGCCGGGAGGTGGCGCACCTGCCGGGCGTATTCTGTCAGCGCCTCCCAGCGATGGCGCGGGCGAAAACGGGCTTGGCTGACCAAATTGGTTCCCTCGTTATAAAGCTGTAAAATGCGCGTTCGCCGGGGGTCGGGCGGCAGCGACGAATACATGGGTTGGTCTGCCGGCCTCTTTTTTGGCAGGTTCCTCAAAATATAGATCAAGCCCCAAATTACGCCGATCACAAACGTTAATCCCACCAGCAGCGGCGCCAGCACATTCAACCTGAGCAGCGGGCTGTTGGCCAGTTGTTCCAGGGGTGCGGCAGGGAGCCGGAGATCCAGAAACCGGCCCTGGTTGGCAAATAGCCAGTTTTGCACGGGCGTGGGGTAAGGTTGGGGCGTCCAGCCGGGGGTGGGGTCAAACGGCACCCAGCCGTGGCCCGGAAAATAGACCTCGGCCCAGGAGTGGGCATCGCTCAGCCGCACCTCATAATAGTTGGTGATGGGGTTGTACGTGCCCGCGCCGTAGCCGGTGGTCAGCCGGGCCGGAATGCCCAGCGCGCGAGCCATCACCACCAGGGCGGTCACGTATTGTTCGCACACGCCTTCCTGATCCTCGAACAAGAAGGTGTCTACCACCTCCGCGCCCGGCGGGAGGGGCGGCGGAAAGTAGTTGTAGGGGTATTCCGCGCGCAGGTGGTTGTTCAGGGCCATCACTTTATCGTAAGGGTTGTCGTACGGCGCGGTCAGCCGCCCGGCCAGGTTTTTGACCCGTTGGGAAATATCGGGCAGTTGCAAATAGCGGGCCGTAATTTGCGGTGGGTAGCGGGTCGAGGCCTGCCGCAGCCGCTCCGGGTCAAAATCGGGCCGCAGAGAAACCACGCTGTAGGTAAAGCCCGGTTTGAGTTCTTCGGGTAGGCGCAGGCCGTCGCCGCTATCAATTGATATTTTGCTGGCGGTGATATAAATTTCTTTGGGTCGGTAGGCAGCAAAGACCAGGTTGGGCTGGCGGCGAACAATGGTAAAACTTTGCACCACCCGCTGCTGTTGGCCGGTTGAACGACTGTAAATCGGCGCGCCCAGGGGGGTGTCCAACTCGTAATAAACGCCTACTTTCGGTTCCAGTTCGGTCAAGGTCTTATCGCTCTGGCTCCAGCTTACCCCGCTGTAGGTATCGAAGTTGTGGCTGCGCCAGTAGCTGCGGCTGGGGCTGCGCACGTACATTACAATCTCATCGCTGAGGCCGCCCCGATAGCGCAGGTCCAAATTGGTGTCAAAGCCGTAAAAATAATCGCCGGTTTCGTTGCTCCAGCCGTTCACCTGTACCAGCGGCACGCCGGGGTTGATGATCTCTGATTGGATGCCGCCTTCCAGGGGTATGTTGATGGTAAACGGCGGCACTACCGGGTTATTGGCAAAGCGCGGCACAAACATGAACATCACAAAAATGGCCAGCAAAATGATGGCGCCAAAACTGAGGCCAAACAAAGTCATCGATTGTCGTTCGGTGGGGGCGGTGAGTCGAGTACGGCTGGTTTTTACGCCATCTTCTTTGGCCGCCACATAAAAAGCGACCAGTACCAGGGCGGTAAAAGCAGCCAGATAGATAAACAATTCGTAGGTACGGCTCAGGGTGGCGGCCACATACAGGTTGGCCAGGCTGTGGATGAGCGTATTGAACAGGCTCCGGCGATATTTCAGATCAAAACTGGTGATGGCCTGGGCAAAGATGGCAAATTGCGCTTGCGGAACCGTGGCCCCAATGGCCAGGCCCATCACCAGCCAGCACAGGGCCAGATGAATAAGCATGAACATAATGGCCCGTACGGCGGCCGTACTGCGATCTACAAAGCGGTAGCTGTACCAGTGCCCTAACCCAATGCCGCAGCCGGCCAGGATCACGTGCGGCCACAACCCGCTGTGAACCCGGGCCAGGGCCAGCAACGGCACCAGCATCGCCGCCAGCACCACCAGCCGGAGGGGCAGCGAGCGTTCCGGCTCTTTTTGTTTTGGTGTTTTATTCTTGCTGCTCATTTATAATTTCTCTAACACTTCGACCCAGTTATACGGACTCATCCCGGCGATTTCCAGGCCGGCGGCTCCGGCAGGGGATATTTCCGGCGGGATGGCGCCGTCCGGCGTAATAAAGAGGGCCAGTACCCGCGAACCTTTTTGATGGGTCGTATGGATTGCTCTGATGATGTTGGGGGTGGGACGGCTAACCAGCACCACCAGAAAGGGCAGCGGCGGCAGGGTTTCCAGCACTCTGGCCAGCGATTCTTGCCCATCGTTTTGTACTTTGGCCAGGTAATTCAACACCGCCCACCAACTCAGCGGCGAGGCCGGCGCGCGCCATTTGGGGCTGGACCCTGCCAGCCGAAAGGGTACATCGTGCCGGGTAGCGTAATAACCCAGGCTGGCGGCCACGCGGATGGCGGTTTCAAAGGTGGAATATTTCTCCCGGCCTACGCCGGCGGTGGTTTCCAAATCGAGCATCACGGTCAGCGAGGGCTGGTCTTCTTCGGCAAATTCTTTGACCACCAGCCGGCCTATCCGGGCCGTGCTGCGCCAGTGGATCTGGCGCAGGGAGTCGCCGGGGCGATACTCGCGAGTGCCGACTACTTCGGTGCCAAGGCCCACCCGCGCGGTTTGTCGTTCGGCCAGCTCGCGTGTTTCCAGCAGGTGCAGGCGTTGGAGACGGTGGTAGGCGGGATAGATCAAGATTTCGGCGGGCGCGGCCACAGTGTGGCGGGTTTGGAAAAAGTCAAACGGGCCTCTGGAGCGGAGCGGAAGCGGCCCGTAACGATGCAGCCCGCGCCGGTCGCACACCGTGGTGTAGACAGCCTGCACTGCCTGCTGTTTGAATAGATGGGGAATGAAGACCGGCTGTTTTTGTTCCTCAGGCGGGGCAAAAGGGCACACTTCATCACCGTGGATGAGGAAGGCGGGGCGCAGCCCGGTTTGTTGAACGTGCAAAGTGATTTCTATGGGATCATCTTCGTGAAACGAGTCTGGGGTGAGGTCTGATTTCCCGGCTACTGAGTTTTTCTCGTTATCCGACAGGTTTTTGAAGGTTCGCTGCACCTTGATGCCGGCCAGGAGCCGCCGGCTGTAGAAAAAATTGGCGGCCAGCAGCCCCAAAATGCCGGCGGTCATCACATAAACCCAGCCCACCTGCGTCTGGTTGGCCAGAAAATAGAGCAGCACGGCCAGGACCAAAAATGCCCAGGTGCGTTTGCTCGGCATCGAGCTGACCTACGCCACCGGCACCGGCACGGAACCAAGGATCGAGTCGACCAGGTGATGGTTGAGTTCCGCCGAGCGTTCGTGAGTGATCATCCGGTGGCTCAATACGCCGCCGGCCACAGCCTTGATGTCGTCGGGCGTAACAAAATTGCGGTGGTTGAGCAGGGCCATCGCCTGGGCCGCGCGCTGCAAAGAAACGCCGCCGCGCGGGCTGACGCCCAGCAGCACATCGGGATGGTTGCGGGTAACGGTGAGCAGTTTGATCATATATTCTTTAAGGGGCCGCACCACGTCCACCTGCTTCACCAGCGCTTGCAGGGCCAGCACATGTTCCGGCGACAATACCGGCTTGATGCGGGTCAGCGGGTCTTCGTGTTCTTCCCGCTCCAGGATGGTTACTTCTTCCTCAAATTCCGGGTAGCCGAGGCTGAGCGAAATGAGAAAGCGGTCCAGTTGGGCTTCGGGTAGGGGGAAAGTACCGGCGGTTTCCACCGGATTTTGGGTGGCGATCAGAAAGAAGGGTTCTTCCAGGTTGTACTGCCGGCCATCCACCGTGACCTGCCTTTCGGCCATGCTTTCCAGCAAGCTCGACTGGGTGCGCGGCGTGGCCCGGTTGATCTCGTCTACCAGCACAAATTGGGCAAACAGCGGGCCGGGCGCAAACACAAACTCTTGCTCTTTTTGATTATAAATGGACGTGCCGGTGATGTCGCTGGGCAGCAGGTCGGGCGTGCATTGGATGCGTTTGAAGCGGGCGCTGATGGAGCGGGCCAGCGCCTTGGCCACCAGCGTTTTGCCGATGCCGGGCACATCCTCCAGAAGCAAATGCCCTCGGCCCAAGATGGTGGTCAAAATAAGTTTGAGTTTTTCGGGATGAACCACCACAGCGCGGGTAACATTTTTTTGCAACCGGTCGATCAAAGTGGCCGCCTGTTCAACTGAGAGCATTCCCGGCGCGTTAGGTTCAGCCGGACCGGTTGCTGCGGTTTTTTTTATGGGACGAATGGTAGGTTTTTCCATAGAATTTCCAGTGTTGTTGCGATGGGGAAATTATAGCACAAATTGCTGCTCTCTGCCCGCTTCAGACGTGACCAAAAATTGACCATTTTCGGACAAAATGACAAAAAAACAGCGAGACAATCTTATAGAGACTATGGTTCCCGTTCTCTATTGTCTCGCTGTTTTCGATAGGTCGAGTTGAGGCTTACCGCACGTAGACTCTTTCCCTCAGCTCCAGCTTTTTTAGAACGTTTTCGATAATAAATTCAAAGTCGGCGTCGAAGCGCACAAAATCCAGCCGGTCGGAGTCAAGGGTCAGAACCGGGCAGAGGGTGAAATCTTCGATCCAGGCGTTGTATAACTCGTTAAGCTGCTGCAAATAGAGGGGGGAGACATCCTGCTCAAAATCCCGGCCCCGGCGCAGAATGCGCTCGATCAGGGTGGGAACGCTGGCTTTGAGATAAATGATCAGATCGGGCGCGGGCAAAAATTGGGTAAATTCCTGGTACAGGCTGCGATACACCGTAAAATCCCGGTCCGACATATTGCCGCGCTGGTGCAGATTGCGGGCAAAAATTTCCGCATCTTCATAAATACAGCGGTCTTGAATGACGGTGGAAGGATGGTTCAGAATTTCCCGATGGCTGCGTAAACGGCTGGTTAGAAAAAATATCTGCGAATGAAAACTCCACTGGCGCATATCCTGGTAAAAATCGGTGAGGTAGGGGTTATCGTCTACGGCTTCATAAAAGGGCGTGCCATCCAGCGCCTTCACCAACAGATTGGTGAGGGTGCTTTTGCCAACACCCATATTGCCGGCGACGGCAATAAAAAATTTCCGGTCCATTTTACAGCCTCCTCTGTTTACTGCACGCTTACCCTTTTTATACGACTCTACAGATTATGGCGATTTTGTCAAGGCGAGGCACTAGATATGGTAGGTCTTTAAGTTATTTAACACTATATGTTGTGGATAAGGTGTTTACAATTTAATTGCTGCTTGTGTATAAACGGATAGAAACTGTGAATAACTTGTGGAGAAAATGGGGAAAATTGTGGACAGTTAACTTTTGGTTCTGAGGCGACGCCAGCCCGCTTTGAAGTGGGCAAATTGGGCCTCGGTCAGCCCCATATCGCCCAGATCGATGAGCTCGTGCGGGCGGCCATGGAAATCGGTGCCGCCGGTTTGCAGCAACTCCAACTCGCGGGCCAACGCCTCGGCGCGGGCAATCCAGCGGCTGCGCTCGCCGGAGGAGCGGTGGCCTTTTTCGTAGGGGTAAAATACTTCCACCCCCTCCACGCCTTCAGCAGCGGCGTTGCGCACCGCCAGCAGGGGATCAATATCGGAATCGTACCCGCCGGGATGGGCAAACACCGGCACGCCGCCGGCCTGTTTGATGAGGTCAACGGCTTCGGCCAGCTTCAAGGCAAATTGACGCCCCACGTGCGCTTTGGCGTGAACGCCCAAATATTCGTTGAAAATTTGTTGGATGCTGTCAAACCGTCCCGGATTGCGCTCCAGCAGCACGGCGGCAATGTGCGGGCGGCCCGGCATCCCGCCGGCCCGGGCCAGAACCGCGTCAACCGGCACATCAAAGCCAAAGGATTGCAGCTTTTCGATTTGTTTGATTTTTTGCTCAACGCGCCCCTGCTGCACTTTTTGCATCATTTCCACCAGCAGCGGGGTTTGGGGATCGATAAAATAGCCCAGCAGGTGGAGGCCCACAAACTGTTTGTCCGGTTCGTGGCGCAGGCTGAATTCAACCGCCGGAACCACTTCCAGCCCCAGCCGCTCGCCGGCGGCCAGCGCTTCCGGGAGGCCGTCAATCGTATCGTGATCGGCAATGCCCACCACGCGCAGCCCCCGCCGGGCGGCTCGCTCAACCACCTGGGCGGGCGTTAACTTGCCGTCAGAAGCGGTGGTATGAGCGTGTAAATCAACGGGATAGTGGGCCATCAGACAGGGCGCGATTCACGATGATTTTTTGTTGGGGTCGATTTTGGTGACATTATCGATTTTCTGGCCGATCTTGCGTTCGTTGCCGGCCCGGATGCGGGCAAAGTTGGGCCGCAGGGCGTAAAACATCACCAGCAGGGTGAGTACGCCAAATACAATGTATCCGTAGGGCGTATAGCCCAAAAAAGCGGAGATGATCAGAATAACCAGGGCAGAAGCCGCAATGGTGGCGGATAAAATCGAGGCGTAGCGGGTGATGATCAAGCCGATGATGCCGCACGCACCGGCCAGCAGCGCAATGGGGAACGAAAGCGCCGCCAGCGCGCCAATGGCTGTGCCCGCGCCTACGCCGCCTCGAAATCCCAAAAAAATGGAGTGATTATGCCCCACCACCGTGGCCGTGCCGGCCAGCGCGCAGATCACCGGGTGAAAGCCCGCGCTGACCAACAAATAGACCGGTATCAAGCCTTTGAGCATATCGCCGGTCACGGTCAGCGCGGCGGCCAGCGGCCCTGCCGCCCGCAGCACATTGGTGCCGCCGGTGCGCCCGCTGCCGGAAGCGGTGACATCAATGCCGTATAATCGGGAAACCAGATAGCCAAAAGGAATGGAGCCAGAAATATAAGCCACCAGTATGAACACAATGGAAAGTATGATTAACACGATACGCCTCGTTTATGTAATGAGTGAGAAGTGACGCGTGAAAAACATCTCGAATTTGATCTCACTCGTTACGCATCACTCGTCAGATTTGGAGTATAGGCCAAAAAAATGGATGCGGCAAAAAATGAGAGGTTTTTATCAGATTGTGTTACAATAGGGCGCAATGCTCACCATAAAATGCGTTGCTTGCAAACGAAAATTGTGGAAATATGATAAAATCGGCCACGGTCGGGTGTTGCGCTGTTACAAAGACAGGATCACGCGAATGGGTGCGATGCGCCTGTCCGGCGACAAAATTTGTTGTCAGTGTGGTAAATCGATTGGCATTGACAAGGGCGATCACATCAAAATGATTGATAAAGCCTTTGTTTATACCGGCACCAAACGGAACAGTTAGTGGCCTGCTGCCCGCAGTAGTTTTTCCGGCTGTTGTTGGTAATCTTTCCAGGCCAGTTGGCCTGATACGATTCCTTTGAGGGTCTCTGTCAGTGCCCGGTTGGCGGGAGTATCGATCCCTAATTTTTGGCCTGCCGCTACAATCGCGCCGTTCAGATAATCCACTTCTGTGGTGGTGCGGCCCGCCGCCAGATCGATGTGGAACGAGGGCATTTTGCTGCCGCGCCCGCTGCGCATAAAAGGGCGCAGAATGGCGCGGGTAGCCGCCATCGGCAGCCAGCGGGCCGACAGCAGCCGGGCCAGCCAATCGACCGGATAGCCCGGCAAATGAACCGGTTGCAGTCCCTGCGCTTTCATCACGGCCAACCCTTCGCGTAGCGAATTTATTTCCAGGTCAAACAGGGCCGGGTGGTCAATGATGTCCGCCGGATGCATATCCAGGATGGCGCTGGAGGCGTTGTTGATGATGTTGAGCAGCAGTTTGGACCATTTCATCGCGCGGTAATCGGCATAGGTGTTGGCGGGCAGGCCGCCCTGCTTGAGCGCATCGGCCAAAACATCCACCGGCTGGCCCTGAACCAGCGGCGCGACGCCCAGCCCGCCTTTGGCTTTACTCACGGCTATCACGCCCAATTCCGGCAGGCTGATGGGCAGGGTCAGCGTGCCGGCCAGAACCTGGTCCCGGCCAAACAGCTCAACCAGCGTTTCCTCGTTACCGATCCCATTTTGGAAGGAGATGAAATAGCTGCGGGCGTCCGGCGGCAGCGCGGTCAATAGGTTGGCCACGGTCAGCGTATCGGGGGCTTTGGGCGTGATCAGGATGAAATCGTAGGGATTTTCCGGGATCACGACTTCGGTGGCGGTGGCGGGAAAGACGGTTTTGTCCGGCTGGCCGGGCCAGCGCAGCACCAGCCCATCGGCGGCGATTTTGGGTATGAGGTCGGAGAGGCCGATCAAGGCCACTTTGTGGCCGGCGGCTGCCAGGTGGCCGCCGATAAAGCAGCCAATGGCGCCCGCGCCCATCACTAAAATATTTAACACGCGCGATTCCTTGTTGTCAGATTACTCTACCCAATCAAATGTACGGGTTACGGCTTTTTTCCATTGGGTGTATTGAATGGTTCGGGCGGCGTTGTCGGTGGACGGCTCCCAGGTGTGATCCACGCCCCAATTTTGGCGCATTTCGTCGGTGTTTTGCCAGAAGCCCACGGCCAGCCCGGCGGCGTAGGCCGCGCCCAGGGCGGTGGTTTCGGCTACTTGGGGCCGGATGACGGGTACGCCCAGCACATCGGCTTGAAATTGCATCAGCAGATCATTGTAAACCATGCCGCCATCTACTTTGAGCGCCTTGAGATCAACGCCGGAGTCGGCGTTCATGGCGTCCAGCACTTCGCGGGTCTGGTAGGCGGTGGCTTCAAGCACGGCGCGGGCCAGATGGCCTTTGTTGATGTAACGGGTCATCCCCACAATGGCGCCCCGGGCATCGCTGCGCCAGTAGGGGGCAAACAGGCCGGAGAAGGCAGGCACAAAATAGATGCCGCCATTGTTTTCTACCGTGCGGGCCAGGGGTTCTACCTCGGCGGCGTTCTCAATTAACCCCAGATTATCGCGCAGCCACTGCACCAGCGCGCCGGTGATGGCAATAGAGCCTTCCAGGGCGTAAACGGTCGGTTGATCGCCAAATTTGTAACCCACGGTGGTCAACAGGCCGTGTTTTGAATCGACGATGTCGGGGCCGGTGTTGAGGATCATAAAACAGCCGGTGCCGTAGGTGTTTTTGGCCTCGCCCACGCTGAAGCAAGCCTGGCCCACGGTGGCCGCCTGCTGATCGCCCAGGATGCCGCAGACCGGAATTTTGCCGCCAAAGGGGCCATCGGGCAGGGTGGTGCCGTAAATGTCGGGGTCGCTGGAGGGACGAATTTCCGGCAGCATCGTGGCGGGGATGCCCATGGTGTTGATGATGTCGCTGTTCCACTGCGTGCCGTCCAGGTTCATCAGCATGGTGCGGGAGGCGTTGGTCACATCGGTGATGTGTGCGCCGCGATTGGGGCCACCGGTCAAATTCCAGACCAGCCAGGTATCCATATTGCCAAAGATGGCGTCGCCTTTTTCGGCGGCTTCGCGGAGGCCGTCAACATTATCCAGCAGCCATTTGACTTTGGGGCCGGAGAAGTAGGTGGCCAGCGGCAGGCCCACCGCCTCGCGGAAGCGGTCTTTGCCCTCGTTTTGGGCCAGGCGGTTGCAGATTTTGTCGGTGCGGGTATCTTGCCAGACAATGGCGTTGTGGTAGGGCCGGCCCGTGTTTTTATCCCACACCAGTGTAGTTTCGCGCTGGTTGGTGATGCCCACGGCCACAATATCATCCGCCGTGATCCCCACCTGCTGCATCGCGCCCCGGATAACGTCCTGGGTGCGGTCCCAGATTTCCAGCGCATCGTGTTCTACCCAACCGGGTTGGGGATAGATTTGCTCGTGTTCCAACTGGTGCGCGCCAACCGGCTCGCCGGCGTGGTTAAAGAGCATGCAACGGGTACTGGTGGTTCCTTGATCGATGGCAGCCACGTACTTTGTCATAAGACCCTCCTTTGGATCACCAAGTTATTGTACCTTCTCAATAATCTGGGGCAGAGTTGGTTGAGCTTGTCGAAGACCGTTGGTTTCGACAAGCTCAAACCTCGTTCCCCCGAAATATTGAGAAGATACAAGTTATTATGGACTTTCGTCCAGATCAAAGATGGATGGTTTGTTTGAGGCGCAGTTCTGGCAGCCCAGGGCCGGGTCGGGCACGGCGCTGAAACATTCGCTGCACCAACCTTCAACCTCTACCTGCATTTTAAGGCCAAAAAATTTTTTTACCACTTTGCCGTCCAGTTTGAGCGTATCGGATTGGTTGGCGCGTAAAATGTCGGGAACCGGGCAGGTGTAGCATAACTGCGGTTTCCAGGGAGGCGAGTCGGGATTACGCTCGATCAAACGGCACGTCTGCACGTTGCGCCCGCGATGAAAGTCACCGTAATAATATTTACATTCTTTGCCTGCGGGAGTTTTCATAAATTACAATCACTGGAATAGCCAGAATTTGTTTTTATTGGGGGCGTTTGTTTCAGTGAGGTGATGAGTAACGAGTGATGAGTGACAAGTGTCTCACTGCTTACTCCTTACTCCTCACTATTCGCACGCCCATTTCAATTTTACTCACTAATTCTAAAAATCGGGTTAAATCCTGTCAATTCTTATTGCCATAAGCTATACGCGGGTCAGATATTCGCTGGTGCGGGTATCTACGCGGATTACATCCCCTTCGTTGACAAACAGCGGCACCTGGACTTCCAGGCCGGTGGTTAGTTTGGCCGGTTTGGTTGCGCCCTGGGCGGTATCGCCGGCAAAACCGGGTTCGGTTTCTACCACTTCCAGTTCCACGGTGATGGGGATTTCAATTTCAATCGGTTCGCCTTCGTAGGTGGAAATTTTGACGTTCATGTTTTCGGTCAGGAAGGGGATAATGTCCTCCACCACTTCTTTGTTGAAAGCGGGCTGCTCGTAGGTTTCGGTGTCCATAAAGTAGTACAATTCGCCATCGTTGTAGAGGTATTGCGCTTCAGCGTGGTCCAACCGCACATCTTCAACGCGCTCGCCGCCGTTGAAGGTTTTTTCAAAAATAGCGCCGCTGCGCAGGTTGCGCACTTTTACGCGAATGGTGGCGCTGCCGCGCGCGGTTTTGTTGTGGGTGTAATCCAATACTTTGAATAATTCGTTGTTTTCGGTAAAGGTGGCGCCTTTACGTAAGGCATTTACATCTATCATTTTTTCTTTCCTCCAAAATTTATCAAAGAATAGCAGCTTTCTGCGTCATTAGCAGCCAAGACCTTTGAGGTTTCTGAAGTAACTTCTGCTGCAAAATCTTTTGTATCAACAAAGACGATTTTCGTACAAAAATCAACTTGTAAAGCTCAAAGGTCTGAATTTTGTTCCCAAGTCGAAACGTTCAATATCATAGACGGGATTTTTTGAACGTCAAATTCCTCCATAATCAATCCACTGTTCGGCCAGATCGGGCAGGTCTTTCAGCACGCCCTGGCGGCGGGTGACACCGGGCAGGGAATCCAGGAAAGCGTGGCCGTAGCTTTTGCTGATGACGCGCCGGTCGAAAATGGCGACCACGCCCCGGTCGTTTTTGGTACGGATCAGGCGGCCAAAGCCTTGCCGGAACATCAAAATGGCTTCAGGAATGGCGTATTGGTGAAACGCATCGTCAAATGTTTCCGAGCGGGCGGCCACAATCGGGTCGTTGGGCACGGCAAAGGGCAGGCGGGCAATCACCACGCAACTGAGGGCCGGGCCGGGAATATCAACGCCTTCCCAAAAAGAACGGGTACCCAGCAGAACCCCTTGCTCCGAAGTTTTAAAGTTTTCCAGCAGTTGGCGGCGTCCGGTGCCGTCGCCCTGTTGGTGAACCACAATGTCGGCTTCGGCCAGCGGCCCTCGGATGGCTTTGGCCGTGTTCCACAATTGGCTGTAGGCGGTAAAGAGCACCAGCGTGCGGCCCTTGAGTTTTAACACCAGATCGAGCAGGCCGGCTTCAAATGCTTTTTGATAGCCCGGCGTGTTACACTCCGGGATGTCGGTGGGCACGTAGACCAGGGTGTTGTTTTCGTAGTCAAACGGCGAGCCAACGGCCGCTTCATCGGCCTCCCACAGGTGCAGGCGTTCCTGAAAATAGTCAAAAGAATTATTGGTTTGCAACGTGGCCGAGGTAAAGATAACTGATTCTTTCGGCTTGAGCAAGTGTTCGTGGACCAAACTACCCACGTGCAGGGGCGCATTGTGCAGCGAGATGAGATTTTTTTTGAGTTCCTGTTCAATCCACAAAATGCGGTCCCGGCTGGGATTGGCTAAAATAATGTGGATGTTGGCCCGTATCTCATCTAGCTGGCCGCGATAGTAGTTGAGGGTGGACAGCAGTTCTTCCCAGTTGGGCACATCGTACCCTTCCAGTTCGGTGAGCATGGTGTAGAGAATGCCCAGCGCTTTAGAAACATCGGCCAGCGATTCATGAGTGATTTCCCAAATCAGTTCCACATCAGACCAGGCCGGATGGGAGCGGGTATCGTCTGTGAGCCGAATTTTCAGGTTGTAGGTGCTGCGGCGGGAGAAATCGGCCATAAAATCGCCCAGCGCGGCAAACAATTTGCGGGTCGATTTCACCACGGCGTCAATCGCTTCGTGGCTTTTTTGCACAATTTCGTTGACATCACCCTTGACACTGTTGGGCACCGCCGAGGCGCAGCGCCGGGCCACTTCGTTGACAAACCCCACCCGCTGGGCGCGTCCCCGGAGCGGCACGCTGAGATCGCGCAGCAACTGCTCGATGGTTTTTTGGCTGGCGTTGAAGCTGAGCTGGTTGGTCATGTTATCTTCCAGGTGGTGCGCTTCGTCAATAATAAGGTGTTTGTATTCGGGAATCACCCGGCTGTCCACGGCAATGTCGGCCAGCAGCAGGGCGTGATTGATGATGATGAGATGGGCCGATTCGGCCTGGCGGCGGGCGCGGGCGTAAAAACAGGTGTCGGGCGTACAGGCGCGGGGATCGCACAGGTTGCCGTCGGACGCCACCTGGCTCCACAGCGCTTGTTCGCTGTAATCGGGCATAAACAGCTCTTCCCGGTCGCCGGTGGTGGTGCTGGGCAGCCAGACCAATAGTTTGGCCAGCAAGCGGGATTCTTTGGGCCTGAGATTTTCTTTGACGCGGAACAGTTGCAGCCGGTTGGGGCAGAGATAGTTGCTGCGGCCTTTGAGGGCCACGGCTTTGAAATCAAACGGCAAAAGTTTTTTCAGCGTGGGAATATCTTGGTTGAGCAGTTGGTCTTGCAGGTTGATGGTGTTGGTGGAGATGACCACGCGCTGATTGTTTTGTACCGCCCAGTAAATGGCCGGGATGAGGTAGGCAATCGATTTACCGGTGCCGGTGCCGGCTTCTACCATCAGATGGGCCGATTCATTGAACGCGCCGCCCACGCTGGCCAGCATATCCACCTGTTGGGGCCGGTATTCAAAGCCCTTGAAGCTTTTGTCAAACAGCCCCTTGTATTCCAACATTTTGCACAGGTTGATCACATCCAGCGGCTCGGTTTCTGGTTTGGGTTTTAGGGGCGGGTCGAAGGTATAATCCGCGTTCTGGATCAGGGCGTGGCCGCCGTCAACGCCGGCATCGTCCATCATGCCTTTGGCGGCCAGTTGCTGGCCCAATGTGCCGGCGGGTACGCTGATACGCCGCTCGCGGCTGAGGTCTTTAAACACAATCGCCAGCGGCCAATCACTTTTGCCGGCGATGCGGGCCACTTCGTCGATGATGCGCCCGTCGAGGCGGCGAGCCTGATCCAGCAGGGCGTTAAAAAGGCGGCGGGTGGCCTGGGAGTCATCCAGCGCGCGGTGGGCTTGATCTTCGGGCGGCAGATTGACATCAAGATAATCCAGCAAATGGGTCAGGCTGTAGCGCCCGGCGTAGGGGAGCAAAATGCTGGCCAGTTCAAACGTATCAATACCGATATTGTTCTGGAACAGGCCATGCTTGCGGAAAAAGGACAGGTCAAAACTTACATTGTGAGCCAGCACCGGGTTATCGCCCACAAAACGGTTGATTTGCGGCAATACATCGGTCAGTTGGGGCGCGCCGTCAATGTCTTCGGGTGTAATGCCGGTGAGTTGTTGAATTTTGTAAGGGATGGGGCGGTTGGGATTGATCAAACTGTTGAAGGTATCGAAAACACGGTTTCCTTTGAAACGAACCGCGCCTATTTCTAAAATTGCGTCTCGTTCCGCATCCAGTCCGGTGGTCTCAATATCCAGCGATACATATACTCTGGCCAAAACATTGCAGCTTTCTAGTCAAGATACGCCGTGAATTTGGAACGATACTGACCAAAATTGCTCTCCAGGATCAATTGGGTGATGACCCTGGCGGCGGTACCTTGCGGGAGGGTATTTTTTGAGATTGATGGATAAAGGTATATTATACAGATGTTTGAAGGATTGGGCGAATAGGTAGTTAAGACGTGTTACCAAAAGTCCCATTGACGCTTTAAAACTCCTGTGTTAAGATTTTTTTAGGCTCAATTTATAAAACAAAATAATTTTCAAGGAGGACTCGGCGGATGACCAATATTTATGTGTTGGAACAGGTTGATATTTTTGAAGGGCTAACTCCTGATAAATTGAAACTGGTTGATAAAATCTGTGAAGAAAAAACCTACAATCAGGACGATGTTATTTTTGAAGAGAATGAACTCAGCAAAGAGTTTTACATTATTATGGAGGGGCAGGTAGAAATTCAGGTGGACCCGGATACGATTGGCGACGGCAAAACCGACGCTTATCAGCCCAGCACTATTGCCACCCTGCGGCGCGGGCAGTCGTTTGGCGAGGTGGCCATTGTGGACCCCGGCGTGCGTTCCGCCTCGGCCAAGTGCGGCTCTGAGAAATGTAAATTGCTGGTGATTGATCGGGCGGCGTTTATTGAATTATTGGAAGATGATTTCCAAATGGGTTACACGGTGATGCGTAACTTTGCCGCCGACCTGGCCCTTAAAATTCGCCAGACCAACCTGCTGGTTCGACAATCGTTAATGTAAATTAAACCTTCAGGGGCAGATGAGAGAGTGGCGATTAGGGCTTGATTCTGTCGAATTCCGTGATTTGGACAAACAAGATACTCGTAGATCATATTTTTAACGTGACGACTTTCTGAAGATACGTCATGCTACAAGCGTGACCTACCGTTATAACTACAGAAATATTAAAACCAGAAATCTCCACCACCTGTGGGGATTTTTTTTGACTCTCAAGAAATCGTGTTACAATGCAGCCAGGTGAAGCCATGCGAAATCTGGGTTGCCTCATTTTAGCCATACTTTTATCGCCCATTGTTCTTATCCTCATTGGCCCGCTGCTGGTGGTGGCGGCGGTTCGTGGCCGCCAGCCGGTAGGCGCGATCATGCTCAATACCGCGCAGTACGGGCCGGCGGGGCGCTTGGGCGCTTTGATGCTGGGCCTGGGGCTGTGGCTGTTGGTCTGGGGCGGCCTGATTTGGGTGGTGTCCAATGGCCTGCTGCCGAATTCCCCCCCGGCGGTTGAGACAACGCCGGCGATAGCCTCGCCGTTCCCGGTTGAACAGCCAGCGGTTGCCGCTACCGAGTCTGATCCTGCGCCAACCTCGCCGCCCGATATTGTTTCCGCTCCCACCTCAACCCAGACAGCCGGGCCAACGCCAACGGCCACCCCTGCCGCGCCAACAGCCACCCCCACGGTGCTGGTAGTACTCGATTTATCCACACCGGTCACTTCCACTTCCACATTAACGCCCACCATCATCACACCCACTGAAACTCCGGTGCCCACGGTCATTGTGATCGATACGCCCGTTATTACGGCGGTGCAATCGGATACCCTGGTTATCAACTCCCCAACTTCAACCCTGTCGATCACAGACACCCAGACGGTGATCAATACTGTGGAAGAAGCCAACGTATTGCTGCGCGAAATCTCTCCCATTGCCACCGAAGACAACCTGGCAAGGCTGGCCGGCGCGTGGCAGGGCCGCGCCCTGGAAAAAGCGCAGAATTTTGCCGCCGAACTTTACAGCCGCTACGCCAAACCCTTTGACGTTGAATTTAAATACCTGGCCGTGCCATCCATTAAGCGCGTCACGCCTGATGAGGTCACAGTGGTGAGCCGGGAGGTATGGACGTACGGTGGACTCAGCGAGATCAATCAGGAATCGTTTGAATTTACCTATGTGTTGTCCCGGAAAAATGAAGGCTGGGCGATTACTTACTATAGTTATCTCAATTTACCCCAGGCCGCTGGCACCCCTGCGGAAACGGTTATCCCGACCGGAACAGCACCATCCCCATAGTTCCCCTCAAAACCGAACACGGTTATACCGCATGTTGAAAAGCCGGAGGCGTATCGAAGCGTGATGACGCTTCTGAGGCTGCAACCATACCTGGAATTTTGGCGGCGCTATTGTCAAGAGCTTTCGGTGATGTTATAATGAAAGAGAAATGGCCCTTGAAACATCTCCAAGGGCGAAACCCATTCTTTACAAAATTCATACACACCTTCACCCAAACGTTGATCAAATCAAAGGGGATAAACGATGTCTAAAAAAATAAAGGTGGGCTTGCAACTCAGTGTTGGCGGGCTGGGCGATAAATCTTTTAACGATTCCGCTTACGCTGGCCTGGAACGCGCCCAAAAAGAGTTCGGGATTGAGTTTGATGCGGCCGATTGGGAAAATCCGATGCTCAATGCCAATACGTTGGATGAATGGGCCAAAGCAGAGTATGATTTGATCATCGGTGTGGGCTACGGCAATGCCGCGCCCATCAACGAGGTGGCTGCCCGCTATCCTGATAAACCCTTTGCCGTGGTTGATGTGGCCGGTGAGGGCGATAATGTATGGTCGGCTACGTACCGGGAATACGAGGGTGATTTTGTGGTGGGTGTTTTAGCCGCGTTGATCACCCAAACCCAGATGGTTGGCTTTATCGGGGGCGGGGTTACGCCCATTGTCCGCCGGATTGAGTTAGGGTTTGCCCGAGGCGTAGAAAATGTTGACCCGTCCATCAGTTTTATTTCCGACTACGTGGGTGAATTTGACGATCCCATTCGCGGGCGACTGCTGGCTGAAACCCAATACACCCTGGGCGTTGACGTAATTTACCAGGTGGCAGGCCGGTGCGGCCTGGGCGCTCTTGAAGCTGCCGAGGAGTTTGATAAATGGATCATCAGCACCGGCGGCGACCACAGCGATTTGGCTCCCAACGCCGTGCTGACCAGCCGCATCAAACGGGTAGGCAAGGCCGTGTATGATGTGATCGGCTCGGTGGTGGAAGACCGGTTTGAAGGGGGCGTGGTGAAAAGCTATGGCTTTGCCGAGGGCGGATTGATGCTGGCCCCGGTGCGCCCCAGCGTTTTCAAAGTCGTCACCCCGGCGATTCAAAATATCATGCAGGAAATCCAGGCCCAGGTGATTACCGGCCAGATCGAAGTTAATCTTGATAAAGAGTTGTGATTTTTGTTACGAGATATGAAAACGCCCACCGTAGTGAGCGCGCTCACTACGGTGGGTGAATTTTATTGGGTGTATGCGGCCAGTGTCTGCTCAATTTCTTGAGTCAGTTCTTTTTTTTGGGAAAAATTGCCCAATTGTTCGTTGAGCAGCACGATTGGCCCTTCGTCAGTTTCCAGCAGTAACCGCGTTTTTTTTATATCCTCACTGCCCAGCGCGGGCGCAATTCTCAGACGTTGAATAGCGGCAAAAGGTATTTGCTCTTCGCTGGGGTGCGCGGTAGTTTGATAAAAAAGCGCGTTTTGTTTCTGGTTCAAACGGATCATACATTCTTGCCGGGTGGCGTGGCGTTCGGTTTGCAAATGTTTTTGAGCCAGAAGATGCGCCGCCAACGAGACTCCGCCCCAGGCAATCGCCGGTAAAAACAAAAACAGCAAAATCATCAACCCTCGAATATTCCACGGCTGCCGGCTCACCTCCAGCGAGACGGCCAGCCAGACCAGCAAACCCACGGTCAACAAAGCCGCCACCGGCCCCCAGATGAGCCAGGCCAATCCCTGCACCAGCGGCTCGCCTCGAATCAAAAAAATGCGTTCACCGGGATGAGCATCGTCTTCAATTGTTGTGTTCAGATGGGCGGATTTGTTGACAACCAGCCACCAGGGGCGTTGATAATGGCGCATCAAAAGGCTCTTTCATTCTCTAAGAACAGTTTTCTGAAATCCAAACAACCGGCAAGATCAACGTCGTCATGTTGCTCTGAGCGATCAAAGAGAGCGAAGAGTCTCCAAATCGCGGCCAATTAGACACTTTGCCGGGGTTTCTTCGGCCTCCAGCCTCAGAATAACATTTAAAAAACAAGTTTTGACACAAAAATCATAGTTCACCTTGAGATGTTTGGCAAAACCGGGAAGACGGCCTGAACAGTTCTAACATTATGAAAAGTTATATTGACATGTTATGGAAAGTCAAGTAAAATGTAATATGTCAAGTTATACTATGTCAAGTTGTGTACGTTTGTTGTTAAAACAGGGGGTGGTCTGATGTTAAAAAACGATCTTAATCTGAGAATATTGTTTAGCCTTGTCCTCATTATTGGGCTGTTGTATATTCCCGCCCCTGTCTTTTCCCAGCAAAGTCCGGAACTCCGGGATTTGATGGTGAATGGAGATTTTGAGCAGGGAATTCAGGATTTTGGCGTGGGCTATCATTGGGGCGCTTTTAGCAATGGCCAGGCGGTGGTCGACTGGAGCACCGACACCTGGGATAAAGTAACGCTGGCCGGCCAATCCAACGCCCAGATGATCGAAATCAAAGATGCCCAGGCGCTGAACCGTTACGCCGGTATTTATCAAACTGTAAACGTCGTGCCCGGCCAACAATATAAACTCACCATCAAAGGCTTGATCCGCTCTACCGAGGGCGATATTGAGGTTTCTGATTACGGCTACCGCTTGCAGTATGGCGTGGATTACAACGGCGGCACCGCCTGGGAATTGGTGGCCGAACAGGATTGGCATGAACTGCCGTGGGATGAACAAGTTCTTTTTGATCCCGAGGGAGGTCTGTACCGCTTTGAAACTTACGAAGCCACCCTCACCGCCCGCAACGAGCAGTTGACGCTTTTTATTCGCGGCTGGAAAAAATGGATCAACAACGGCTCCGGCATTTTTGATATTCAAGCCATATCTTTGGTAGGCCCTGCTCCCGAAGGCCTTGAAGCCTCCCTGGTACAGGCCGCTTCATTAGACGCGTCGGCCAGCACCCAGCCCGAGGCCGCGCCTGCCGAAGCAGAATCGATGGATGCCGATACCTCGGTGACGGCCCCGGCTGATGAAAACATTACAGCGGAAGCTGAAACGGAAGCCGCTGATAAAACAGAGGACGCAAAAAGCGTGGAGGAAGATGTTAATGAGATTGTTGAACCGGCCCCACCGGTTGAAGAGGAAATAACCGCCCCGGCAAATGAGCAGCCGCTGATGCTGGAACCGCCGGTCAGCACCCAGCCCCGCGCCAATGTAGTGACCCTGCCGGAATCGGGGCAGGGTGAGGATGACTCGATGAAATATGTGGTTATCAGCGGTACCGCGCTGCTGTTGATTTTATTTGCCGGCGCGATCACGGCGGCAGCACAACGCCGCAAGCAAGCCGAGTAACTTTGGTAAATCAAGGAGAACAGATGATGAGAAAAACTATTTGGTTGTTAGCCGCGCTAATCTTGTTACTGGGGATATTCCCCGCTGCGTCCGGGGCCGCCCCGCTGTTGAATTTAAGCTGGCGGGCGGAATATTACGATAACCCGGCCTTATCGGGCCAGCCCAAATTGAGCCGCTTTGAAGACTCCGTCAGCCACGATTGGGGCTATGATGCCCCCAATCCTGAGCTTCCGGCAGATCAATTTTCGGCGCGGTATACCATCACCCGCCATTTTGAAAAAGGTACCTATCTGTTCTTGCTGACCGTCGATGACGGTGCTCGGGTCTGGCTCGACGGCGAATTGATCATCGATGCCTGGAATGTGGGCCGCCAGGAGAACATCAGGCAAAGGGTTTTTCTGGAAAAATCCGGCAATCACGAGCTGCAAGTTGCTTATTTTGAGGATACCGGCCGGGCACTGATCGACTTTAGCTGGATTCAACTGGCCGGCGGCACCGATGTGGTGGGCGCCTGGCAGGGCGAATATTTTAATAACCGCGATCTGGCCGGTGATCCGGTGCTGGTCCGGCAGGACAGCCAGATCAATTTCGATTGGAACAGCGGTTCGCCCAGCCCCAAAGTGCCGCGAGATAACTTCTCGGTGCGCTGGATGAAATCGGTTTACCTGGTCCAGGGCGATTACCAGCTCAGAATCCAGCACGATGACGGTATGCGCGTATTTGTTGACGGCAAAAATGTGTACGATTCCTGGAAAGATCAGAGCGTAACCTACGAAACCATCACCCTGCGGCTGGAAACCGACACGCACGATTTTAAGGTAGAATATTATGAGCATTTGAGCAATGCCATTGCCGTCATGCTCATCGATGACGACCCCGGTGATTATACCGACGGTGACGACGACGGCTCCGAACCCTCACCCGGCGACAGCGTGATTGTGGATAACCGGCACAGCGGCTTTGAATGGGGCGGCCCCCTGGCCTCCCGCTTTAGAGGCTGTGGTGGCGGTTATGGCGCCGATTTCTATTGGACCTACAACAACAGCTACCGCTGGGAAAATTACGGCCTGTGGATGCCTGATCTGGCCGCCGGCGACTATGAAGTCTATGCCTACATCCCCTCCCAATGCGCCACCACCCGCGCGGCCCGCTATCAGGTTCATCATGAGGACGATGTGGACTTCCGGGTGGTCAACCAATATATTCATTCCGGTTGGGTCAGCCTGGGAACCTATTCTTTTGATGGGCAGAGTGACGAGTATGTGATTTTGTACGACAGCACCAGCGAACCAGCCGCCTCTACCCAAATCGCCTTTGACGCGATCAAATTTGTGCCGCGATAGTATTACCCATTTACCCATCGGCAGCGGCATCGTTGAAAGTGTCTGTAAGTGGTTAGTTCATCCCAATCCTCGGCTAAAATCTGTTCGGCCATCCGATTCATAGTCAAGTAGAGCAAATAATGATCGCCTGAGGCGAACATCTCGTTTTGCGATGGAGCTTTATGGTGCTAAAGAGCCGGTTGAGTTCTTCCCACTGTGTTTGGGTGATACGGTCACTTCTGATCCTTTTTTTGTTCTAAAGGATAATCAATTCGATGATGGAGCGTTCCCTGAAATATTTCTACAAACGCCCGGCGTATTTCATCCAGATCATGGGTAGTTAGATCACATTCGCTCAATTGATCATCGCCTATTTTATCATTGATGATTTCGCGGACCAGTTCGTCGAACGCTTCTGCCGTAGATGGCTTTTTGGCCCGCGCTGCCGATTCGCAGCTATCGGCCAGCATCAGAATGCCGGTTTCCCTGCGCTGGGGTTTGGGGCCGGGATAACGAAAGGCGGTTTCATCCACCGCCTCCGGTTTATCCGACAGTTCGCAGGCTTGCCGGTAAAAGTATTGTACGCGTGTGGTGCCGTGATGTTCGGTGATAAAGGCTTGCACGTCAGCCGGCAGGCGATGTTTTTTGGCCAGGGACGTTTGGTGCCAAAAACCGGTTATATTGAATTTGTCGAGCAGGGACATCGTTTCGGGTAAATCGAACCCCAAAAACGAAGTGGTGATAACAATGATTGCAGCGACAAGCCCCAAACTTACAACCAGCATTAGCCGGAGCCAGCGGCTTATTCTATTTTCAGTTGTGGGTTTATCGGCGGCAGCGTGACTTATTGGAATCTCCTCTTTTTTAGATTATCGGTTGTATCAGCTTCGTTGTTTGCGGAACCAGTTGAAGCGGCCTATCAGTACCCAGCCGGCCAGGCTCAAAGTCAATAAGAAAATCAAAATCTGGAGGCCGCTCAAGGGGAAGAGCGAGTCGAATTCATCCACTACCGGTTTTGCCAAAGTGGACGTGTTGCCGGTAGCTGCGGGTGATGAAGTTTCATAGCGTCGCAGCCCTTCGTCGGTTGCCGCCAAAATACCATCCGGCGTAAAGTTGAGGTCCGTCACCAGGGTATCGGTATCGGCGATCTCGTTCCAGCTTTCCCCGCCGGTCTGGCTTTCAAAAATCCCTCCGGGAGACAGATGATGGATGCCCAGTTCATAAGCGGTGGCTGCCACCACATGCGCCGGATTTTTGGGATCAATGGCCAGGGCAGTGGCCCGTAAGCCTGATCCCGGTGTCCAGTTCAGGCCGCTGACCGTATGTTCCCAGGTATAGCCGCCATCTTCAGAGCGATAAATGCCGTTGGGGGGAACACTGGCAAATATAATTTGGGGGTTCAACGGCGCTATCGCCAATTCGACCGGAGTGCCGGGCAGGGTGTTGAGTTGCTGCCAGGCTTCACCCTCGAGACTGAATAACCCTTGTCCGGTGAGGGCATACAACCGGCTGTTGGCATCGATCACCAGATCGTGAACGTTCACCGCCGGCATGGTCACGCCGCCAACCAGGGTGTACCCCACCTGGTTCTCATCAAATCGGTAGACCCCGTGCCCGGCTGTGCCCACATACAAACCATACGGTTGATTGGGATCGACTTCCAACGTTGTTACCGCCGGTATCATTTTGTCGGGACCGGCGGGCAGTTTCATATTAAAATTTTGCCAGCTTTCCCCGCCGTCAAAGCTGCGCCAGACATTGTTGATTTTATCTACCGGGCCTCCTTCAGTACCGGCATACAAAATGGCCGAATCTTGGGGATCAATCGCCAGAGCTGTAACTGACGCCGGATTCAAATTTGATTCAAGCGCTTCCCAGGTATCGCCTTGATCGTAACTGCGGTAAAACGCAGGGGTTGAGGAATCATTCAGCGTGGCGTAAACAGCATCATTCTGGTGCCCGGCCACGGCTTGGACCGGCGTGTTGGGCAATTCGGTCAGCGCCAGGCCGGTTGCTTCATCAATAGCCAACGCTGCGACCGTACCCCCGGCCAGTATCAAAACGAACAAACCCAATTTTATGGTCCACTTAGCTATTTGATTACGCTTCATAAGATTATCCTCCTAACCCGGACAAAGTCGCTATGCTTCTAAGCCGGAACTAAAAAGAAATATGCTGTCGGAAATTTTTGTTCATCGTACAAGAATTTTACTGGGCTAGGGCCTAACCTGCTGTGTATTCAGGAACAGGTATTGAAGATTCTACGGTTGCGGTCTCGATTGATTTCGCATCTTTACCTGCTATTTCCATCGTATGTGCCCGCCGCACAACGAGAGAGTCGTATTGAAACCGGATGTCGAACATATCCGAGGCTCTGGCAAATATCCAGGCAATTTTCTGCAAAGTTGGCCTCGCCCCGATAATTTGAACCACATTGTATCGTTGGTGGTACAATTCTCGCCCCACGTTTTGAGCCGTCAGCGCGGGCAACAACCTGTTTGCTCTTAAAACCAGCAACATTTCACGGCCTCCTCACCCGACGATAATATCTGTATCGGATTTACAATATCACTATATCGTTTTGGGCGGTATGTTTCAATGGGGAGAGTTCCTGTCTGAAGATGCGGGATTTCCCTACTATGCGTCTTGTTTCACAGGCTCTCGAAAGCAAAAGACTCCCGGTTACCGGGAGCCTGGAAAGTTTTTGATTATTGATGCTTTAGCGTGATCGAGCGGCAGCGATCCGTAGAAGTTCAACCAACATTTTTATTGTTTGCGTCATAATTCTTAACCATCTTGCTTCGTTTTGCCCCTTTTTCGTTGTGAGATGTCTGCCGGGTAGGGAATAACATTCTAAATAACAACAGGCCAATAAAAACAGGCAGAATGGCAGCCAGCACTTTGCTTTGCAATCCGCCGGCAAACAAAATCAAATACAACCCGGCGGCGCTTATAAATGTAACCACCATTAACATAAATCCGGTTCCACTGGTAGGCCGGTAGCGGGCAACTAATTTGCTGACTACAGCCAGCCCAAAACCAAAAATCACGCTCATGATTATCAGAATATACCACGGGAAAAAGGCTAAAATACCCAGAGAAGAAATGGGCCCGGGGGCAGCGTCAATAGCAATCAACAAGATGGCAGAGAGCGCGCCAATTAAAAAACCGGCGATCCGCGTTCGTCGTTCCGCTTTACTCAACTCTTTAGCAGAGGTGTGCCTTTCTATGAAGGCTTTAAAGCCCATATAGAAGAAGACAACCAGAAATAAAAGGGCGCCAACCGCAGTTAAAAAAATATTTCTGGGTGGTGGAACAGACGGTGCGGATGCAGTTCCCTGGCATCCCGTCAAAAAGAGAAATAGAAAACCCGCCACATTTATTTTTATCAATTTGCTCAAGAAATGAGTTTCAAGTTGAGGTATCATAACACTGCTTCCCCCACAAGTTGTGATGTTTTTTAGTTTCAGCCCTTATCTTCGAACCACTCCCATGACCAGGGAAAGCAGAAAAATAACTAAAAAAATGAAAAACAGAATTTGAGCAATACTGGTGGCTGCCCCGGCGATTCCGCCAAATCCAAATACCGCGGCAATCAGGGCGATGATAAAGAATATAATCGCCAATTTTAACATCATGATCTCCTTTAATTGAGTTAGATATTACACGCCTGAAATGGCTTACCCCTTAAGCATAACATTTTGATGATTTACTTACTACACTATTTTGGGCGATTGTATGTTAGAAATCGAGCTATTTTTTGATAGCTCAAGTGAGTTTTAAAACGATGTTTTATTCACCCGGTTGGGTTAGATACATTCTCCTATGATGCTGGCCCCCACCGGCCGGGCCGGCTCAAGCCCCAGGACGGTGAGGCACAAAGGATTCACATCGACGGCCCGGGGGTGGGCGGGTAATTGAATTCCCTCCGGCGCGCCGGCTACCAGGAGCGGCGAAACCGAATCTTGAACATGCAGCGATCCGTGCGACCCGCCGCCGATATGAAGGCTGCTACGATTGGCGAGTTGAAATTCGTAGCCGGGGCGGGCTGTCACCCACAAATGGCCGCTATTGGTGCCGTCCAGTCCGCCAACCAGGCGTTCAAAGGCATTGGGATACATGGGGAACGTCAGCACATTGTCGGGCGATACTTGTCCATCCACCGTGCCCAAATCTCCCCACCAACTCCAGACGCCGCCGTACTGATCCGTGGCATGGTTCGGCCCATCCGTACCCGGCCAGAAATGTAACCGGCCATGCTGTTGGGTGGACACGTAATAACCTTTTTCACCCTGTCCTAAATCTTTGGCGCGCCAGATCACCTGATCAACCCGCTCGTCCTTGAGCAGTTCCTCGAGAGCATATTCCAGGTTGCCTGCGGTAAGATGCCGAAAATAGATTTGTGCGCTGCGCATATTGGGGCACGCCACAATTTGGTCGTCTTGCTCCATGGGGGTGCCGGGTTGGGAAATGTTGAATTTGGTCAGAAACTGGTCGAGTTCAATGCCGGCGCTATTTTCATCTTCAATAATATCCGTCTGGGAGTGATCGCCCGTTAATACAATGCAGAGTTCATCGAGGGTCTGTTGGACCCCGCCAAAGGCGGCAAACAGGCGGCCAAGCTCGCTGTCTACCTGCTCCAGGGCGGTCAGGGCGGCCTGGGGGCCTACTTCGTGGCTGCGATAATCGTTATCGGGAAAATAGGCCAGGGTAAAATCGGGCAGGGCGCGCAACTCGGCCAACTGTCCGAGTAAGTTGCCGGTATTGGCATCGTCAAAGCCAAAGCGATTAAATAATCCGCCGTTTGTTGCCAATTCTACTTTGACGGAATCGATTTTTGTATCTACCAAATCGCCAAAAAATAGAATTGAAGGCCCATATATTTCTTCTCTAAACGGTACGCCGGGGAGGAGACTGATCAACAGGGGAATGTTGGCCGTATGCTTTACATCTCCCCGAAAGATCAGGTAATTTAAGTTGGCGGCCTTTAATCCGGCTCGTTCCACGGTTTGAAAAAGCGTGTCGGCGTTTAACCGCCGGTGGTTGAGATTATTCAAAAATTCATCAAAAAAGTTGCCAAACCCCTGCTGCCAGATAACCCAAAAGTCATCGCCGTAATAGACCACGGTATCATTTTCCAGATCGTACCAGTGATACCCCAAAATTCCATGGTGGTGCGGATAGTGACCGGTATTTATCGAAGCTGTGGCTGCGGGGGTAATGGAAGGAAACACCGCAATCGATTCAGCTGCCATCCCCAATTGGCTTAAAGCCTGCATGTTCGGCAACCGGCCCTGCTCCATCGCCGGCCCCGCAACCGACGAGGCAAGGGCATCAACTACGATGAGCAAAAGTTTTTTCATGGTTTTTTCCTCCGGGTTGACGGAAATCGAATGCATCTTCCTTCCGAATGAACTTTTGATAAAATTATACACTTTGTTTTACAGGTGGATAGATTTCAATCTGTGCAAATAGTTTCCTGATTGGTTCCGGCTACCCACGCGATTATCCTGCTCCAGGAAATTATGTTGCGCGGCTATCTACCAAATTACCTGCTGCTGATTGTTTTAGGCAGTGTAGGTTTTGTGATTTTTGGATTGGCCTGGTGGCTGCTGCGGCGCGCCATGGCTCAAATTTGATTCGGCCTTCCCCATTGAATGAGTTTAAGAATCGGGCGTAACGATCATCGTTACGCCCGATTGGTCTTAACGCCGATAGAACATCATCTCGTTGTTTTAGGTCGGGACTCGATCTTCTTCTAAAAACTTCTTACCCTTGGTGGTTAGCGCCACATCGTAAACGGTTCCGGCCAGCGTATCGAAAGTGTTTAACTTGATATACTCTTCTTCGGCCAAGTCTTGCAGCAAATTACGAATGATCTGCGGGTTCAGTTCAATTTCTTCCGCAATTTGTGTATCCTCAACCTGCTGTACCGATAACGCTTTTTGGATATCGGCTATTGTGTGTAAAACATCTCGTTTGGTTCCCTGTACTGTCATGATCAAACTCCTTTGCATTAACTGTGGAGAAAGTATTTCTTTTCCACAAAATTTGTTTTGCTGTATTACTCACCGAGAGTTATGCAGAACGTGTTGATCGATCTGGTTTATCCTTCATACAAAGGATCGCAGGAGGCAATATGGCCCGGCAATTCACGGCCGTTGCCATACGGCCCATCGTTCCGAGCGGTCCACACCAGTTCACCGGCTGACGCAAGTTTTTCAGCTTCTGTAAGTGACAAATTAAGCACTTCCTGGCCGGCAGCTTTTTCTCCTACAGCCATCGGCACAAGAATTTTCTGTTCCGGCGTGAGGTAGGAGTCTCTCTACCTTCTGCCTGTCTGTGCCAACATCGGGAGACAATAGAACGCCCCGGTCATTGGCCGGGGCGTTCTATTCAACTCCTCCCAAAAACCATGGTTTTCTTATTTCGGGGGGGCCTCTGGACGTTTAAAAATCAACTCGAGCAAACTCACAACAACCCACGCCGCTAACGCAAAAACCACCATAGCGATGAGCGAAGGGATTTCTAACACCATTCCTCCCGCCGAGGGCGTTGCCGTCAGGCTCAAAAAGGGCCACAGGAATAATTCGGTGAGGCCGTAGATAAAACTGGCAAACGGATTTTCCGGATTGGCCGCGATCAGTTTGAGGATAACTCGCAAGCCAATCAAACCCTCCAGAATGCCGGTTATCAGCCAGATAAATTGCGTGGTTTTGGCCAGCCCCACCTGACGGCGAGCGGGCTTATTGGAAACCGCTTCTTGCTGCCGGTGTCGCCCGCGATTTTGTTTTTGTTCTTGATAATTCATTGTTGACATTGTTTCGCCTCCTGATATTTTGATTTACTGCATTTTTTAGGCCCACTGCACAGGCCGGGTGGGTTGTGAATGTCGCGTTTGAGGGTTTCTGCTTAACCGATGAATCGGGCGGGTGGGCAGCGAATGGCGTAAACGAGACTGCATGGCCTGGTACGACATTGCCGCAACCGTATTCGGTTTTGTTACGGGCAGCCGGCGCAGGGCATATCGACGGGTTCTGAACAGCCATCCTGTGGCCGACAGCAACGCCAGCATCAGCCCTGCCACCAAGAATAAGATCAGCGTCGGCTTGAAATCCGGCCAGATCAAACTCAAGCTCCACAGGCCGAACCCCAGGCCTATAATTTTGAGAACATTTTTAAGCATACCGGCGCCCCCGTGTGACCAACCCCAGCGCTAAAGCCAAAAGGGCCGATCCAATAATGGACCAGATAATGGGGAAGCTCTGCGAGCCAATAGAAACAGGCAAAAACACCGGCAGGCCAAGCTGACGGGCCAACCAGACGCCCAACCAGGCTCCCACAAAACCAACCACCGTGGCCAGCAGGCACCCGCCATAAGAATACCCGGCCAGGGCCTGCCCCAAACTACCGCAAATAGCGGCCACAATCAGTAACAAAACAAATTCAATGATCGTCATTTTTCAACCTCCTCAGTTTTCTTTTTCTTGCTTACCGGCCCATAAGAATCAGTACCCCGGCGGCAATGGCCAGCAGGCTCATCAGCGTGCCGGCTGCCGGAAAACTGATACTCAACAGGGGAAGTAAGCCGGTAAGAATTAACCAAATGGCTAACAGTAAAAATCCTAAATTGTTTCTGGCAAGCTTTTTCATAAGTTGATCTCCTTGTCTTGGTTTAGAAATGGTTATTTACAAATGGTAGATTCAATAAAACTTACTCTGTTATCTGGACAACCACCGCGCTGATGTTATCGGAGCCGTCACGCCGGTTGGCCTCATCGACCAGGTGCTCGGCCACCTGTTCCGGCTCGCCGGACGCATCCAGCCACTCGGCCAGTTTCGTGGCGTTGGAAAAAGTGTGCCACAAACCGTCGGAACAGAGTAGCAGCTTGTCGCCGGGTTCCAGGTCTTGCTCGAAAATATCTACCGCCGAATCCGACTCGTGTTCCATCCCCAAACTGCGGTACAACATATTGCTGCGAGGATGGTCTGCTACCTCATCTTCCCTGATTTTGCCCATGCGGGCCAGGGCGGCGGCCCAGGAATGATCTTCGGTAAGTTGGGTTACATAGCCATCCCGGTAAAGATAGGCGCGGCTGTCTCCCATATTAGCGATAAGCGCGGCCTTTTCGTTAACCAGGGCCAGCGTCAGCGTGGTACCCATCCGGTGAACTTCTGGATGAGTCTGCATATGATCCTTGAGACGCGCCTCGGCCTTCAGCACCGCCGAACGAACGGCCTCGCTGAGATTTGTGGACGACAGTTTGTCAACGCCTTCATTATCAAACAGCAGCCGGCCCAATTCGGCCGTCATGATGTCGATAACCCAACGGCTGGCCTTGTCGCCGGCCTGGTGCCCGCCCAAACCATCGCACACCATGTAAAGCCCGCGCTGATCATTTGATTGATGAAACACAGCATCTTGATTGACCTCACGCTTCTGCCCGCGATGGGTTAGCGCTGCCGATTCCAGCATAACGGTTGTTTTATCTTTAAAGAGGGTAAACATTTTGCACCTCCAAATCTACTGTCTTTAGCATACAATTAATTGGGCGGATTATGAATGGGGAGGGTTCCTGGTTCCATAGTAGGGATTTCCCCACCCCCGGCTTTGTATTTCGTTAAGATGCAAAACCCTGCTATAATTAAAATTATTCTCCCACAATGGCCTCATCAACAATCCAAAACAAATCTCTGAAAAAACTACCGGTAGATGGCAGTGTTAAGAATCGGATATAGTTTTAATAGGCACGATACGGTGAATCTATGGACAGCAGTGGTACCTCGCCGATTTCCGTCGAGGGCAGCCTGAATCAAATACAGGGAAAACTCAGGGCGCTCAATGTCCTGGTGCAGGAACGCATGGCCGAACGTTCCTCTTATATGGAATTGCTGCAAGAAATTTCGGTAGCAGCTAATGAGACCGCCACCGTAGACGCTATTTTGCAATTTACCGTGTACCGGGTCTGCGTTTACACCGGCTGGCCGGTAGGCCACGTTTACCTGGCCGAAAGGAACGGATCGGACCAACTGGTACCGGCAGACATCTGGCATCTGGATAACCCCCGGCAGTTTCAAACCTTTCGCCGCATTACCGATGTCACCACCTTCAGTTACGGCATTGGCTTGCCGGGCAAAGTGCTGGCCCTGGGCCAGCCGGCCTGGATTGCCGATGTTACCCAGGACCCTGAATTTCTGCGGGCCAGGTCCGATGAGAATATTAACGTCAAAGCTGCTTTCGCGTTTCCGGTAACGATAGGGGCGGAAGTGGCCGCCGTGCTGGAATTTTTCTCGCCTGAAGCCATCGAACCGGATGAATCGCTGCTGGAGGTGATGGCGGTGGTTGGTTCGCAGTTGGGCCGGGTGGTTGAGCGCAAGCGGCTGGAAGAACGAATGCGCTCTCTTAACCAGGAACTGGAAGAACGGGTGATCGAACGCACCGGCCAGCTCAAGGCATCGAACCGGAGCCTCAAAAAAGAGGTGGCCGAACGCAAGCGCGCGGAAGAAACCCTGAAAATTCGGGCGGCCCAGCAGCTTGTTGTGGCCCAATTGGGCCAGCGCGCGCTGCGTGAGCCTGATGTGATCAGGTTGATGGCTGAAATTGCAGGACAGGTGGTTGAAACGCTGGGCGTGGACTACAGCAAAGTTCTGGAACTGCTACCCTCTGAAGATATGTTCCAGGTGCGGGCCGGCGCCGGCTGGCCCGAAGGCATTGTGGGGCAGGCGTTGGTGGAAGCGGGCCAACAATCACAGGCCGGCTATACTTTGTTATCCGACCAGGCCGTGATTGTGACCGATCTTAAAAAAGAAACCCGTTTCAAGGGGATGCCTTTGCTGCACGATCACGGCGTGGTCAGCGGAATGACCGTGGTCATTTCCGGTCGAGAGCGGCCCTATGGTATTTTGGGCGCGCATACCACCCGGCTGACCACCTTTACTGTTGACGACGCCAATTTCTTACAGGCGGTAGCCAACGTGCTGGCCGCCGCTCTTGAACGCAGCCAGACAGAAAAAGCCCTGCGCCTCTCCCGCGATCAATTGGAAGACCGGGTCCGAGAGCGCACCGCCGAATTGCAGGCGGCCAATTTCCAATTGCAGGAGGAGGTGGCCGAACGCAAGCGCGCCGAAGCCCTCATTCGACAGCGCGAGCAGCAGTTGGCCGAAGCCCAGGAAATTGCCCATCTGGGCAGTTGGGAATGGGATATTACGGCTAATGAACTGGCCTGGTCGGATGAGATGTACCGGATTTACGGGCTAACCCCCCAGGCGTTTGAAGCCTCGTTTGAAAGTTTTTTGGATTACGTGCATCCTGATGATCGCAGCCGGGTGCGCGAGATCATCGAACGGGCCTACGATACCCCCCAATCTTTTGATTTTGAACACCGGATCATTCGGCCCGATGGTGAGATTCGGGTGTTGCATGGCCGGGGCAAGGTAGAAACGACTAATGAGGGACAGCCGGTAAAAATGTTTGGCACCGGCCAGGATATCACCGAACGCCAGCAGGCCGAAACCGCTATTCGCCACAGCGAAGCCCGCTTCCGCTCCGTTTTTGAAGGAGCGGGCATTGGTATGGCCACGATCAATCGTTACAAGCGTATTCTCGAAAGCAATCCGGTTTTACAAAAGCTGCTCGATTACAGCCGGTCGGAATTGAGCCAAATGACCTTTACCGATTTTATCCACCCGGCAGATATTGAATTGAATGATACGTTATACCGGGAACTGGTCAGCCAAAACCGGCAGCGTTACCAATTGGAACTGCGATATCTGGACCAACGCGACCAGCAGGGCTGGGGCCGCCTGACTGTTTCGCCGTTGCAGAGTGAGGAGAATTCCCCGCAATTTGCAGTAATCATGCTGGAAGAAATCACCGAACAAAAAGAACGAGAGGTCGAAGTGGCCGAGTTACGGCGCCGCCTGATGGAAGGCCGGGAAATGGAGCGCCTGATTCTGGCGCAAGAGCTGCACGATGGCCCGCTGCAAGATTTGAATACCGTTTCTTTGCGTATGGGCGAGCTGGAACCGGCGGTGTCGGACAACGAAGCCGGCCTGAGCCGGATGGCGGCAGCGCAGGCCACGCTGCAAAAAGTAATGCAAACCGTGCGCGCCATCTGTGGCGAATTACGTCCTCCGGCGTTGGCGCCTTTTGGCCTGGAAAAGGCCATTCGTTCTGATGCAGAGAACTTCCAAGGCCGGCATCCCGCCATCGAACTGGAACTGCATTTAACAGCAGATGATCAAATTCTACCAGAACAAACCCGGCTGGCCTTGTTTCGCATTTACCAGCAGGCCATGACCAATATCGACCAGCACGCGCAGGCGCAGCGCATCATTATCCGCTTTGCTCTGGATCCCGACCAAATCTTTCTGGCCATTGAAGATGACGGGCAGGGCTTTGTACTGCCCCAACGGTATATTGATCTGGTCCGAAAGGGACACTACGGCCTGGTGGGCGCCATCGAACGAGCCGAAGCCATTGGCGGTTCGCTCAAAATTTTGACCGCGCCCCAAGAAGGGACCAAAGTACAGGTGACGGTGCCGCGCGCGCCCCAACAAGACCCTGAACGCTCTAAACTGGAAAGGACTCAATCATGACCGCCATTCGGATCATCCTGGCCGATGATCACCCGGTAGCGCGAGAAGGATTGCGCAATCTATTAAGCAACTCGGTAGATATTGAAGTGATTGGCGAAGCGAACGACGGGCACGAAGCGCTTCGGCTGGCCCGCGAACTTGTCCCCGATGTGCTGTTGCTGGATATGGAAATGCCCGGCTTGAAAGGGGTTGAGGTAGCCCAGCAGTTACAGGCGGAAAACTCCTCGATTTATATTTTGGCCTTGAGCGCCCACGACGATAAACATTATATTTCGGAAGTACTGGCCAGTGGCGCCGCCGGTTATCTCATTAAAGAGGAAATCCCCCAAACGATTGTAGAAGCGGTGCGGGGCGTGGCCCGGGGCGAGCAGGGTTGGGTCAGCCGGCAAATTGCGGCCCAAATGGCCGGTTGGACCCAGCAAACAGTGAAAGATCTGACCAAGCGGGAGTTGGAGGTATTGAAACTGGTGGTTGAGGGCAAAACCAATCAGGAAATTGGCCTGGCCCTGGGTATCAGCGAAAAAACCGTTGAAAAACATCTGGACGGCGTGTTTACCAAACTTGGGGTCAGCTCCCGGGTTGAAGCGGCGGTGCATGCGGTCCGGGAAGGTTTAGCATAATCCCCAAAGTGACCCTCCACAGAACAAATTAGGGAAATCCCTACCCTTTCCCTGGGAACCCTCCTTATTGATACTTCCCCAAGACAGGTGTATATTGAAAGTAAGAACTATAGTAAGGTAACGATTGTCATGAGATGGAATGTTAGACAATTCTTATGCCTCCGTCAAGAGGCTTTTTTCATCCATGGGCCTTAACAATCAAAGGAGAGAGAAATGTCATGAAGCCTATTCGGATTATCATCGCCGATGATCACGCCGTGATGCGGGCTACTCTACGAGACCTATTAACCGTAGCGCCCGACATCACCGTTGTTGGGGAAGCCATGAATGGCATTGAAGCCCTGCATTTTACCAAAATGTTACGCCCCGATATATTACTGCTCGATATGGAAATGCCCGGACTTCGAGGGCCTGATGTTGCGCGACAACTTCAAGCCATCAACACTTCAACGCGCATTTTGGTTTTGAGCGCTTACGAAGACAGGCACTATATTCAATCTTTGCTTGATTTTGGCGCTACCGGATATTTATTAAAGGGAGAAAACCCGAAAAGGATCTTGGAAGCCATTCGCGGCGTGGCCCGAGGTGAAACAGGCTGGTTCAGCCCTGCGGTGGCCCGTCAAATGCAACAGACGGCGGGCCAGGAATCTGAGCTATCGCTGGTTAAATGGGAAAAGGAAATATTAAAATTGGTGGTTGAAGGCCAAACCAATCGGGAAATTAGCCAGAGGCTGGATTTACCGGAAAATATGGTTCAAACCTATCTGGAAACGTTGTTTGCCAAGTTAGGGGTCAACTCCCGCGTTACCGCGGCGATACGGGCCGTACGCAACGGCCTGGTATAAATTTACAATCTAATTCAAGGGGGCATTGTTTTGAATTCTCACCGCAGGTGACCTTGAAAACCTGTCAGGTCTTGTATTACTGAGTCTTATTTGTTCTCCACTTTCCTGTTTTTTTATCTATATCTCCTCACGGATTTAGGATTAACTTTCTTACGCTTCCTGCAATTGTAGCCATTTGATAATATCCCGGCGGCGCAATATACCCCGCAGGTGGCCGTTTTGCATCACCGGCAACTGCCGGACATCTTGCTGCTGCAATTTATTGAGGGCTTCAACTGCCTCTGCTTCTGGAGTGACCATATTCAATCGGTCTACCGGCGTCATGATCTGCTGAACTGTGGTGGTATCCCAATCATCGCGGGATACGCCGCGAATATCTTCCAGCGTAACCAATCCCACCAACTGTCCATCTGCTATTACAGGAAATGAATGGTCATCGGTGCCCATGACGTGATCCTGAACCAGGCTGTTTACCGAACTGTTTGGCTGTACGGTAGGCGGGTTCGAGCGCATTACCTTTTCTACCGGCACATCTTCCAGAACATCTTGAATGACGACTTGCCGGTAACTCTGGTGAGCGGCACTGTTGAGGAACCAGCCGATAAAAGCCAGCCACAATCCCCCGATGACGCCGGTTCCAAAAAACGGAACCTGAACCCCAAAAATCATGGCGATACCGGTTCCGATCAAAATCCAGGCCATGGCCTGCCCAACCCACGAAGCCCAGTGGGTGGCGCGACGCAGGTTGTCGGTAATGGCCCATAAAATCGAGCGCAAAATACGTCCCCCGTCAAGCGGAAAGCCGGGAATCAGGTTAAAAACGCCGATCAAAATATTAATTGGCCCCAGCCAAAGTAACAGAGTGGTTACCGGGCTGAGTTGGGAAAGCTGATTTCCGGGATTGGCCGGGTCAACTTGAAAACTTTCAAATCCGGCGTTGATGCCGGCCAGCATGACAAACAGGATACCCAACACAATACTCGTAATCGGTCCCACAATCGTAATTAAAAATTCCGCTCGGGGGGAAGGCGGGTGGCGTTGAATATTGGAAACGCCGCCAAAGAGAAACAGCGTAATGCTGCGCACCGGCACGCCCTGCGCCCGCGCTACCAGGGAATGGGCTAATTCGTGGGCCAGGATCGAGATAAAAAACACAATGGACGCAATCACCGCTGTGCCCCAGGTGAGGGCCTGGTTCCATTCGGCGTGCGTTTGACCGAATACAAAACCCAAATTCCACGTGACCAGCACAAAGATAAAGATCCAACTCCAATCAATTCTAATGTTGATCCCAAAAATCTTGCCAATACTAAAACCGGTTCTCATTTATCATCACCTCGTCTAGTTGAATACCATGATACATTCTCATCCTCATGGTATCATCTCGAAGCGTTCTCGCCTACACCCGTTTGAGCGAATTTTTGATACACTGATTGAGCTATTTTTGGGGGACATATTACCCAGGTGGGCCATATGCTGAAGAAATACCTTTTTCTTAAAAGGTGGGTGGGTTTGAAATTGTCACAAACCAGGTGAAATACACCCAAACGCCCAGCAGCGTGGCCAGCATATACAGGCCGTATGAGATGCGCATAAACAGCTTGTAGTTATTGAAACGAAGCGCTTGGGGGATAAGAATAAAGTTGTTGCCCCGCAGCATGACAAACAGGCCAAAAACCAGGGCTACAATGCCGATGATTCCGTGCGCGGTGGTAACGGCGTAGAAAATGGGCGGGCGCTCTCCCATAAAATCTCTGAGGATGAAATCCCGAAATGGCAGGATCATCATCCATAATACGAGAAGCGCGTTCAGCGTTACGGCGGTGGTTTGCACCCACCGGTGCGCTTGATAGTGGCCTTTGACGGCCAGGTAAACCCCCACGGTAAATAAAATCGCCACAATCAGGCTGATTACCAGGGTCATATCTGCGGCAAAGTTTGCGTTGGTGCCCAAAAAACCGGGCAGATGGAGTATTTGGTTCATTGCCCCTCCTCGTATGATGGCAGCATCGAGTTTGTTTGGAGATTATAGCGTGACGAATTGTGCTGTCAATTAAGCTCCGGCCCGACCTACAAAATCAAGCTGGTGGGCGATGTAAATTAATTCTCCGGACTCGATTTGGGCGTGGCGTTGGTTGATCCAATCGGCAAACTGATGGGGGATCAGATCAGGATGATGGGCTAAGGCTGTATGGATGGTGTGGATGATGAAATGCAGAAAGTAGGCTTCGTCGGCGGGGTAGCCGGCGGCAGGGTAGCCGGCGGCGTGAGGAAAGACGACCCAATCGGAGCTTCCGGCGGTGAGCAACATGGCCCCGGCGGCCCGAATGTAGTCAAAAAGATGGCGGCCGGTTTGGCTATCGCCGGAGGGTTGGTTATTTCTCAGTCGTTGATCCATAGTTTCATGATAAAGCCGCTCAATGTAGGCATCGTACGAGGGGTCAATTTCCGGCTGCAAAATGGTGCCGCCATCGAAAACAAGCGTAAAGTAGAAAAGGCTCTCGGGCTTCAACAGCGAGAGCAGATGGGGGAGGGTGGTAGGTACATCCACCAGATCAATAAAGGCGTGGGCCACCAACAGGTCCCAGGTATGGCGGTGCTGTTCCCGCGCGATAAAATCGAACAGATCGATGGTTTCCGGGATAACGGTGATGCTTTGGCCGCTCCGGTGCAGGCGGAACCGGTGGGGGCCTTCATCGGCCAGAGCAAAGCGGTGGGAAATAGCCCACTGCGCCAATCGATGGCGGATTTCATCAATGTTCTCGGCCTGGGTATCGATGGCGGTGTAGGTGGCGTGGGCCAGCAGGTCCCATTCCAGCATGCGCTCGATCATCGTGCCGATGCCGGCCCCAACTTCCAACACGCGCAGGGGTGTTTCCGGGGTGGCATCGGGTAAATGGTGCTGCAAGCTCTGCCAGACGTGCCGGTTGAGCGCGCGATCATCGACACTTTTTTTGGCGGCCAGATAGCGGGTAAAACTGTAAACGGTGGGAAGCGTCATTTTAATTCACCCAATCCCATAAAAATTGCCGGATGCGCGCGGTGCTGTTGTGCCAGGTGGGATGCGCCTCGTACCGCTGGCGGGCGGCGATGCTCATTTGCAGCAGGCAGGTGCGGTCCTGGCTTAATGTTTTGATGGCTTCCCCCAGCGCGTCGGGGTCGTCTGGCGGAACCAGGAAGCCGTTTTCACCGTCGGAGATGATTTCGCGGGCAGCGCCGGCAGTCGAGGCGATGGCCGGCAGGCCAAACCCCATGCCTTCCAGGTAAACGATGCCAAACCCTTCGTAAGACGAGGGCATAATCAGCACATCGCTGTGGGCCAGCCGTACCGCTAACTCGGCATCGTTCAATGTGCCGGCCAGGTTTACTTTTTCCTTGAGGCCGTTGCGGCTGATCTGCTGCCGGATAAATTCTACATAAATAGGATCGCCGGTTAAATTGCCAACCACGTCTAAATCCCAGCTATCACGCGGCAGGCGCGCCAGCGCGGCCAGCAGAATATGCAGGCGTTTCCTTTCGGTGAGGGTGCCCAGAAATATAATTTGCAGCGGGCCGGGCTTTTGGGCGCGGTAGGAGATTTGTTCAAAGGTGATGGTACCGCGCAGGCGATTCCCGGCGGGGTAGGCTACTACGTTTCTGGTTTCGGTGCCCAGTAAATTTTCTACCACGCTGCGGGTGGTTTGGCTGTTAAAAATAAAACCATCGATACTGTTCAGATAGTGTTTTTCTATCCAGCGATAGAGCCGGTTTTCCCAGGCGGGGCGGGTCTCGCTGCAACGGAGATGGTGGACAATAGAAATGAGCGGATAGGGCTTATGGCTTTGTAAATGTCGATTGAGCCAGAATAGCGAAGGGTGGTTGAGTTCATCTTGCAGCAGCACATCCAGCGAAGTAGACTCGAGCCGGCGTCGCAATGATTTGGAAAAGTTATCGCGCAGGTGGCGGCTGTAGTCTCGTGGGAGTAAAGAGATGATGTCGACAAAATCACCCTGCCGGCGCAAATACTCTACCAGCATCCGGTCGTAAAGATACCCCCCGGAAACTGTATTTAAACTGCCATAGATAATCAGCCCGACGCGCACCTGTACCTCACTGCGGAATATCTTAGCGACCGTTTTGATCGACCTTTTGCCGGTAACTGGCCCAGGCAATATCATTTTCCCAAATTTTGACACAGATGCTGCTCAAATTGGGAGCCTGGATCCGTTCGGCCAGGGCCTGGCAAAAAATACGGCTGAAATGTTCGATACTGGGATTCAGCCCCTCAAATTCAGGCAAGTCGTTCAGCGTTTGATCCCGAAAATGGGCTACCAGCCCCTCAAGGTTTTTTTCAATGTCAACAATATCCACCAGATAGCCATGCTGATCAAGCGTGGCGCCCTCCAGTTGAACCTCCACCCGGTAGTGATGAGAGTGCCAATCGTTCTCCGCCCCCCAATCTCCGCCAATGAGAAAATGTTGGGCTACAAAATCGCGGGAAACAGCAACGGTGTACATAGTTGGATGCTCCTTTTACAGGGTAGCAAGGTGGCAAAGTAACAGGGGAGCAAGGGAGCAGAAAAGACAATGTCGCTTGTGCTACTCTGCTACTCTGCTGCCTTGCTACGTGCTACCTTGTCCGTAAGTTAACACCACCTGAATAGCCTGTTCCGGCTGTTGGTCCAGCAGCCGGTATGCCTCGTCCGCCTGGTCGATGGGAAAGCGATGGGTGATGAGTTGGCCTGGTTGAATCTGCCGGATTATATCCCAGGCAACATTCAATCGGCGGGTTTTGCTCCAGCGCCCGCCCAGGCTGGGGGTCAAACTGCTCACCTGGCTGCTGATGAGCCGGATGCGGCTGCGATGAAAGCGCCCGCCCAGGTTCAACGCGGCCTGTTTTTGGCCGTACCAGGAGCCGATCACCACCCGTCCGTCAAAACCGGTGATTTCCAGAGCTTGATTCAGGGCCGCCGGACTGCCGGATAACTCGTAAGTGAGGTCGGCGCCATCGTACAGCGTTTTGGCTTTGAGCGCGTCTCGGAGGCGTTCAAGGGTGTTGGCTTCTGCCGGGTCCAGGCTGGATAACGCGCCCAGGGATAGCGATGTCTTGCGGCGCAGGGTGCAATTGTCAACCGTGATCAAGGTGTTTAAAGGATACTGCGATAAGAGGGCTGTGGTCAATAGCCCAACAATACCCTGTCCAAACACAACCACGTTTTCGCCTATAAGGGGGTGGCCGTCGAGCATAAAATTAACGGCGGTTTCCATATTGGGCAGAAAAACGGCTTCTGTGGGTGTGATACCGGCCGGTACCGGATGCAGTTCAACCGGCGCGGCCAAAAAATGGCTCTGGTGGGGTTGGAATGAAAATACCAGCCGATCCTGCCACATAGAGGAAACATCCGGCCCTAACCCAATCACCCGGCCCACTGCGGCGTATCCATATTTTAACGGATAGTTGAATGTCTCGTCAAGCGCGGTGATGGTTTCGTCGAGGGGCACATCGGTGGGAAATTGGCCCCGGTAAATGAGCAGCTCGGTGCCGGGGCTGATGGCCGAAAGCTGCGTTTGCACCAAAACTTGCCCGGTGTCAGGTGGCGCAATGTCTTCTTCGCGTAGTTCAACTTGTTGGGGTGCGGTAAAGTAAACAGCGCGTCGTTTCATGCTGACCTCGGAGGCATATCGCCAGATAGGATGAGGTCTTTCCCCAGGCGCTCAGCCTGCAAACCGCGCAAAGGGAGCGGGTGTTCCAGATGACGAACGGCCCGTAGGCCGCCCAGATAAACCGGCGCGATGGTTACGATAACCCGGTCAACCAGCCCCGCCGACAGAAAACTGGTAATGATGCCGGCGCCGCCTTCAACCATTAAAGTATCGATGCCCAGCGCGCCCAATTGCGCCGTCAAATGGGTTAGATCAACCCGATTTTCCGATGCGGGGATGGGCCATACGCTTGCGCCCGCCGCTTCCAGTTTTTGCCGCGCCAGAGGGTCGGCTTGTTCGGTAGTGAAAATCCACGGATAGGGCGGGGCCTGTAACAGGTTGGCATTTAAGGGGAACCGCAGCCGGCTATCAACAATGACCGGCTGCGGATCAGGGCCATCGAGTCCCCGCACTGTTAAACGCGGATCATCGGCCAGAACCGTGCCAATCCCCACTAAAATTGCCTCGTGCGCGGCCCTCAGTTGGTGGGTCAGCTTGAGCGATTCCGGGCCGCTCAACAGAAACGGTTGGCCTGGACGGGCCGCAATACAGCCGTCCAGGCTTTGGGCGTAACTGAGCGTAACAAAGGGCCGCCCGGTGCGGCGGCGATGTGTTGTGGCTTCGTCAGGCAGCAGCTTTGTCTTTCCCGTTTTCATGGCCGGTTACCACCAGATCAGGTGCGGTGTGCAAATTCAAGAGATGGTTCATCCGTTGGACTTTGGTCCTCAAGTAATGGGCATTTTCTGATGTTACTTGTGGGTGCAGCGGGACCCGGTTACTCACCGAGACTCCCAGCTTTTGCAGGCTGTCGATTTTTTCCGGGTTGTTGGTGAGCAACTGGACCGATTTTACACCCAGATCATTCAAAATGAGCGCCGCCACCGAATAATCCCGTTCATCCGGCTGGTGGCCCAGCATTACATTCGCGTCCACCGTATCGTAACCCTCATCTTGCAGGTTGTAGGCCCGTAATTTTTCAATCAAGCCGATGCCCCGCCCCTCCTGGCGCAGGTAGAGCACAATGCCCTGCCCTTCGCGGGCAATCAACTGCATGGCCCGGCGGAGCTGCTCGCCGCAATCGCAGCGCAAAGAGCCGAGTACATCGCCGGTGAAACATTCGGAATGGATGCGGGTTAAAATATGCCGCCGCTCCGAGACCTCGCCCAGGATCAAAGCCAGGTGTTCTTTATCATCTTGATTGGTCTGGTAAACACACAATCTGAATTCACCGTCCGGGGTAGGGATGCGGGCGCAAGCCGCTTCGGTAATTTTGATGTTGTTCATTATCTGTATCCGTTAGGTGGCCTGTCTACTCTCGATAAAAAGAAGCGCAACTAATACGATTTCAATGGCTTTGTCGATGTATCCCCGAGGGGTTCTCGCGCCCATGATCACCCACAGGATGATGGTGAGAATGGTATAGCCTATCAATAGCCAGCGTATCATATGGCGATACTCGGCCAGGGGTGCCAGCGGTAAATAAAGCGCCGCCAGCAGCGTTAAATAGCCCAACCCGTTGAGAATGAACAAAACATCGGGAAACAACAACGAAAAGTGAATAACCGCCGTCGCAATCGTCAATAAAATAATGCCCCATTGTAACGGCCCCAGGGTAATTCTGTGTTCCATTTTTACGTTCCTCCTAAAATTTAAGATTTAAGTTTTAATATATGCTTTACCATATCTTTTGGTCGATTGCAAGAGAAGGCCGCCCCACACCAGGCCCAAAACGCCCAACGTAACATCTCTGCCCCTGATAAGCAGGGCCAGGCCGATGCCAACCGCCGGATTCAGGCTCAGGACGGTCAGTGCCAGCACCAGGCTTGCTTCCAGTGTTCCCAGCCCGCCGGGCATGGGTAGCAAAAAGGCGATGCGGGCAGCGGTCAACAGCGTAATAACCTGAACCAACGTCAGATTCAACCCTAAAATATGGGTCGCCAGCCAAAATTCACCGATCATTCCCAGCCAGATAATGCCCGAAGCAGCCAGAGCCAGCCCCAGCGCAACGGGCTGCTCCCGAAAAAACCGGGTGGCCTGGGTTTCGCTTTCCCGGATGGTCTGGTGGATTTGCCGGTATTTCGATAAAGTCTCGTCTTGTGCCCACCGGCCTGCGATTACCTGCCACAATTTTGATACAGGATGATGCCCCCGCCAGATCGCAGCCAACAAAGCCAAAATTACCCCTAATAAGGTGACGGCCATGAGAACCGCCTGCCGCCCAATTTCCGGGGAGAATAATCGCCCTTGCAAAATGATGACTACGCCCAGCGCCAAAAACGTAAAATTGGCTAACAATTCCAGCGATTTGTCGAGGGAAACCGAGGAAATGGCCGTTGTTCGGGGGACCCGATGTTTTCGCTCAACCAGATAAACTTGCAGCGGTTCTCCCCCAAATTGAGGTCCCGGCGTGAAATATGTCACGCCAAAACTTGCCAGCCGGTATCCCGCCATGGTCAGGTAGGGAAGGGCGAATCCTTGCGCCTGTGATATAAGCCACCAGCGCGTGCTGAACAGTAACAGCACCAGGGCATTGACGCCGATCAGGATAAAAAGTTGGCCCGGCGTCAATCGATGAAATACAGCACCCACCTCGTTTAGCGAGATGTTGCGTAACGCCCACCATAACAGCAGCGGCACAGCCAGCCAGAACAAATAGCGAAAAAATTTCATAACAGGTTTTGGTCTGTTTATAGAGAAATGATTTTAAGTTCGACGGTAAAGAAATCTGTTTTCCGGTTCCCACAGTGAAAAATTGCCTGTACCGTACAGCATAAGGTAAATAGTTGAAGCTAACATTAATCCATTGCTCAGTTGGAGGTCGGTGCTGAGAATATTGGCGCTGACAGGGATCAATAAGCCCAACGCAGCCAGCCGTCCGGCAATTCCCAGGGCTACCAAAATTGTGGTAAACAGGCCCATGATCAGCAAGAGGCGGACAAAAAAATGAGGAGCGGGGATGTCGAGCCACACAAAGCGGGTTGCCTGTTGCAGAGGATCATCGAGCGCGGGCAGCATTAGTCGGGCTGCCAGGACCACCAGCATCAGGCGCAGGCCAACGGGCAGCCGGCGGGCCAGTAGAGTGTCCAGCTTGCGCCGGATGGATGGGTAGGGGGCTGAAGCGGGGTCGATCCTGCCGCTGGCAATCAGCCAGTCGCGGAGGAAGCCGGCGAGAAAAGGAAGGGCAAACACAATGCCGGCTAGCGTTGTGCCGGGCGGAAACAAAATGGGCCATAAGATCACGGCCATAAATCCCATCTGAAAGCCGGCCATCAATCGGCGGGTGGCGCTGAAGGGCAGCGCATGCACCGGTTTGCCGCGCCGCGCGCGCCACCACAGGCCGAAGACAAAAAAATAGCGCGCTAACCCTAAACTGAGATACCACCAGGGAAGCTGACCGTATTGAACCGCCAGCATGGTGGCTACCAAAATTCCCAGCGCGTCAAATTCCACGTCTAAAATTTCGCCCAGCCTGGTGGCGTGGTTGCTGCGGCGGGCCAGAAAGCCGTCAAAACCATCGGCGATGGCGGCCAGGGTGTAGAGCAGCGCCGGCAGCCAGCCCATCCATCCTGCCGGCCAGGGAGAAAACAAAAAGCCGGCCAGCCCGGCCAGCAGCAGCCCGCGAAACAGCGTGAGGGCGTTTCCGGCTCCCAACGTAGGCAAAACCACAGCCTCCTTTTGGCGGTGATTGTGTTTGAGATTGCAATAAAGCAGCCCCACTTCAAAAAACGCAGCGAGCAAAGCGATGAACAGCCAGCGAATAGCAAAATCAAACGGCTGGATTGTTTGAAAAAAGAGAAAAGTTGATCCCAGAGCCAGCAAAAAAAGAAACGCGGTTATCATTCCCTGCCGGTTGAGGCGCGCCATTGCGGTTGATCGCTTCATAGTTAGCTCAATTCAAAAATAGCTGTGGTTGCCCGTAAATTTTTATCGCGCCGGTTGGGGATGCGGCGCGCGCCCTGGAGATAAATTTGCGCTTCAACGCGAATTTCGTTTTGGCGGCAGAAATCGCCGAAATCGCGGACGGTGAGCGGTCGGGCGCGGGGCGGTTGATCCCACGGTTGGGGGAGGTCGGGGGTGCGGGGGGCGTGGCCGGTCAGCAGCAGGCTGAGGCGGCAGCGCCAGTGGCCCCAGTTGGGGAAACTGATAATGGCCCGGCTGCCTACCCGCAGCATTTCTTTGATGACAAAGACGGGGTCGTTGATATAGGGCAGCGTCTGGCTGAGAATCACCGTTTGGAACGATTGGTCTGGATAATCGTCCAGCCCTTCGTGCAGGTTGCCCTGCCGCACGCTCAATCCTTTGTGAACGCAGTTCAATACGCCTTCTTCGGTTAGCTCAACGCCGCGCCCGGTCACTTGATAGCGGTCGATCAGGTAACGCAGCAGCGTGCCGTCGCCGCAGCCCAGGTCGAGCACGCGCTCACCCGGCTCGATCAGTTCGGCAATGGCTAACAGGTCGGCGCGGAGCGAATTTTTATTCATATCTCTGACTCAGCCACCACCCGCTCCAAGAAATTGGAGATCAGCCGGGTCATGGTATCCACTTCCAGCAAAAAGGCATCGTGGCCCCAGCTTGATTTCAGATTGCAGTAGGTCACGTCGGCGCCCACCGCGGTCAGCGCGCTGACCAGTTCACGGGAGTGGTAAGGCGGGTAGAGCCAGTCGGATGAAAATGAGACCACCAGGTAGGTGATAGCGGCGGTATCGACAAAAGCCTCGGCCAATCGATCGTGCTCCCGGCCCAGGTCAAAATAATCCATGGCCTTGGTCACGAAAAGATAAGTGTTGGCGTCGAACCGCTCGGTGAAACGGTTGCCATTGTAGTGCAGATAACTTTCCACGGCAAAATCGGTTTCAAAATCATAGCCAAAATGCTCCCGGCCTTGCAGTCGGCGGCTGAATTTCTGGTGCATTGATTCTTCGCTGAGATAGGTGATGTGGCCGATCATCCGGGCCAGGGCCAGGCCGGTGTTGGGGCGTTGGCCGTCGTAATAGTTGCCGTTGTTCCAGTTGGGGTCGGCGTAAATGGCCTGACGCCCCACCTCGCTGAAGGCGATCAGCATGGGCGAGTGACATGCCGTGGTGGCCAGCGGCAGCGCGGCGCGAACCCGGTTGGGGTAACAGACGGCCCATTGCAGCACCTGCATGCCGCCCATGCTTCCGCCGGCCACGGCCAGCAGTTGCTCGATGCCCAGGTGGTCGATCAGGTGGCGCTGCGCCCGCACCATATCTCGGATGGTGATCACCGGGAAACTGAGGGCGTAGGGGTTGCCGGTGTGGGGGTTGATCGAACCGGGGCCGGTTGACCCCTGACAGCCGCCGAGTACGTTGGAGCAGATGATAAAATATTTGTCGGTGTCAAAGGCTTTGCCCGGCCCAATGCAGACATCCCACCAGCCGGGGCGGGGATCATTCGCCGCGTGATAGCCGGCAGCGTGAGCATCGCCGGAGAGGGCGTGGGCAATGAGGATGGCGTTGCTGCGTTCGGCGTTGAGCCGGCCGTAGGTTTCATAGGCCAAGGTGATGGGGCCAAGCGACTCACCGCTGTCGAGCGCCATCGGCTCGTCTTCGGCAAAAGTAAACGTTTGGCGTTGGATCACACCAATAGAATGGGGATCGTTCATTATTTATCTCTCTCTGAAACATCCGGTGTCTGGTTTAACCAGACACCGGATGTTTCTAATTTATGAATTTTGCAAGGCCTGATCCAGGTCCCACAAAATATCGTCAATATCTTCGATGCCCACGCTCAAACGGATCATATCCGGTTTGATCCCCGCGCTCTCCTGTTCCTGGGCCGAAAGCTGGCTGTGGGTGGTGCTGGCCGGGTGAATGGCCAGGCTTTTGGCATCGCCCACGTTGGCCAGATGGCTGAAAAGTTTGAGATTGTTGATGAAGTTGCGCCCGGCCTCCAGGCCGCCCTCAATGCCAAAGCTCAGAATAGCGCCGGCTCCCTGAGGGAGATATTTTTTGGCCCGCTCGTGGTCTGGGTGGTTGGACAGGGAAGGATGGCTGACCCAACTCACCCTGGGGTGCTGCGACAGGAATTTGGCCGTGGCCTCGGTGTTTTGCACGTGGCGCTCCATACGCAGGCTGAGCGTTTCCAGCCCTTGCAGGAAGAGCCAGGAGTTCATGGGCGATTGGCACGCGCCGATGTCGCGCAGCATCTGCACCCGGGCTTTGAGAATAAAAGCCGGCGGGCCCAACTCGGCGTAAACCAGGCCGTGGTAGCTGTTGTCCGGGGTGGTGAAGTTGGCAAAGCGGCCGCTGCCGGCCCAATCAAAATTACCGCCGTCCACAATCATCCCCCCAATCGAGGTGCCGTGCCCGCCGATAAATTTGGTGGTAGAGTAGGTGATGATGTTGGCTCCCCACTCCAGCGGGCGGCACAGGTAGGGCGTGGCAAAGGTGTTATCAATCATCAACGGAATTTGGTATTCCTGGCCGATGGCGGCCACTTCCTCAAAGGGGAAAACGTTGATGTTGGGGTTGCCCAGCGTTTCGCCGTACAGAATTTTGGTGTTGTCGCGGATAGCGCGGCGGTAGTTCTCCGGGTCGCTGGGGTCAATCAGCGAAACTTCGATGCCTAATTTGGGGAAGGTGTAGTTGAACTGGTTGAACGTACCGCCGTACAGCGTTGAGGCTGAAACAATGTGGTCGCCCGCTTCGCACAGGCTCAAGATGGCCATAGTCTGCGCCCCGTGGCCGGAACTGGCGGCCAGCGCCCCCACGCCCCCGTCCAAATCGGCCACGCGCTGTTCAAAGACATCGGTGGTGGGATTCATAATGCGGGTGTAGATGTTGCCAAATTCTTGCAGGGCAAACAGCCGGGCGGCGTGGTCCGTATCATCAAACACGTAGGAGGTAGTTTGATAAATGGGCACGGCGCGAGACCCGGTGGTTGGGTCGGGCTGCTGGCCGGCGTGAAGTTGGCGGGTGTTGAAGCCAAATTGTCGTTCTTCGGACTTGCTGGTCATCGGAAAACTCTCCTCTATTCAATAGTGTTTTAGTAAAAAAGTATCAACAGATTTAAATTGAAAAATCCTCTCCCTGCCACACTTCCTCATTTGTGGCCAGGGGGATCAGTTTGTCGTCATCACTCCCATTTTGGCGTTCCATCGCGTTGACGCGGGTGATGACGGCGTTCAGCGTATTCCAGATCAGATCAGGCATGCGGTCGTGGCGCAGGTCGGTGTGGTCGTCGGTGCGGGGTTTGCTGCGCTCGATGGGATGGCCGGGTACGCCCACTACCACCGAATTTTCCGGCACCTCTTTGACCACCACGGCGTTGGCCCCAATCCGGCTGCGTTTGCCGATGGTAATTGGCCCCAACACCTTGGCCCCCGCGCCCACCACCACCCCATTTTCCAGGGTGGGATGGCGCTTGCCCCTTTCCAGGCTGACGCCGCCGAGCGTGACGCCGTGGTACAACGTTACATTGGCCCCGATTTCGGCGGTTTCGCCAATGACCACCCCCATTCCGTGGTCGATGAAAAAGCCCGGCCCAATGGTTGCGCCCGGATGGATTTCGATGCCGGTCAACCAGCGGAACAAATGAGACAGCCAGCGGGCCGGCAGCCGGAACTTGCGAGTCCACAGCCAGTGAGTCAATCGATGCCCCCACAGCGCGTGCAGGCCGGGGTAGCACAGCAGCACTTCGGGGATGCTGCGCGCTGCCGGGTCCCGTTCAAAGACACATTCTATATCGTGCTTTAATTGTTCAAACATATTTGCCTCCTTAACTTCTATGAACGCCGTGGGGAACGGAACGTAGCGGGTTCATCAAACTTGATTATGTGTCTATAGGTTATCCGTCGGCCAAATCGGCAAACAGGGCCGTGCTTAAGTACCGCTCGCCAAACGAAGGGATGATTACCACGATGAGTTTGCCTTCATTTTCCGGGCGGCGGGCCACTTCCAGGCCGGCCCAAACCGCAGCGCCGGATGAGATGCCAACCAGTAATCCTTCTTCGGACGCCATGCGGCGGGCGGTGGTAAAGGCGTTTTCACTGGTTACGCGCACAACTTCATCATATATTTCTGTGTTCAAAACATCGGGAACAAAGCCCGCGCCAATGCCCTGAATAGGATGCGGCCCTTTTTCTCCACCCGACAACACCGCCGAGGCTTCCGGTTCAACGGCGATGGCTTTAAACGAGGGATTCTTGGCCTTGAGAACCTCTCCCACCCCGGTGATGGTGCCGCCCGTGCCTATCCCGGCCACCACAAAATCTACCTCGCCGTCGGTGTCGCGCCAGATTTCTTCGGCGGTGGTGCGGCGGTGAATGTCCGGGTTGGCCGGGTTCTGGAATTGTTGCGGGATAAAATAGCGGGAATCGGCGGCGGCCAGTTCTTCGGCTTTACTAATGGCGCCCTTCATGCCTTCTTTGCCGGGAGTCAAAATAAGTTCCGCGCCGTAGGCTCGCAGCAGCATGCGGCGCTCGATGCTCATCGTATCGGGCATCACCAGCGTGCATTTGTAGCCTCTGGCCGCGCAGACAAAAGCCAGCGCGATACCGGTGTTGCCGCTGGTGGGTTCCAGGATAATCGAGTCCTCATTAATCAGACCCGCTTCTCCGGCAGCATCCAGCATGGCCGCGCCAATGCGGTCTTTAACGCTGTGAGCCGGATTGTAATATTCCAACTTGGCTACAACCTGGGCCACGCAGCCTTCGGTTAAACGGTTGATCCGAACCAACGGCGTGTTGCCAATCAGTGCGGTTACATCTTGGGCTATTTTCATGAGTTTCCCCCTTTGAAGATAGTTTGAAAAAAATAATGAAATGAGTGGTTTAAAATTAAAAAACTCACCGGCAAACATAAACTTGACGATGAGTCGATTTCAGTTGAAAGTCAACATCCCCGGCAGCACGGAAGGAAGGGAGAGGATGAAGGTCTATCGATAAACACCTGATGGGCAGCTTCGCTCAACCGGCGCGACTCATCGCGGAAGTGGTGAGCGGCGGGCACAACCGAGTCCTCAGAAGCCGGGCACGCAACCCAAGCCAGCCGGCTGTACCCGCCTGGTACAGACGCATGGCATTAAGAACATAAAACGGTTGTGTGCTTGATCAGGGTGTTTGCGCATCGGAATATCACTGTTTCTTTGCTTTGATGCCCAAAATTATAACGTGTTATAGAAATTTGTCAAAATAGGCTTTAAAACCGTACCTTTTTGGGGTTCCAAAAATAGCTATTTTAGGATAATCTTAAAAGAAATCGAACGAATTTTAGGGAAAGGTGTAGTAAAATGCCCGGCGCGGTGTATAAATAGATAAAGAGACGCCGCAGCCTGGACTTCAGGCAGCGAGATGCAACTTACAATAGCGTTAATTTTAACGGCTCTGGCTCAAGAAAATAATCAGGACCCTGACTCCGGTTTAAATTTTGCCGACTTGTTTCGGGAATATTATCCCCGGGTTTACAACTATCTGCGCTACCGGGTGGGGGCTGTTGACGATGCGGAGGATTTGATTGGACGGGTGTTTGAAAAGGCATACAAGCACCGGGCCAGGTACGATCCGCAAAAGGGCGCTTTTTCTACATGGTTGTTCCGTATTGCCCATAACGAGTTGGCCAATTATTACCGTTCTCGCGAGCGCCGGGCCAAATGGCAATCGGAAGCGGAGGTACCGGACGATCTGGAAATTGAGGCCTCGCCGGAAGCGCACCTTATCGAGCAGGAAACCATTGCCCGGTTATTGCAAGGGCTGGAACAATTAAGCGAGCGTGATCAAGAAGTTATCGGTCTCAAATTTGGCAGCCGGTTGAGCAACAAAGAAATTGGTCAGATTATGGATTTAAAGGAAAAGACGGTGAGCGTGGTTTTGTTACGAGCTATGCGCCGGTTGCAGAAACAATTAGAGGAGGTGGCCGCATGAATGAACAACAATTGGCCGACCTCTTTTCCGAGCAAATCGAACGGATGCTGGCCGGGAAAACTGTTGAAGCGCCAGCGGCGGAGCTGTCGGAGCTGCTGAATTTGGGACAACAACTCCATCAGGTGCGTTTCCAGGCCGGTCCCACGGCACAGGCGGCATTTCAAGCACAACTGGCCGGGTGGTTTGGTCCTACCGGAGCGGCAGGTTTGGGCCTGTCTAAAGGCGTGGTAACGATGCTTATGTTGGTTGTTGGAACCGGGATCGGCCTGGTTGCCCTGATGGGGTTGTTTTTACAGGAGCCGGTTGAAAGCGATCCGATTCGTGTCACCCCTCGAACAACCCGGCCGGTGTCGGTGACGCCTGTCGATATTTTGCCGGTTGTTGTACCTTCACCAACATCTGAAACTGTTTCACCGACGCCTCAAACGCCTGAACCGGAACAGCCGGCACGATCTTCGGAGTCGGACACCTTGCCTTCGTTCTCTTCCCAGAGAGACACGCTTCCTATCACCAGAACCACCACCGTAGAAGTGTCTCCGTTCCCAACTACCATTACCCCCACAACTACCTTGACTCCCACGCCAACGCCGAAGATAACCGTCCCGGCGGGAACGCAGCCGGATGATGGTCAGGATGGTGAGGAAACAGACGTAATCAATAAGGATGATCACGACCGCGGCCACGGTAATGATCCTGATCGGATCGATGAAGATAATCCGGGCAGTAGCAGCGGCGCGGGCCAGAGCAGCGATCAAAATAAAGATAAGGATAAAGGCGGCGGCAAGAATAAATAGCCAAATGATAAAATCGCGCAAAGATGAGGGTTTATTTGTTGGGCTTAACCAACCGGTTAAAAGCTGGATCAGGAGATAAACAATGACAGCCAAAAAAGTAAATGGATCAACAGATTTTCGTATCTTGGCCCATTGCCCTGCCACGGGAGAGCAGGTTTTAGGAGATCGTTTGACGCATTTTGCCGTACCCGGCGCTAAAGCCGCCTGGTGGTATTGCCCTAAATGTGAGGGCTGGCACGTGTTAATTCATATGGAACAAAAGAACCATCTGGGAGAATTTTATCCTTCCGCAAATTTGAATCTAAATTCTGTTCAACTATCACAATAAAATTTGGAGGTTCGAGATGTTATTTAAAAGAAAAACAGGCGTCGTTATTGTAATCATTATTCTTTTATTCAGTTTTGCGGCTGTGGTTCAGGCTGCACCCCCCTTGCAAGCCCCGGAAGATGGCGGAGATGATGGCTCTACGCTGGGGGAAACCCTCGATCTGGACAATGTGAAGCCCAATCTGGGCACGGTGATGTCGGACAAAGATACCGGTGAAACCGACGATGCTGACACACCCGATGGCGAAGCGCCGGAAGGAGACAGCCCTGACGAAGAAGGGGATGATCCCGACGAGGAAGGTGATGATCCGTTAATTGAACACCCCGTAGCCAGCGCTCTGGCCGATTATTTTGGTGTAACCTATGACGAAATTATGGGGCTGCACGAATCCGGGATTGGCTTTGGCAATATTACCAAAGCCTACTTCTTTGCCGACAAATTGGAGCTGGATGATCCGACTGTGCTATTGGATGCTGCCCACGGCAGTGGCTGGGGTAACGTTATGAAAGAATACGGCCTTCATCCCGGTAACGGCCAAGGCCCCGCTAAAGAAAAAGGAACCCCGCCGGGCCAGGCCAAGAAAAATGGCGATGATGATAGCCCTGAACTAGTTGGTCAGGGAAACGGGAACGGCAATGGTAATAACGGCAACGGCAACGATAATGGAAAGGGCAACAACGGCAACGGCAATAAAGGCGGTAATGGTAAAGATAAAAACGGTAAATAGCGAGGATGCATTAAGAGCTGGATTTGTAAATAACATAGTGTTGGCAGGCTCAAAATGCTTGCCAACACTATGATCCTGGACTAATAGAGTTCATCTTCCCAGACAGGAGTATTACCGTGAACTTTTTAAGTGATTTTTTGCCGGTAAGTAACATGGTTGAAACTAAATATTTTTCGCGATTGACTTTATATAAAATATTCTACTACGGTATTTGTACCATATTGGGTATGTTAGCGGGGGTTATGGGCGTGGCCCTAACCCTGGCGCTGGCAATCAGTGTGCAATTATTGTTTTTTCCTCTCGCCACGTTTTGGCCGGATGTTTTTGCCTTCTCAGTCCTGGCCGTTTTTTTTACTGCCGGTTTTTCCTGGCTATTACATAAACTGGTTAGTTTGTTTCTGCCAGTCCCTTTTCAACAATTAACGGGTATAAAAATAATATTGTTATCCGGCATATTTATAAATATATTGGAGACATTTTTATTTTTTCCTATGAGCATGTAAGTCAAGGAGCAAATGCGTCATGAATAAAAAAAGAAAAAGTATCGATTTTAGAAAATATTGGCCGGTTGAGGCTCTAGCTCAACGCGGCCAGAGTTTGGTTGAAATGGCCATCATTACGCCGTTATTGTTATTTCTTCTGCTGGGCGTGTTTGAAGTAGGCTATGTCGTCCGCAGCTATCTGACCCTGGTGAACGTGAATCGGGAAATCACTCGCTTTGCCGTGCGGCCAGGCTATCTGAATTTTACCGACATTAATACCATTGATGCCAGCTACCAGGATGTGCGTGATTGGGTTGATGTATCTTTGGGTCAGCAGCTCGATATGGACTTCACGAATACCGGGGATATTGACAATACCGGTAATACAACCCTGATCGTCTCCCACGTGGTCGTGGACACCGGCCTCCCCTGCGAGGATATGAATAAGTGTGATTGCGACGATTTTGATGACCCAAATTACAACCCATTCCCTGACGATGATATTATTGTGCATCCGGAGAAACCGGGCATGTGGTATCAGGCAAAAACCTTCGGCCCGCTGGAAACCGTGACCGGTGAAAGAAGTACCCGTATTGATTATGAAGCCCTGGTCACAGAGGAGCTGATTCCCCAGAACAACAAGTTCAATTGTGAGTTGATCCAAAAGGGCGGGGTGGCGTCGGCCAATAATATGGTCATCACCGAATTGTTCATTGATGAACCGCAGTTATTTGGTTTTCCCTTTATCTCCAATCCCTATACCGATCCGGTTTTGTTGTATTCGAAAACCACCATGCGCCTGGTGAGCGGCGCGCGTGATTTGCTCAATAATACCGATACGGTTGGCCCCCTTTGTATGGCCTACCCCATTACGTTTGGTGAGGAAATCTTTGCCGATCCGGATGATCCGCAGGTTCCGCAACAGGTTGATGCCTATGAGGGCAATTCTCCCGGCAACTTTGGCTGGATCACCTGGAACCCGGACAGCGGCAATAACAATGCCAATTATGTGGAAAAAGAATTGAAGATCCCACAGTTGTCGATGAATGATTTTGAGAACGTGCTTGATCCCACGGATACTCATTTGAGTATTGGTGATGCGGTATCCACCGGGCCTGGGGTGATGAACTCAAGTAGTGTCGATGATCAACTGCAATTGTTGGTGGGCAAAGAAATTATTGTGCCTATCTATTCCAATAATCCGGGAACAGGGCAAAACGCCTACTATGAGGTTTCTCACTTTGCCAAGATTCAGGTGAACGAAATCTGTTTACCCCGCAATAGCCAGACATGTGATGGCGAAAATAAAAAACAAATCAAAGCCACTTTTCTGGGCTATGTTGACGACACCTGTACGGATGTAAGCAGCGGCCCGCCGTCACCTACCAATCAAGACCCGGTAGCCCAGGATGACGCGGTAACGACCCCCGAAAATACGCTGATTGTGATCGATGTGTTGGCTAATGACACCGATGATGATGGCGATACGTTGACCGTGATGTCGGTCACGGAAGGTTCTCCCTTTAAAGGAACCTTGCAGGTGGGTGCAGATAGCAATATTACCTATGAACCCAAAAATAACGATACCGGCACTTATCAATTTACCTACACGGTTACTGATAATAATGGTGGTCAGGATACAGCTAACGTCACCGTTACGGTAAATTAAGTTTTCAGAGTTGCTTGATTTTTTCCAAGGCCATAGGGGCAGCCGTATAATGTCCCTATGGCTTTGTGTTTTTGGCGGCCATTCTCTCAGCGACGATGCAGGAAAAATCAGTTCTTGCTACAAAATGAATATGCAAGGGGCATAAACTAAAACACTTGCTGCCCCTTCTTTTATCATTGTTTATTCAGGGCAGCCGCGTGCTGTATTTTTTATTTATCTCTATTCAAATCCATTTAAAAGGAGTTATGTCCTTATGAACTCATTCTTCAAACCGCCCGACGAACGCGGGCAGGGGCTGGTAGAATACGCCCTTATTTTGGTTTTGGTGGCTATTGTGGTCATTGGCATTTTATTGGTGCTTGGCCCAACGGTGGCCCAGGTTTATTGCCAGGTATCGAATGGATTGGAACCCGGCAGTTGCGGCGTGTTGGAGCGGGTTGATCTAATAGCCCGTACCGCCGCCGGCGTACAGGTAGAGGTGCATGTGTCTGAAGATACGTCTCTAACCGTTACCAACTCTCATAATACGGATGTGAAAAACGTATCTTGCGCCACCCCCTCTTGCACGTTTTCCGTTAACGGGCTTGGGTTGGGGTCAGGGACACTCACTATTGTGGATGGTGACGGTATGACCACGGTCTTTCATTACCCGGCCAATTAATAATCACTTGGCTGGATTTGTTCGACGACCAATTTTTCGGTAAACTTGATCCCTCGATCAATCGGAGGGATCATGACCGAATACCAACGCAATAACTACCGGATCAGCACCGATCAATTTAAACTAGATATCGATGTTATTCATCACTATCTTAGCGAACGCTCTTACTGGGCGCAGGGACGATCCAGGGAAATCGTCGCCAAAACAATTGAACATTCGTTTTGCTTTGGCGTGTATGATCGTGCCGCCCTGGTTGGATTTGCCCGTGTGGTTACCGACTACACCACCTTTGCCTGGCTGGCCGATGTATTCATTTTGGAATCGCACCGGGGGCAGGGATTGAGCAAGTGGCTGGTGGAATGTATTGTTACCCACCCGTACCTGAAAGAGCTAAAACATTTCCTGCTGGCTACCAAAGACGCGCACGAACTGTATCGCCGGTACGGGGGTTTTGAAATGCTGGAAGAAAAGGGCAAATGGATGTACCGGCCCGCCCAAGGATAAAGGTGTGATCAACCAACGGCTCCTGCGGCTGGCTCGCTCGGCCCGCTTTCATCTGATCCTGACCATCTTGCTGAACCTGCTGGGCGGTATCGTGCTGGTGGGGCAGGCGTATGCTCTGAGCCGCATCATCAGCCGGGTCTTTTTAGATCATCAAACCCTGGCCGGCGTGCAATCATTGCTCCTGCTTCTGCTGGCGTTCAGCGCGTTGCGGGCCGTTTTTACCTGGAGCAGCCAGATAACCGCTCAGCGCGTGGCCGGAGCCGTCAAAAACAACCTGCGCCGCCGCCTGACCGCCCACTTGCTGGCCCTTGGCCCGGCCTATGCTCACGGCGAGCGTACCGGCGAATTAGCCAACACCGCCGTGGCAGGCGTCGAGGCGCTGGACGCCTATTTCAGCCAATACCTGCCCCAACTGGCCTCCGCCGCGTTGGTGCCGCTAACCATTCTGCTGGTCGTTTTCCCGCTTGATATTTTATCCGGGGTGGTGCTGCTCTTCACCGCGCCCCTCATCCCGGTATTTATGGTGCTCATCGGCCAACAAGCCGAGCGAATGACCCAACAGCAGTGGACCTCCCTCAGCCGGATGAGCGCCCACTTTCTGGATGTGCTGCAAGGGCTGACCACGCTCAAAATCCTCAACCGCAGCCGCCCCCAAACCGAAACCATTGCCCGTATCAGCCGCCGCTTTGGAGAGACTACAATGGCGGTGCTGCGCGTGGCTTTTCTCTCGGCGCTGGTGCTGGAAATGGTGGCCACCCTCAGCACGGCCATCATCGCGGTGGAAATCGGCCTTCGCCTGTTGTATGGCCGCATTATTTTTGTTGACGCCCTCTTCATCCTCATCCTGGCCCCAGAATTTTATATCCCGCTGCGAATGCTGGGCACGCGTTTCCACGCCGGGATGTCGGGCGTGGCCGCGGCGAGGCGTATTTTTGAGGTACTCGATACGCCGGCAGCGATCACCGACCACCGACCACCGATCACTAGGAGTTCAGAATTACCAACTGAGTTTTCGATCCAATTTGATGATGTTCATTACGCCTATGATGATGGCGAGCGTCCCGCGCTGAACGGTGTCTCGCTGATGATGGAGCCGGGGCAAAAGATTGCCCTGGTGGGGCCGAGTGGCGCGGGAAAAAGTACAGTTGCCCATTTGCTGCTGCGCTTTATCGATCCCCAACAAGGGCAGATCAGGGTGAACGATACGCCACTGGCGGAATTTGATCCGGCGGCCTGGCGGTCCCGCCTGGCCTGGGTGTCGCAAAATCCGCACCTGTTCCACGGAACCGTAGCCGAGAATATCAAACTGGCCCGGCCCGAGGCAATCCTGGCCGAGATACAGGCCGTCGCCCGTCAGGCCCACGCTGCGGATTTTATCGATGCCCTGCCCCAGGGATACGACACTCCCATTGGCGAGCGCGGCCTTCGCCTGAGCGGAGGCCAGGCCCAGCGCATTGCCCTGGCCCGCGCCTTTCTCAAAAACGCGCCCTTTTTGATTTTAGACGAGGCCACCGCCAATTTAGACCCCGAACAGGAACACCATCTCCAGGCCGCCATCGAACAACTGCTCCGGGGCCGCACCGCCCTCATCATCGCCCACCGGCTCAACACCGTTGTCAGCGTCGATCAAATTTTGGTAATGGACAACGGTCAAATCGTGGAGCAAGGCCGGCACGAGACGCTTATGCTGCAAGGCGGGCTGTACCAGCGGTTGGTTTCAGTTTACCGAGATTCTTAAAAGTTCACAGATAGACACACAGATTAACTCAATTTTTTTATAGCAAAAGGATTGTAGAATTGAAAGCCCTGAACGCATTGACCGGTGAACATGAAGTTCAAATACTCAATTATCTAAAGGCCGCTGACCGAAGAATTGGATTGCTACTAAACTTTGGATCTAAAAAAGTTGAAATCAAAAGAAGAATTTTATAATCCTAACCCGAACAAGCCGGAGCCAAAAAGGTTTTGGCACGAAAATCCTTGCACAAAAAACAAGATTTTCATGGGTTAGGCCCTAACCCGAACGAGCCGGAACCAAAAAGGTAGATACTACCGGAAATTCTTGCCCAAAATACAAGATTTCAACTGGTTAAGCCCTATCAGTGTCTATCTGTATTCATCAGTGGATTTCTAAAGATACAATGCCAACTTTTTTACGTTTACTCAAACTCATCGCCCCCTTCAAATGGTGGATCGCCCTGGCCGCGCTGCTGGGCTTTGCCACGGTTGGCAGCAGCATTGGGCTGATGGCAACCTCGGCCTACATCATTTCCAAAGCGGCGCTGCAACCGTCGATTGCTGTGCTGCAAGTGGCGGTTGTGGGGGTGCGGTTTTTCGGCATCAGCCGGGGACTGTTCAGATACCTGGAACGATTGGTCTCGCACCAAATTACCTTCCGGCTGCTGGCCCGGCTGCGGGTCTGGTTCTACCAACGGTTAGAACCGCTGGCCCCGGCCCGATTGATGCAGTACCGCAGCGGCGATTTGTTGGCCCGCATTGTGAGCGACATCGAAACCCTGGAGAATTTTTATGTGAGGGTACTGGCTCCGCCGCTGGTGGCCGGTTTGACGCTGGTCTTGATGGGGGGGGGGCTGGCTTCGTTTGACGACGGGCTGGCTGCGACCGCGCTCTTCTTCTTGCTGCTGGCCGGGATCGGTATTCCACTGTTGGCTCGCCGCTTGAGTCGGAAAGTGGGACCACAATTGGTTGCCGCCCGCGCCGAACTGAACGCTGCCCAGATTGACGGCATTCAGGGCGTGGCCGAATTGTTGACCTCCGATGGAACCGGCCCCTATCAAAAACGCCTGCAAAGCCTCAGCCGGCAACTGGCCGCGTTGCAGCAGCGGCAGGCCGGAATTACGGGCCTGCATAGCGCCCTGACCGGCTTGCTTGCCAATTGGGCCACGCTGGCCGCGCTGTTGATCGCCATTCCGTTGGTCAGTCGGGGTGAGCTGAACGGCGTATTTCTGGCCGTCATCGTGCTGGCTGTCATCGCCGCTTTTGAGGCGGTGCTTCCCCTGCCGGAAACCGCACAGCAGCTTGACGCCAACCTGGCCGCCGCCCGGCGTTTGTTTGACATCGTTGATACCGAACCGTCCATTTCTGAAACCACCGGCGAGTCGCCGGCGCCGCAGGATTACAGTTTACGCGTGCGAGATCTATCCTTCCGCTACGCGGCCAATGATCCTTTTGCTTTGCAGAACATCAGCTTTTATCTGCCGCCGGGCCATCGCCTGGCGATTGTCGGCCCCAGCGGCGCGGGGAAATCGAGCCTGGTGAATGTCTTATTGCGATTTTGGGAGTATGAGGAGGGCGACATCAACCTGGGCGGGCACGATCTGCGGGCTTACCGGTTTGAGGATGCGCGCCGTATCATCAGCGTGGTTTCCCAGCGTACGCATTTGTTCAACGACACTATCAAAAACAATCTACGGCTGGCTCGCCCCAACGCGAGTGATGACGCTATTGTTCAGGCAGCGCGGCAAGCTCAGATGCACACTTTCGTCCAATCTCTGCCCCAAGGCTACGATACCTGGATTGGCGAACAAGGACTCCGATTAAGCGGCGGCGAGCGCCAGCGCCTGGCCATTGCCCGCGCTTTGCTGCAAAACGCCCCCATCCTGATTTTAGACGAACCCACAGCCAATTTAGACTCGCTGGTTGAACGGGAAATTATGCGAACGCTCCACATCTTGATGGCAGGCCGAACCACGCTGCTCATCACCCACCGGCTGGTAGGGCTGGAAACGGCAGACGAAATTCTGGTGTTGCAAGATGGGCGCATTATGGAGCGGGGGCGGGAAGCCGAGTTATTGGCCGCCAACGGTCTCTACCGGCAGATGCGGCAGTTGCAGCGCAATGAACTTGATCTTTAAAATGCTCAGTCATTCACAATTCACAATTTCTCATGCCTCAACCCAATTCATAATCACTTTTCCCGAATTGCCGGAGCGCATCACCTCAAACGCTTCTTCAAACTCGGTGTAGTGGAATTTGTGGGTGATCACCGGGCTGATGTTCAGGCCGGTCTGGATCATCGACTGCATCAAATACCACGTTTCATACATCTCCCGACCGTAAATGCCTTTGATGGTGAGCATGTTGAAAATCACCGTGTTCCAATCGATGGCCAGTTCTTTGGTGGGGATGCCCAGCAGCGCGATTTTACCGCCGTGGCACATATTGTCGATCATATCCTGAAAAGCCGCGCCGCTGCCCGACATCTCCAGACCCACATCAAAGCCCTCTTTCATGCCCAATTCTTTTTGCACGCCAGTAATGCTTTTTTCTTTGATGTTCAAGGCCACGGTTGCGCCCATCTTTTTGGCCAGTTCCAGCCGGTAGGGGTTCATATCGGTGGTGACAATGTAGCGCGCCCCGGCGTGTTTGGCAATGGCGGTGGCCATAATGCCGATGGGACCGGCGCCGGTAATGAGAACGTCTTCGCCCAGCACTTTGAACGAAAGCGTGGTATGGGTGGCGTTACCAAAAGGATCAAAAATAGAGAGGATGTCCATCGGAATAGTCGGGTCGGCGTGCCAGATATTGTTCATAGGAATTCGAATGTATTCGGCAAACGCGCCGGGCCGGTTGACGCCCACCCCTCGCGTGGCGTTGCACAAATGCCGCCGCCCGGCCAAACAGTTGCGGCAGCGCCCGCAGACAATGTGGCCTTCGCCCACCACCACATCGCCAATTTCCAGATCATGCACATTGCTGCCCATATCGGCCACGCGGCCTACAAATTCGTGCCCTGTTACCATCGGTACGGGAATGGTTTTTTGCGCCCAGGCGTCCCAATTCCAGATATGCACGTCGGTGCCGCAAATTGAGGTTTTGTGAACTTTGATCAACACATCGTTGATGCCTATTTCCGGCACCGGCACCTCATCGAGCCAGAGGCCGGGCTTGGCATATTTTTTGACCAGGGCCGGCATTGTTTTTTGCATCTTGAATAACCTCCTTGTTGATTTCAGACATCATTGTCTCGGCTTATAGATATGAAACATCCCTAAGAATCATACCACATCCCCCCGCCGATGCAATGTTCGCCCCGGTTTTACAAATTTTTTACAAATTTACAACACATCGGTAACACCTCCGCCTTATCATACAATCAACCACATTAATTCAATTCATTGAAACAAAAGGAGCCAATGATTATGAAACACTTAACAAAATTGATGTTTGCAATGGCAGTGATGATGTTTGTAGGCGCGTGGGTCGCACCTGCCGCCGCAGCGCCGCCGGATCAAACGGCATCTAATGAGATTGTACAGGAGCGGAATTTTACCGGCGCTAAATACGCCTACAAACTCTCGCGCATTCGCCTGAATTTGATCCAGGACCTCATTGACAATGCCGGGGATGCGGCGGACCTGGCCGACGAGTACATTGCCGAAGAACAGGCCAACGGCTTCGATACCACCATTCTGGAAGCGGGATTGAGCGATCTGCGGGCCAAACTGGATGAGGCGCAAGGCCATCAGGATACCGCCGCCGCTATCCTGGCGGAACACGCCGGCTTTGACGACGATGGTAACGTGACCGATCCCCAGCAGGCCCGCGAAACGCTGGAAAACACGCGGCAGGCTATGCGCGAGGCGATGGAAAACCTGCGCGAGGGCCGCCGGGAGTTCCGCGAAGCGTTCCAGGAGTATCGCCGGAGCAAGCGAGACAAATGATCCGTCGTTTAGGGGCGTTCAGTAGGGGCGAGTGGCCACTCGCCCCTACTGAGAAATTATGACCAACACAGCTCGCACGTAGGATTTGCAAGCTGTTTTCAGTTTGATGTGAATTTACTGCCCGTGGAGCCATTTGGCTTGCAGCCGGGCCATTTCGCCATTTTCGTCCAATTGGGTTAATGATTGGTTGATGGCTTCCAGCAGCGCCTGGCTTTCGATGTGAACCGCGCCCACGTACCAATCATCGCTCACATAAGTGATAATTTTCAACCCGCGTGGAAAAGCCCTGGCCCCGCTCACGGCATCAACAATGGCGGCCTCGGCTTCACCCCTAAACAACGCTTCCAGGGCGGCCTCGGCGCTTTCTCGCCGCAGCAAGGTGATGTCTTCAATTTCCTGCGCCAGCCGACGCCCTTCCATATCGGCCTGGCTGCCCCACTCGATGGCAACTGTGCGGCCGGCCAAATCTTCCACGGCTTGGATGGAATTATCATCAGATGGCGTCACCAACATCTGGCCGGCGTTGAAATAGGGGCGGGTGTAGGCCACATCCTGCGTCCAGCGGGGATCGTACGGCAGGCCCGACAGCACCACATCCACCCGGCGGGCCAGCAGCGCGTCGTACAGGCCATCAAAGCCGATGTTGACAAATTCCGCTTCTACGCCTAAATCCGCGGCCACAGCCTGGGCAATATCCACATCCAGGCCAATAATCTCATCATTTTCATTGATAACTTCAAACGGCGGAAAACTGGCATCCAGGCCCACTCGCAGCGTTCCTCGTTGTTGAATATCGGCCAGGGTGCCATCATCGGTGGGCCAGGAGACCCAGCCCCACCATACCAGCCCTAAAAGAAAAATCACAACGATCAACAAAATCCATCTAAACCGGGATACGTAAGGCGTAAGATGCATTTCGTGGAATGCGGTCTGTGCCCTTTGATACCTGGCACCTGGCACCTGGCATCTATTCATCCTCCACCCCCTCTCCCCGGCTGTAACGCTGCACCTCCAGATAAATAGGTTTGGGTTCGAAATCGGTGGTGATAAAGGTGAAGTAATCCAGATAGGTGCGGGCCGGCCACGGGTAGCGGAAGGCCCACAAGGCGGCCATTTTGGCCCAGGGCCACTTTTGCACCAACTCGTAGGCGCGGATAGTGTTTTTGATGCGTTGGGCCGGTTTGACTGCGCGCGTCCAGCGGGGATGGTCGTTCCAGCCTCCTTCGGTGATGTAGATGGGTATATCGGGGTAGCCGTTATCCACCAGCAGTTGGTGAACCAGTTCGGTGCGGCGGAAATTGATAATGTCGGGATCGGGCGGATCATCCGCCGGGAAACTCCAGCCGTAAGCGTGAACAGAGAGGCCGTCCATCACCTCGCCGGCTCCGGCATCCAGCATCCGCTGTAAGTAGATTAAATCATTCAGCGCCTGATCGTGGCCGGGTGGGGCCAGCGTAGGCGCGAGGGCGCCCCCCAACACCAATACATCGGGATGCTCCGATTGCTGCACCCGTTGATAGGCTGCGCCCAGCAATTGGCTGTAATCTTCGGGATTGACTGGCTGGAAGCCCCATTCCAGGGCCAGATTCGGCTCGTTCCAGATCACAATCCCCGCAACCCGGTCGCCGTAGCGGTTGGCGAACGCTTGCACATAATCACCAAAATCCCGCACCCGGTCCGGCGGCAAATAAGATGAGGCCGAGTCCGCCGGGCGCGCCCAGCCGGGAACCAGCCCCAAGCGGGCGATGACGGTCAGCCCTTGCCGTTCGGCGTGGTCAATCACCAGATCGCTGTGCGACCAGTCGAAAATACCGGGGAAAGGTTCGTGATAGGCCCAGGGAAAATATTCCACAATCCACGGCGCGCCCATTTCGCGCACCATTTCCAGGGTGCGTTTGATCTTCCAGGGTTCCACTTCGTCGGTGAGGCGGGTGTGAACGCCCATTTTGGGGTTAAAGGTGGTTACGGCCTGTTGGGGGCCAAGGGCTATTTCGCGGGGCGGATTAGACGCGGTCAGGAAAAAAAGAGCAATTAGCAAAGTCAGCAGTGGTAAAGTATAACGCAGATTGCGCGTAATAATGGATAGAAATCTATGATGATCCGGCTCCTGGGGCCGGTGGATGGCCGAGAACAATTTTGGGAACAAACCGATGATCCTGTCAGAGAAATGTACTGGTTATTGATTATACGGTCAAAATTCATTTCCCCAAACAAAGCGCGCGATTGTTGGTGTCAACAGGGCAGATTTGTCCATTGCCAACCACGCGCATCAATGATATACTGCAAACAGCTTTTTAAAACGGGCAGGGCAACATACCATTTTATACGCTTTTGGAGTATAATTCTTCATAAGTAGGAGTTACGCATGATTGTATCCGCATACAAAACCGACACCGGCCAGCGCCGCCGACGGAATGAAGATTTTGTATGGGTTGATGAATCAAGCCGGCTATTTATTGTAGCCGATGGAATGGGCGGGCACGAAGCCGGTGATGTGGCCAGCCGGCTGGCGGCCAAAACCGTGAGCGATTGGGTGGTGTCTGAACTTAAAGACAAAACCGAGCCGATCTTGCCGGCGATTGTGACCAAAATTTTGATCGACGCGGTGGAAGAGGCCAACAAAACGGTTTACAACGCTGCCAAAAAAGCCGGACAAAAACGCCATATGGGCACCACCATTGTGGTAGCGCTGGTCCGTTCTGAAGTGGCCTATATTAGCCACGTGGGAGATGCCCGGGCTTATCTGATCCGCAATGCCACTATGATGCAGCTCACCAAAGACGATTCCTGGAAGGCCCAATTTGGGGCCAAAGAGATGGATATTCCTCGGGGCAAATTTGACCATATTTTGACTAAAGCTATTGGACAGGATTCCGAATTAAATCCCTCTTCTACCGAAGTAAAATTGGCGCCAAACGATTGGCTGCTGCTGTGCAGCGATGGCCTGTGGAATATGGTTGAAGATGACGAGATTATGACGCTTCTTCAGCAGGCCGGCAATGATGCCGACTGCGCGGTAGATTCGCTGGTGACGGCAGCCAATACTGCCGGCGGAAAAGACAATATCTCTGTGGCGGCGATCAAAATTCTCTCTGACGATCAATAGTTAAAAAACAGGAAGTGTTTTGAATAGGTCACAAAATCAGCCGGGATTTGGCTGATTTTTTTATTGGGGAAAAGAGATTGACAATATAGGGTCGGCATGTTATAGTATCTACCAGTATCCCCACCCCCCAGGGGGAGGGGTAAGGAAAGCATTATGGATGAAACAACGACCAAACTGGTGAATCGGCTCAAAAGTATCGAAGGGCATGTACGAGGCGTGGAAAAGATGGTAGAAGAAGACGCTTACTGCATCGACATTGTCAACCAGATCAATGCCATCCAGTCGGCCCTCAACCGTGTCAGCGCCCTGGTGATGGATCGACACCTGCATACATGCGTAACCACCGCCATTCGTGGTGATGACCCCGCCGAACGGGAACGGGTCATTGATGAGATCATGGGCGTGTTTAATACAAAGAGTAAGATGTAGAACATATTGCTTTACTCTACTCATAAAACTGTCGTGCTGAAAAACAAAGAATAGAAAGGGAATTACTGATGCAAACCAAAACTGTAAATGTACCCAATATTTCGTGCGGACACTGTGTCCATACCGTTCAAAATGAAGTTAGCGAGTTGGAAGGTGTGAAAAAAGTAGAAGCATCGGAAGAGAACAAGACGGTTACGATAGCGTGGCAGGAGCCGGCAAGCTGGGATGAGATCAAAAATTTGCTGGCCGAGATCAACTATCCGGTTGCCGAATAAAAATTTGACCCTTCGCGTAATTCGCGATTAAAAATATCCGATAGTAATGTTGGAGGAGACCATCAAAATGACACAGCAGGCCATAAAATGGCAATTTTTACCGGTAATCTTGGTAATTATTCTGGGGTTGGTGGGATGTGGCGCTCAAGCTACGGCCCCCGCCGCGACAGGATCGGAAGTTGACGCTCTGAATCTCCCGGTCAACCTCAATCCATCGACCTTGGACGAGATTCGTGATCGAGATGATGTGTTTGTGCTGGATGTGCGCGAAGATTTTGAATACGCCGAGGGCCATATTCCCGGTGTAACCTTGATCCCCTTGAAGCAGATCCCGGCTCGATTGGACGAGATCCCCACCGATAAAACTGTGGTGGCCGTCTGCCGCAGCGGTAATCGCAGCGGGCAGGCAACCAAGTTTTTGCGCGGTCAGGGTTTTGGTAATGTGCATAATATGCAAGGGGGCATGAACGCCTGGACGCGGGCCGGTTACGAGATCGAAAAATAAATGTTTGAATGATAGTACCTTGAGGAGCATCGATGGCTGAACAACAATTAACCATGCCCGTTTTAGGGATGACATGCGCTAACTGCGTGGCCGCGGTAGAGCGCAATGCCAAAAAAGTTGAGGGTGTCGAGGAGGCCGTGGTTAATTTTGGCACGGAAAAAGTCACCGTAACTTTTGATCCGGCCAAAGCCGCGCCGCAAGACATCATCAATCGCATTGACAAGGCAGGCTACGAAGTGCCGGTGGCCACGCTGGAACTGCCGATTACCGGCATGACGTGCGCCAACTGCGTGGTTGCGGTAGAACGTACCCTCAATAAAAAAGTGCCCGGTATTCTGGACGCCGCGGTGAATTTTGCCACGGAAAAAGCCACGGTCAAATACATTCCCGGAACCGTCACCCGCGCCGATATGGTAGCCGCGGTGGAGCGGGCCGGTTACGGCGTGGTGGAAGTTGATTCCGGCGAAGAATTGGTTGATGCCGAAAAAGTTGCCCGCGAGCGCGAGATTTTGGACCAGACCCGCAAATTGTGGGTGGGCGTTATCTTTACTTTGCCGCTGTTTTTGCTCAGTATGGCCCGCGATTTTGGACTGGTGGGCGCGTGGGCGCACGCGCCGTGGGTCAATGTGCTTTTCTTTGCCCTGGCTACGCCGGTACAGTTTTACACCGGCTGGGATTATTACGTGGGCGGTTACAAAAGCCTGCGCAACAAATCGGCTAATATGGATGTACTGGTGGCGCTGGGGTCGTCGGCGGCCTATTTCTACTCGATTGTGGTGATGATGGGGCTGCTGGGCGGGCACGTTTATTTTGAGACCTCGGCGGCCATTATCACCCTCATCAAAGTAGGCAAACTGCTGGAAGTGCGGGCCAAAGGTAAAACCAGCGAGGCCATCAAAGCGTTGATGGGGCTGCAAGCCAAAACCGCCCGCGTGGAGCGCGACGGCCGGGAAATCGACATCCCCACCGATCAAGTGCAGGTGAGCGATGTGGTGATCGTCCGGCCCGGTGAAAAAGTGCCGGTAGACGGCGTGGTGGTCAGCGGCCAATCCGCGGTGGATGAATCGCTGCTGACCGGCGAGAGTCTGCCGGTTGATAAAAAAGTGGGCGATGAAGTGATCGGCGCCACCCTCAACAAACAGGGCTTGCTCAAAATAGAAGCCACCAAAGTGGGTCGGGAAACGGCCCTGGCCCAGATCATCAAACTGGTGGAAGAAGCGCAAGGCTCCAAAGCGCCCATTCAGGCTCTGGCCGATAGGGTCTCGGCTGTTTTTGTGCCGGCGGTCATTGGCATTGCCGCGCTGGTGTTCATCATCTGGCTGGCGATCACGGGCGATTTTACCACTTCATTGGTGCGGATGGTGGCCGTGTTGGTCATTGCCTGCCCCTGCGCCCTGGGGTTGGCCACGCCCACAGCGATTGTGGTGGGGATGGGCAAAGGCGCGGCCCAGGGTATTCTTTTCCGCAGCAGCGCGGCTCTGGAACGCGCCCACGCTTTGCAAGCCGTGGTGTTAGACAAAACCGGCACCATCACCAAAGGCGAGCCGGATTTAACGGATGTCATTGTGAACGGTGAATCATCAACAATTAATGAGCCATCAGCCAGTCATTCACAATCAGAAATTTTGAAGTTGGCTGCCTCGGCGGAACGCGGCTCCGAGCATCCGTTGGGCGCGGCCATTGTGCGGGCGGCCCAGGCGCAGAATTTGAACTTGGACGACCCCGCCGGCTTCGAAGCGATCACCGGTTATGGGGTATCAGCCCAGGTTGATGGGCACAAGGTGCTGCTGGGTAATTTACGTTTGATGGAACAGCAGCGGGTGGAACTTAACGGCCTGCGCGAAAAAGCGGTTGAATTGCAAAGTCAGGCCAAAACCGCGATGTGGGTGGCGGTAGACGGCCAGGCCAGAGCGGTGATGGGCATTGCCGATACCATCAAAGACGGCTCCAAAGATGCCATTGCCGAAATGAAAAATCTGAGGTTGCAGGTGGTGATGATGACGGGCGATAACGAAGCCACGGCGCAGGCCATTGCCGCCGAAGCCGGTATCGAGCGCGTGCTGGCCGAAGTGCTGCCCGGCGATAAATCCAACAATGTGGCGAAGTTGCAAAAAGAAGGATTGGTGATCGGCATGGTGGGCGACGGCATCAACGATGCCCCTGCTCTGGCCCAGGCCGACGTGGGGATTGCCATCGGCACCGGCGCGGATGTGGCCATGGAAGCCGCCGAGGTTACGCTCATCAGCGGCGATTTGAGTGGCGTTCCCAAAGCCATCCGCTTGAGCCGGGCCACCATGCGCACCATCAAGCAAAACCTGTTCTGGGCCTTTGCCTACAATGTGCTTCTCATTCCGGTGGCGGCGGGCGTGCTGGCCTTTTTCCCCGGCCTGCCCATTTACCTGCGCGAGCTGCATCCGATTGCGGCGGCGTTTGCCATGGCGTTCAGTTCCGTTACCGTGGTCACCAACAGTCTCCGGCTTCGCGGAGCCAAAATTTAGCCATTGAGCGTATTTGGTATTTTTTGTGTCTTCGGGTAAAACATCATGCAATTTAGTTGAACCGGAGTAAATCAGAAAGAGACGAGGAAGATATGGAAGATTTTTCAAACACCCCATCTGAAACGCCCGCCTCTTCCGGTATCACGCCCCCGGCTTTTGTATTTGGGCTGGTGGCCGCGCTGGTTTTAGGGGGAATGATCGGTTATGGCATCGGCCTATATCAAGCGGCGCAGCAACCGCCGGAAGTGGTTGAGGTGGTGGTGACGGCAACGCCCGACCCGCAAGCGGTGGCCGAGGCGGCTCCCCCCTCGCAAGCGGATGAGCCAGGCGATACTGCTGTATCCCCGGACAATGTTATGGAATTTTTGTTATCGGATGCCCGCCATTTTCAAGGGGATGCCGATGCGCCGGTTACGCTGATTGAATTTAGCGATTTTCGCTGCGGTTTTTGCGGGCGATGGGCCGCGCAGACCTTGCCTAAAATCCAGGAGCAATATATTGATACGGGTAAAGTTCGTTTTGCCTACAAACACCTGGCCGTCTTAGGCTCCGACTCGGTGCGGGCGGCTGAAGCCAGTGAGTGCGCGGCGGAACAGGATAAGTTCTGGGATTTCCACAACCAGGTTTTTCTGGATCAGGCTGAAAACAATACCCAACTCTCGGTTGATAACCTGGTGGCGATGGCCGGCGAAATTAACCTGGATACCGATCCCTTCCGCGAGTGCCTGGAATCGGGCCGGTACAATGCGCAGGTCAACCAGGAGTCAAGAACTGTGCAGGGGTTGGGGGTCAACGGGACGCCGGGCTTTGTCATCAACGGGGTATATATTCCCGGCGCGCAGCCGTTTGAAGTTTTTCAACAGGTCATTGATGAGGAACTGGCAAAAGTAGAACAATAAACCACAATGAGGATACGATTATGATCACCGATTACGGACTTCGTACCACGCTTGATGTGCCTTACGAGGAAGCGATAGACAAAACAACCAACGCGCTAAAAGCAGAAGGCTTTGGCGTGCTGACCGAGATCGATGTGAAAGCCACGCTCAAGAAGAAATTGGATGTCGATTTCCGGCGTTACGTTATTCTGGGCGCGTGTAACCCGCCGCTGGCCCATCAGGCTCTCAGCAGCGAGCTGGAAATTGGCTTGCTGCTGCCCTGCAATGTGATTGTGTATGAAACCGATACGGGCCAAACCACCGTGTCCGTGGTCAATCCGATGGCGATGATGAGTGTTGCCGAGAGTGAGGCGCTGCAAAGCGTGGCCAACGAAGCGCAGGCCCGTTTAAGGCGGGTTATTGAGAGTTTATCAAACAATAATTGAACTATTTAGACCTCAAAGGTTTAAAAAACCTTTGAGGTCTTTGATCGTATAAGCAGATTTTAGTTCAGTACTCCAACTCACTTTCGGGGCCGATGCGCTGCCGGAAGACCCAGTATGACCAGCCCTGGTAGGCCAACACAATGGGCACAAAGATCAGGGCGATGATGCTCATCACCGTGAGGGTGTATTGGCTGGAGGAGGCGTTATAGATGGTCAGACTCCAGGCTTCATCCAGGCTGGAGACCATCACGCGGGGATAGAGCGTCATAAAAATGGTGATAGTGGAGAGGGCGATGGTCAGGCAGTTCATCACAAACGCCCAGCCGGGGCGGTCGTGGTGAATGAACCAGCCGGCTGCCAGCAGGGCGCCGCCGGCGGTAATGGGCACAATGCCGGGGTTGATGCCCAGGCGGGTAAAGGCGTCGGTGAAAAAGTAACCGGCCACCACAAAGGCAAAGATCAAAATAGTGGCTACCGGCCCGATTTTTTTGGTAGCGGCCACGGCCCGGTTCACCATATCGCCTTCGGTTTTGAGGGCCAGGAAAATAGCGCCTTGCAGGGTGAAAATGGCCAGGGTAGTCAGGCCGCCCAGCAGGGCGTAGGGGTTGAGCAGGTTAAAGAATCCGCCCACATAGATCATATTTTGATCTATGGGCACGCCGCGCAGCAAGTTGCCCAGGGCCACGCCCCACAGGAGCGCCGGCACAAAACTGCCGATCATAATGGCCCAATCCCACACATTGCGCCAGCGAGGATGCCGGTCTTTGCTGCGAAATTCAAAGGCCACGCCTCTGAAGATCAGGGCGGCCAGCATCAACCCCAGGGCCAGGTAGAAGCCGCTGAACATGGTGGCGTACCAGTGAGGAAAGGCGGCAAAGATAGCGCCGCCCGCCGTAATGAGCCATACTTCGTTGCCGTCCCAAAAAGGGCCGATGGTATTGATGATCTGGCGTCGTTCCGAATCGTTTTTGCCCAGAAACGGCAGTAAAATCCCCACGCCGTAATCAAACCCTTCCAGAATGAAATAGCCGATAAACAGAACCGTAATTAAAACAAACCAGAGTGTATTTAAATCAAACATAGTAAGTTCCCTTTCCCTTACGTCAGGCCCAGCGTGCCGGCCGGTGCCGGCGCATCATCGGATTCTGATTCGTGACTGTCTTCGCCGGCGCCGGTTTTGGAGAATTTGGCCAGCAGGTAAATATCGGCGGCCATCAATACGCCGTAAATGATGGTAAAACCAATCAGCGAGGTAAGCACCATCCCCACGCTTACATTGGGCGATACCCCATCTTGCGTCAGCTGTAAACCAAACACAATCCAGGGCTGGCGGGCAATTTCCGTAAAGAGCCAGCCGGTAGAATTGGCAATGTAGGGCAAGGCCAGCGCCCAGATGAGCAGGCTTAGAAACCTGGTGTTTTGCTCAAATTTATCTTTCCAGACTAGGTACAGGGCAAATAGCGCCAGCGCCAGCATCGCCAACCCCGCGCCCACCATAAAGCGGAAGGTCCAATAGCTCACGGCCACGGGGGGGATGTAGTTGCCGGGGCCGTAGGTTTGCTCGTATTCGGCCTGGATATTTTTGATGCCCTGAACTTCGCCGTCAAACCGGTTGTAGGCCAAAAAGCTGAGCAGGCCGGGCACTTTGATGGCCCAGATATCTTTGAGTTCCGGCTCGTTGCCGATGGTGAGCAGCGACATCGGGGCCGGGTCTTCGCTTTCCCACAGCGCTTCGGCGGCGGCCATTTTCATGGGCTGGGCTTCGATCATATGCTGGGCTTGGGAGTGGCCCACGATCATCACCGCGATCACGCCAATGAGGGCATAAATTGTGCCCATGCGGAACGACCGGCGAAACATTTCGGCCACGTTATCCTTTTTACGCAAGCGGTAGGCGCTCACGGCCAGGATAAAAAAGCCTGTTGTGGCAGTGCCGGAGAAGAAAACGTGGGGGAATTGCACCCATACGTGCGGGTTCAGAAGTAAGGCAAAAAAGTCGACCATTTCGGCGCGGCCATTGGCCAGGGTATAGCCCACCGGTTCCTGCATAAAAGAGTTGGCGATCAAAATCCATAAGGCCGAAAGATTAGAACCCATCGCCACCAGCCAGATGCAGGCCAGATGGACGCCTTTTGAGAGCCGGTTCCAGCCAAAGATCCACAGGCCCAAAAACGTGGATTCGATAAAAAAGGCCATCAACGCTTCAATGGCCAGGGGCGCGCCAAAAATATCCCCCACAAAACGGGAATATTCCGACCAGTTCATGCCAAATTGGAACTCCAGCACAATGCCGGTAACCACCCCCATGGCAAAGTTAATGACAAACAGTTTGCCCCAGAACTTGGTCATCCGTTTGTAAACATCGTCACCGGTGCGATAGTACAATGTTTGCATAATGGCGACCATAATCGACAGTCCCAGGGTCAGGGGAACAAAGAAAAAGTGGTAGATCGTGGTGACGCCAAATTGCCACCGGGCCAGGGTCAGTGCATCCATAAAAACCTCCTTGTATTTATTAAAGCCGATCAGGCAGATACACACGCTGTTAAGTAACAGAACGTTTCGTATGAGGTTGCTGTGGTTCTTATTGAATCTGTGGCGGGGGAACAATTCCCATTTTACTTGGAGTTGAACGATTTAGTAAGTGACTTATGTCATCTCTGCGTGATGACAAATGTCATTGGACAGCCTCGGCTGTGGCTATCGACCCTCGGTCTGGGATCGTTTGAGGATCAAGGCCCAGCCGCTGGACGGATCATTTTTGGCGTATGACGCTTGCGGATTATTGGTCCAGGATTTAACAAATTCTGATAGCGTGACGTCGTTCATGCCCAGGGTTGATCCCGCCAACTTAACCTTTTTTGATCTGGTGTTGATGCGTTCCACCAGCAGAAAATGGCCCACCGATCCCGGCCCCTCGGTGGTGAGCCGGTAGCGTCCGTTTTCTTTGCGAACGTGAACGAGGACAACCACCACACTTTCCCGGCGGAGATGCTTAAGCAGGTCGGCGGTGCGGTAGTGGCTGCCGTATTCAATGGTGAAAGGATCGCCTAACTCGTTGTTGATGGTGACGATAGTATTGACCATTCCCCAGGTTGAAATGCCGCCGGGTCCAAAGCCGTTGGCTACCGCAATATCGCGCAATCGGCCGTAATCAACCGGCACGTTCAGCCCGTACGAGGCGGCGTAAAGGGCCACCGGGCCGCAGGCGCTGTTGGTGCCGGGCGCAAAAAAGGGTTCCGGGTAGAGAACCTGATTGACCTCCGGCACATCGATTGACCCGCCGGCCAGAGGGTAAATTTGGGGGAGCGAGATGTAAACCGGCGCTCGCGTGGGGCGGGGGGTAGGCGTAAAATCGGGAGGAAAACCGCTTTCGGCCAGAACATCGGTGGCAACCGGGGTGGGTGGGCCTTGTATTCGGGTAGCCGTGGGCGTTGATTGGGGTGGGCCTTTCCAGGGTTTGATGGTGGCTGTGGGCGTGGGGCCAAGGGCCAGAGGCTGAATCGGCGCCGGGGTGGGAACGGTAGCAAAACTCGTGGCCGAGAATAGAAACAGGACAGCGCCGCCAATCAACACATCGGCAACAACCACGGCTATGATCACAAATTTCCAGTGTCGAGAAAGGGTGTTGGACAATTTCTGCACCTGTAACGTTACATAATATAGAATTTACCATAAGGTTCGGCTGGTGTCAATGACGGCCAAACATCATATCACAAAATTTCTGTTTTTGTGGTACTATATAGGTTAGTGGTGCCGGCCCATATCACAGTTTGTTGGCCCGGTGGAATTGCATTTTCTAATGAGCGTGATACCATGCTCTTATGTTCAATGTATTCTATATAGCCCTACAAATAGATAATGAATTCACCTGATTTCGACAAGCACCTGTTGCAGATTCTTGAAGACGGCCCGTTGGGTTTAGCCACCGTTAATGCCGACTTACATTTCTTGTCGGTTAATCAAACGCTTTGCCGGATGCTGGCGGTTACGGCCGCTGAACTTACCCCCCTCCCTTTGTCCGATATTGTTCACCGGGAAGATTATGCGGCAATGAACCGGTTGGCCCGGCAATTGTTTGATCGTCAAATCCCTGCTTACTCGCTTGAACAACGCTGGCGGAAAAAGGATGGATCATTGTTATGGGTTCATTTAACCGTAACGGCTGTTTGCGATGACGATTCTGCGCCCTGTTACGGGGTGGTTGTGATTGAAAATATCACCTCTCAAAAGCAAGCCGAAGCCAAACTGGAATATCTGGCCCAACGCTTGGCCCAAACTGAACGGTTAACCACCATTGGCCGGCTGACATCGACCCTTACGCATGAGATCAATAATTCTATGCATGTGGTGCAGGGATTACTCAACCTGTCGTTAGAAGAGCTGGATAATCCTCTTGACCTTACCTCCTATCTTAATATGAGTTTGAGTGAAGCGTCCAAGATTATCCAACTGATCGGCCGGTTGCGCTATTCTTATTTTGCCCAATCAGAACCGGTGGAAACGTTTGAATTACCCCCCTTGCTGGAAGAAGCAGCAACCCTGGCCACCCGAGAACTCAAACGCAGGCACATTAGCGTTCACGTGCAGCCGGTACCGGAATTGCCGGCCCTCACTTCCCAACCCAGCCGTCTTTACCTGGTATTGTTGAGTTCAATCCTTAATCTGGGAGAGATGATGGCATCAGGTGGCGGAAACAACCTGGATATACGCGTATATAGCCTGCCCCAATCTATTATGATAGCGATGTCCGGCTCCGCCGAGGATGAAGACGTTGCGTTTGCCCGGGAGGGTTGGCAACAGGCGTTAGAAATGGAATTGAGATTTTCTTTTCATCGGGATACGGTGGCCGACCTTGGCGGTGAGTTAGCCATCGAAACAGAGGAGGAAAATATCACCTACACCCTCGAAATACCCGTGTCAAAACTGTAACATCACCTGCGTTTTAGTAAAAAGGGAGGAATTCATGAATTCGCCGCGAATTCTAATTGTTGATGACGAGGCCAGTGTCCGTTTTGTTCTGGAGCAAACCCTCAAAAATCAGGACTATCTGCTGGACAGTATTGGCAGTGGTATCGAAGCTTTAACCCAACTAAAAGAAAACCGTTATGATTTGATCCTGCTTGATTTGCATATGGAACCGGTTGATGGGTTGGCCGTGTTTCACGCTGCCCGCGAACAGGACCCCGAAGTTGTGGTGATTATTCTGACAGCCTACAGCTCGGTAGAAAGTGCGGTTGAGGCGCTGCGGCTGGGCGCGTTTGATTATCTCTTCAAACCGGTCACGCCCGATACTATTCGCCAGCGGGTGCGAGAGGGGCTGGCCCACCGCCGCCGGACCCTATGGCGCCGCCATATGTTATCCCAAATCGATAGCCTGCGCCACGCGCTTGCGGAATTTGATGCGGAAAGCGAACTGGTAGACCCCCCTACCACCGACGAGCGCTTTATTCATTCCGGGAATCTGGTCATCGATTGTCATCACCGGCTGGCCACGATGAACGATGAGTTGTTAGATTTGACCACGGCTGAATTCGATATCCTCCTATGTTTGGTCAAAGCCGCGCCGCAGCCGCTTGCGCCCCATGATTTGGTAAAATGCGCCCTGGGGTACGAAGCAGAAGAGATGGAAGCCAGGGATATAGCCAAGTGGCATATTCATCACCTGCGCCGCAAACTCGAGGAAAATCCGGCCAAGCCCCTCTATATTAAAACCGTACGCTATAAAGGTTATTTGTGGTTGGGTGAATAACCAACTTTGCAGCCGAGATCGACAGAAGAAGCAACGGCGAGTTGCTTTTTTTGTTGCAATCCAACGTATACCAACCTTTCCAAACCACTTCTGGCGCTTGAATCTGTTATAGTAGTTAAAGTAGGGAGATGAAAGCGAGGCCGGAGGAGCGTTATACAGGTTTAACAGGAGGTTGATAATGTTCGAAACGTTGATTGAAGTTGATGTGTTGAATGGCGATGGCAAACCCCAATTTTCTCCTCCCGTACCGTCCGGCACCAATGGGCACATAACTGTGCAATCTGATAGCGACATTCCAGAAGCGGAAACGTTGCTGCTGGTTATTGAGGCCACGAGTGATGCCTTGAGCCGGCCTATGGACGATCTCATGAGCTTGAGTGAGTCTTTACTGGCACAAGCGGATCATAAATTGCCTGAATCTGGCGCGGATAAAAAACTGGTTGATGATGTCAGGGCGCTTGCCGCCCGCGTTCAATATATGAAGGAAATTATCAGAGGCTTAAACATGGTATCCCGTTACCAAAACAGTGACGGGGTGATGCTGTAAGCTCAATCTTTTAATCGATGATGGGTGACATGGCTCAAGAAACAATCCTGGTAATAGCAAACGACGCCTACTCTGAAAAAACATTGCAACAAACCATCCTGTTACCCCTGGGGTATCAGGTTCTTCGCGCCACAAATGGCCCTGCCGGGTTGCAAATGAGCCATGATCTTCATCCTGATGCCATCATGCTGGATATGGATTTAGCTTCCATGACCGGGTTGGAAGTATTGATCCTTTTGCGGGAGCGCAACTGCCAGACCCCCATTATTTTTATGACCCGGCATGGTTCGGAGAGCCTAGCGGTCGAGGTCTTTCGGCTGGGCGTTAGCGATTATTTGATAAAACCTTTTATCCCCAACGACGTTCAGCAAGCCATCAGGCGGGCCTTGCAGAAAACAGCCCCGCCGGAGCGTATTGAATATAACCTGATTGCCGCAAAAACAGTGCAACAAACGGCCGTTACCTTATCGCACTACATCAACAATCATCTGATGGCCCTGACCGGCGGCCTGAGTCTTTTGCAAGAAACTTTGCAAAAAGAATCTCCCAACCAGCCCCTCTTATCTAAAATCCTGGCCGACGGTCAGGTGAGTTTGGACCGAATTGAAAAGGTGATGCGGGTTCTACAACAAATTACCGATGTTCGTCCGATTCCTTATTGCGATGAAATTTATATGATCGATGTTGAGTCGGCCCTCCGCGAAGAATTAGGCCGTGAGTATAACTGATCTACGCTGCCCACTTTAGCGGCCCCTCCGCTTTTGATAAACCGGCTGGACCAGGCCATATTTCCCCCATCAAAAATCCTATTGACCCCACCCTAATATTTGTGATACAGTATAGCTACTTATTTCTGGCGCAGGCTGTCACGCCGCTCTTCCGGCGAGATGTTTGCTCCCAATTTGGGGGTAAATGTCTGGCCTGTGAATCATAGATTAAGGATAAGGTTGATGGATAATAAGCAGTTGGCAAAACAATACGAGTTTATTGTCAACGCCTCCAGAGATTTGATGACCCTCATCGATCGTCATTATACATATATTGCGGTTAACGAGGCGTATTGTCAGGCTCACAACAAAAAACAGTCTGATATTGTGGGTCAAACCGTATCGGATGTTTGGGGCCGGGAGCGGTATCTGGCTGAAATCAAACCGTCATTGGATCGCTGTTTTCAGGGAGAAGAAGTTCACTACCAGGGTTGGTTTGAAGTTTCTGAACTGGGGCGTCGATTTTTTGATGTGGCTTATTATCCCTACTACGCCGAAGATAACAATGTGACTCACGTGGCCGTGGTATCTCGGGATGTCACCAAACTCAAACAAACCGAAGAAGAACTCCAGCGCCGTAATAGAGAACTGGTTTTGTTAAACCAGATCATTGCCATGTCGGCCACCAGCATAGACTCTGAAGCGATATTGCAAACCGTATGCAGCGAACTGGCCCGCGTGCTGGATGTCTCGCGGGTAACGGCGGCCTTGTTGAACGACGACAAAACAGAAGCCCATATTGTGGCCGAATATCCGGCTGATGATAGCGCCTCCGTTATGACTCAGACTATTTCGGTAACAACAGGCTCCGCCTTTCAATATTTGCTTAATCACCAAACGCCGTTGGTTGCCGGCGATGTTCGCAAAGACCCCCGCCTGAGAGGCTCGCCACATCTACAAAGCAATCTTGAAACCGGTTCGTTGTTGATGTTGCCGCTCATTGTCGACGAAGGCGTTGTGGGCAGTTTGGAAGTTGTCGCCATAGAAAAACATCAATTTTCACCCCCGGAAATCAATCTGGCCTGGAGTATCGCCGATCAGGTGGCCGGCGCCCTCACCCGGACGTGGTTAAATCAAGAACATCGTCGTTTAACTATTGCCATCGAACAAACCGTTGATAGTGTGGTGATTACCGATACGCAGGGAACCGTGGTTTATGTGAACCCGGCGTTTGAGAAAGTTAGCGGCTACAAGCGGGAAGAGATTTTGGGGCAAAACCCGCGCCTGCTGCAAAGCGGCAAACAAGACCCTGAATTTTATCAAAATCTCTGGCAGACAATTTCTGCCGGAGACGTGTGGCATGGGCGTTTTGTCAACAAGAAAAAAGATGGAACGTTTTACATCGCAGATGCCACCATCACCCCGGTGCGGAACGAAGAGGATGAGGTGGTGAACTACGTGGCCCTGGAGCGGGACATCACCCGTGAGCTACAGTTAGAAGAACAATTGAACCAGGCCCAAAAAATGGAAGCCATTGGCCGCCTGGCCGGTGGCGTTGCCCATGATTTTAATAATATTTTGACCATTATCAACGGCCATAGCGAGTTACTGCTGCACCGCTACTTGAAGTCCGAAGATCCGATGCGGCGGGAAGTTCAGCAAATCCAAGAAGCCGGAGAACGCGCTGCCGTGTTGACCCATCAATTGCTGGCCTTCAGCCGCCGTCAAAAAGTTCAACCTAAACTGCTCAATCTTAACGATGTGGTCACCGATTTGCAGAAAATGCTGCGGCGGCTCATCAGCCAGAATATTGAAATGAAGCTCAACCTTGATCCAAACCTGGGCCTGGTCAAAGCGGATACGGGACAATTGACCCAGGTAATGATGAACCTGGTAGTCAATGCCCGCGATGCGATGCATCAGGGCGGTACACTAAAAATTGAAACAACCAATATCGACCTGGATGAAGTATATCTTGAGAAGCGCCTGGAAGCGATACCCGGCCCCTATGTTCTGCTGACTGTGGCCGATACCGGCGTTGGCCTGGACCAGGAAACGCAAAGCCATATTTTTGAGCCGTTTTTTACCACCAAAGAAGAAGGTAAAGGAACGGGGCTGGGTTTGTCAACGGTTTATGGCATTGTTCGTCAAAATCATGGTTACATCTGGGTTTACAGCGAGCCGGGCCAGGGAACGGTGTTCAAAATCTACCTGCCTCGGATTAGTCAAGATGAGCTGGCAGGGTTGTCTCAGCCGGTTCCGGTTAAATCATTTGCCGGTGATGAAGTTGTCTTGTTGGTGGAAGATGAAGCCAATGTTCGGTTATTGGCCTGCAAATTCTTACGAAAACATGGCTACACCGTATTGGAGGCCGGCCATCCTAAAGAAGCCCTGGCCTTATCTGCCCAGAGCGATAAACCGATAGACTTGCTGATTACCGATGTGGTGATGCCTGATATGAGCGGGCGCGAACTGGCCGAACAGCTAACCCGGACCTCTCCCCGGCTTAAAGTTTTGTACATATCAGGCTATGCCAATGAAGTCCTGAATCAATATGGCCTCGTCGGGTCCGGCATTGCCTTTTTAGAAAAACCATTCTCTTCAGAAAATCTGGGCCGCAAAGTCCGGGAAACCCTCGATACGTAAAAAAACAAATTTCCATTATATTCTTCTACAGGTATCATCGGGCTATAGCCGGTGACGGGCAGGGGTGGTATGCTATTTTTGTTCCAAAGAAATCATCCATTTGTTTGGGTAAAATATGCTATATTCAAGCGGGGCAAAATCCTGTAAGATTTAAATAAGAGGTTAACTATTTCTATGACTGATCTGGAACAAATAATGACCCATGAGAAGGATGAGGTACTTTTTAACGTTAAAGTGATCCTGGCCGGAGATGGCGCTGTTGGCAAAAGCAGCCTGTTACGCCGGTACGTGTTTGATGAATTCAGTGAGCAGCACAATATGACCATTGGTATGGACGCCCACACAAAAATGACCCGCGTTCCCGGTTTGGGGCCGGTCAAAATTCATACCTGGGACCTGGCCGGACAGCCGCAATGGTCGTCGGTGCGGGAAAGTTTTTATCTGGGGTCACATGCCATGGCCCTGGCCTTTGATGTAAGCCAGCCCGAAACCATCCAGCACCTGCCCGACTGGGTAAAAGAATGCCGCGCCAAAGCGCCTCATATTCCGGTTCTGGTTGTGGCCAATAAAGTTGATCTTCCTAAACGGGTGCCCACGGAAAAAATTGCCCAATGGGCCAAAGATCATGGGTACGGTTACATTGAAGCCAGCGCCAAACAAAATCATAATGTTGATACTATGTTTGAAAAATTGGGCACGATGGGGGTTAATTTTGCCTTAAAAAGCCGGTAAAATTACGTGATGAACAAAAAATATACGGTTTTATACATTGATGATAATTGTGATAATAGAATCCTGGTCGAGCGGTTTTTAGGATTTGAGGGGTTTGAGGTCTATTCGGCGGGGACCGGGCGGAAAGGGCTGGAACGAGCCAAAGAAGTAACCCCCGATGTTTTTTTGATTGATCTGAACCTGCCCGATATGAGTGGTTACGAGATTGTAAACATTCTTAACAGCCGTATGGAAACAAAAGATGTTCCCAAAATCATCTTCTCTGCCACCGATTTTCAATCGATCCAGTCCACCGCCGGTTACAATTATTTTTTAACCAAACCGCTGGATATTAACACCCTGGCCCAACGCATCGAATACGCCATTCGACACCCCAACGGCGCAAAACGAGAATTGTAATAAATAGAGAAGTTAAGGGCCGGCGCCATTTTTCGAATAGATGTAGGCGCTTTGCTGGCCCAACGGCAGTTTTGCATCTATCAAATTATCTGCAATAGGAACTTTGTAAAAGAGCATTTTGCGGCCATAGGCCTCAAACTCGTGGGCCACTTGCAAGCCGTGGAGTTGCCCCACCATCCAGCGCATGGGCCGGTTCCGTTTTTCCACCATAAAATTGGCCGATCTCAACCCCACCAGATTTGCCCAACCAAACATATGGCGGACCAGTTCCGGCCCTAACCCGTGACGCAGATATTCCCGTTTGACGCCTAAAAAGATTACGTCTCCTTCTCTTTCCGGGCTGCGAGTCTGACCATCATAATTCCAGCCTTGCACCACATAAGAAACGATTTTGGGTTTCTGGAGGATAGACCAGGCCACCGGCAGAGAAACCCGCCACAAATACCGCCACTTGAATTCCGAGAAAAATTTGTTGCTGGCAACGGCCATAGCGGTTTGCGCCACCAGCGTATCGCCGTCAAAAGCCCCAATGCCTTCCCCCCATTGGGAGCAGCTTACCGCGCGGTATAGCTCCACCAGAAAGCGATGGCCCATCAACGTTAAAACGGTGCCGGGTTGGCCCTCGGCATGGATTTCAGCCGCCGCTTCAGCATCTTCGGGTTTTAAGTAGCGGTACTCCATGGTTACTCAACTCCAAACTCTTGATTATACATTCTATCAACTGACAAAGTATACTCTGATTAAAAATTGTGGCAAAAAATTGTTCAATTGAAGGGGATGGATTTTGCTTCGATAATGTATCAGAATGAGGTTTTTGCTCCGAATCAGAGTTGTGTTAGCGTATAGTAGCCGTATAGTTTACGTCAAGTTCAGCAGAAGAGAAATAGTTATACTGTAGATAGTTAAGGGTTATAGTTAGGGTGACATATAACCCATAGACAATTTCTTCTCCTCCTTTTTGGAAGACCCGGTGGTGGCGCACCGGGTCTTTTGATTCTTTTTTACCGCCCCAAATCGGTCACGCTGACATTATCAATCACGGTTTTCCCGCCTTGTTCGGCCAGCGGATGAAATCCTTTGATGAAAATGGTCATTTGCTCCCCCGTGGCGGTGACCGTTTCTTCGGTTTCTACCCACTCATCTTCAGCCCCGCTGCCCCACGGAAACCACTGCACTGTTTCAGCCGTCCAAGACTTGGCCCCGGTCAGGTCTACGCCCAGCGCCATTTCTACCGGCGAAATGCTGCGGTCGTGTTTGGCGTGGGCTTTAATGCTGTACCGGTGTCCCGGTTTTACCGGGATCGTCCGCAAAATGCCGGAATTGGCCGAAATAAAATCAAACGTGATTTCTTGTGATTTGAAGCCGGAATGCACATTGGGCGCATACAGATTCTCGTTCATACAGGAGGAGCCATACGGCCCTTTTTCTACAAACGCCGTCCAGCCGGAGGCCACTGCCGCGCCGGGGCAGGGTTCGCCATGCGGGTTGGGCCAGGGGACAAAATTGGCCTCAAAATCCCACTCGCCGCCTTGCAGCGGGGGATCGGGCGTAACCGGCGGGCGGGTGGGCGGCGCAGTGGTGGCGGTTGCGGTCAATTCCTCGGTGGCTTCCATCTCGGAAGTGGCCGTGACCACAATGATGATCGGGGTTGGCGTCACCACAGGAACGTTGGGGTTGGGCGTATGGGTGGGCGCGTCGATCAGGGGCGCAATAATGGCGGCTTCCTCGGCTTCAACGGTGGGCGTGATCTTATCTGGATCAGGGGTCGGTGTGGCCGTCTGGATTTCGAAATCGGCGGGCCGTTCGGGTGGAATAGCGGTCGCTGTTCCGCCGATCAGGCAGGCCAGCAGGGGCCACAATGTCATCAGGCTGATGAGTGCCGGTATTTTCAAGAATTGGCTGCGTTTCATTTTTTACTCCGGTCCAATATCCACAATGCTGATGTTATCCAAACGCAAAACGCCGCCTGGTTCGGGGTAGGGGTGCGATCCTCTGAGAAAGATGGTCATGCTTTCGCCGGTGGCGGTCACAGTGACGCTGGTAGCGCCCCAGGCGTCGTCAACGTCTTGATCCCAGGGGAACCACTGCACAGTGTCGGCTTCCCAGTTGGTGCCGCCGGTTAAATCAACGCCCAAAAATACGGCCACGGTGGCCGGGCTGAATTCTCGCCGCATATGGGCCTCGATGGTGTAGCGGTGGCCGGGGATGGTGGGCGCGGGCCGGTAAACGCCGGCGTCGATGCCCACGTAGGCAAAGGTGATCTCCTGGGCGCTCTGGCCGCTGTGGACGTTGTCTTTCCATACCGTCTGGTTCATACAGGCCGAGCCAAACTGGTCGCGGGTGGTGAAAGAGGTCCAGCCGTTGGCCAGGCCGGAGCCGGGACAGGCATCGCCGTAGGGGTTGGGCCAGGGTTCAAAGCCGTCTTCAAAATCCCACGCACCGCCGCGCAGGGGTTCGGCCAGAGCTACCGTTGCCGTGGGGGGCGGGGGAGGCGGCGTGGGGGTATCAACTTCCGCAGGCGGGGCGGTGGCTTCGGGTTCTGTGGCTGCGGTTGCCGTGATTTCAGGCGTGGGAGTCAGGGTTGGGATGGCGGTTGCTTTGGGTGTGGGGGTGAAGGTAGCCACCTCAAACATCAGGCTGGTGGTTGGCGTAGCCGTTTGAACTTCAAAGGCCAGTTGTTCAAATTCGGCTGCCGGTTGTGGGGTTTGTTTGGCCAGCGAGCAGGCCAGAATAGGGCCAAGCAACAGCACCATGCTCGCCCGGCGTAAGACGGATGTATTCAACGCGCGCTCTCTCCTTCAGCGGTCAGCTTTTTTGTTCCCAAGCTCAAATTATACTCAGGAGACCCAAAAAAGGCGAGTTTTAGCCTGTTCAGTCGTGGGCTTCAATAATGGTGTCTTCCCAAAAATAGGGCCGGATGGGCGAGGTAGGATAGCCCGTGACCCACGGTTTCATCAAGAAATGACTCGAAAAGTAAAAATAGGGGATAATGGGAGCTTCCTCAACCAGAATTTTGTCGGCCTGTTGAAATAGTTTGATCCGTTCGGCCTGGTCGGTGGTGAGGCGGGCCTGTTCAATCAACACATCAAATGTTTCGTTGGTCCATTCTATCAGCGAGGAGATGCAACTAGCCCTTAAAAAGTTGTCCGGGTCGGGATAGTCAGCGGACCAGCCCAGGCAAAACAGATGGGGCGTATGTTGGGCAATCCGGTAAAAGTAGGCTTTGTCCTGAGGCATTAAAATCCAGCCGAGATTGATGTTAAGGATGTCGCGCCATTGGTTTTGCAAATATTCTATGGCCTGACCGGCATGATTTATCACCCATTCGATCTCGGGAAAACCCTGGCCATCAGGGTATCCGGCCTCGGCCAGCAGCCGGCGCGCCTGCTCCGGGTCGAAGGGCAGCCCAATGCCCGGTGAGTGACCTGGCATACCGGGCGGCACAAAACCGCCGGTGGCGGGATAAACATACCCTCCCATGGCTACATCCGCCACTGTCTTTTTGTCAATGGCCATTACAAACGCGCGCCGCACGCGCGCATCGTCAAAGGGAGGGCGCGTGAGATCAAAACCCACGTATTTAGTGCCAAACAACGGCACCGAACGGTATTCGTCGCAGAATTGCCGTTGAATACGCGCCATCTCCGGCGCAGTGGTGTACCACAGTTCCAGGATGTCCACCTCATCATTTTGATATAGTTTTAGCCGTTTTTCAAGCTGCTTTTCATTATCCGGTTCAATTTGAACCACAACCTGCCGGACGTTCCCGGTAAATTGACCGTGATAGGTGGGATTCCGTTCAAAAATCATCGATTGGCCGGGATCGTAGCGCTCTATTTTGAACGGGCCGTTGGTAACCAGGTTCTCGATTTGAGTCCACGCTTCACCATATTTCTCAACGATGTGGCGCGGAATGGGAAAAGTGGGGGTATGCGTTAAGAGATGGGGAAAATAACTGGTCGGACTTTCCAGTTCTACCACCAAGGTGGTAGCATCTTGGGCGTAGATTCCCATCTCGTCGGGATCGGTCAATTCACCATTGTGAAAAGCTTTGGCATTTTTAATATCGTACAGCATCGGGGCGTTCAACGAATTGATCGCCGGGGTCAGCACTCGTTTCCAGGCATAGGCTACATCGCCGGCGGTCACGGGAACACCGTCACTCCAGAAGGCATCTTCGCGCAAATGGAAAACATATTTGCAGCCGTCTACTACTTCCCATCTTTGCGCCAGGTCCGGCACCACTTCCATGCCCGGACGCAGTTTGACCAGTCCACTGAACAATTTGTTGATCACCGTCACCGAAGATTCATCCATACTCACGGTAGGGTCCAGTGTTGCCGGTTGATACCCCAGCAGCCTCAGAGGTTGCTGGGCGGGGGGAAGCGGCGTTGGTTGGCTGGCTCCGGCTTGCTGCCACAAGCTAAAGCCCTCATCGTAGACGGCGCGCGCTTTTTCAAATTCAAAATCAAGGTGATAGGTCAAGCCTAACTTCATCAGCGTTTGGGCCGCCTGGGCGTAATTTCCCTGGGCTTTCAAAAATTTGAGCGCTTTTTGGTAATGATCGGCCGCGGCCCGGTTATCGTACAGGTTGCGCGCCCGGTCCCCGGCCTGGAGCAGGTAATCGACGGCTTTTTCGGCCTCACCGGCCTCGGCGTAATGGCGCGCCAGCCGCACGGTGATTTTTTGGGTTTGGCCGGCATACAGCGTTTCCAGCGTTTGGGCAATATCGCGGTGTAGCAGGCGGCGCTCCCCCGCGCTGAGAGAATTGTAGAGGTATTGTTGAAATAGGGTATGCGTAAAACGGTAGCGCGAGAGGTAATGGCCGTTCACTTCCAACTCGCCGTGGCTGCGGATCAGCCGGTGGCGTTTTTCCAACTCTTGCGATAGCTCGCGCAGGAGTTGGCGCTCGTTGATGTTTTGCAGGTTGGCCACAATTTGCGCGGTAAAACGTTCGCCTTCTATGCTGGCCATAGTTAGGACCTCACGCAAATGGTCATCCAGGCGATCCAGCCGCTCTTTGATGACGGCCTCTACGCGGGCGGGCATCTCGGCCCAGTTGAGGTTGGGGCCTTCAATCCAGCGTCCTTTTTCATCCTGAACCAAATCATCCCGCTGGTACATGCCCCACAATAATTCGAGCGTAAAAAGGGGATGGCCCTGCGTATGGTGATGCAGCGCGGTTCTGAACGCATCACCCAGCAGATTCTCGCGCGTGTCGAGCACGGCATCCACAAAGGAACGCCCGGCGGCTTGATCCAGATCAAGCTGAATGTTGCCGTGAATGCGCCGCAGTTCGTTGACGACAGCTTCCAGGGGGTGCCGCTCGCCGCCCCGGCCCAGGGCCACGTCATCAGAGCGGTAGGTAACAATCATCAAAATTTTATTGCCGCCGAGCTGCCGCCCCAGGTGAAACAGCAGGTTGATGGAGGCGGCATCGGCCCATTGGGCGTCATCCATTACCAAAATCAAAGGCTGCTGTTGGGCCAGCGCCTGGATGACGTGGGTGAATTGCTCAAACAAATCACTTTGGGCCACGCCGTTACCTCGTTTTTGATGTTGATCCAGTTTTACCGCGCCGCCCAGCCCCGGGAACAGTTTTTCGGCGCGCGTAACCAGCGCGGCGTTGGGCACAAACACATCGATCAGATCCGGGCCAAATTCCACCAGCTTTTGCACCGAGGTGGGGATCAGGTGCCACAGCCGGTTGATGTTTTCCTGCGTGATCAAGCCCTGATTCCACTTGAGTTCCACATCGCCGGTGAGCAGGCTGAGAATCTCGCGGAAGGGCAGGTAGGGATCGCCGGGGCCGGTGTGGGCGTTGCAGTTGCCGCCGGCCACCACCAGGCCGGGGGTGGTTTGCTGCGCCTGTTGGGTAAATTCTTGCACCAGGGCAGTTTTGCCGCTGCCCGCCTCGCCGGTAACAAACAGGACCTTGCCGTGCCCCGCCAGCGCGGCTTGCAGAAAGGTATCCATTTTGGATAATTCTTCTTCGCGGGCCACAAAAGGCGCAATCGGCGCGGTTTGGGGGGGTGGGGTCGATAGAAATGATGGCAGCGGTATCTCTTCCGGCGAGAATGCTGCTTCTATATTTTGAATTTGGCGCGCGCGCGCCGGTTCCGGCACTTGCTTTAAATTGCCGCTCCGAATTTGCTCGTACAGTTGCGTTGTTTCTTTGCTGGGCAGCTCATCCAGCTCTTCTTCCAGAATCCGGGCGCATTCCTGGTACTGGCGCAGGGCGGCGGATCGTTGATCGGTCCAGGTGTAAAGCTGCATGAGCATCTGGTGGGCCGGTTCGTGTAGCCCGTCTTGCTCAACCCAACGTCGAGCGTAAGTGATGGCCGGTTGGTAGGCTTGCTGGGCGGCGTGGTAGCGGGCCAGCTTTTCCAGCGCCTCGGCCAGGTTGCGCCGCAGATTTTCGGTTTCAAAAAATTGCCAATCGTCAAAGGCGGGGCTGTCGCGCAGGGTAAAGCCGGCCAGAAAATGGTTTTCGTACCGCTCCACGGCCCGGCTCAATGTAGCCACGCAATCAGTGCAGAGCAGGTTAGGCGCGGCGTGATTGTGCGCTGCAACCGTTTCCAGTTCTTGCCGAAATTGAACTACATCCACGGTCGTTTCGGGAGTGTTGAGCGCAATCGTATCGCGGTGAGTGTCCAGCCATTGATTACCCAGGTTGGTGTTCAGCACCGACAGCGTTCGCCGCAGCGCGCCCCGCGCCCGCGATTGCTCGGAATCCGGCCAGAACAGCGCAGCCAGCGCATCGCGGCTGTGTTCCTGCCCGGTGACGGCCAGATAAGCCAGCAGCGCCACCGCCTTGCGGCGCGTCAAATCAACGGGCTTTCCATCGAGTTCTATACGGGGCGATCCCAAGAAATAGAGTGACAAACCTGCCATACTATATTTCCTCCTGCTGATAATTCTACTGAAAAGAGAAAAAAGAGCAATGAATTTGGTTGTGAGACGCTTTTTGAGACGCTTTCCGGGGCATTTACGGGACGTTTTGATATTATACTGGGGTCAATAGAGTTAATCAATGATCTGGTCGTTGTTTTGAAGTTAGAGGAGGTCCGAATGTTTATTAGTAATGATATTCAGTTCAAGCAAGAGCAGTATAATGACTTGCTGCGCGAGGCGGAGAAAGAGCGCCTGATCCGCAGCCTGTTCAACCGGGAAGCGAAATCATCGGTTGTGGAAACCGTTCGTCACTTTTTGGCTGAAAAAATCGAAGCCGGCAGAGATGCCGTGTTGTTAATGCGATTAAAGAACGCCAGCTAGTTTTTCTCCTCTGATGATGAGTGAGGAGTGACACGTAAATGTGGCTCCTCACTCGTCACTTCTCGCTTTTCCTCCTAAAAGTCCCATAAATTCTCCCCGCGATTGAAAAAAACAGTTCCCTCGGCTATAATTTTAACATTCCACACGATATGGCTGGGGGGCAAGCAATGAAACAGGCCGAACTGCAAGATTTACTGCAATCCCTTCATCACAATTTAAATATTCTTCGCGAAAGAGAAGCTAAATTTGGCGCTAACCCGCCGCTGGAACTGGTCAATCAAATTGAAGATCACCAGACTGCCATCGGCCTGGTTGAAGCCGCTATCGATGGTCAGCTCTCGCCGGATGAGCTTGAAGCGGAACTCGCGCCCCTCAACCTGAGCCTGCGCGGCGATACCGACATTGTGGCGGGCCACAACATCGTCAAAATTGGCAGTCTCACCATCCCGGCGCTGCCGCTGGTGGTGGGCGTGGTAGTGGTTCTGGGTTTGCTGGCTTTTGGGCTGTGGTTTTACCTGGTTCCCATCCAAATGCCGCTCAATACGTTTAATGTGGCCGTGGCCGAGTTTGGCCAGGTGGATGCCCGGGGCCGGGTCAGCGCCTCGGAAGACGGCAAAAATTTGAGTGAGTGGATGTTTGGCGAGATGCAGGCCGAATATAAGAATTGGCCCACCAACCGGCCCGTGGTCTGGAACGACAGTATGAGTTTTCTGGAAAAACGGAGCACCATCGGGCGAGTCCAGGGTGATTCGCCTGCCGAACGCCGGCAATCGGCGCGTGAAATTGCCGAACGCATCGGCGCGCAAATGGTGATTTACGGCAACATCGCAATTGATGCAAATCCCCCTCATTTTATCCCCGAATTTTACATTGCCGATATTGAAAACGAAGCCGATGAAATTGTGGGCACGCACCAACTGGGCGCGCCCATCGAGGTGCGGCTACCGCTGGATTTGTACGATCAGCGCGCCGGCAGTTTTTTTGAACAACAACTCGGCACGCGGGCCGATGCGCTGGTCTGGTTTACGCGGGGTTTGGCTCTGGATTTGAGCGGTCGGCATAAAGATGCGCTGGCCGTATTTAGAAATGCCGAGAGCGCGGAGGAACTCCAGAGTTGGGAAGCCGAACAGGGCCGGGAAATCCTCTACTATTTCATCGGGCGGCAGGCGCTGTTTTTAAGCCGTGATGATTCAGCCTATCTGGCTGAGGCCGAAGCCGCGTTTGAAGTGTCGCTGGCCATCAATCCTGATTATGTTCGAACGCATATTGGCTTGGGCGGCGTTTATTTCCAGCAGGCGCAGCAGCTATCGCCCGAAGCGCGGCTGGAGAATGACACCCTGGATTTGGCGATTGAGGAGTATACCCGCGCCGTTGAAGAGGGCGGTGATTCGCCGGGGCAGCAAATAGAGATCAAGGGGCTGCTGGCGCTGGGCAAAAGCTATCGCCTGCGGGGCGAGGCGTTTCTTTTTAGCGGAAATATCGAGCAGGCGACATCAGCCTATGAGAAAGCAATTGATGATATAGAGCAGGCCATCACTCTGCTCGATACCGGCCAGCACCGGCTGCTGGCTGAGGCGTATCTGGGGTTGGGCATTGCCTATGAAGGGCTGGCCTATGCCCAATCCAACCGGGAAGACGGGGGCAGGGCATTGTTTGAAAAAGCGGTCGCGGCCTACGATACCTGTATCGAACAAGCCGAAATTGAATTTTACGACACCACGGCGCAGGATGTAAAAAATAATTATTGCGCGCCTTACCGTGAGGATGTGCAAAATGTTTTAGCTGATTTTTGAGGAGGAGCTATGTTTATTAGAAATTTGTGGTATTTTGGAGCTTTGATCCTGGCAGGAATAGTGGTGGTTGGCTGTACCGGCGCGTCGTCGGAAACGACGCCAGGTGAAACGCCGGATTTGGTAGCTACCCAAGTAGCGGTAGAAAAGGCCGCTGCCGCCACTCTGACCGCGGAAGCGCTCGCCCAACAAGACGAGGTTGCCGAAGCGCCCGCGCCAACCGATGAGCCGGCGGCCCCGGAAGCGCCGTCGCCAACTCCCTCACCGGCCAATGGACAAACAACCGGTGATGAGTTTGCAACGCCGCCCACCGAGACCGCCACACCGCCCCCTTCTTGCACGGTAGTGGCTGACGGATTGAATCTGCGGCCCGGTCCGGCCATTGAATTTGAGCCGCCGATCGCTACGTTGTTGCAAGATACCGTGCTGGTGCCGTTGGCCCGTAACGCCGATAGCACCTGGATAGAAGTCCAGCCCCAAAATAGCGGCGCGGTGGGCTGGGTAAATACCGGCGCGCAATTCATTTCTTGCAATATTGATGTAACCGCATTACCATTGGGCCAGATTCCGCCCACACCGACCCCCCTGCCAACCGCCACCTTCACGCCCACGCCGGTTCCGCCCACCCCCACCGATGCGCCTCCCGCGCCTCCGCAGCGCGTAGATGTACCGGTAGACGGCGGTCGGGCCGATCTGCGGGGCAATATTGGACTTCCGGGCTTTACCGAAGATGAGATCATCGGGCCGGATAATGAGGTGATATTTCGGGACCGGTTGGTTTTTCAGGTGATTGTGTCTGACCCCGATGAAGGCAATTACGATGGCGCGGGGATCGAAAATGTCAACATAAAAATCTTTGGCCCGGATGAGGAGAAAGTTCACGAGCGCACCGAAAATGTGGCCGGCTACTGTGTGTTTGGCGGCGGTGAACCGGATTGTAATGTTTTTAGCTTACAAGATTACGATCGGTGGCCTGAAGAAGGGCAACGGCCCATTGAAGATGGTTTTCATCGCGTTCAGGCCGATATTACCTATGATGGTGATCGTGTAGAAACCTGGAACTGGAGTTTCTGGATAGACCAGGACAATTGACAAGGAGATATTTGAATGTACACGTTTATGCTTTTTTCGCATAACATTTTTCGTTGGCTGCTGTTGGTGGCTGGCGTTGTTGCGGTGGTGATGGCGTTTGTGGGTTGGTTGGGCAAAAAGGATTGGCCAAAGCGCGATAACAGCGTTGGCTTGGTTTATATAATTTTGATGGATGTTAACGTGTTGCTGGGCTTTATCTTGTATCTTTTCCTGAGTCCCCTTACCCAGGCCGCTTTTGCCGATTTTGGCGCGGCTATGGGAAACAGCACGCTGCGTTTTTTTGCTGTGGAACATATTTTTGGCATGCTGCTGGCGTTGGTATTCGCCCACGTGGGGCGGTCGTTCTCTAAAAAAGCAGGCGAGCCATTGAAGAAGCATCGTACGGCGGCTATCTGGTTTACGTTATCGTTGGTGGCCGTTTTGGCTATGATCCCGTGGGATCGGCCTTTGTTGCAGGGACCGTTTTAAGTTTGCATCACGCATCGAACATGTTTTTTGATAATCAGCCCCCCGACTACTGATGACCGGCCACCAATTCTCCACGGCGGTCTGTTGCCTGTGGCCGACGGCCATATTGAGGACTCTCATCTATGCCTTACACTCCCATTATTGCCACGCTGGGCTATGTGATGTCGCCCGACGGCCAGGAGGTGTTGTTGATCCACCGTAACAGCCGGACCGGAGACCACCATTTGGGTAAATACAACGGCCTGGGCGGCAAAGTGGAATCTCACGAAGATATTGTGGCCGGGATCAAACGCGAAATTCATGAAGAGGCCGGAATTAACTGCGAAGAAATTCTGCTGCGCGGCACCATCAGTTGGCCCGGTTTTGGCAAACACGGCGAAGACTGGTTTGGTTTTATTTTTCGCATCGACCGTTTCAGCGGTGCGCCTTTCACCGAAAATCCGGAAGGAACCTTATCGTGGGTGCCGGTTGATAAAATCCTGGAGCTGCCCCTGTGGGCCGGCGACCGCTACTTTTTGCCGCTGGTTTTTGGCGATGATCCCCGCCAATTTCACGGGGTGATGCCTTACCACAACGGCCAGCCCGAAAGCTGGACCTACAGCCTGGTATAAAAATGATTCGTGTACCAATGCCCCATTGCAATTTTGACCTAAACCATCAATCATGGTTGTGTAGTAAGTTTTTGATGGGGAGGAAATCATGTTAGAACCGGGCCAAAAACTGTTTGAATATGAAATTGTCCGGCTGCTGGGGCACGGGGGATTTGCCGCTGTGTACGAAGGGCGGGACCGGCTTCTGGATCGCCGGGTGGCGATCAAACAACTTCGCATAGACCGGGCCAAAGACGATAAAAACATCAAACGTTTCATTCAGGAAGCGCGCATTGCCGCCGATTTGGAACATCCCAATGTGGTCACGGTGTACGGCCTGCGTATCGAAGACAAACGCATTTATATGTTTTTGGAATATCTGCCCGGCGGCAATTTGATGGATTTGCTTGAGGCTGAGGGCAAGCTGCCCACGGCTCAGGCCATCAAAATTGCTTCTGGAATCTGCGAGGGGTTGGCTAAACTCCACGCCAAGGGCATTGTGCATCGAGATGTTAAGGTTGAGAATATTCTGCTTACCGCCGATGGACGCCCCAAAATCACTGATTTTGGCATTGCTCACGTGCCTCAGGCGGCGGGGGGAATGAACCTGACCAAAGTGGGCTTTCAGCCCAGCACCGTGGTGTGCAGCTCGCCGGAGCAATTTCGCGGCGAAAAGCTGGATGTTCGTAGCGATGTGTATCAGGTGGGCGAGATTTTGTACCACCTGCTCACCGGCCACCACTACATTGATCTGGACCAGATCGAAGCGGAGGCCAAAGCCATCGAGAAAAATATCCGTCAGGAATTGAAGCTCTTCATGCTGCTGGAAAAAGCCATTTGTAAAGACCCCCCGGCCAAAATGGACACCCTCCGCCAGGCCGCCGGCGGTATTGCCAACGTGATTGAAAAAGCAATGGCCAAACGCAAAGAAGATCGCTACGATGACATTTTGGACCTGGCCACCGATCTGTGGGCCGCCCAGTTTGATCCCACCATCGCCCGGCGGTCTGGCTAGCGGCTGCCCTTATAGAGCTGCCACAATCGTTTTAATGTCTTCTCCAGACGACTCCCCAGCGCTTTGCCCCGGCCGGTGGTCACATCATCCTCATTTTCAAACACCACGTAAGGCACGCGCTGCCCCTGGATGGTGATAAATTCCGGGTTGGCGGCGCTGACCTGTGCCCAATCATTCTCTTTGTAGAGCCGTTCCAATTTTGAATCCGGCAGGCCGTGCTCCAAAATACTGTCCGGCTTGTCGGGGTTGAACCGGGCGCGGTTTTTGCGCAGCGATTCCTCGTAAGACACATTGATGTAAAGAATAGCCGCTCGCTCGATAACCTCCCGGCTCAAATGTTCAAAGGCGCGGGCAAAACCGCCATGCTCGCTGCCGCGGGCAAACTCAATGATGGTGGTGATTTTTTGGTGATAATCCGGTTGGTCCCGAAGCCGTTTGCTGTATTCCAGGCAAATCCGCCGGATGAGTACGTCCCACAAGTAATGCCATTTGAAATAATTATCCTCGGTGGTGTGCAGCCGGGGATAGCCCAGCTCACTGAGAAGGTGATCTTCTTCAAACCACGTCCACAGCATGGGAAAGTCATCAATTTCTTCAAACTCGCTAATGTGGAACCGTTGCTGCCGTGCGGCCGAATCCGTGCGCTTGAGATAATCTATGATTTCGCTTTTCCCGGCAGCGGGCCGGGCGATGAGGAGAAGGATGTCAAAGGTATCTTTTGATGTCATTGGATTTCCTTTATTTTTTTGATGTCTGACCGTTGGCCCACGGTTTCAATCCTCACCGGTAAAGAGGAATTTGCCAAAAAAGGAACGATGATGGGCCACCAGCCGATACCCCAGTTCCGTCAACCAGACCAGCGGCGGCCAGGCAAAGGGCCTCACCAGCGGGCGGGGATAGCCAATTTTCTCCAGCACAAACATCGAGGCCCGGCCAGCCTTTAGGATTTGCCCCTCGATGGTGAGAACATGAACGGCTTTTTGGCACGCTGCGTACAATTGCGGCGTCATTGGTGGGGAAGGACATTGCTGGTAGGGAATAGTATAAATTTTGTGGTGTTTATCCTTGCGCCTGACCCAGGCGGCGGTGCGGCGTCAGAGGCCTCAATTGCCGTCCCACAAGAGCCAGTGTTGGTTACGTTGATGATTCATCAAACACTCCGCCGATATTATACCTCAAATTAAGACAGCGAGAAGTCAGGCTACTCTGCTTAATATTTTTGTAATACTTTGACAAGAGTTTTGTAAGTTTCGACGTTTAAACTGTGCTCGTAAGTCAACAGTTTCATAATTTAAGATCATATTGAGGAGGATCAACGATGTTAAACGTATTCAGAATAACCATCACTATTTTGGCAGCCGTTTTGTTGACGGCAGGGGCAACGCCGGTTGTTGCCGCGCCGCGCTCACAAGCGATGGCCGCTTGTGAGCGGGATTACAGCGTGCAGGCCGATGACTGGCTCAGTAAATTGGCCGATAAGTTTTACGGCGACATTCTGGCCTACCCGGCTATTGTTGCAGCCACCAACGCCGCAACCGAAACCGGGGGCGATTACGCCACCATAAATAACCCTGATTTGATTGAAATTGGCTGGGTACTTTGTATCCCCAGCGCAGCCGATGCTCAGGCCATTCTGGAGGGCAAAATGTCGGACGGTATGATGATGGATGAAGGCGAGAAAATGGACGATGGCGAAATGATGGAAGAGGGCGAATCAATGCAAGATGGTGAATCGATGGACGACGGCGAAATGATGGAAGATGACGAATCGATGGACGACGGTGAGTCAATGGAAGATGGCGAGTCAATGGAATCGTCCGATCAATAACAGAGCCTGAAGAAACACAAAAAACAGAGAAGCGCGCAGATTTAGTTTCATCTGCGCGCTTCTCTGTTCGTCAAAAAAAGTGCAAAATTAGCCGGCGGCTATTTGCTGCACAATCTCCAAAGGCATCGATGTTTTCTCAGCCACCGCTTCGGGCAGCATCCCCTGAGCCAGAAACCGCTGAATCACCGCCGGCATCGGCTCGCCGATTTCCACGATATGGCCGTCGGGATCATACACCCGGAAAACACGCTGGCCCCACGGATGTTCGCGCAGCGGGTGAACGGCCCATACCTCCGCTTCCAGCAGCCGATTCCAAACCCGTTCCAGATCCGGTGTTTCAAAGTAGAGTTCCAGATTCTTACGGCCTAATTGGCCGTTTCCATTCAGCGGCCCCTCGTAAATCATTTGCGCGGCGTGGTCAACCTGCCAGATGGCAAAGCCGCCCTTGAAGCTCACATTGGGGCCAAAATCCATCTCGACTTCCTGGTCCAGCAATGTTTCGTAAAAATGGCGCGAGGCATCAATCTCCTTCACAAAAATAACCGCCGATTGGTATTGGATGGTCATAGCATCCTCCCTGTTGATTTATTTATGATTGTGGTTTGATAATCCAGGCTTAAGCGGCTTTAACCAACTGCGTATCGTTCTCCTCACCAACCCACAGATGGTGAGGCAATACATTGGTTTTTGATTGCAGCCGGATGCCTTGAACTTCATCCGCGTGGCCGTTCAGATCAATTTCATTAAGATAACAAATTGTTGGCTTTCGGCCAAATTTGGCCCGGTAGCGGGCTGCCGCCTGATCTACCTTTACGGACAACGAGCGCTTGGGATCGTTGTCGTACCACAGTAATCCTTCTTTCATCGTATTCCTCCGTTATTGATTTATAACTCATCCCAGAAGGCGGGCAGCACGTCGCCGCCGTTGGTTTCGGTGTTTTCCTGACCGATCACCTTGAAATTCCGCGCGCCGGAGAAGGTTCCGGCAGGGAGTGAGGGGGTGGTGGTGCCGTTGCCGTAGCCATTGGTCCCCTGACCATTGACCACCACCACCGGCGGAAAATTTCCGTAGCCACGCCCATTCATCTGAGTTTCCATTTGTTTGTCTCGCTGACGCATTACCCACACCAGCAGCGTGCTGGTGGGAATACTGGCCAACACGCCACATACAATGCCGACCACCACGGCCATCGCATCGGGACTCATCCGGGTGCCGATGACGACGGCCAGGGTTACGGCGAAGATTGCGCTGATAATCAGAATAAATCGTTTCATAACCTTACCTCTCTGTAGAACTTCGGTTCGGGCTGCTATTTGATCAATCTGAGTTGGTGCCCAAACATCAAATCAAGCGGGCGGCGCTTGCGTTTGGATTTTGATACCGGACCATTTTTAGAATCCTTAAAAGAAAGTACCCGTCCGGTGGTTGATCCGTTTTTGGATCGACCGTCGGTACCGGTAGCGGCCAGGGTTTCGTCTTCTGTGAGCCAGCGGCGGCTGCGACGCCCCCCGGCGTTCATCCGGCTTACAACTTTCTTGATTTCCTGCGTGTCTACATACGCTGCCTGGAAACGGGTGACGTGGCCCTTGGCTACCAGTAGAAAATCACCCCGGCCCAACAGCTTTTCCGCCCCGGTGTTTCCAATTCCGGCGGCAATTTTGGCGTCGTCTGCGCTGGCCACACTGCCCACCAGCCGCACCGGAAAGTTACTGCGGGTCAAACTGCCGATACTGGCCACCAGTGGTTTTTGGGTGCAGGCGATGATGTGCAGGCCCGCGCTGCGGCCCCGCTGGGTCAGGCGTGTCATCAAACGGTCCATGGCTTTGCCGCCTTGCTCCATCAAATCGGCCAGTTCATCGATAAAAATGACTACGCGCGGTTCGGAAATGCCTTCCCGGTCGCGGCGCACCATTTCTTCCACCATTTCGCCCAGCAAAAAGATGGCCTGATGCACTTCCTGCACGGGCGGTCGCAGTAAATGGGGCAGGCCGCCGCCCAGGGTATCGAAGCCCAAAAACGGTTCAAAACCGTTGCCTTTGGGATCAATAAAAACCATCTGCACCTCGCCCAGCCGGTTGTGCATGGCCAGCGAGAGGGCCATGCTGCGCACCAGGGCCGTTTTCCCGGAGCCGGTGGTTCCCGCCACCAGGGCATGGGCCACGTCGGGCGAGGGCAGCCGCAGCAAGAGCGGCACGCCGCTTTCATCCATGCCCAGAATGGCGGTTTGTTTGGGCACGTCTTTAACTTGCCGGCAGAGGTTGAGCAGCCGCACCACCTGGCCTTGCTCGCGCGGCACATCCACCTGTACTGCCGCGCCTTTGCGCGATACCCGCACGCCTTGCGCGCCTAATCGCAAAGCCAATTCTTCCGACAGGCTGACGATCCGCGAGATTTTGGTGGTCACTTCGGGCAGAACCTGATAGCTCACCCAGCGGGGGGTGACAATGCCGCCCAACACCCGGCCATGAACCCGATGGCTATTGAGCACCATTTCAATTTGATCGGCTTGATACTCCAACACCCGACGCATATATGTCTCCTGATCAAGATTCTCCCAGTGAATGGGATGCCCTGTTTCTTCGAGCATGGCCTGTTAAACCTCTCCAAGGTGTCCATTTTTTTGAAATGTAAACCGGTTGGTGAGAAGGACCACGCTCGCGCTGCCTTCTCAGTGCATATTTTTGATCTTGATGCCCCAGCCGATGGTGTTTGTTGCCATAAGGTTTGTCCTGTACGGATTGTTCCCGGCTTATCTCTAAACCAGATCAACCTGCCGAATAATGGTGACCACTTTGCCCTGAATCGCCACCGATTCCGGGTCAACAAACATCGGCTCCATACCGGGATTGGCCGGCTGCAAGCGCACGTGCCCGTTTTCGCGGTAGTACCGTTTGAGGGTGGTTTCGCTGCGGTCGATCAACCGCACGGCCACCATTTCGCCGTTTTGCGCCTCGTTTTGGGGCTGCATAATCACAATGTCACCATCGTGTACCAGGGCATCAATCATCGAATCGCCCTCAACTTTCAGCGCGAAAAGGTTGTTTCCATTGGGTACAATATCATACGTGAGTTCAATAGCTTCACGGTTATCATCCTGCACAAAAGCCGTCGGCGGGCCGGCGGCAATGCGGCCTCTGAAGGGAACCTGCACGGTATCACTCTCGGCGGTCAGCCGGATGCCGCGCGGGGTGTTGGGAGACCGGGTCAATAACCCTGCATTTTCCAAAATCTCCAAGTGATAATTTACCAGCGATTTGCTGCTGATATTCAACCCGCATCGAATTTCCTCGTAAGTGGGGGGGTAGCCATGTTCGTCCACAAAATCTTCAATAAACGCCAGCATCTCTCTTTGTTTGTCGCTAATCTTCATTTCAGTTACCTGGCTCCTTTCAACGTTAACGTGACTAGAACGCACGTTCTAATCGTTGGGTTTATTATACCAGAACACACGTTCTATTGTCAAGTGGTCTTGATCGGAATTTTCTTAAAAATTTTGGCAGATCGCAAAAATTAATTTGACAATTTGAATTTTGATGTGTATAATTCACTCTAAATATTTCAACGGTTATTGAATTAAAAATCCCGATGGGACTTTTTTTGGATTGAATAATTCAATAACTATTGAATTAGTTGCGATAGATCATGAAAGAAACCGATATGACTGAGGAACTACTGATCTGTGACGAAACCGTGGAACAAGCAACCGCCGTACTCAAAGCGCTGGCTGACCCCACCCGACTGCGAATCTTTGATCTGTTAATGCAGGGGGATTCTTGCAATTGCGAACTCAATGAACGGTTAGATTTGCCGGCCAATTTGCTTTCTCACCACCTGCGAATTTTGCGGAAAGCCGGGTTGATCAGCAGCCGCCGCGATGCCCTGGATGGCCGTTGGATTTACTACGCCGCCGACCGGCAGGCGGTGACGCGCTGGCAATCGTGGTTCAGCCGTTTTCTCGATCCGGCGCGAATCCAGGAACGCGCCGTGCTCTGCGGCCCGGAAGGCCAGCAGACGGCCATGTAAGCTTTGGTATGACCACTTTTGGGATGATACCAGCTTAATTGTTGGGTACTGATCTTGCGATGCTTCTTACTGGAACAATAGGGACATTCATACCGCTTGGGCCGAAGCCGAATATAGACTTCATGACCCAAAATGGGGAGATGGCGTAAAGTGATCGCTCGATCATGGCTGTGAAACTTGCTGATCTCTCGGCCACATTGATGGCAAGTCGTATGCTCTAACGTACTTTTCACGGTGATGACATAATCCCCTTGCTTGTTGGTCTTGATGTCTACCACCTCTACATCGGGTATATCCAGGGGAATTGATACTTTTGAAAACATTCGGTCACTGCCCTCTTTTATGTTTTTGATGCAAGCTATCAGTTTAGCAGAATTCGTTTCATTTGTGAATACCACGACATCTTGTAGCTCGCACGGATACTACCAAAGAGCCCCAGTATTTTTTCACCGTATGCGACGATGCGGAGGAAAATTGTCCACAGTCGTTTTTAATGAGCGCCGGACGGCACGAACACTGGAGTTTTGAAGACCCCGTCGCGCTTGAAGGATCAGACGAAGAAAAGATGGCTAAATTCCGCCAGGTACGTGACCAGGTTGACCAACGACTCCAGGGGTGGTTGGCTGAACAGGGTGTGACCGTAGTTTAATATTGCGTTTCTCGTCCTAACACCATCAAGGCCAGGCTCAGGGCGCGCCCGGACTGCTCTATTTTATCGGGCGAAATGCTTTCCGGCGTATCGACCGGCAGGCGTGAGGTTTCTTCCCAGCCCTGCCAGTTGAGTTCAACTTGCGGCGCTTCCTGCCCGCCTTCATTCAGCCCGCGGTCTTCAAAAACAATGCTCAAGTCCACCGCTTCACCGGTGCGGGTGGTATCGACTCCTACCTGATGCGCGGCCCGTTCAAAAAGTTCGGCCAGCCGGGTGCTGCCGCCGGCTTTCACCGCCAAACCCTCGCCGATGCCGGCCCCCAACCCCCGCAGATGGACCACGGCTTCGATGTCAAATGCGTCTGAAAAACCAAATTTGGCATCTAAGAATTTGCTGATGTCGGGAGGATAGGCCGGTTCGCCGCCTTCCTGCCCTTCGGCGCTGTAGGCTACAAATAGAAAGGTTTTATTGGGTTGGTAGTTGGTTTGCATCGTGCGGACCACTTCCAGCATAATGCCGATGCTGCTGGCGTTGTTATTGGCTGTCGGGTAGGTTTGGGCCGGGTGCAGCGGGGGGCTGTCGTATTGGGCCATCACAATGATCATGTTCTTGTCTAACTGGGCCGATGTGCCGGGCAGGTGGCCGATGACGTGCCGCACCGGGTGCTTCTCCGTTACCGTGCCGGTGATATTGAGCGAAGCGACCAGGCCGGTAGGAAGCTGGTAAACTTCGTCAACGTCCAATTGCTCGCCGGTTCGGCGCAATTGCTCGATGGTTTGGCCTGTTTCGGCCAGCAGCCGGTTGGCCGTATCCCGGCTCACCCACAACACCGGCAGGTCCGGGCGCGCGTCTCTGTTGCCAAACTGGTTGAGCAAAATATTGGGATCGCGCGCTGAGAGCGTATAATTACGTTGCAGGTTGGTGTCGTCATCGGCCACAACCAGGATGCCCGCGCGAGAAAGCGGCAGCAGGATATTAACCTCTCGTGGCGAGGAAACCAACACAATGTTGTTTTTCAAATCCAGGTCGGCCAGGGCAGGATGCACCTGCCAGCGCGAGGGTTGGGGCGTCAGGTCGCCCACGGCCAAAAATCGAACCGGCCCTTTGGCCTGCCCCCAATTGCGATGGAAGGTGTAGGGATATTCGGCAAAATCCTGAGCGTAAACCGGTGTGGGGCCATCATCCGACAGGGACAATTCGGCTGGTTGGGTCAGGGCGCCAAATGCTCGTTTGCGCGTTTGGAAATAGGTAAAATCTTCGCCCGCGGCTTGCAGGCCCAACTGTTCAAATTCTTCGGCGATATACTCAGCCGCCGTATCCAGGCCGGCGGTGCCGATACCTCGGCCTTCCATTTCCGGTGTCGTTAAGTTTTGCACGTGGTTTAGTGCGGCTTGCCCGCTAAACTCAAGCGCCTGGGCGCGGTAGTAGGCGGCGGCGCCGGTATTGCTCTGCACCCAACTCATCACCAGGAAAGCTGCCAGAACCGCGCCAATCGTGTATCGATTGATGAGCCGGGTGATGCCCACCCCCAACTGTTCTACCATCCGGCGCAGGCCCTCGCCCAATAGATTGAATCCCAAAATGGCTACAAAAAACGCCAGTGAAGGGTAAACCGCCATCCAATAATGGGCGCGGGCGTAAGTGCGAATATTGCTCAGCAGCGCGCCCCACTCCGGCACATCAGAATAATGGTAGAGCGGGCGCTGCCATTCCAACTCGGCAAACGCGCCGCCGCCGATAAATATGCCGACAAATCCCAACTCGCCCAGCAGCATCAATACGGCGGCCATTTCCAGCGCGGCCAGCGAGATGAGCGCGGGCACCAGGTTGGGCAGCACGTGGCTGAGAATAATGCGCGGCGAGCGCAGGCCCGCCGCCACCGCGCTTTCAATAAAGAGCTTGGGCCGGATCGATGTTACCTCGCTGCGCACAAATTGCATCATTTCGCCCCAGCCCACAAAACAGAGCGCAATGATAAACGGCTTCATCCCCTGCCGGATGCCTAGCGCCAGGATCAAGATCATCCCCAGCAGCAGCGTGGGAAACGCCGAAATGATCTCCGCCGCGCCCATAATCACCCGGTCGAGCCAGCGCCCGTTGCGCCAGCCGGCCATCGCGCCCAGCACAAAACCCACCAGCAAGCGGGCCAGCACCACCAGCACGGCCAGAATGAGCGTTTGCTGCGCGCCGGCAATCACCAGACTCATAATATCGCGCCCCAACACATCGGTGCCCCAGGGATAGGTGCTGTCTGGGGCAAAAGGCGGGGTGCTGATGTCGCCGTTTTCGATGATGAGGCCCTGGGTGGTGTAGGGGCTGTGCGGCGTAATGTGCGGCCCAAACACAATGATGAACACCAATCCGGCTACCATGAGGAAACCTAGCACTAGCGGCAGGTTTTTGAGCGTGGCTTGCAGCCATTTGCGGCGTCGTTCGGCGCGGATGGCCTGGTTGGCCGGCCGTTCATCCTCTCTGGAGGTGGTTGTCAGCCGGGTAAAATTCTTTGTCTCCGTGGGTAACGGGATGTCTCTCAGACGGCGCAGCAGGCGATTATCGATGAGGGATCGCCACAAGTCGGCCAGGGTGGCTTTGATGATTTCAAAGGCGTTGCTGTCCCTTTCCCGGTCGATGTGCGAGGGCGTTTGCCGCAGGCGCGGGTCGATAAAGCGGTAGCCCATTTCCAGTAGCAAATTGACCAGGATAAAGAAAATGCCCAGGCACAACAGCAGCGAGACGGTCAGGTTATCATCCTGCCGGGCAATGGCCTTGAGCAGGATAAAGCCGACGCCGTTCCAGCCAAAAAAATATTCCACCACCGGCAAACTGCTCAGCGAAAAACGCAGCGACAACCCGATGGTCGTCAAAATGGGGATGGCGGCGTTGCGCACCACGTGGTCGCTCAAGATAAAAACAGGGCGGATGCCTTTGCTGTGCGCGGTGCGGATGAAATCCTGGTCTAAAATATCGCCAACCGACACAAACGCAATGCGCGTGATCTGGGCCACGGGCCGGACCGCCAGCACCAGCATCGGCAGAATAATGTGGGCGTCCCAGCCAAAGCCGCCCACGGGCAGCAGGCGTTCGCCGGTAGATTGGGTCAGGTTGATGACCAGCAGTTGCAGCACCAGCGCCACAAAAAAGCTGGGCGCGGAAATCCCGATGATCGAGGTCAGCAAAATCAGCAGCGATCCGCTGGAACGGCGATAGCGGGCCGCCAGCAGCCCCAACAGAATGCCCACCACCGAGGCCGTGAGCAGCGATGCGCCCAGCAGGCCCAAACTCTTGGGCAGGGTGTCGGCGATCACGTCGGTGATGGGGATGGGGCGCAGGGTGATACTGCCGGCGGCAGACAATCCCAGATCGCCTTGCAAGATGTTGCCCAGGTAAACGCCGGTTTTCCACACAGCCTGAGCGACGGCGGTTGAAAAATCATTGCCGCGAGCCATATCCAGGCCCAGGTACGAGAGGTAGATGATGAAAATCAGGATCAATGCGCCAAAGGCCAGGCGTTGCAGCATAAATAAAGTCGTGTCCAGCAGCGTCCGGCTGGGGCGGGGGATGGAAGGGGTGACAGGTTTGGTCAGTGTATTTTCCAAGATGCCGTCTCCTTTAGTTGCGTTGAGCGTGCTTCATTGGTTGCGGGTATGATTGTGGGCCAATAACTGCTTTTCCGGTTACGTTTACCAAAAAAATAGGACTCACTTTGACTCAACGCACAAATATCACCAATGCAGACACCCAAATTATGGATACGTTTCAAATCCGTTGTTTTAGTACTTACAATTGACGCCTGCCTGCATTTGTGGTAACGTCCAAACCATTATTTGAGAAAGGAATTGACCATGACCGATCAAAAACCAACCTTGGGAACGCTCTCCGTGTGGGGCGGGGAAGAAAATAAGGATTTCTGGCAGCGCTCCACCCAACTGCCGGTGGTTCACAGCGTATCCTTTGGCTATGATGATGTGGATGAATGGGTGCAGGTAGCGCTGGGGCAGCAGGCCGGCCACATCTACAGCCGCAATACCAACCCCACCGTGGCCGCGTTTGAAGAAAAAGTGCGCCGCTTGGAAAACGCCGAGGCCGCGGTGAGTTTTTCCAGCGGCATGGCCGCCATTAGCAATCTGTTGTTCACCCTGCTTTCACCGGGTGACCGGGTCGTCTCGGTGAAAGACACTTACGGCGGTACCAACCAGATTTTTACGGAATTCCTGCCCCGATTTAATGTTGATGTCCAACTGTGCGATACCACCGACCACCAGGCCATTGAAGCCGAAGTGGCTCAAGGCTGTAAAGTATTGTACCTGGAAACGCCCACCAATCCCACCCTCAAAGTCATTGACCTGGAACGACTCACCAGAGCCGGCCATGGGGTGGGCGCGACGGTGGTGGTAGACAATACCTTTGCCACGCCCATCAACACCAATCCCCTGGCGTTAGGAGCAGATTTAGTGCTGCACAGCGCCACCAAGTTCCTGGGCGGCCACGCCGATGCCCTGGGCGGCGTGGCCTGTGGCCCGAAAGATATGGTTCACCAGATTTACCATTTTCGGGAAATCAACGGCGCGGCCCTCGATCCGATGGCGGCCTATTTGCTGTTGCGCGGCATGAAAACGCTCCATTTGCGCATCCGCCAGCAGAATGAAAACGCATTGAAAGTTGCCCGGTTTCTGGAAAGCCATCCCTTTGTGGAAAAAGTGCTGTACCCCGGCCTGGAGTCGCACGAAAATCACAATATTGCCGCCAAACAAATGCGCGGCTTTGGCGGGGTGTTGAGTTTTGCCCCCCAAGGCGAATTCGAAGCCGTGCGGGCGCTGCTCCCTCATCTCAAATACGCTCACGCCGCCGCCAACCTGGGCGCGGTGGAAACCGTGGTTGGCCCGCCGGCCACCACCAGCCACGTGGAAGTGAACAAAGCGCAGCGCGCCGCCATGGGCATCCCCGAAGGCTTGATTCGCTACTCCACCGGGATTGAAGACGCCGAGGATTTGATCGCTGATTTAGAGCAGGCGCTGGACAAGGCGCAAGCCGGCGGATGACGACTGACGACCAACCGACCACCGACGACGGACGACTGACCACCATTTTTTTGTTTTTTCGGTCGTCGGTGGTCCGTGGCCGGCCGTCTTTTTATTCCAATGCCTGGGCCAAATCCTCAACCAGGTCATCCTCATTTTCCAGCCCAACCGATACCCGCAGCAGGTTTTGCGGCGTTTTGCTGTCCGGCCCCTCAATCGAGGCGCGGTGTTCGATGAGGCTGTGCGTGCCGCCAAAACTGGTGGCGCGGGTGAAAATGTTGACCTTTGCCGCCACGGCCATAGCCTCCGGCGCTCCCCCTTTGATCTGAAAACTGAATAGTCCGCCAAATTTCGACATCTGGCCGGCAGCGGTTTGATGTTGGGGATGGCCGAGCAGGCCGGGATAATTGACCCGCTCCACGGCAGGATGCGCTTCTAAGAATTGGCATAATTTCAATGCTGTATCCGCTTGCGCGCGGACGCGGTAGGGCAGCGTTTGCATTCCCCGCAGCGTCAGCCAGCAGTCAAACGGCGAGGGCACCGCGCCGCCGAGATGTCGGATGTGTTTGATCTGCTCCCACAGTTCGCTCTCTTTTTTAGCGATCAGCGCGCCGCCTAATACATCGCTGTGCCCGGCAATGAATTTGGTGGTGGCGTAAGCTACCATATCCGCGCCCAGGTCCAACGGACGCTGCAACACGGCGGTGGGGATAGTGTTGTCCACGGCCAGCAGCGCGCCGGCCCGGTGAGCGATCTCAGCGACCCGGCCAATATCGGTGATTTTCAGCAGCGGGTTGGAGGGGGTTTCAACCAGCAAAAGTCGGGTATTTTTTTGCAGCGCGTTTTGTACGGTGTCCGGGTCGGTCATATCGATAAAATCGACCTGCAAACCCCACGGCCCAAACACATCCGTGATCAGCAGCCGCACGCCAAAATAAAGATCATCCGGGGCCAGCAGGTGATCGCCCGGTTTGAGGGCTTGCAGCAGGGTCATGGCCGCTGTGGAACCGGAGGAAAGAGCCACCGACTCAAAACCACCTTCCAGCGTGGTCAGGCTTTGTTCCAGCGCATCGCGATTGGGATTGCCGCTGCGGGTGTAATCGTAGCCGTGGGGGTAGCTGCCATCGGCCTGGCGTTCAAACGTGGTGGAGAGGTGAATGGGCGGCGTGATCGCGCCGGTGGCGGGATCAATAGGGATGCCGGGGTGAATGGCTTGCGTTTCGATGTTCATGGGGGGTCCTTTCTATTCCTTCAAGATTATAAAAATCTGATAAAAACCTTAACCGGCGCGGGTTCCATTGGGGATAGGTTTTTCGGGGGCGGCCAGCACGGGGGTGAGGCCGTCGGCGTAACCCAGATCAAACAACATGCCTTCCGAGATTTCGCCCGCCAACTTTTTGGGTTCCAAATTGACAACAAACAGGGCCTGAGTGCCTTCAATTTCTTGCGGATTTTCTCTTTCTTGCTTCATTCCAACCAGAATTGTGCGACAGTGGTCGCCAAAGTCAACGGTCAGTTTGATCAGTTTGTCTGATTTGGGGACATCGTCAACTTTGGTGATCTCCCCGACCCGCACATCAATTTTGTCCAGCAGGTCAAACGAAATGGTCGGTTTGATGGGCGCAATATTAATGGGTTGCATTCTGATTCCTTTCAGTTTGAATAAATCTGCGTAGCATCGCAATGGTTTCCAGCAAATCATCCACCGTGGTGTGGGGCGATACCGTGGTCAGGCGCAGGACGGTTTTGTGGCCGAGGGTGGTCATTGAAATAGACCGTTGGCCCGAGGCCATCACCTTTTGGTAGAGGTTGCGTTGGAGCGCGTCTAACTGTTCGGGCGCGGTACCGGCGGGCGTCATTCGAAAGGCCAGCACGCCGGTATCCGGTTGGTGGCAGAGTTCAATATCCGGCTGGTCTTGCAAGGCGTCGGCCAGCGCGCGGATGGCGGCCAGCGGAGCACGTAGAGTTTTGATCACCTGATCCAGCCCCTGCCCGCGTAAAATCGTGATCAACGGCAGCGCCGCCATTGGACGGGTGGAGGGGATTGATTTGAGGCCGGGGTTGGGTTCCACATCCTCAGCGCGGTTGAAGTAACTGCTGTGGAGGGCCATCCGGTCAAAACTGGTTTTTTCTCGCACAAACAGCACCGAATTGGGGATAGGTGTACCCAGTTGCTTGTGCGGGTCCCAGGTGATGGAGTCGGCCCGAGGGTGGCCTTTGAACAGGTGTGACCATTCCGGCACCAGGCTGTAGGCGTAACCGTAAGCGCCGTCTACGTGTAACCACGCGCCGGTTGCGGCGCAGGCATCGGCCAGCGCGTCCAGCGGATCAACGGCCCCGGTTGAGGTGCTGCCGGCGGTAGCCACGATGCAAAAAATATCGCGTGTTTTTTGCCACTCGGCCAAACGCTGTCGGAGCTGGTTCACGTCCATACGGCGGCGGGCGTCAACGGGAACCGTGAGCAAACAATTTTCGCCCAGGCCCACGGTTCGGGCCGCGTGTTTGAAAGAAAAGTGCGTATCTTCGGAAACAACCACCGCCAGCCGTTCCGGCGCATCAAACCCGGCGATGCCCTGTTGGGCAAAATCAAACCCCTGCCGCTCGGCGTGGCGGTGGAGAGCCAGGTAAACGGCCTGTTGGTTGGCCAGGGTGCCCGCCAACATAAAGGTGGCATCGGCATCCGGCCCCAGGCCAAACAGGCGGCACAAAGCCTGGACGCATAATTCTTCCAGCATCGCGCCCCCCGGCGAAACCTGCCAGTTGGTGACGCCCTGATTGTAATCCAACATCACCTGCGCGCCCAATTTTGCTTCGGGCGGCGGTGTCATATTGAACATCGATTGGAATCTGGGGGACTCGTACCGCATCAGGTGCGGCACAAGGCGGTTTGAAATCATCGCTTTCAATTCGTCGGGCGGAAGGCCCTCGGCCTGAAAGTCAAGCAGCGGGGCCAGATCGTCAGCAATCTGCGTCGGGGTTGCGCCGGAGGTCAGTTTTTGAGTATTGGACATCGGTTGGTTTCCTTTTGGTACAAGTGTTTGATGTTTCATTCTGGGCCAGCCTCAGCACGGTATGCAGCAGCACGTTTGCGCCCGCCACCAAATCTGTTTCCGTCGTATCTTCTTCGGGGCAGTGACTGCGACCGTTTTTGGAGGGAACAAAGATCAAGCCGGCGGGCGTGATGGACGCCAGTGCCTGGGCATCGTGTGCCGCGCCGGAAGAGAGCGACAGGTGAGCGTATCCCAGGGTTTCTGCCGCCCGACGTATGGCGGTTTGTATTGTTGGGTCCATCGCCACCGGCTCCAGATGGTCGACCGGCTGAATGGAAAAGTTGAAATCAGGGACGGTGGTCAAACTTTGCAGGATTTCGCGTAGCGAACGATTTATTTTCTTCAGCTCGTCACTGTGGGCGGCGCGAAACTCAACGAGAATTGTAGCTTCGTTGGGGATTACGTTGTAGACACCGGGTTTGGCCCGTACATCGCCGCAGGTAATGACCGCGCCGGGGCAATGATCTCGCACCCACCGGTTGGCCTGGGTGATAAATTGCGCGGCGGCCAGCAGCGCGTCGGCGCGTAGATCAAGCGGCGTGGTGCCGGCGTGGTCGGCCCGGCCCTGGATGGTAATTTTTAGAGCGTGGCGGCCAAAGATGGCGTCAATCACACCGATGGACACCCCGGTTTGTTCCAGGCGTGGGCCTTGCTCAATGTGCAGTTCCAGATAGCCGGCCAGGGTTTTGGGATCGCGTCGAGCGTTTGGAATAGAGGCGGAGGTTAAGCCGCCGAGCACTAATTTCTGCATCTCGACCAGATCGGTGGGAAATTCTTGAGCGCGGGCCAGAAATTGTCCAATACTTTCAGCGGTGTGTTGGCCGGTGAGGGCCAGACTGCCAAAAAAGTCGCCCAAACGGCCTTCTTCATCGGTGAAGGCGATGGCTTCCAGATGAACGGGCAGAACAAGATTGTTCGCTTTGATCACGCGCAAAACTTCCAGCGCGGCAATGACGCCCAATGCGCCGTCGTAAGGCCCGCCGTGGGGTACGGTATCCAGGTGAGAGCCGAGCAGCAGGGTTTTGGCCGGGGAATTACTTGCCGGAAGCCGGGCCGATAGATTAGCGGCAGCGTCCGTAACCACCTCCAGCCCGGCTGTTTGGGCTTGCTGGGTAAAGAAGTCACGCGCGGCGCGTTCCGCCGGCGAAAAAGGGCGGCGATCCAGCCCGCCGCCCTCGGTTTCCGGCAAGCGGCCAATGTGGGACAGGTTAGCTAAATCTTTTAAAAAACGTTTTGGGTTGATAGTTAACATTTGACAATTATATACCGTTCGGTATAATCTATTTATCTAAATTGCTTCAGGCCAATTGATGGATAATCGTTCAGAGATTCTAAAGTGCGCCTTGCGCCTGTTTTCCGATCGTGGGTATGATGCGGTAGGCGTACAGGAAATTGTTTTAGCGGCGGGCGTCACCAAGCCTACGCTCTATCATTATTTTGGCAATAAGCACGGCCTGCTGACCACGCTGCTCGACGAGCATTTTACGGAGATGTATCGTGCGGTGACGCAGGCTGCTACCTACAAAGGTGATCTGCCCTTGACGCTTAATACGGTGACAAGCGCCTATTTTATCTTTGCCAAGAACCATCCCCGTTTTTACCGTTTGCAGTTGGCGCTGTGGTTTGCGCCGCCTCACAGCGAAGCCTTCAAGGCTGTATCCGGCTTGAATGAAAGGCAGCAGCAATTGCTGGAAACATTGTTCATCCGGGCGGCTGAAGATCACGGCAATATGCGCGGGCGGCATCGGGCCTATGCGGCCACTTTCCTGGGCATGATCAACACTTATATCGCGCTGTCGCTCAATGGCTATGCCGATCTGAACGACGAATTGGTTTACAAAGCCGTCCACCAGTTCATGCACGGCATTTTTTCGTAAAACGCTCTTTTTTTTGTCTTTGTTATATACCGTTCGGTATACCAGCTATAAAAATATCAAGGAGAATTATACTTATGAGCCACTGGTCTTACGATTCGATCTTTTACCACATTTATCCGCTGGGATTTTGCGGCGCGCCGCTGCAAAATGATTTTGATGCGCCGGTCACGCCCCGGCTGGAAAAATTATATAATTGGATCGACCATTTGCATAATTTGGGGGTCAACGCCGTGTATTTGGGGCCGCTGTTTGAATCGACGGCGCACGGCTATGATACGGCGGATTATTTTCGGCTGGATCGCCGCTTGGGCGATAACGAAACCCTGGCTCAATTGGTGGCAACGTTCCACCAACAGAGCATCCGGGTGATCCTGGACGGTGTATTTCATCACGTGGGCCGCGATTTCTGGGCATTTCGGGATGTGTTAGCCCACGGCAAGTCGTCGGCCTACCGAGATTGGTTTGCGGGCCTGACTTTTGGGCAGCAAAGCCCCTACAACGATCCGTTTACTTACGAGGGGTGGAACGGTCACTATGATCTGGTCAAACTCAATCTGCATCACCCGGCGGTCAAACAACATCTTTTTGAGGCGATTGCGATGTGGATGGAAACATTTGACATCGACGGGCTGCGGTTGGATGTGGCTGAATGTATCGACAAAGATTTTTTGGCAGAACTGGCAGCGTTTTGCCGCCGCATCCGGCCTGATTTCTGGCTGATGGGCGAGGTGATTCACGGCGATTATCGTGCCTGGGCCAATGAAAGTGCGCTGGACTCCGTCACCAATTACGAATGTTACAAGGGGTTGTACTCAAGCCACGTAGACAAAAACTATTTCGAGATTGCCTATTCGCTCAATCGCCAATTTGGCGAGGAGGGAATGTATCGCCATCTTTCTTTGTATAATTTTGCCGACAATCATGATGTCAACCGCGTCGCCAGCAATCTGACCCAGCCGGCGCATTTGTACCCGCTGTACTGCCTGTTGTTCACCATCCCGGGCGTACCGTCAATTTACTACGGCAGCGAATGGGGACTGACGGGCCGCCGGAACAACGGCAGTGACCATGCGCTGCGGCCTTGCCTTGAATTGGAAACTATGGCCCAAACCGGGCCGCATCCTGATTTGGTTGGTGTAATTTCCCGGCTATCGCAGATTCGTCACAACTCATCGGCGCTCAAATTTGGCAGCTATCAACAACTCGTCGTCAATCACGAACAATTAGCCTTTGCCCGCCAAGCTGACGCTGAATGTGTGATCGTGCTGGTCAATGCTTCAGATCAACCGGCTTCTTTTGACATCCCGGTTTCTCCCCACATTGGCCGCCACCTGCACGATTGGCTCAATCCCGGCGAAATCTTTCCAATTAATAACGGTCAGTCCGGTATTGATGTGGTCTGGCCTCACTGGGCGCGGATTATGGTGGTAAGGTAGCAAAGTAGCAAAGCAGATGACAACTTGCTACCCTGTTACCCTGCTTGTTTGGCGATTCTGAAACAGAGTACGATGCAAGTATCGCCCCCGCCCTTTTTTTGCCAGACATTTTTCGCCGTCGATGATGAGATCGCCGCGAGAGAAGACCTTTTGGATCTTGCCGGTCACGTCGATGCCCTCATAGGCGTGCCAATCGTTGCTGGAGTGAGAGGTGGCCTGGCCCATCGTCCATTGGACGGTGGGGTCGAACAGCACGATGTCGGCGTCTACGCCGGGCAGCAGCGTGCCTTTTTGCGGCATGCCAAAGACGCGGGCCGGAGTGGTGGACACAATTTCTACAAAGCGGGGCAACGAGATACGGCCTTTGGCCACGCCTTCGGAATAAAGAATGGTGAAACGCGGCTCAATGCCCGGCATGCCGTTGGGGCACAGGTCGAACCGGTCTTTACCGTACAAGGTGGCTTCCCAGGTATAGGCTGCATCGTCGGACGTCACCTGGATAACGCGGCCGTCTTGTAGCCCCCGCCACAGGTGGTCTTGCGCTGCCTGGTCGCGCAGGGGCGGGGAGCAGATCCATTTGAGGCCGTCTTCGCGCTGGAGCATTTCATCGGTAAAAACAAGAAAGTGGGTGCAGGTTTCGGCCAGCACGTCCAGCCCCTGGCCTCGCGCCGCGCCCACCATCTCCACCCCTTCGGCAGTGGTCATATGCACAATAAAGAGCCGTCCACCCACATCGCGCACCATACGGATGCAGCGTTCGATGGCTTTGTTCTCTACCTCCGGTGGCTTGCTTTTGCCGTGATAGTGCGGCGCGGTCAGGCCGGATTCGATAAAGCGAGGAATGCTGTCTTCAACCAGATCGTTATCTTCGGCGTGAACCAGCATCATGCCGCCGGCATCGCGTAATTTGCCCAAAATGCGGCGCAAATCCGGCTCTTCAATAAGCAAGCCCTCATCGCGGTAGGTCATATAACATTTGATGGTGGGCGCGCCGGCTTCGACCATTTTGGGAATTTCGGCCAGGGTTTTTTCGGTGGGCTGGGTGATGACGGGATGCACGCCCCAGTCGATGAGCGCCAGGCCGTTGGCTTCTTCATGCTTGGTATCGAGGGTGCTCATCAGCGTGGCGTCCGGAGCCTGGTTAGAGAAATCGATCACGCTGGTGGTGCCGCCAAAGGCCGCCGACAGGGTGCCGGTGTAATAATCGTGAACGCTGACGGTGTTCATAAACACATCGTTGAAATGGACGTGGGTATCCACCCCGCCGGGCAGCACCAGCAGGCCGCCGGCGTCAATCGTTACGTCGGCCTGGACATCCGACAGGTCGCCTACGGCGGCAATGGTTTCGCCTTTGATCAGCAGATCGCGTGGGGCAACGCTTTGCCCTAAAACAATGGTGCCGCCTTTGATGAGGGTGGTTTTCATGGTGACTCCTCCGGGATAAAGTTTTGACGACCGACCATCGACCGCCGGGTGTGAGTTTCATTTTCAGAATGGTGCTATTGTCTACCAATTGCTTGTAAATGTCAATGGCAATGTCAATGGCAATGGCAATGTCAATGGCAATGTCAATGGGCGGAGGAACTTTCAACGGCAAATGTCCGGCGCATAAACCAGCGGTCAAACGTGGTATCCGGTATGCGGCGGATCATTTGAACCAGCAGGAAAATGACCAGTAAAGAAAATCCAACCCGCGCCCACAGCACTCCCGATAAATGCCCGCCCAGCAAGGCCATCAACAGGCCGTCTTCGATAATGCTGTGGCAGATGCTCAATAAGGCCAGGGAGAAGAAAACGTTATGTTTCCCCAACCGCCCGGAGTGGGCTTCTTGAATAATCAGCCCGCCGCCGTAGCTCAAGCCCAAGATCATGCCGATGATGGTAGTCGGGGCAGCGGCCCGGCTCATGCCCAGGCGGGTCAATATTGGTTCCAGTAATTTTTCCAGCAGGTCGATGATCTTGAGCCAGGCCAGCAGTCGCATCAGAAAGATCAGGCCCAGGATGATGAGAAAAATGGCGGCCAGGTTTTTGACCTCGGCTTGCGCCCAGCCCAACCAGGAGGGGTCGCGGAGGGGAGGACTCCACAGCGCTTCATTGGGTGATTGCAAAAAATTACCCGCCGCATAAATTTGATACAGCAGCCAGCCAAGCACCAGCGCGCAGCCAATACGCAGGGTCAGCATGGTCCACAGCCGCAGTCCGGCTACCTGGGTGATACGAACCTCAACCGGCAGGCTGTGGGCCACCAGCATCATGGTTGTTAGCACTGTTACCTGAGCAACGGTCAAATTGGCTTCGGGAGCCAGGGCGGCAAATACGGTGATGCCGCCGTAAATGTTGGTGACCATGGCCGTGGCCCACACCAGCCCCATCGAGCCGGGCAGCCCAAGGAATTGCATCACCGGGGCCAGCATTTGCCCCAGATAATCGGTAACGCCGGCATCGGTGAGAATTTTGGTGATGATGCTAAGGGGAATGATGATTTTGAACAGGGCGGCACTGGTTTTGAGTGTGTCGCGCAGCAAATTTTTACCGGTGGAGACAAGTTGTTGAAAGAACAAGAAGCACCTCTGAAATGTTATCCACGAAGGACACGAAGTTACACGAAGAATTTATTAAACTTTGTGTTCCTTCGTGGATGAAACTTTCTATATCAGAAATAATTACTCAAATATTGGCCTACCCCATCCAAAAACATTTGCACCGAAATGAGAATGAGCAGCATACCCATCAACCGTTCCAGGGCGCGCACGCCGCGCTGCCCCAGCAGTTTGAGGATGAACGGCGAGCCAACCAGAATGGCCGTGGTCATAATCCAGGCCAGCAGCAGGGCCAAAAACCATTCGAGTTTGCGGCCCGGCTGCGAGGTGGCTTGCACCATCAAAATGGTAATGGCCGATGGCCCGGCTACCATGGGAATAGCCAGCGGTACAATAAACGGATCGCTTTCCTCTTCATCCACGCCCAACGCTTTCATGGCAAACACCATGCGGATGGCGATGAGAAAAAGGATGATGCCGCCGGCCACATTCAGCGCGGGTTGGGACAGGCCCAAAAAACGCAGCACCTGTGTTCCCGTCAACAGAAAAACCAGCAGGATCAGCAGCGCAATGATGAGTTCCCGAAAGATGATTTTGATGCGCGTTTTCTGGGGAACATCTTTGAGAATGCTGTGAAAAATGGGTATGTTGCCGATGGGGTCCATCACAAAAAAGAGGGTGATAGACGCAGATAGAATATCGAACCAGATGAGTTGTTGAATGTTCATAATCTTCTTCTGTTTGTACTCAATCTACAAAGCGAGCAAGGCGTTGATGGTGGTTCATATCAACCTCTCACTTGAGAAAAATGTTGGGTTAATTGTTCAGATGAGATCAAATTAGAGGATGATGCTTTTTGGGTGCAGGTGTAGCGGGCGGCAATTTGCCCGCGCATGGCCGAGGCTTGCAGTGAATATTTATCCAGCACGTAACTCGATAAAAAACCCACGGCTAACCCATCGCCCGCGCCGTTGGTGTCGATGACCGGCTTGGCCGTTTCGACAGGCGGTAAACATTGAATGCCATCCTTTGTACCCACCGCACAGCCCTGCGCGCCCATTCCGACGACCACCACCCGGTCCGGTTTGGAGGCGAGAAAGTTGTTGATCAGGGGGCTGGGATCGGGGTGATTGGTGGCAGAAAAGAAGAGAATATCGGCGTAGTTGACAAAATCGCGCCGGTAGTCATCGTCCGGGGAAACAATATCCTGAATATCGCAAGAAATGGTTAGCCCCAGTTCTTGGGCCATCGGCAGCAGGTGTCTGGCCCAGTTGGGGATGTTGAAATGGGCCAGTCTGGTTCGAGAAAGTATTTCCCGGCAAATGTTCATATCCGGTTCAAACGTCATATGGCCTTTGCCGTCGTAAAAATTTTTGCGGCGGCCATCGCGGTACATAAAATTGATGCTGCGGCTGGTGCCCTGGGGATCGATGAACAGGGCAGTGGTGTCGATGCCGTCTTGCTCAAACGTTTGGCGGATAAAGTGGCCGTGATAATCATCACCCACATGGCCGATGAAGGCGGTTTTGTGATCCAGTTGGGCAAAACCCCGGCTGGTATAGCCGCCGGCCTGGCCAACGTAGTCGATATTTTCGGTGAAATTGGCCTCAACGGTGAAATCTATATCGCTGCCGGGCAGGTATACATTGGTATCGATGCCCACATTGCCTACAACAGCCACATCAAAATTTGCCCGTGTCATAGATTACTCTCTTTTCATTTTGATCAGTCGCGGCGTGGTAACGGGAATAGAATAGGAGTTGATCCACGCCACCATCCGAATCACTCCCGGTACAAATTTCCAGCACAAGCTGAACAGCCATTTTGACGAAACCCGGTAGGCTATTTTGGCGGCCAGCGTCCGCAGGCGCAGTTGGGATAAAACAGGATGCGCGAAAATGAGCGCCTTGTAACCGGTAAACCTAAAATCATCCCGCGCAAACGCATCAATGATGGCCTGCGCCGCCACATCGCCATAAGCCAGGGCAAAGGAGATGCCTTCCCCCAGCATCGGATCAACGCCGGCCGCATCTCCTACCAGTAATACGCGGGGCGCGGCAAACCGTCCCTGGGGATCAAAGCGGTGGATGGGATGCCCTTGCAGGGGATAATTATCCAGGTTTCGGTTTTGTTCAACCAGCGTTTTTTCGAGCAGGGGCTTGAGCCTGGCCCGAGGGCGCTCTGTCCGGGTGCGGCTGTCGAAAATGCCCCGGTTCATAAACGGCTGTGTTTTGATCAAACTGGGAAAATCCCAGGTATAGCCCTGTAATCCGTTTTGAGTTTGGCTGAAGTCGAAAATGGCGATCCCGTTTTTAAATTCTATCTGCCTATCGGCGTTTTCCGGGGTCAATACCTCTAACAGGCGAGCCATCTGCCGGCTATTGTGCCAGTTGAACGCCTTTCGCACAAAACTGCGCGATCCATCCGCGCCTACCAGAACGTTGGCGTGAAAGACGGCTTTTTCTGTTACTACTTCTATAAAATCGGTCTGGGGAGTGATGGCCTGAACCGCTTCCCCTTGGCGAATCGTCACGCCGCGTTTCTGGGCACGTTGCACCAGCCAGTGATCAAACTCGTCCCGGCGCACCACCCGAAAAACAGGATCATCATGCATGGCGTAGACACTTTGCCCGTAAACAAACCGTATTTCGCGTACCGGAATATGTGGAGGATCGAACGTTAACCCCAACTTTGTTAGAATGTCTTCGCCCAGACGGGTAATGCCCCCGCCGCACAATTTCTCGCGGGGATGGACGGCTTTATCTACAACAACCACGCGGTTGGCCCACGCCGGGTTGGCCGCCACCAAATGTAGCGCCGTTGATACGCCCGCCGGCCCAGATCCAACTACCAGCACATCTATTTTAACGATCTTCGACATAATTTACTGCCCCTTGAACAGAACTACAATTGCTTCATTTTAGATATTAGGGCACAATTCGTCAATATCGAATAGACGGTTGGGAGATGTTATGTGGCGCGATGTTATATCGATCATTCAAACCCATCAACGATTTGTGCTGACGGCGCACGTGAACCCGGATTGTGACGCTCTGGGGTCGGAACTGGCGCTGGCCGAGCATTTACGCAGGTTAGGCAAACAGGTGGCTATTCTCAATAGTGATGCCACGCCGGTGGCGTTTCGATTTCTTGATCCCAAGAAGCGGGCCAGGCAATATTCTCAGGCCAAACATACCAGCCTCATCAAAAAGGCCGAAGTGATTGTGGCCCTGGATGCGTCGGGCGGCTGGGGCCGAATGGGGCGGATTGGCGAGGTGTTGGGCGAAACAGAGGCGATGACAGTGTGCATCGATCATCATCCCGATCCTACGGATTTTGTTGATGTGGCGGTGGTTGATACGGACGCCGCGGCTACTGCCGAACTGATCTATGATTTGGTGTTGGCGATGGGTGGTAGAATTTCGAAATCTATGGCGCAGGTGTTGTACGCCGGCATCATTACCGATACGGGCAATTTTCGTTTTCCCAAAACCAGCCCGGCCACCCATCGCATTACCGCCGCCTTGTTGGAAGCCGGGGCGAATCCCCTGGAAATCTACGTCAAAATTTACCAGCAATATTCATTGGGGCGGGTGCGGCTCAAAGGGCACGCGCTCGATTCGATCAAACTTGAGGCCGGCGGGCAGATTGCTCATTACAGCCTGGATCAGGCGACGCTCAAAAAGTATGGGGTCGATGGCTCGGAATTGGATGGGTTTGCCAGTCTGGGGCAGGAAATTGGCGGCGTGCGGGTGGTGATTTTTGGTATCGAGCGCTCGCAAGAGCGGGTCAAACTGAGTTTGCGCAGCGACGGCTCGGTGGCCGTGAATCAACTGGCGGCAGAATATGGCGGCGGCGGGCATCCCTCGGCGGCGGGCGCAACCGTAGAGGGCCAACTGGCCGATATTATGGCTGAGGTTGTAGGCAAGGTGAAGCAGCTTTTGTAGGTTGCCAGGCATAAGCAGGGCGGCAAATTGCTATTTTTGTCAAAAACGTTTATATTTCCAACGTAATTCTAATATTCGTGAGCTATAATTGCGCCTGGAAATCGATTTAGTTAGTACGAGGAATGCCCTATGCCCATCTATGAATACGAATGCCTGACCTGTGGTACCCAATTTGAAAAACGACAAAGTTTCAACGACCCTCCCCAAGCGGATTGCCCCAATGGCCATAGCGACACCCGCCGTCTGCTGGCAGCCCCGATGATCGTCTTTAAAGGCAGCGGCTTTTATGTTACCGATAATCGCAGCAAAGCCAAAAATGGGGCTAACGGTTCTAACGGTAAATCGGAATCAAAAGCTGAGTCTAAATCCGAAGCAAAAACCGAAACAAAATCGGAAGCCAAATCGGAAGCCAAATCAGAAAAAAAGGCCGATAAAAGTACAGAAAATGCGTAATGTAAGGCTGCCAGAAAACAATTTCTTAAAAAACCCGGTAAACCCGGGTTTTTTGTTCTTCAAAAAATCTTATTGACTTTCGCCTGAATCTGGCCTATCATAAATTGGTAATGGGGCAGAGGAGCCGTTGATGGATCCATCAAATATTGCCGACTCAAAAATTTTAAGGATCACGCTTACGTTGAGTAACTATCCGATTCTGGCTAAAAAAATCCGGGAGCGGATGCGGTACGAACTGTTTGCCAAACACATCCTCAGCGCGGATGTTTTTGAAGAAGAAGTTGAGCGGAAAGCCATTGCTTCTCAACTGGCCGAAGGTCTTAACGATCCCATTAGCGAAGAAACAGAAGAGGTGTGGCAGGAGCGATTAACCCGCGTCCGCGATTACCTCACCGATTTTTATTTTTCATATAACTTTCCGTACAAGCGGTTTGAAGAGATCGTGCGGGATACCGTCAGCCGGAATCAGGGCAGCCAATCCCAGCAAACGGTGATGGCCTTTTTTAACCCCGAACTGGCCCCCTGGTATCTGTTGTTTGAGCAAGCCGAACGGTATACCACCGCACCCCCCGAAATTTATGAAAATGTAAAGCATCACCTGCGCGAGATCATTGTGGTGCTGCTCAAAGGTTTGGTCAGCGATCAGCTTGAATTTTTGCGGATTGCGCGGGAGTTTTTTGATATTTACGATCTCAAAGCGATCAAAGGCTGTAAAATCGGGCGGGGCAAAATTGGCGGCAAGGCGGCAGGCATGATGCTGGCTTACAAAATCCTGCGCCATCCCGAACCGGAGGATGACATTGATCTGAACGATCATGTCCGTATCCCTGAAACGTTTTTTGTGGGCAGCGATATTTATTATGCCTTTAAGGCCGTAAACAACCTGGAATATACCGTCAGCGCCAAATACCGCACCCGCGAGGAAATTGAGCGAGATTACCCCCAATTGCGAGAAGTCTACTGCAATGGGCACTTTCCCGATTATGTGGTAGAGCAGCTCCGCGAGTTGATGCAGAAATTGGGCAGCTCGCCGCTAATTGTTCGCTCTTCCAGCCTGCTCGAAGATAATTTTGGTAATGCGTTTGCCGGAAAGTACGATAGTTTCTTTTTACCCAATCAGGGCACGGCGGAAGAAAATCTGGATGCCCTGTTAAAAGCCATTGCCAAAGTGTATGCCAGCGTTATTAATCCCGACGCGCTGTTTTATCGCCAAATCCACCGGCTGGAAGATTATGATGAACGGATGGCGATTTTGATCCAGAAAGTCCAGGGCGAACAACACGGCCAATATTTCTTTCCCACCATCGGCGGGGTGGGCTTTAGCCGCAATCCCTACATCTGGAACAAAAAACTCAGGCCGGAAGAAGGCTTTTTGCGGCTGGTGTTGGGGCTGGGCACGCGGGCCGTGGACCGGGTAGACCGGGATTATCCCCGCATGATCGGCCTGAGCCATCCCAGTTTGCGGCCGGTAACCGGCGCGGCTGATGTTAGAAAATATTCCCAAAAAATGATGGATGTGATTGATCTGGACCAGAATCAACTGGTAACGGTGCCGGTATCCGAGCTACTCTCCGCCGAGTTTCCCGGCGTGCAGTTTATGGCCTCTGTAGACGAAGGCGATTTTATCAAACCGATTTTTTCTCTGGGATCGGCGCTTCAACCGGATAAGTTGGTGCTGACCTTTGAAAATCTGATCAAGAATACGGATTTTATAAAAATAATGAAGGCCATTTTGTCTAAACTGGAGCGCCATTACCGGCGTCCGGTAGATATTGAATTTACCGTGCAATTGGTTCCCGATTATCCTAAACCGAAAATCCTTCTGCACCTGCTGCAATGCCGTCCCCTCAGCAATCAGCAGTGGACGCCCGATGTGGTGATCCCCCACAATATCCCCCAGGCCGAGCAGTTGTTCAGCACCCACCATATTGTGCCGCAGGGAATTGTGGAGAAGATAAAATATATAGTTTACGTTGATCCCGAGACTTACAGCCAGATTTCCAATAACACGGTTCGGTTAGAATTGGCACGGGTGATTGGCCGAATTAATAAACGGCTGGAAGGGGAAATATTTGTGTTGATGGGGCCGGGACGGTGGGGAAGTTCCAATCTTGATCTGGGCGTTAAAGTTACCTATGCGGATATCTATAATACCAGCATGCTCATTGAGGTGGCTATTTTCGGCAGCGATGGCACGCCCGAAGTATCGTACGGCACCCACTTTTTTCAGGATTTGGTGGAAAGCAATATCTATCCGCTTTCTGTTTACCCGGCTAATCGGGCTGCCGTTTTTGATTGGGACTTTTTTGAAAGTGCAAACAATCTTTTGCCTGATTTACTGCCTGCAGACAGCGTGTATGCCGATTATATCAAAATAATCAACGTGCCGGAGCAAAGTAAAGGGAAATATTTGCGGGTGGTGATGAATGCCGAAGAAAACAAGGCTTTGGGCTACCTGCGCCGGTACTAAAAACGGGCGGATGGCTGACAGCAAAAAAAAACCGGGGGTCCCGGTTTTTTTATGGTTGGCTCTATTAAGAAATGTTAAATGCGTAATTCGTAACCCTGCCCCCGGCGGGTGAGAATACATTCGGGAATGCGCGGGTTTTCTTCAATCTTTTGGCGCAGCCAGCAAATATGAACATCCAACGTGCGGGTATCGCCCAGATATTCGGTGTTCCATACTTCTTGCATGAGTTCGCTGCGGCTGACAACTTTGCCCACGTTTTGCATTAACAACGCCATTAGTTTTGTTTCTTTGGGCGTCAGGTGGATCTGACCGCCATTTTTCTTGAGGCAAGATTTTTCCAAATCTAACGACATATTGCCGGCTTCCACTTTTTTGGGGGCTGAATTTTGACGAGGCATAAGCGTTCCTCCAACCAGATTCTTTAACTTAGCTTAATTAAGATTTGTCCCCATTATAGCAAGAGAGATTCTAAAAATCTATAGGACGTCTGTCCTGTAACTGTTAAGGAACGATAGTCTTTAAGTACCATCGAGCGCCGGCAACACTTTGCCAATGAGAATTTATTTGTTCATTACTTCCTCTACCTTTTCTATCAAGGCAATCGGGCTGAAGGGCTTGGTAAAATAATCATCGGCCCCCGCCTCTCTTCCGGCCTTAATGTCACTTTCTTGGCCTTTAGCCGATAACATCACAACGGTAATATTGGCTGTGTCAGGATCGTTTTTTAGTTGACGGCACACTTCCAACCCATCTACGTTGCTGCCGGGCATCATAATATCCAGTAAAACGATGTCTGGATGTTCGTTCTGAGCTAATTCCAGAGCTTGCTGGCCGTTTTCAGCCGCCAAAATCTGGTAGTCGCCAATTTCCAGCGTTACCTGTACCAGTTCTCTTACTTCAAGCTGGTCGTCTACAATTAAAATTTTTTTCATCAGGATAAATCCTCCATCAAAATTTCTTTTTTGAGGTTGTGTCAGCAGGTTTGGATTTTCATATTTTACATAAAGTTAATAATCTTATTAATCATGGCCGGTTGATCTTGGTGATGTATCAAAATCCATCATTTTATTCGTTCGATGGGTTGTGAGAGGGGAAGCGTAAAGTAAACGGTGGTACCCACGTCCGGTTCGCTTTCGATCCATACTTCTCCTCCGTGCTGCTCGATGATGAGCTTGCTGGTGGCTAACCCCAGGCCGCTGCCGCTGATGCCGGTATGCGAAGGGTTGGCTCGATAAAAGGGTTTAAAGAGATGTTCTTGTTGTTCCGGCGTCATGCCAATCCCCTCGTCTTGCAAGCTTATTTCCACGTTTTCGGCTTTCGATTTTCCCCGGATCGTGATGGTCGCGCCTTTGGGTGAGTAATTAATGGCGTTGGTCAGCAGGTTTTGCCCCACCTGCGTTAATCGGAAAGGATCGCCCTCAATAGGTGGCAGCGCTGTTAACCCCTCCAAATTTATGATATGGCCGGCTGCTTTTTCGGCGCATAGCACCACCACCTCTTCCATAAGCGCCGCGAGCTTCACCTCTTCCAGTTTTAAGTCCATGCCGTGGCCGGCTTCCAACCGGGAGAGGTCTACCAGTTCTGTAACAATTTTGGCTAAATGGCTCGATTGTTCGTTAATCATACTTAAATAATGCCGCTGCCGCTCGGCGTTGAGATCGCGGCTTAGCAGGATTTCGCTGAAGCCCAGGATGGATGTCAGCGGTGTTCGCAATTCGTGAGCGGTAGTGGTAAGCAGATCGCTTTTGAGCCGGTCGATTTCCCGCAGGCGGGTGACATCTTGAATAATGGTTACGGTCCCTTGCGGTTTCCCCTGGTCGTCCTCAACCAGCGCGGTCCGCGCCCGGAGAACTTTTTTCCGGGAGTCTTGAACGTCTTTCGGCTGGATATCAACTTCATATCCGCTGCTCCGTTTTTCAAGGGCGTAGCGGACCATTTCGCGCAGCCGGTTATCTTTGATGCCGGTTCCAATCTCACGCCCCCACATCTCTTCCAGTTTGATGCCCAGCAGCGTTTCGGCTGCCGGATTGGCCAGGATCACTCTATGATCCGGGTCGGTCACAATTAAGCCATCGGCTACAGATTGCAAAATGGCGTCAATTTTATCGCGGGCGTCGGCGGCTTCCAGCATGGTTTGTTCCAGTTTGGCGGTCCGTTCCCGCACCAGGTCTTCCAGATGTTCGCGATATTCGTTGAGCTTGGCCTCGGCCCGTTTGCGTTCGGCAATTTCTTCTTGGGCCTGTTCAAACAGGCGGGCATTTTCAATGGCGATGGCGGCCTGGTCGGCCAGTAATTCCAGCATGCGGAGTTCCGTATCTGGCAGCACGTGGGGCCGGTGATACTCAATATTCATCACCCCGACAACGCGGCTGCCAATTTTAAGGGGAAGGCTGGCAATAGCCCCGTATCGTTCTGGATAGGCATCGGTGTAAACCGGATGCTCGCGGATATTCGGCACCATAATTGGCTCCCCGTGTTGGGCTACGGTATACGTTAAATCAGAGGGGGAAGGCTCCGGTATCTCATATTCTGTGCCTTCAACCCACAACGCAGCGCCAAAAATGAGTTTTTGATTTTGATACAAATAGATGCGCGCGCTTTGCAAATTGGTGAGAAGGTTGGCACTTTCCAAAATGGCCTCAAGAACGGTTTCTAACTCCAAACTGGAGGTCAAACTTAGCCCGGCCTGGCGAATGGCTTCCAGATCGGCCACGTGTTGTTTGGTGGCTTCAAAGAGCCGCACATTTTCAATGGCTACGGCGGTTTGGCCGGCAATGGCCACCATCAGGTCCAAATCCTGTTCGGTCAGATCGCGCTCCTCCGGCGGATTGAACGCTACCATCGCGCCCAGTATCTTGTTCCGGTAATGGAGGGGAGTAGCCATCATCGCGCCCGCGTTGAGTTTGCGCCGGGTGGCTTGCAGAGTTGCGTTTTCATCAGAAAAAGTCACCTCCTTTGGCGCGAGAATGGGATTCTTGCGGCGGATAATCTGGCCCACGGCCCCCTCCCACACCTCATCGAAAGTTGCCGGAGGTGGGTGGCCCGGGCCGGACCCGCCGGTTACATAATGGGTGAGTTCTTTGGCTTCAATATCCAGGGTGATCAGGATGGCGTGGGTCACGGATAATGTTTCTATAAGGCCGTCAACCACAATTTGTAGAAGTTCGGGCAGGTTTTCAAACGCAATCAGCGAGCGGGTGGTGCGGTATAAGGCATCGGTTTGGGTTAAGGCTCTTTCTGTTTTTTCAAATAATTGGGCGTTTTCAATGGCTACGGCGGCCTGGCTGGCAAAAACCTGGGCCAACTCAGCGTCTGCTTCGCCATAGGCGGCCACCTGTTGGCCGTTGAGCATGAGGTAGCCGATAACTTTGCCTCTGACAAGCAAGGGCACGCCCATCCATCCATGAATTTGCTCGGCGTGCCCCCAGGCCAGGTAGCGTGAATCGTTCTGTACATCCGGCAGGTAGATGGGCCATTGGCTGCGTTCCATTTCGCCAAAGAGAATGTCTTCTCCGGCGGGGTAGCTGTAACCGAGAACCTCGTCCAGGTTTTCAAAGCCGCGCCCGGCAACCACGCGCAATTGATCATTCTCAAGCAGTAGAACACTGGCGCTTTTGTAGGGGATCACTTTTTCCAGTTGGGTTAAAATGGTGTCTAAAACCTGGTTCAGATCAAGCGCCGAGGTCAGGGCCACCGTTGCTTCACGGAGCGTTTCAGCCTCCTGCCGCCGTTTTGCTTCTGCTTCCAATAACTGCGAGTTTTCCAGGGCAATGGCGGCGGCGTTGGCCAAAGGTTGCAGGCGTTCGGTATCTTCAGGGGTAAAGCCGTTGACCCGATCGCTGTCCAGGCGCAAAATGCCCAACACGCGGTCTCTCAGGCAGAGGGGGGCGGTAATGTTTGATCTTACCCACGCGGTCTCTTCAAAGATAACCCAGCGGGGGTCTTGATGGGTATCGGCGATAACCATGGGTTTTTTTGTTTCCACTACCAGCGTATCAATTTCAAGTTCCTGGAGTGATTGCACCAGATCGGTGAAGGCGGCCTGATCGCCAAAGGCTTCGTAGCCCTGCCAGCGGGCGATCCGAAGCATATTGCGCTCAAGCAGCATAATGTGGGCCGCTTTGAAGGGAACCAGGCGTTGGACCTGGCGAAGAATTTCATCTAATACGTCAATGTAGCTTACCTGCGAGGTCAGCGCCAGTGTTACTTCCGTTAATGTTTCGGCCAGCAGCCGTTGGTCGCGTTCGGCTTCCAGCAGCCCGGCGTTATTCAGGGCGATACCGGTTTGTTCGGCAAAGGCTTGCAGGCGTTTGGCCTGGGTATCGGTAAAGAAGCCGGGGATACGGCTGGCTAGATTGATGAAGCCTACAATTTTATCGCGGATACGGATAGGCGAACCGGCGTAGGAATGTATCCAGCGCGTTTCCGGCGTGTCAACCCAGACGGCGTCTTCTTTGGTGGTGGGGATGACAATATATTGGCCGTGCCGGTACATTTGTTGCAGGGTGGGGATTTCTTCAATTATAAAATACTCGCCCACCATGGTGGGCAGGCCCCGTTCCCGGTAGCCGCGCCCGCCAACCACATTGGCCCGATCCGCCTTGATGAGCATGATGTTGGCTGTATCGTGAGGAACCACGCGCCCTACATTGGCCAAAATGCGGTCCAGTACTTCGTCCAGGTTCAGGGTGCTGTTGAGCGCGGCAATAATATCGCGGAGCGCTTCGGCAATTTCGCGTTGTTCCCGTTCCGCCATTTCAATCCGTTTGCGTTCAATGGCATACCGCAGGGCGCGAACCAGCCCGTAGCTTTCTACATGGCCTTTCACCAGATAATCCTGCGCCCCGGTTTGCACCGCTTTTACAGCCAAAACCTCATCGTTGGTGCCGCTCATTACCACAATGGGCATATCGGGCGCGGCCTGGTGCATCAGGCTGACGGTCTCCAGGCCGTTTTGATCCGGCAAAGAAAGGTCTAACAAAATAATATCAAAGGGGTCTCCATTTTGTACCGTTGATCGGGCATCATCTAAACAGCCAACGTGGACCAGGTCGAAGCGGCTGGATAGAGAACGCCGACGCTCTTCGGCCAGCATTTCGTTGACCAGCCGGGCATCGCCCGGGTTATCTTCAACCAATAAAATTTTGATGGTTGGGCTGTTTTCCATGAGAATTTTCTAATCGGCCGGTAATTTTACTACATTGAGCCAAAAGGTTTCAATGGATTTTATAACGGTGATAAATTGATCAAGATCAACCGGTTTGGTAATGTAACAGTTGGCATGCAGGTAATAGGTTTTTAAAATATCTCGTTCGGCTTCGGAGGTGGTAAGTATGACCACCGGAATCCGCTTCAGGTCAGGGTCTTGTTTGATTTCGGCCAGCACTTCGTACCCGTCTTTTTTGGGCAGGTTGAGATCAAGTAGGATCACGTCAGGGCGCGACGCATCAGCATGCGGCGTTTCTCGACGCAAAAAGGCCAGGGCTTCTACGCCATCCGTAACCACATTGATTTCGTTATTGACTTTACCCTCTTTAAAGGCCTCAAGTGTCAACCGGATGTCGCCGGGGTTATCTTCTACCAGTAGAATTTTTATCGCATTTTCCTCAGCCATCTACAGCTCCTTAAACCTGATAGCCTTTTGAAGACAGGCTGTTTAGCTGGGCGGTAATTTTACCACGCTGAGCCAAAAAGATTCGACCGATTTGACCACGGTGATAAACCGTTCCAGATCAACCGGTTTGGTGATGTAACAGTTGGCGTGCAGGTTGTAGGTTTTTATAATATCCTGTTCCGCCTGCGAGGTGGTTAAAATCACCACCGGAATGCGCCGTAAATTCTCGTCCTTTTTGATCTCAGCCAGCACTTCCCGGCCATCTTTTTTGGGCAGGTTGAGATCAAGCAGGATCACATCCGGGCGAGGGGCATGGGTATACGGTTCTTCCCGGTACAAAAACGCCAGGGCTTCCACGCCATCCGTGGCAACATTCAAATTGTTGCTGACCTTTCCTTCTCTGAACGCTTCTTGCGTTAGCCGGACATCGCCGGGGTTGTCTTCTACCAGTAAAATTTCAATCGGCTGGCCGGCCGGTTCATAGGTCATGGTTCATCTCCTTATTGGTTTCGGTTTCATTGAGTCCTTGTGGATCCAAAATTTTAGTTGCTTACGGATTACCTCCCTCAATCCCCATCTCAGGAGGGGAAGTCCACTCCTCCCCCTTTTGAGGTGGATTTAGAGAGGGTAAATTTGGATCTGCTGAGTCTGGTATCGTGAAGTAGAATGTAGAACCTTTACCCGGCTGTGAGTCTACCCAAATACGGCCGTTGTGGCGTTCGACAATTTTTTTGCAAACGGCCAGGCCAATGCCGGTGCCGGAATATTGATGCCTGTTATGGAGCCGTTGAAAAATGATAAAAATCCGTTCGGCGTATTCCGCCTCAATGCCAATTCCGTTGTCTTGTACGGCAAATTTCCACTTGTCATTGTGATGCTTTTCCGCCGAGATGTGGATTTCCGGCGGTGTCTCGCTGCGAAATTTGATGGCGTTGCTGATCAAGTTTTGAAAGAGTTGTTCCATCTGCATCGTATCGGCCATGATCACCGGCAGCGAGCCATAAGTAATGGCGGCTCCGGTTTCTTTGATGGCCGGTTCCAGGCTGCGAATGACCTGTTCAACAACGGCCCGGCAATCGGTGGGTTCAAACATTTTTTCCCGCGTACCTACCCGCGAATATAGCAGCAGGTCGTTGATGAGCCGCTGCATGCGGGTGGCGCCGTCCACGGCGTAATTGATAAAATCGTTGGCGTCCTCATCCAGTTGATCCTGATAGCGCCGCGCCAGCAGTTGCACATAGCTGGTCACCATTCGTAAAGGTTCTTGCAAATCGTGCGAGGCCACATAGGCAAATTGTTCCAGTTCGGCGTTAGAACGCTCCAGCTCCCGGGTCTGGTTAACCAGCGCTTCGGTTCTTTTTTCGACCCGTTCTTCCAGTTCTTCGTTGATTTTTTGCAAGGACTTTTCGGCCTCTTTGCGTTCAGTGATGTCGGTGACCATCGTGGCCAGGGCCTGGGGCCGGTCGTCATCATCACAAATAACAAATATGGTTTGGTCAACGGGTATCAGTGTTTTGTCGGTTCTTTTCAACAAGCTCTCACCCCGCCAAATGCCTTTTTCAGAACTCATGGCGGTGATTTTTTGTTGGATGGCTTTCCAATCTTCTGCCTGGTAAAATTGGGCCAGGGAACGGCCGGCAGCCTGATCTGTATCGGCATAACCGGCCAATTTGGCTCCGGCGGGATTAATGTAAATGATACGCTGTTCTTCCAGGCTCATGAGGGCGATCAGATTGGATGCGTTTTCTATAATGGCCAGCCGGTGCGCGTTTTCATCAAAGAGTTGGGCGTTAGAAAGGGCTACGGTTAGCTGGCTGGCCACGATCTGTAAGGTTCTTACTTCTTCTACACTAAAATGGTGGCGCAGCGTGTGCTGCACATCCAGCACGCCCAGCAATCGCTGGCCCAGATAGAGGGGAATTGCCGCTTCAGAGCGGGTATCGGGCAGCAGCGGGTTGGGCAAATGGTTAGGGTCCTGGCTAACGTCGTTAACAATAACCGGTTCCAGCGCGCGGGCCGCGCGGGCCACCAGGCTTTTTTCGGCCTGGAGCGAGATGACGTGGCCGTGCCGTTTCATTTCCCGGCCTGCTTCGCCGGTTCCCTCCCGCACAACCAGCAGTTCTTCCTGGTTTGGCTGCGGCTCAGAAAATTCTGAAAAATTTTTGTTGTATAGATACACGTGAGCGTGGTAATAGCCAAATGTTTTTTGCAGCCGGTTAACAATTTCTTTCAGTAAAATATCGGGATCGCGTAAGGTGGTGAGTTGCCGGCCAAAGGCGTAGGCCAGGTCTTCGCGTTGTTCTACTTTTTTGCGCTGCAAGGCGTTTACAAACATTTCGGCCATAATTTTAAGCAGCCAGATGTCCTCTTGGTCCCAGCTTTTTTCGGTTCGGACCGAGTCGAACCCTAACAAACCAACCAGCGCGCCGTGATAGATCATTGGTACATTGATCAGCGACCGGATTTGGTGCGATTGAAACAGGGCCTGTTCAATGGCTGCCTCGGCGGGCATGTCGGCTACCTGAGGAACATACACAATTTCGGATTTTTTGATACGGTTGGCAAACCATGGGAAATTATCAAGGGGCAAGCCTTGCACGTTTTTCCTTTGCGAGATGATTCCGCCGGCGCACCATTCGTACGTATTGTCCATCTGAGATCTATCCGGCGAAAGGGTGAAAATGTAGCTGCGATCAACGCCCGTCATCTGGCCGATGGTTTTTAGCGCCTGGTCAATGCCCCGGTCAATTTCATCGGGGGGCAGGTTGATAAATTGAGTGGAGAGCGAGGTGATCAGTTTCTCCAACTCCGATCTGGCATACAGAGCGGTTTCGGCCTGATGTTCTTTGGTAATGTCGCGGGCAACAGCATAAACAAGCTGTTCTTCAGGAAACGCCGTCGCGTTCCAGAGTAGCCATTTGATAGCGCCATCTTTGCAGATGTAACGATTCTTAAAGTTTACAGTATTTTCTTTGCCGTTGGCTAACTGGGCGGTTTCAACAATGGTTTTTTGCCGGTCATCGGGATGCACAAATTCGACAAAGGGTTTGGTCATTAGCTCTTCAAGGGTATAACCGGTTGCCGATTCCCAGGCCGGATTAAGGTGTTTGAAATAGCCGTTTAAATCGGCAATACACAGCATATCAAGCGAGAGGGAAAAGAAGCGGGCTTGATGGTTTATGTCGAAATGGCTCATGCGGTTTCACGCTCTGTTGGGATGCTCACTGTATTTTTGCAGGAGTTTCCTGGTTTGATAATTCGTTTAATTTCTCTGTAAGTTGCCGAATTTGGTTGAGAGCATCGTTATACGCGGGGCTTTTCGCTTCGGCGGCAGCCAGTTCTTCAAAGCAAATGTTAAGTTGAGAACTCAGCATTTCAATCTGCGCCAGCGTATTTTTCATCTTTAGTTGCGATGTTACGGCCCGGGCCATGTCTTTGGCATAAACCAGTGTTTGCCGGTGGGCAATGTCGGGGCGGCTGTCGATAGAAACATCTCTTAATTGGCTGATCGGCGGCAGAACGATGCGGAAAGTGCTGCCTTCGCCCAATTTACTGAACACCGTCAGCCAGCCATTGTGCTGTTCGATCCCCCGTTGGGCAATGGTCAGCCCCAGCCCCAGCCCGCCTACATCGCGGGTGAGATGTTCTTTGACCTGGTAGAATTTATCAAATATCTTATCCAGATCCGTTTGGGGAATACCAATCCCCGTGTCTCTGATCTCAATAACTGTCAGTTTTTGCTCTTTATTTTCAAGAATAACGGAATCCGCTAAATCTGCTATCTCAGAGGCAGGCAGCACCTGCGCTTCAACCACAACAGTTCCACCCGGCTTGTTGAATAAAATGGCATTCTTTACGATTTGGTACAGGGCTTCACTCAGGATAAATTGATCGCCGCGAATGCTCATTGATTTAGGTAAATTGACCCGGCAAACGACATTTTTATCTTCTATCTGTTTTTCCAAAAACTTTAATGACTTTTGCACCAGCCAGTTGAGATTAATATCAACAATATGCAGCCCGTCATCGGTATTTCGCTGTGCCGTGGCAAATTCTACCAGTTCGTCCACAATAATGCGCAGCCGTTCGGTAGATTCCAGGATCAGATCGGCAATATGCACCATCATTGGATCGCCAATTTCTTCCAGGTTTTCCTGCAAAACACTGACAAAGCCCATCACGCCGCCCAGCGGGGTGCGGAGTTCGTGGGCCGCAATATTAACAAACTCGTCTTTTAAGCCTTCCAGGCGTTTGCGTTCGGTAAGATCGTGCAAAATAAGCACCCAGTTCGTTCCTTCGTTTAAGGGGGCCAGGGCTACTTGCAGGGTGTGGGGGAGGGGGGCGGTTGCTTCCACTTCTACGCCGCCCAACGTGGCCGATTCTTCTCGCATGGCCTGGATAGTGTTCAAAATTGGTTTTTTGGGGAGAAATTGGGTTAAAGAAAGACCAATGCAATCATTTTGCTCAAATAATAGCATAAAACGGGGATTGGCCTCGATGATTTTGAGGTCGTTATCTATAACAGCCAGAGCGTTCGGCGCGGTATCAAAAATGGCTTGTAATTTTTGAGTAGTTGTTTCTAACTCCTGCCGCCGCTTTTTTTCTGTGGCGTAAAGCTTGGCTAATTCCTCGCCGTATTTTTTGGCCTGGGCATAAGCTTGTTCTGCTTGAGTTGGGTCGTTGTTTGACATATATATGCTCCCGATTTGTCGGCAAATGGCAGAAAAATTGGTGTTTTGCCCCCTGCGTTGCTTGCCGTTTTACCAACGTCCCACCTCGCTCCTTTACTCGTCGGCGCGAGCTATAAGTTTTTGAAAGGCTTCGTGCCGGCTGGTCGCGCCCACAATTTCATAGCCGGTTTTTATATGGCCCCGCACCGTATTTTCAGAGATATGCAGCGCATCGGCAATTTCAGAGGCCGACATGCCATTGATGCAGAACAACCGCATCACCTGTTCTACCCGGCGGGTTAAATCTACATATTTTTTGCCTTGCGGCAAAATTTCCGCCGGCCGGTCGCCCAACAGCCCGCTGACTTTGCCAAAGATCAACCGGGCAATCGATTCGGTGACCACAAAATTACCTTCTTTGACCCGTTCTATGGCGCTGCCCAATCCTTCCGCGGCATCGTTTTTCCAGATGTAGCCGTCGGCGCCGGCCTGCATGGCTTTCAGGATCAATTCTTCGTCGCGGCTCATCGAAAAAATGAGGATGCTTGTCTCCGGGAAGGCGCTTTTTAAAGGGTCAATGGCGTTCAACCCGTTTTCGCGGGCGTGCTTAAAGTCCATATCCAGTAAAATAATATCAGGCGTTTCTTTGATAGTTTTTAACGCTTCTGCCGGGATAGCCGCCGTGCCCACAACCTCGGTCCGCTGGTCTTTGGTCAGCAGGCTGGTGGTGGCCTGACGCACGAAAAAATCATCGTCAATGATAAAAACCTTAATCGACATAGAATTTCTCCTGTTGAGCCACCGTCGGCAATTTAATGATAAAGGTAGTGCCTTGCCCCGGTTCGCTTTCCACTTCTATGGCACCGCCATGTTGGTTGATGATCAGGTGGGTCACAAAAAGGCCCAATCCGGAGCCGGCGCCTTTGGCTTTGGTGGTGAAGAAAGGTTCAAAAAGAAGGCTGATGTTTTCCGGTGGAATGCCCTCGCCGGTATCCTGAATATACACGGTTACCAATTTCGATCCCTCCCGGCGGCCCTCGTTAGGTTGAGGCTCTCCCCCATCAACGTTGTCCTGGCGACCATTGGACCCGTTTACTTTCTCCTCGCCCACTTCCAGCCTGATCTGGTAATCGCCGCCATAGGGCATCGCATCAAACGCATTGATGGCCAGGTTGATGAACACCTGTTCCAACTGGTCGGGGCGGCCAATCACGGCGGGCAGGTTTTCGGGGAAGTGATGGCTAACATTGATGCTCTGTTTTTTGATGCGGGGAGAAAAGAGCGTGATAGAATCTTCAATGATGGGCGGCAATTCCAGAGGCACCATTTTGGCCGGTTCATTGCGCGAGGCATCTACAAGCTGGCGCAGCATATCCGAGGCCCGGTTGGCGATTTCGGTGATGTGGCCGGCGTATTCGGCCACCTCCGAGTTTTCACTGCCGGCTGTTTCTTTTTGAATGAGTTTGGCATACATCAGCAAGGGCGTAAAAATATTGCCTAACTCGTGAGCGACGCTGGCGGCAATATGGCCTACCGTGGCCAGTTTTTCGGCGCGAATAAGCTGCTGCGAGGTCAGTTCCAGATGGCGCTGCTGCTCTCGTTTTTGGCGCATGGCCGTGATCAGATCGCGGGCGTATTGCATGGCCTGGGCGTGAGCAATTTTTTGTGCTTCGCTTTTTTCGTCTGAAGGCGTTGCTGCCGTATTTGCCTGGAGCGACATCTCATCCAGCAGCATTTGTAAATCCATATGAATCTGAAAAAGATTGGCCAGCGTATCTTCTTCATCGGTTTCCAGCTTGCCTTTGAGAGAGGTCGCCAGAGAAATCAAATGCTGGTACAAATTTTGAACCAGCGCTTGCGTTTCCCTGTATTGGGATTTTTCAAAGCTGTAATAATCGCTCACAGTTCAATGTCCCTGCCATTTTCCCGGAAAAGACTCAATGTTAACATTATACCATCATTATTTCTATAGATAAAGTGGTAAATCAGGCCCAATTATCGTTAATCCAGTACGCTTTTAACATCGTAAACCGTTACCAGGCCCTCCACGCCCTTAAACTGCATACCGGTAATGGATTTGGCTTCAACAGAATCTTTTACCAGATCATAGGTGGCCTGGCTGATCAGCACCTGTTTTCCCTGGGCCGCGCTGCAAAGACGCGCCCCCAGGTTGGCCGCCCGGCCAATCACCGTATAATCGGCCCGTTGGGGGCAGCCCATTTCGCCGGCAATCAGTTCTCCGGTGGCAATGCCAATGCCAATGGGAGCCGGCGCAATGCCCCGATCCTGCCAGATGTCCATCACGGTTTGATGCGCTTTTTGCATATCCAGGGCCACACGGACCGCGCGCAGGGCGTGGTCTTCTTGCGGGAACGGCGCGCCAAACAAGGCCATAACCTCATCCCCCACAAATTTGTCTAACGTTCCTTCGTACGACAAAATCACGTCGGTCATTTGCCCCAGGTAATGGTTGATAAAGCCCACCAGCAGTTCGGGGTCGATTTGTTCCGCCAGAGACGTGGAGCCGCGAATATCGGCATATAAAACCGTCAACACCGCGCGTTCGCCTTTGAGAAAATCAACGTTGGGATTGGCCAGCAATTCTTCCATCACATGAGGGTCTACCGAACGGCCCAACACCTGCCGCAGCCGGTGCTGTTCCAGATTTTCAAAAATGGCGGTATCCATCTGGCTGCCAATGGCGTTCAATAAACGCCGGTCTTCCAGTGAAAACCCGTGCGTGCTATACCCGTTCACCACACCCAATACGCCGATAATTTGGTTGTGCAAGATCAGTGGGATGCACATGATTGAGTGGAGGATGCTGCCCGGCTCATTCTTGTAGATCAATTCCGCCTGTTGTAACGATTGGTTGGCAAGCTGTTCCACAATTTCATAATGATGGGAGACTTCAAAGAGGTCTTCATTGGTGCTGGCCCGCAGTTCCAGGCGTTGGCCGGCCCGATCGTATAGCATTACAAAGCCCATTTCGGCTTCGATCTTCCGGCAAACTTCATGCAGCACCGCGGTCAACATTTCATCAAAGGGCAGGTTTTGATCTCTGATGTTATCAATCCGGTAGATGGTTTCCAGTTCTTTCACCCGCTGCTGGAGTTCGTGGTAGGCGTAGCCCTGAATAACGGCAGAATCGATCTGGTTTTCGGCGGTTTTGAGCAGGCTGATGTCATCGTCTCCAAAGGGGTCCCGCACGCGCCCCAGCAGAATCGCGCCCAACCGTTCATCCTGCCCTATGACAATAGGAACGGCGGCCAGTTGCAGGGTATCAAAAGAACTTTCCTCCGAGGCCGGTAACACCTCTGTGGCCTGCCAGACGGTGGCCCGGTTAAGCCGCACCGCTTTTTCCGCCAGCTCGCGGCTGATCACCTTTTCCAGCCCCCTGAGCTGCCGGCTCCGGTTGTTGAAGGCTTTCAGTTCGGTTTCGCCGGTTTCCCGGTTGAGCAGCACCAGCATGCATAGATCGGCTTTTAACGCTTCAATCAGCACATTGACAATGCTGCCCAACATTGCCGCCGGTTCCGGCATGGTGTCTCGCACCTCGTCAATGGCATTGGTCAGGTCAAGCTCTCGTTGCTTGAGGGCTAAGGCCGTTTTGAGTGTTTGCATATCGTCCATGATACTTTTCCTCTAAATTCAGGAGCCTTCCGCGCTCCTGCTAAGTGTACCTTATTTCCAACATGGGTGGATCAAAATTTGCGTAGGGCTATGTGTCCATCCCGCCCGTTAAACACAAAGACTTCAAGTTTTTAAGGAGGTGGCGGTGGTTGTATGGGCTGGATATTCAAATTTGGGTTACGGTTTATTGATTCAATTTGATTTTGGGGAATCTTTTCGCTCTCTTTATCCTACGAACTGTACGAGAAAATGTCAAGCGTTTTCTCTGGTATTTCATTCTCATTTACAAAAAATCGAGGTGTGGTATCATCAATCGGCGGCCCTGGCCGGGGTGCGCCCGGACGAATATTGGATGGATTGTCGAGCCGTTCATTTTGAGGTACAATCCTTGTTATCTGTTTTGACAAAAGGAATCCGCTCATTGGTAACACGCTGTTACCGGTGGTAAAATAAGTTGGCTCATGTCAAGTAAAAGTGCGAATTCACATTACAGATACAAAATATGAGAATCCACCCTCACCCCAACCCTCTCCCACTGGGAGAGGGCGCAAGATTCCCCTCCCTTTGGGAGGGGTTAGGGGAGGGCCAGAAAGACTTGCACTTGTTCTCAACATGAGCCAATAACGTTAGTCCTCGAACGGGAGAAAAATAGATGACCTCATCAATGGCCGCTTATATCATCGATGTTGACCAACAAACCTTTGCCGCCCAGGTGATCGAACAATCCCACACCGTTCCGGTGGTGGTGGATTTCTGGGCCGAATGGTGCGGCCCGTGTAAAATGTTAGGCCCGGTTTTGGAAGAACTGGCCGCCGAGTACAACGGCAAGTTCATCCTGGCTAAATTAGATGTTGACAGCAATCCTAACCTGTCGATGCAGTACGGCGTGCAGGGTATTCCGGCGGTGAAAGCCTTTGTGAATGGCCAGGTGGTTCACGAATTCACCGGCGCGCTGCCCGAAAGCCAGGTGCGGCAGTTTATTGAACAAATCGTTCCCTCCCCCGCCGATTTGTATACCCACCAGGCGTACCAATGGGAAACCACCGGCCAGCCGGCCATGGCCATAGAAAACTATAAAGCCGCGCTGGAAGAACAGGCCGATCATTATCCGGCCATGCTGGGGCTGGGGCGGGTGCTGCTGGCCCAGGGTCAGGTTGACGAAGCGCTATCCGTGCTGGAAGCTATTCCCTCCGGCGCGCCCCAACGGGCCGAGGCCGATGCCCTGGTCGCGTCGGCTGAATTTCAACAGGAGTCTGCCGGGCAAGATGAGGCCGCCTTGCAGGCGCAAATCGAGGCCAATCCCCAGGATGTGGCGGCCCGGTACACGCTGGCCAGTTTGCTGGTGGCTCAAGAACACTACGCCGAGGCGTTGGAGCAGTTTCTGGAAGTGGTGCGCCGCGACCGCGCCTACAAGGAGGATGGCGCGCGCAAAGCGATGCTGGCCCTGTTTACCACCCTGGGCGAGGATCATGCTCTAACTCGGGGATATCGTCGAAAATTAGCCAATGTATTATTTTGAGTAACTGCTGATGCTGAACGTGGAGAAACTTCAAACCCGCCCGAATACAGAACAACTGAATATATTGCTGGTAGATAATGATGAAGATGACTATATCTTAACCCGCGATCTGCTGGCAGAAATTGAAACCCTGGATATTGAACTGGAATGGTTATCCGCTTACGATGAAGCGCTTGAGGCGATGCAGCAGCATCAATATGATGTCTGCCTGGTTGATTATCGCCTGGGCGCGCGCAACGGCATTGAACTGATCCGGGAGGCGCAAATGCGCAATTGCCAGGCACCTCTCATCCTGATGACGGGCCACGGCAGCCACGACGTAGATATGGCGGCCATGCAGGCGGGCGCAGCCGATTATCTGGTGAAAGGCCAGGTGGATGCGGCGCTGCTGGAACGCTCGATCCGCTATGCCATCGAGCGCAAACGCTGGGAAATTGCCACCCGCCGCGCCCACGATGAGCTGGAAAAGTGGGTTGAAGAACGCACCTCCGAATTATCCAAAGCCAATGACATGTTGCGGGAAGAAATTGCCGAACGCCAGCGCCTGGAAAAACAGGTGCAGGAGTCTCTAAAACGGCGCGCCCGCCAGGTGCAAACCTCTACCGAGGTAGCGCAGGAGATTGCCGCCACCCCCAACCTGGACGTTTTGTTTGGCGAGGTGGTCAATCTGGTTCAAAAACGTTTTGGCTACTATCACGCCCACGTTTACACGGTAGAAGATGGCGACCTGGTGATGCAGGAAGGAACCGGGGAAGCGGGCCGCAAGATCAAAGAGTCGGAGCATAAAATTCCGTTAGATGCCAAAAAGAGCCTGGTGGCCCGCGCCGCCAGAACCGGCGGTCCCGTACTGGTGGCCAACGTGCTCGAAGACCACAGTTGGCTGCCCAACCCGCTGCTGCCCGAAACCAAATCTGAGTTGGCCGTGCCCATCAAATTGGTGGATCAGGTATTGGGCGTGCTCGACGTGCAGAGTGACGAGGTGGGAACGCTGGATGAAGAAGACCAGATCATGTTGATGGGCTTGTGCGGCCAGATTGCGGTGGCCATTAATAACCGGCGGCTGGAAGCCAAACGCCAGGAGGCCGAAGAAGCCCAGCGCAAACTGGTAGAAGAACTGAACGCTTTTGCCCACACCGTGGGCCACAACCTGCGCGATACCCTGGCCCTGATCATTGGCTATGCCGACCTGCTCAAAGAACAGGCCCGGCTGCCGGAAGAATTGCAGGAGTTTCTCAATGCCATTGCCCGCAATGGCCGTAAAATGAACACCGTTATTGAGGAACTGGAACTATTGGCCGGTATTCGCAAAGCCAAAGTAGAGATGAAACCCCTCAATATGGGCCGCATTATCGCCGAAGTGACCCAGCGGCTGGCCTATTTAATTGAAGAATACCAGGCCCAGATCACGGTGTCGGAATATTGGCCGGTGGCCCTGGGCCATACGCCCTGGGTTGAGGAAGTTTGGGCCAATTATATCAGCAATGCGCTCAAATATGGCGGGCGCCCGCCCCGCGTGCAGTTGGGCGCTACCGAACGCTCCGACGGTATGATCCGTTTCTGGGTGCGAGACAACGGCCCGGGCCTGACCGCGGAAGAGCGCGCCCACCTTTTTACCGAATTCACCCGCCTGTCGCAGATGCGGGCCGGCGGCTATGGCCTGGGGCTGTCGATTGTGCGGCGGATTGTCACCCGCTTTGGCGGCGACATTGGCTGCGAGAGCGAGCCGGGAGAGGGCAGCGTATTTTATTTCACCCTGCCCAGCGCCCGCCATCGGGAATGACGCGGGCGCGTTTTCAACCCGTTAGAAGCCTTCGCTTACCTTTCCTCCTCGCGCCAGGGGGCCAGCCGCCGGTCGAGCGTATCGATCACAAAATAAAGAATCAACCCCAGCAGGCTCATAGCCAGCACCCCGGCATACATTTGCGAGTACCGCAGCGCGCCCCAGCTTTCTACCAAAATGTAATACCCCAGCCCCGAGGTGGTGGCAAAGCTTTCGGCAAAGAATAACACGGCAATGGCCGTGCCCACGCTGATACGCAGCGCGGTCAGCACCGCCGGAATGGTGGCCGGAAAATAGACAAAGCGGAACAACGCCCGCCGCCCCGCGCCAATCGAGCGGACTGATAAAATGAGTTCCGGGCGCAGTTGAGCCGCTTCATCCCGCACCACCACCAAAATTTGGAAGAAAAGAATGATGCCGATGATAAAGATTTTGCTGACATCGCCGGAGCCAAGCAAAATCAGGATGATGGGCAAAAAGACAATTTTGGGGATGGGATGAGCAATATAAATGAGGGGCGAAAAGATACGGTTCAGAACCGGCGTTTGCCCCAACCCCAGCCCAATCGGCACCGCCGCCGCCACCGACAGAACAATCGCCGCCACCACGCGCCAGGCCGAGACCAAAAAATGGCGGCCCAATTCTCCCCCAATTTGTTGAAAGAAAACAATCAAAACCTCAGTCGGCGGGGGAAAAACGTTCCGGTTGAGCAGCAGGGCCAAGAGCTGCCAGATCACCAGCGTGGCGGCCAGCCCTACGAATAAATCTCGCCATTTCATACGGCCGGTTCTCCCAGCAAATCGCGGAGCCGGTTGCAGCGCCGGAAGAATTCTTCTTGTTGTCGAAAATCGGGCGTGCCCGCTTGCGGGTTATCAACAATAAGGGATTCGCGGGTGGGTGGCTGGTTTAACACCAGAATTTTCTGCCCCATAAAAATAGCTTCTTCAATATTGTGAGTTACAATGAGGGTGGTCAGGTTGCGTTCGGCCCGTAGTTCCAGGGTAAGCCGCTGCAAATCTTCGCGGGTCAGGGCGTCGAGCGCGCCAAACGGCTCGTCCATCAGCAGCAGATCGGGGTTGAGTACCAGGGTCCGGGCAATGGCCGCCCGCTGCCGCTGCCCGCCCGAAATTTGGTTGGGATATTGGCGGGCCACGTGAGCAATGCCCAGCCGGTTCAGCCAGTAATCTACCCGTTTGACTTTATCGGTGAGTAATTCGTCAAAGGGCGTGTGTTTGCCGTCCGGCCCGTAAAAACGGCGAATATCCAGCCCCAGGGCCACATTATCCCACACAGTTGACCACGGCAGCAGGCCATAATCTTGCAAGATCAGGCCGGTACGAGGACGGGGGTGGGTTACGGGTTGGCCGTCAACCACAATTTGCCCCGTGTTGGCGTGACGCAGTCCGGCAATAAGATACAGCAATGTACTTTTGCCGCAGCCGCTGGGCCCGATAATGGCCCACACCTCGCCCCGCGTGATCTCCCAGGAAAAGTTATCAAAAATGGTTGCCCCGCCGGAATAGGTGAAATCGATATGCTTTAATTGGATCATTGTTTCGTTTGTGTGGGTCATAGATTGACTCGTGTCTATTTCCACCGCGGCTCGCGGACCGTCCAGTGCAGCAGGGCCAGCCCCAACAGGCTCAGCAGCACGCTGGCGGCAAAGGTTCCCTGGTAACTGACCGTAGCCAGCCAGCCGCCCAGCAAGGGCGCGATCAGATTGCCCACGCCCACCGTGGTGTTGGCCAGGCCAATGTAGGTGGGCCGTTGTTTGGGCGTTGAAAACTCCATCGCAATCAAAACGCCGGACACAATCGACGCGCCGATAGCCGCCCCCAAAAAGAAAAAGACGGCATAGTACCATTCCGGGGCCGGGGCCAGCCAGGCCAGGGCAAACCCCACCGCGCCCATCAAAATACCCAATTCCAGCGAGACCTTATGCCCCAACCGGTCGGCCAGCAGGCCGGCCAGCAAATTGCCGCCGCCCTGGCCGATGAGCAGGGCAAAGGTATACAGCCCCACGGTGCCGTCTGTTATCTGCCAGTTTTGCACCGCCGCCACCGTAACAAACCCCAGCCCCATCATACCCAGGGTAGCCAGAAAGCGGGCCTGAACGTACCGCCGAAAATTGTGATCCTGCCGGATAATCTGGTTTAATTTGCGCCAAAAATGGTTAGTGCCCGGCGGGTCGGGGTCTACCGGCTGTACCGGCTCGCGGGTGAGCGATAGAAAGAACCAGCTTAAATTGATAAAAATGGCCGCGATCAGAAATGCGTATAAAAAATTATAAGGATAGGCGTAAGTTTCCAAAATCCAACTGCTGGCCAGCGCGCCCAGCGCGCCGGTGCCGGTTCCTACAAAGGTGGCCGTGCCAAAAAAGCGCCCCCGCCGGTTAACGGGAAAACAACGGGCGATCATATCCTGCCAGGCCGGGGCAATCGCGCCGGCCCCCAGTTGGTGCCAGGTATAGGTAATGAAAAACAAAGCCAGCGCCAGCCCGGCATAATCCGGCGCCAGCCAGGCAGACACCAGCCAGAACCACACCGGCAGCCGTTCCGCAAAAAAACCCAGGTTGATGACGATGGGCTTCTTGCGGGCCACGCGCTCGGTAGCCCCGGAGGTCAGGAGTTGGGGTAAAAACCAGCCGGCCTGCGCCAGCACGGCCACCAGGCCGATCACAAAGGGGTTCAACGTTAATTTGCTGACAAACAACGGAATAATAGTGGCCGCCGAGACAAAATTATTGCCAAACCAAAAGGTGGCGCCATCCAAAAAATTAACCGTAAAGTTCCAACGGTAATTTTGTTTGACTTCATTCTCGATTTCCTGCTCGGTGCGGGCGGGCGTGGGGTGATCCAGTTGCAGCAGCCGGCGCCAGATACTGCGGGCCAGCCCGGTTTGGTGTCGATAGATGGTTGACATAGATTATTTTCCAGGTGAAATTAGGTATCCCGTATTGCGTGCGTAATACGCTAAAATGATTGAGCTAATGTACTCTTGAGAGGGCCGGAAGTCAATTTTGGGGGTGGACTGGTAAAACCGGGCAATCACGTTTATAATTATGTTTACACAATATCATGAAGTTAAGGAGTTTGGCCCTCACCCCACCCTCTCCCAGCGGGAGAGGGTGAACGTCCCCCTCCTTTTGGGAGGGGTTAGGGGAGGGCCAAACCAAGGTGAGCGTTCTAACTTAATGACATTGATGTTTACACAGTTAATTTTACCAACCAGGGGGTTAAACCATGAGCAACTCGATGCAAGAAACCGGCGATGGCGTCCCTATTTCTGACGGCTTTGATTTTCCCGTTGGCCCGCGCGGCGACAACGTGGATGTGTTCAAAACGCACAAGATCGATACCGATCTGGTTGATCCGGCCTACTTCAAATCTTTTGGCGCCTGGCATCCCGGCGAAGATTGGAACGGGCGCGGCGGTGGCGATACCGACCTGGGTGATCCTATTTACGCCATCTCCAACGGTAAGGTGGTAGAGTTTGGCAATTATCCGCCCAGTTGGGGCAACCTGATTCTCATTGAACACGCCTTGCCCGACGGCAGCCGGGTCTGGTCGCAATACGCCCACCTGGACCGGATCACGGTCACGCAAAAGGGGCAAAAAGTGCGGCGGGGCCAGCAAATTGGTACGCTGGGCAAAGGGGCCAAAACCGATAAATATCCCCAGGGCCGCTGGATAGCCCACCTTCATTTTGAAATTCGCCGCGCCAACCTGCCCATCAACAACTGGACGCCGATGGTTAGAAATAAAGAGCAGGTGCTGGAAAATTATATCAATCCCACGCCCTTTATCAAGGCCCGCCGGCCCTTCAAATTTGAACAAACTCAGGATGCGGTGGGTAAGATACAAATTGTGGTTGACTCCCAGAAAACCAACCCCAAGGCCGGCTCCTTCCGTAAAGCCAATGTCGATCACTGGTACAGCGCGCCCTACGGCTTCCAGGGCACAATTCTGTGGACGTATGCGGCTGCTGAAGAAGAAGCCAACTGGGCCGAGTGGCGGCCCACCCTGCCCCAGGCCGGGCCGTGGGAAGTGTGGGTTTACATACCGGCTCAATACGCCACCACTACCAGCGCCTTTTACACGGTGGTTCATCAAGAGGGGCAGGAAGAAGTGCGGGTGAACCAGGGCGCGTTGGCCGACGAGTGGTTTTTGCTGGGCACTTACCCCTTTACCCCCGACAGCGGCTACGTGCGCCTCAGCGATGTAACCGGCGAGTCCGGCCAGGGCACGCCCTTAATGGTGGGCTTTGATGCGGTGTGCTGGACCAGGGCAAATTGATAGACTCAGCACGGTAACAAGACAAAGTTAGATTCAGTAGATCCAAATTTACCCCCTCTAACTCCCCCTCACGAGGGGGCCCCCTCACGAGGGGGGATTGAGGGGGGTAAATATCCGAAGGTAACTCAAAAATTGGATCCACTGAGATTGACAAAATCTCTACCCCTTCGGTTCCCTGCCAGGGAGAGAACCAAGCCGCCTCTCCCCTTGCAGGGGGATTGAGGGGGTAGAGTCGCCTGCCTCAACGCAACCTTCTTGCAATTTAGCAAATCACCGCCAATGATTTAGCAAATCACCACCAATGATTTAGCAAATCACCGCCAATGATTCGACAAATCACTGCCAATGATTTGATGCCCCCCCCTCAAAATCAAAAAAAACGCTGTGAAAAGATCAAGGGTTACGAAAAGACTACGAAAATTCGTAACATGTTTACGAAAATTCGTAACCAAATTGTGGTATAGTGGATGTAACTGATCAGTTACCTTCTATTCAAATTACTATTTTATCAACGAAAGGAGGGAGGCTATGGCCTCCAAAATCCAAGCAGTCAATGTTTATCGACCACGGGTCAAACTGGGAAAAACCGCAACAATGGACGAATTGGTGCCCTATATTGCCGACCGCACCGGTCTGAACGAGGGCACCATCTCGATGGTGCTCAAGGAACTGCGCGATGCGGTGATCTTTTTTGCCCGTTCCGGGCGCGGCGCCAAAATCGAGGGACTGGGCACTTACCTGCCCAAAGTGGCCCTGGACGGCCGGTTCAATGTTTCTCACCGGCTGGACGCGGACATCAAGAACGCGCTCAATACGCCCGGCGCGTTTCGGGGCGAGATAGAACATCGGGAAAACATCGGCAAAACCGCCGATGAGCTGGTGGCGTTTTGGAACACCGATAACCCCACCGATCCGGTGAGTTAGCCGTTGGCCCGACAATTGAATATCAAGCCCGCCGGGGCTATCCCGGCGGGCTTTGTTTTTTCCCGGCCCTTCGCTAATCCCTCCCCTAACCCCTCCCAAAGGGAGGGGGATGTTGCTTTCTCTCTCAAAGGGAGGGGGATGTTGCTTTCTCTCTCAAAGGGAAGGGGATGTTGCTCCCTCCCACCGGGAGGGGTTGGGGTGAGGGTTAACATGGTTGTGTCTATTGCCGTACTCTCTCCATTTATGCTAAAATGGAAGGCAGGTTCAGTAATTTCAAATTTGCCGTTTTTCCCTCAAAATTCTTGAGCCATAGGAGCGCCCGCTATGAGTATCCCCGCCGACGTGCAAGACCTGGTTGAACGCTTTGACCGCAATGTAGCCGACTACAAACGGGGCAAGTACAACGAAACCCAGGTAAGACGCGAGTTTATCGACCCCTTTTTCAAAGCTTTGGGGTGGGACGTTGACAACACCAAAGGGTACGCCGAAGCCTACAAAGAAGTGGTGCATGAAGATGCCATCAAAGTGGGCCGCGCCACCAAAGCGCCTGATTATAGCTTTCGGATTGGGGGATTCCGCAAATTCTTTTTAGAGGCCAAAAAGCCCTCCGTTGACATCAAACACGATACCCACCCCGCCTACCAGTTGCGCCGTTATGCGTGGAGCGCCAAACTGCCCTTAAGCATCCTGACCGACTTTGAAGAATTTGCCGTCTATGATTGCCGCATCAAACCGGTCAAAACGGATAAAGCGCCCACCGCCCGCGTGATGTACCTTACCTATCAAGATTATCTTGAACAATGGCCCGATCTGGTTGACATCTTCTCCCCCGAAAGCATTAGACTCGGCTCTTTTGACAAATACATTGAGGCCAAAAAAGCCAAAAAGGGAACCGCCGAGGTAGACAACGCCTTTTTGCAGGAAATTGAACGCTGGCGCGATCTGCTGGCCTGCAATTTTGCCCTGCGGAACTCCCTCAGCCAACGGCAGCTTAATTTTGCCGTGCAGCAAACCATCGACCGGTTGATCTTCTTACGCATTGCCGAGGATAGAGGCATCGAGCGGTATGGCCGTTTGCAAGAATTGCTTGAGGCCGATAACCTGTACCCCCGTTTGTTCAAGCTGTTCCAACAGGCCGATGAAAAATACAACTCCGGCCTCTTCCACTTTCAGCCCGAAAAAGGGCGCGATAACCCCGACACCCTGACCCCGGCCCTCACCCTGGATGACAAGGTACTCAAGGATATTTTGAGACACCTCTATTACCCCGACAGCCCTTATGAATTTTCGGTACTGCCCGGCGATATTTTGGGGCAGGTTTACGAGCAATTCCTGGGCAAAGTTATCCGGCTGACCCCCAAAGGGCAGGCCAAAATTGAAGACAAGCCCGAAGTGAAAAAGGCCGGCGGCGTGTTTTACACCCCCACCTATATTGTGGATTACATTGTTCAGCAAACCGTAGGCCAACTGGTGGAAGGCAAAACGCCCGGCCAGTTGCGGGGCAAAAATCCCTTACGTGTATTAGACCCCGCATGTGGTTCCGGCTCTTTTTTATTGGGCGCGTACCAATTTTTACTGGACTGGTATCTTGAGTGGTACACCGGCAACGACCCCGCCAAACAGGCCAAAAAGAAAGACGCCCCCATCTATCCCGCCGCCACCACCGACCCCAATATTCCTAACTGGCGGCTCACCATTGACGAGCGCAAGCAGATTTTGTTGACCCACATTTTTGGCGTGGACATTGACCCCCAGGCCGTGGAAGTGACCAAGCTGTCTTTGCTGCTGAAAGTGCTGGAAGATGAGCAAGGCATCACCAAGCAATTGGGCCTGTTTCAAGAGCGGGTCTTGCCCGATCTTGACCAGAATATCAAATGCGGCAACGCTTTGATTGGCTATGATTTTTACGACGGCCAGCAAATGGGCCTGGGCCTGTTTGATGAGGAAGAACAATACCGGATTAATGCTTTTGATTGGGAAACCGAGTTTCCCCAGGTGTTTGCAGCCCTCACCCCTAACCCCTCTCCCAAAGGGCGAGGGGAACAGCCGCTTCCCCTCTCTCCCTCAGGGAGAGGGGCCGGGGGTGAGGGCCTTACCGGTAGTAAGGGCCTTACCAGTGGTAAAGGCGACACCGGCTTTGATGCGGTGATTGGGAATCCTCCATATGGAATGGTCACTGATGAAAACAATAAACAATACTTCTTGACTAAATTTAAAACTGTTGAAGGCAGATTTGATGCCTATGAGTTATTCATAGAACAAGGAATCAAACTTTGTAAAGAAAACAGACCACTAGGTTTTATTGTACCAAATCCTTTATTGAGCAATCTTTATACCAGAAAACTTAGAAAATATATTTTAAATAATTGCTCCATTCAAGAAATTACTAATTTTGGAATGGATGTATTTACTGACCCTACGATTCATACTTGCATAATCATTATTCGACGTGGACAAAAGAAAAATAACTTTGTGCAAATAAAAAAGCAGGTCAATTCTATATCAGACTTAGATGGACAATATGATTACAAATTACCTCAATCAGAGTTAGGTAACAACAAGAATATTAACTTTGATGTATTTATAGACCCTATCACTAGAAAAATTTTGGATAAACTTTCTTCTAAAAGTGAACCTTTAGGAGAAATATGTTTCATTCGTCAATGTATAAAAACTGGCAATGATAAAGTATATGTACAATCTGCTAATTCACACCCTGGTGATCCCTGGAAACCAACTCTCCGTGGTCGTTCTATGGATAGATACAAAGTTATAGACACAAATTTGTATTTAAAGTATGGCCCTTGGCTTGCCAGGAATTGGAAAAATAAAAGTTTCTATGAGACACCCAAGATTGTAATTCGGGAAACGGGTAAACGTATTAGTGCTACGATAGATTTGGAAAACCGTTATATTCTAAGCTCCCTATATGCAGTTTATCCGAAAGCAACAGACGAATCTTTGTCTCTAAATTATATATTGGGAATCATCAACTCCTTGTTAGCCACTTTCTTTATGAGAATAATTGCGTTGGAATTGACAAAAGGAGCATTTACAAAGGTACGCACTAATCAATTAGCTCGTTTACCGATTTGTACTATCAACTTCTCCGACCCCACCGACAAAGCCAAGCACGATAAAATGGTCTCGTTGGTAGAGCAAATGCTCAACCTGCACCACCAACTCAACCAACCCCAAACGCCCCAGGGCAAAACCATGCTGCACCGGCAAATTGAGGCCACAGACCGGCAAATTGATAAACTGGTGTACCAACTGTATAATTTAAGCGAGGAAGAAATCAACATTGTGGAGGGGAGGGAATGAAAAAACGCAAACTGTTGCAAAAGACGCTGAACAATCCCCAAAACCTGTCGTTTCAGGAAATGGTGGGCCTGATTGAAGCATTTGGATTTCGACTGGCGCGGGTGAGCGGAAGCCACCATATCTTTGTTCACCCGCAAGTCGCCGAACTGGTCAATCTGCAAAATGTCAAAGGGCAGGCCAAACCTTATCAGGCGTGGCAGTTCTTGAAATTGGTCGAGCAATATGATCTCAAATTAGGAGACAAATGATGAAAGATTATCACATCAACATCTTTTACAGCGAAGAAGACGGCGGCTACATCGCCGACATCCCTGATCTGGAAGCCTGTTCGGCCTTTGGCGAAACACCAGCAGCGGCCCTGACCGAAGTTGAAGTTGCCAAGAAGATTTGGCTGGAAACGGCCCGCAGCGAAGGCAAACCTATTCCCCTGCCGCGTTACCGGCCCATTATTTATCAATTGGCGGCTTGAGGGACGTAGGTCACGCTTTAAGCGTGACCTACTACTAAAAGCAAGGCCAAAACTTGGCTAAAATGGCATCAACGCGTATAATGGGGGGCGGTGTGCTGTAACAAAATACCGGGTCGCTGCTGTCCCCACCTCCCCAGTTATGGCGGAGGTTTTTCTATGTAGGCGGCCCGTTATGTATAGACTATGGCAACGAGTCATTATTGGAATGACTGCGATGAGCCGGCACCCGGCTCTGATCTATATCAAACGCTCTATCTCACTATAATCAATTTTGTTGGAGGCAAATTTAAATGAGTAAAAAATGGGTTTATTTGTTTAGCGAAGTAGAAGAAGCCGAAAAAGCGGTCGGCGGTGATTGGGAAGACGTCCGCGCCCTGTTGGGCGGTAAAGGCGCCAACCTGGCCGATATGACCCGCGCCGGCCTGCCGGTACCGCCGGGCTTCAGCGTTACCACCGAAGCCTGTAACGCGTACCTGGAAGCCGGCCAGCAGTTCCCCGACGGTTGCTGGGATCAGGAACTGGAAGCCCTCAAAGCTATTGAAGAAGCTAATGGCAAAACCTTGGGCGATCCCAATAACCCGCTGCTGGTTTCGTGCCGCTCCGGGGCCAAGTTCTCCATGCCCGGCATGATGGACACCGTGCTCAACATCGGCCTGACCGATGAAGTGGTGGCAGGCATGACCGAACTCACCGGCGACGAGCGCTTTGTGATGGACAGCTACCGCCGCCTGATCCAGATGTTTGGCAGCGTGGTGATGGGCGTGGACGACGAGCCGTTTGAAGAAGTGCTGGCCGAAGCCCGCCAAAAAGCCGGCGTCAAAACCGATGCCGGGTTGAACGCCGAGCAGTGGAAAGAAGTTGTAGAAGAGTTCAAGAAAATCTTCAAAGCCGAAACCGGCATGGACTTCCCGCAAGACCCCATCCAGCAAGTAAAACTCTCTACCGAAGCCGTGTTCAAAAGCTGGAACGGCAAGCGCGCCGTAGACTACCGTAACGCCGCCGGCATTGCCCACGATCTGGGCACCGCGGTCAACATTCAAACCATGGTCTTCGGCAATATGGGCGATTCCTCCGGCACCGGCGTGGCCTTTACCCGCGACCCCTCCACCGGCGAAAACGTGCTCTACGGCGATTACCTCATCAACGCCCAGGGCGAAGACGTGGTGGCCGGTATTCGCAATACCGAACCGATCAGCAAGTTGGACGAAGAAATGCCCAAAGTCTACAAAGAATTTGTGGACATCTGCGACAAGTTGGAAGATCACTACAAAGAAATGCAGGATATGGAGTTTACCATTGAGCAGGGCAAACTGTGGATGCTCCAGACCCGCGACGGCAAGCGCACCGCCAAAGCCGCCATCAAGATTGCGGTGGATATGGCTAATGAGGGCCTGATCAGCCGCGAAAAAGCCGTGATGCGCGTGACCCCCGAACAGGTGGATACGCTCCTGCACCCCCAATTTGATATGGACGCCAAAAAAGCCGCCGCCGACGAAGGCACGCTGCTTTCTAAAGGCGTGAACGCCTCGCCCGGCGCTGCCGTGGGTGTGGCCGCCTTTGACGCCGACCTGGCCGAAAAATGGGCCAAGGAAGAGGGCAAAGTCGTGATCATGGTCCGCCAGTTCACCCGCCCCGACGACGTTCACGGCATGCTGGCCGCCAAAGGTATTCTCACCACCGAAGGCGGCGCCACCAGCCACGCCGCGGTAGTGGCCCGCCAATTTGGCGTACCCTGCGTGGTAGGCGCCAGCGATATCAGCCTGAATATGGAAAAACGACAGTTGCGCGTGGGCGATGTGGTGGTCAAAGAAGGCGATTGGCTGTCGATTGACGGCACCACCGGCGAAGCCTTTGCCGGCCAAATCCCCACCGTTGACACCGATCTGGAAGAACAAGAAGATTTGTTGACCCTGCTGACCTGGGCCGACGAGTTCCGCCGCCTGCAAGTGTGGGCCAACGCCGATTATCCCGACGACGCCACCCGCGCCCGCGGTTACGGCGCGCAGGGCATTGGCCTGTGCCGCACCGAGCACATGTTCTTCGAAGCCGAACGCCTGCCCACCGTGCAAAAGATGATCCTGGCCGAGAGCGAAGAAGTGCGACAGCAGGCGCTCGACAAACTGCTGCCCTTCCAAAAAGACGATTTCGTTGGCCTGTTCCGCGCCATGACCGATCTGCCGGTCATCGTTCGCCTGATCGACCCGCCGCTGCATGAGTTTATGCCGGAACACAACGAAGTTTTTGAACGCGTCATCACCAAGCGCGTGAAGGGCGAAACCGAGGGCCTGGAAGAAGACGAAGAATTGCTGGAAGCTATCTCCAGCATGCACGAAAGCAACCCCATGATGGGCCTGCGCGGTATCCGCCTGAGCGTGGTCTTCCCCGGTATGGTCAAAATGCAGGTGCGCGCCATCTTTGAAGCCGCTTGCGAAGTGAAAAAAGAGGGCCTTAACCCCAAACCTGAGGTAATGATCCCCCTGACCGGTCATGTGAACGAATTGAAGCTCATCCAGCCGCAGTTGGAAGAAGTAGCCAAAGCCGTGATGGAGGAGCAGGGCGTGGAAGTGGAATACAAATTCGGTACCATGATCGAAATTCCGCGCGCGGCGGTGACCGCTGCCGAAATTGCCGAGGTAGCCGAATTCTTCTCCTTCGGCACCAACGACCTGACCCAGATGACGTTTGGTTACTCCCGCGACGACGCCGAAGCCGGCTTCCTGCTGAAATATGTGGAAGACGGCATTCTGCCCCAGAACCCCTTCCAAACCCTGGACCAGGATGGCGTGGGCCAGTTGATGAAGTGGGCCATTGAGCAGGGCCGCAAATCCCGCCCCGATCTGGAAGTGGGTATCTGCGGTGAGCATGGCGGCGACCCGGCTTCGATTGAGTTCTGCCACAAAGCCGGCAACAACTACGTCAGCTGCTCTCCCTTCCGCGTGCCGGTAGCTCGTCTGGCCGCTGCCCAGGCCGCGTTGAAGGAAAAAGGCGTTAAAGCTAAATAACCTGGCTTATCTGGCCCTCCCCTAACCCCTCTCCAGGGGAGGGGGATTTTGCCCCCTCCCGCTGGGAGAGGGTTGGGGTGAGGGTGAACTTTCATATTTTGTACTATGTAGAAGCAGTAATTCCCGGTATGAGTTGGATGTCCCCCCCTCTAACTCCCCCCAAAGGGGGGAGAACCAATCAACCCCCCCCCTTTGGGGGGGATTGAGGGGGGGTGCCAAACTGGGAATCGCTGATGTAGAAGCAGAAACGGAGGCTCAATGCGAGCCTCCGTTTTGTTTTGTTCAAACATTTCCGGGTGACAAATTGCTCACTCTGTGGTATGGTAATATAAACTTTTAGAGCGACTCAGACCGCTAACTTATAAGGACGGGCTATGTTCTATCGTCGATGCTTGATTGGGATCATTGTTCTCCTGGCCGGATTTTCCGCGGCTTCCTGCCAGATGCCGTTTGGAAGTGGTGCCGGCTCGCCAACGCCTGAACCAAAAACAATCACCGTGTATACCGGCGGCAGCACCGCCTGGGCGCAGAGTTTTCTGACCGTCTTTAAGCAGCGCCATCCCAATATCGAAGTGAACCTGGTCGAAGTATTTGCCGGCGAGTTAGTTGAGCGATTATCACTGGAAAAAAGTGATCCGCAGGCCGATGTTATCTGGGTGATGCCAGCCACCAACCTGCTGCAAGCCGCGGCCAAGGGACTGTTAGAGCCTTACGCGCCAACCGGATTGGACCGGATCGATGCCCGCATGCGCGATTATCGTGATCCGCCGCTTTTTGTGGGCACCGATGTATTTATGAATGCTTTCTGCGTTAACACGCTTAGGTTGGAAGAATTGGGATTGCCCAGGCCAACCTCCTGGCAGGATTTAACCCAACCTATTTATCAAGACCAAATTGTTATGCCCGACCCCAGCCTGAGCAGTACCGGTTATATGACCTTGGCGGCCTTTATGCAGCCCGCGTTATTCAACGGCGAAGAAGGCGGTTGGGAGTATATGGCCGCGCTCGATCAGAATGTGGCCTGGTATACCCGGGGCGGTTATACGCCCTGCACCCTGGCGGCAGACGGCAAGGCCGCTATTGGTATCTCGTTTGGAGCGGCGGCGGTGGGCCTGCGGGCGCAGGGATTCCCGGTTGAAGCCGTTTTCCCCGCCGAAGGATCGGGCTGGGAAGTGGAAGCCAATGCCCTGGTCAAAAAACCGGAAACCAAGCCCGAGGCCCTGGCTTTTTTGAATTGGGCCGTCAGCGATGAAGCCATGCGGTTGTACGTTCAGGGTGGAACCCCGGTCATCTCCGTCCGGCTCGAAGATGTACCGCTCCCGGACGGTTACATTGTCGAACCACAAAAGCGTCTGGTACCCATCAGCTTTTTGTGGACAACGGCCAACCGGGAGCGCATTGTTGATATGTGGGTAGAACGATACGGTCAAAAATCCGAAGGATACGGCGCCGCCATCCCCGAAGCGTTTGAATAGCCGCAGGCCGGGCTGAAATACGTGGCCATGCTGCCCGGCGATTCTCCACTTTCATTCAAGGCGGTTACATAGTAAGCGTAGCCGCAGCCGGCGGCAGGGTCAACATAGGTCTTTATCTCGCCAGGAACCACGCGCCATAATTTATAAGATTCCCCCTCAGCTTGCTTCCGTCGATAAATGTGATAACCTGTAACCGCATCATCCGGTGAATTTGGATGCCAACGGAGCGTGGTGCTGCGATTTTGGGTGGTATCACCGTCTAGACCGGTGACCTGGTGGGGAGGTGCCTGCTTTTCTGCTTCAAGCGTTCCGGCCCCGGTGGGGAAAATGACCGGCGGATAATTTTTGAACATCAGCGGAAAATAGAGGATGGTGGCCGGGGCAACACCGGTTCCTACCGTGATATTTCGGGTAGCCACCGGCGGCGAAGCGCAGCTCTCACCATCCGCCGTCATGATCACCGTGTAAACGCCGTCAAAACTGTAAGTGTGGGGAATTTGCTGCTGCCCTATCTCCTCTACCGACCCGTCGCCAAAATTCCAGGTAACAGTCACTACCCCCCCACCGGCAGGGCCGGTAATCGTGGCGTCAAATTCTACTTCTTCTCCTGCGTCTGGATTGGTGGGGCTGAAGCTGATGGATGGGTTGGTGGGGCAGGCCAAGACGCCAATTTGAGTAAGCCACTGCCGCCGCTGAACGGTTTCAGCCGGAATAGACTTAGCTTTGCCGGCTGTTACGCCCAAACTGCCCCAAACCGCCATTCCCAGAACTGCGGTGATGGCCCCCAGCAGGCATAGCCTGATTTGCACCTTTATAGGATTGTGCTTCATTCTTTCATCCTAACCTGGCATAGCCAGAACCAAGTAGGAACCCAGAGATACACTGAGGGCCTTTTTGCTACCTGCAACCTGCTACCCTGCTACCCTGCTATGGACACGACGAACTGTACCAGCTATTGGTACTGGCCCCGGTTTCCAGCCTGTTGCCGCTCACCGGATCGATGTACACCGCGGTCACATAATATCCCCGGCACACCGCCGCCGCCACCGGATCAATCCACTGCCGGGTCGAACTGATCAGGGTGCTTTCATCGGCCACGCGCATAAAGCCGCTGCCGCTATCCCGGTAAATCCTGAAACCAATAATATCGTTTTCCGCGCTGTGATCCCAGGTGAGCGTCACTTCATTTGAGGCATCTTCGCTGCCGTCCACATCAAACGGCGGCGGGGGCGCGGGCGCGGAAACCACCTGCAACTGCAAAAACTCCTGCACGGTGCCGCCGTCGCCCGTGGCTGTGAGCTGGAATACCTGATCACTGACCACATTAGAGAGCGTGTAACTTCCGGCGGGCGGTTGGTCGCCCACCCCCACCAGGGTGATGGTATCGGCGTCGTTCACGCCCCAACTCAGGTTCACGTTTGATCCGGCCACCACCTGGTACACCGGCGGGTCGCCGCCCACCAGGGTCACGTCGTCGGACGAACTTAAGCCTTCCGCGGTGAACGACGTGATTTCCGGGGGAACCGGCGTGGCCGTGGCCGAACTATCGCCATCATCGCCGCTGTCGCCGCTATCGCTGGCCGGCGTAGGGGTAGGTTCTAAAAACTTGATCTGGGTGGTTTTGACTGCCTGTTCCTGCCCGTTGTAGGCCGTGAGCACAAAAACGCGGGTATCGCTCACCTCAAACGTCACCTCGCCGATGCGGCTGAGGCCGGAGAGCTTTTCGAAACCGGGCGGGCCGCCGGTGAGTTCCACATTGGTGGTGTCGCCCGTAACCACCCAATCGATTTGCACCTCGATTTCATTGTCTTCGTCATCGTCCGACACCCGCACCCATTCTTCGGGCGTGGTGGTGAGCAGCTCGATGACCGGAGCCGCGCCGGGCGTGGGGCTGGGGGTGGGAGTCGGCGGTTCGCCCACCACTACTTGCTGTACGGCGTTGACGGTTTCTGCGCCGTTCGACGCGCTCAACACGTACAGGGTGGTTTCCTCCGGCCAGTGGTTAATGGGCGCGCTGACCGGCGGTAAATTATCCCCCAGAGGCCGCACCGAAACGCTGTCAACCCCGCTGACCGCCCATTGCAGGGTCACGCTCTGCCCGGCGCTGATCACCTGCGGGCCAACCATAAAATAATCGATCACCGGCATTTCGCTGGGAACCGGCGTGGGCGTGGTCACTTTGACCACTACCAGTTTTTCTACCGGGTCGTCCGGGGCCGATTGGTTTTCGGCCCGCAGCACATAGGTGGTATCCTGCTCCGGCACCACCCGGCGCGATCCGGCCGGTTCGCTGAGCGCATCGGCCTTGCCCAGGGTGTTATCGGTCAGGGTGAGTTCGTCGGCCCCCAGCACAAACCAGGAAAGCACCGCCGATTCGCCCTCCTGCATCTCTTCCGGGTCGGCCCGGAATAAACTGATCTGGGGCCGGACCGGCGTAACCTCCACGGTGCGGACTTCGCGGTCGGCCAGCACCGGGAATAGATTGGACAGCCAGGTATTGGCCGTAACTTCGTAGGTGGTGGTTTGGTAAAGTTCATCCTGAAGCGTGCCGCGCGGCGAGTCGACCGGCTCGTTGTTTAGTTTGATGGTCACAAACAGCGGCGGCGAGGCGCTCCAGGCCAGCGTTACTTCCTGGCCGGCGGTGATCGCGCCGGGGTTTACGTTAAATGCGGCGTTGGGCCAGAAAATGTAAAAAATGGTGGCAATCAGCAAGAAGAGGGACAGAAAAATGAGAATTGGCCCAACAAGCGGCGCTTGTTTTAATTCGCCCAACAGCGAGCGGGGCGTTTGCTGCCCTTCGAGCAGGGTTGTGCTCAAAGTGAAAGAATGAGTGCGTTTGCGCAGGCCGATCAACCGCCGGGAGTAGGGGCTGATGGCTACGGGTACGGTCAGGGTTTCGTTGGGCGGCACCGATAGATCGGCCTGTTTGGCCAGCCCCACCTCTTCGCCGGGGATCGTGAACTCAAAGCTGCACGCCCGTTCGTCATCCTCGCCTTCCAGCCGGAAAGGGGCTTCGCTGTTGCCTTTGTTGGTGATCGACAGGGCCACGCTGCCTACCCGCTCAAACCAGGAAATCGTCTGCCGTTTGGGGGTGAGTTCGCTCACCGTAAAGTCATAATAAGGCGTGATGTTCAGCCTTGCCCCCCGCTGGCTGTTTTGCCCCGGATAATTGGGCGAAGAAACCACAATGGCAAACGGATGCGCTCCGGCAAAACTGGTGGGTTGGCGGGGCGGGGTGATGTTGATGCTGACGGTGGTGCGCTCTCCTTCGAACAGGTTGACTTGTGGCGGCGAAATGACCACCCAGCCGGGATCGATGCCCACCACCCGGATTGAAAATGTAGCCACAATGTTGCCGCCGTTGATAATAGTGAGACGATAGCCGGCGGTTTGATCCACCACCACGGTTTCATCGCGCTCTTCCGCCATATCCAGCAGAATCGTTTCGCTGGTCATATCCGGCGGCACCGCGGTGAGGCGCTGGGTCGGCCCGCCTTCATCAGGGCGGGTGGGCGGCGACATCACCGCCGGCACGCTGGGCGGGGTGCGGGTCAAGCTCGATGTTTCTCCCCTGCCTGCCGGGGTGGTTTCCGGGGGAATCATAGGGCGGGGCGGCGCGGCGGCAGGGTGCCCATTTTCAATCAGCACCATCGTGTCGCCGTCAAATTGAATGGTATCCCAATTGTGGATGGGTAGGGGCGTGTTGGGGGCCAGCACCCGGCCCGCCATCCGGCTGGTGCCGTGGTGGCTCAGAACCAGTAACTGGTAGGGCTTTTGCCGGTGATCCAAAATCGCGTGGAAAGGAGCCGTGGCCGGGCTGACCAGAATCACATCATTATCCGGGTGACGGCCAATGTTGGTAATGCCCTTGTCGGGATCAAGATCATAAAACTCGATCTCGCCGTTGGCTCTGATAATTTCCAGTTGATCGTGGGGTGGCACGATGGTCAGCTCCTCCGATGTTTTTAGCAGGTGGCCCCGGTGATGACGCACGCGGGATCGGTAAAAATTCCCCAAAGATTGATATTGAGCAGCCAGAACATCAGCAAAAGAGTGAACAAAATAAGCCAGGCGGTGATGAACAAGACCAGGAAAACAGGCCCCCAGCGGCGCAGCCAGGAGGGCCGGCGGATTTTGATGGTTCCTGTTTCAACCAGGGGCGGTTCGTCCGGCTGCTCCAGCGGCCTGGAGTAAACGTCAAAAGTATACGCGCGAGTCTGCCTGGGGTCAACCGGATCGATGCGTAGATCAAGCGTCAATGTTTCGCCGGGCGCGATGGGCGGGGTTTGCGCCCGCTCCAGGGTGACGATGATGGTTTTTGCCTGCCGGCCATTGCCCGCAGAAGATGCCGGCACGGCGGTGGCGGGCGGGGAATACATCTGCGTGGCTGCCGGAGCAGGGCCGGGTTCGATGTCCTGCCTGGAGGCTGCCGTTGTTCGGGCCGGGCGAGTGCTTCTTTCAGACGCAGTTTGAGTGTGGGTTTCTGAGGAAGCGCCCGTTGGGGCCAGGGCCGTGGCCTGACGTTTGACCCGGCTGGTGGTAGCCGCCATCCGGGTGGGCGCGCGCATGGTTTGCTGCATCCGCGTTTGGCCGGCGCGCATTCTGTTGGCGGTGCTTTGCAACGGACGAGCCATTGAACGGGGCAGAATGCGAGATACGGTAATCAACAACCCGCTGATCGCGCCGGAAATGCCCATCGCCTTTTGGGTTTGGTCTTTGGCGCTTTTCAGCCCCTTTTTGGCCGATTGGCGCGATTGTTTTGACCGGGAACCGCCAGGCTCCGGCCTGGATGAGGTCTCATCCCCAGATGACGGGGCGGAAACTTCAACAGCCTGGGCCGCCGGTTCGGGGGTGGTAGACGGTTCCGGTTCGTCGAGCGGAATCGTTTCGACCACTTCCCGGGTCTGTTCCCGCAAATCCGCGCCGCGCAGGAAAAAGCCAAAGTGTAAAGCGTCCGCCGTTTCTTCGGCCCAGACTTCATAGCGCGTTTTGACGTTGCCGGCGTTCAAAACGGCAAATCCATAAGTCTGCCGGCCGTAATGTTCCAACGCCCGGCTCAATCTTGATAACAGCAGCCAGGCCAGCAGCATCAACAGCAAAATAATGAGCAATCCGCCGAGGATAATTACCAGCTTTTTGGCAAATTCCACCCATTCGGCAAAGAGGCCGCGGTCTTCGATGCCCAGCCAGCTTCGGATGCGTTCCGGCCAGTAGGGCAGAAATTCCATGGTCAGGCTGTCTTCGGCGGCGTATCCCTGCACGTCTTCGGCCCGCACGCTGATGGTGTAGACGCCGGCTTCATAGGCCCCGTTGTCAAAGGTGAAGTCATATGGCGCGGTGGTGTTGGTGGCAAGGGGCGCGCCGTCAACAAACAGATCAACCCGCGCCAACTCTGCCAACGCCTCGATCTGAACCTGGATCGTCACATTCTCGCCCAGCGCCACCTCGGTCTGCGGCGCGGAGATCGTAACTTTGATCGGAAGAATGACGTTAAGCTGAACCTCGGCCTGGCCCCGGTTGTTGGCGCTGTCTGCGGCTTGTACCACCAGCCGGTGAGGGCCGGGCGTAACCATGGTGCTGTCCCAGGCCAGGTTGTACGGGGCCACGGTGCTTTGCCCCAACAGTTGGCCGTTAAGCAGGTAGCTGACCGTAGTGGGCGGGGCCGGCGTACGGACTTCGGCGGTTAGATTGACGACCCCGCCCACGGTTTGTCCATCGTAAATATTGGGCAAAATAACTGTGACCGGGTTGGCTGTGGCTACAAAACTGCCCGCTGCCTGACCGGAGGCAGCTTCGATCAACAGTGAATGTGTCTCATTATCGGCTTGAAGCTGCGAGCGGAACGTCAGGCGGTAGCCTTGGGGCTGGCGCGCAATCTCTTGCAGTATTCCGCCAACGGCTTCGGGCGCAGCCACAGTCGTCAGCCCGGCGGTTTGGGCGGCAAAGGCGTCCAGGTCCGGTAGCTCAATTTTTTTGGTTTGCACGCCGATCAGGTACAGGGGCGTTTGGGCCGTTTGTATCTCATCAATGGCGGATTCTGGCGAGTCCGCCCCAATATTATTTTTGCAGTCCGGCAGAATGATCACGCCTTTGCGGCCCGCCGGAAAATCATCAACCATTTGCGCCGCGCCCGACACCATGTTGTTGAGCGTGGTATACTCGCCAGTGGGAACCAGCGAGTCGATGGCGGCGTGCAATACCGCTTTGTTGTTGGTGAAATCGGTCAGGGTTTCTATTTTATCGTAAAAGGCCACCACCGAAACCCGGTCTTCCGGTTGAAGTTGGTCGATAAAAGCGTTGGCCGCCGTTTTTACCTGGGGTAAAATGTCATCGTAGGTACTTAAATCGATGGCTAAAACCAAGTGCCGCCCTTTGATGGGCACGCTTTGCACGCTCAAATTATCGGCAGCCACCGGCAGGTCATCTTCAACCAGGGCAAAATCGGCGGGGGACAGGCCGGAGACGGGCAGGCCATTTTGATCCGTAACCGTTACAAACACCGTCACCTGCGGGAAGGCGCGGCTGTCAATATCGGTGATGGTCAGCGTGAGCGTATCGCTTTGGGCTGTGCTCCGAGTGTTCAGGCCCAGGCTCAACAGCAAACTCAGCAGCATAGCCAGGGTGAATTTGGACCAATTGATGTATATTGTTGGATTTTTTACCACCGGACGCTTCACGATACCATCCTTACGTTGATTGCTTTTTTGCTGAGTCATCCGCTGAGTCTGTCTCGGAGCCGGACGTTTCTTGCGTCTCCGTACCGGTTTCTTCCGGGGCCGCGTCCCACCAATCTGGCAGCGCCGTACCGGTTTCCGGGGACGGTGAGGCCGGTGTCGGGTCTGCTTTTAGTTGGACAGGCGGCGTATCGGCGGCAGGTTCCGCGCTCCACCAATCTTCGCCCGTCGTTTTATCATGGGGCGGCGATGTTGTTTCTGTTGGCTCCGGCTTGATCTCCGCGTTTGCTTCAGACTCATCCGACCACCAATCTACCGCCGGCGTCCCATCACTGGCCGGTGCTGCTGTTTCCGGCAGGCTTGGCTTAGTTTTTGGTTCGGCCTCAGCTTCATCCACCGGCCACCAATCCACAGCCACCTCTTCGGTTGTGGGCGGCGCCGGTTCTACCCGGACGGGAGGGGGAGGTTTACTTTCCGGCTCCGGTGGCGCCGGTTCCATCTCTGGGGCCGGTTGTGGTTCTTCCGGTGGCGCCGGAGCCGGCTCTTGCTCATCAGGCAGAACGGTTTCCTCCGGCGGTGGAGCTTCGGGAAGTGTCTTTTGCTCGGCAGGCAGTGTTGTCTCCGGCTCGGCAGGCGGTTCAGGAGTCGGCGTGATTTCTTCAGCCGGTGCCGGTTCTGGAGGTCGGTCTTCCACTTTCGGTGGAATCGCGCCGGTGTCCGGTTCAGCCTCATCCGGCGCTTTCCACCAATCATCAGATGCAGGTTCTGCGGCTGTTTCCGGCGGCGCAGTTGTGGGCGGAGGCGGCTCAACCTCGGCGGGCGCGGCCCACCAGGAATCGGGCGCTGCGTCGTCTGGCTGCGGTTCCGGGGTGCCCCACGCGGGGGGCGTGGGAATCGCCGCCGGTTGTTCCATCGCCGGGGCCGGGCCGGATGATTCGGGCGGGGTCAATTCTTCGTCCGGCTGGGGCAGTTCTCCGCTGCCGTCGGGCGGCAGCAGGGCGGCGCGGTGCCGGTAATAGGGCAGCACCCGGATGGATTGCGATACGGATACCTGCTCGCCGGGGTAATTTTTGGGTGCGGTGGCCCGCAGGGTCAGTTGGTGCTCGCCGGCCAGGGGGCGAGTTCCCCGGTGGTGCAGGCGCAGCAAAACTTCTTTCTCCCCGCCGGAGGAGAGCAGCGGCCCCGGTTCAAGATCGTAAAACTGCTCCTCCAATCCCTGCAATTCCAGCTCAAACTGAATGCCCGTCTCCTGGCTTAGATTTTGAACCAGCACCTTGCCGTTCACGCTCTGGCCGGGTGAGAGCGCCGTCTGGGATAGCGTTAATTGCAGCCCCATATGCTCGCTGTTGTTGCGAACGGCGCCGGGCTGAAAACCGCCTTCCCCATAAAATACCAGCGTGAAATCGCCCAGCATAAATTGGTCGCCATCCGACAGGACCGCGGTTGAACGGGCTGCGAGAGACGGTTCGCCCGTTTCGCCCAATCGGATGTTTGTATCGGCCAGGTTGACCAGCCGGTATTCGGACCCGGCGGCCACCAGTTGGGCGTGAACCGGTGCAACACCGCCGCCAACATCGCCGGCCAGCACAATATCGTTGCCGGCATTGCTGCCGATACGCAGAATGGGTTTTTCGGGGAGCGGGTGTGTTTTGCGCCAGCCATTTTTATCGATAATTTCGATCCGGTTTTGCCGGTTCACGGTCACGGTCTCCTTTATCCAACCAGCAGGGCGGCCCGGGCCAGTCGCTGCAATTCAATACCTAATACCTCGGCCAGAGATTTGGCCCGATCTTGTTCTTTGAGTTGCAATTCGTTATTCTCCATCTTCTTTTGCAGGATGTCCAGCAGGGCCGCATGGGTATGATCCCCATCTAAATAAGGTAATAAATGATAGGTCGCTCCGGCGAGCGAAACCCGCTCGTGGCGCAAATTGGTCACTTTGGGGCCGTCTTTCACCTGTAGCCGCGCCACCGGACTCGCTACCGGCTGCGGGCCGACTTTGGTTTTTATAGACGGCGCGTACCGGTGAAATTGGACCAACGTTTTACTGCTGCTGTAGCCTTTGAGCAAGGTTGCGCCCAGAATTTCTATTTCTCGCGCCGATTCTTTCCCCGGTGCCGCGCCATTTAGACGATTTCGGGCCGCGGCCAGCAGCGCTTTGAGAGAAATCGCCTGCGGCCAGACTTCGGCCAGGTGAAGCAGAGCGGCCTGGGCCAGCGGGTGATCGGTGGTTAAGGTGTTGCCGTCGGAGGCGCGAAACTGTTCGGGCCTCGGCTGGTCGAGTTGCAGGTCCGGGTTGGCTGGCTGCGTCATCGAACTGATAAAAAATTTTTCAAGCCGGGCCGGTGTCACCTGAACGTTCAATGTTGCCCCGGCATGGCAGAGCAGGCTCTGTCGAAAGGTACGATTATACAGGAAATCCAGGTATTGTTCCAGCGCGATATTATCTTTGACGATTTTTTGCAAGGTTCGGGCTACGTGGGGCGGCAAATTGCCGGCCAGGGTGGTTTGAAAATGCGCGTCGGACACATATTGCAGGCCAAATTCTGCAATTTGTTCGGCAAATTGGTAGAAGTAGACGGGGTCATTAAATTCGGCCAGTTCATCGTGCAGCAAAAACGAGTCGTCCCGGGGGAAGATACGTTTTTTATAGAAATCGGTGTAAGATTTGAGAAAACCGCTGTGCGGTGAAAGATCATCGGGAATGGAGTTGGCTAAAAAATCTACCAGCCAGCGGGCGTCTTTGGCCTGTTCTTCCGGGTTGGCCTGGTGTTGGGTATGGTACTGCATCATCTCCCGCATGCTGCCCAGCATGTGCCAGCCGGGATAGGTGTTGAAACTCACGTAGGCGATGCCGTTGGGGGCCAGATTCTGCCGGCAGACGTTCAGCAGTTTGTCTCGAACTTGCGGCGAGACCCACGAGTACACACCGTGGGCAATAATATAATCAAACTGCCCCAAATCCGGCGATATTTCCAGGATGTCCATCTGCCGCAGGGAAATATTACGCAGCCCCAACGTTTGCACCACCGCCTGCCCGGCCTCGATTTGGCCCGCCGACAGATCAATGCCCACAAAGCGGCTTTCCGGCAGCCCGTAGGCCATGGGGATCAGGTTCCCGCCGCCGGCGCAGCCTAATTCCAGCACCAGGCATTGTTCTACCGGCGGCGGGTCCAGCCCCAACAGGGTGGCCGGGGTCGCCAGCCGGTCCGGGTGCGTGTAAAAATGGGATGTAGCCGGATAAGGCACTTGATCGTAATTTTCTCGTATAATTGGCTTCACTCTCGTTGATGAATTTGATGGGTGTTTCAAGTGATGAGTAAGGAGTGAGATTACTCATCACTCGTCACTCATCACATCACACCTAAATTTTTTCAGCATGGCTCATCGTTTGCCGCTCAACCGGTGACGCTGAAGCGCATAAGCGATGATATTTTCGCCCCACTCAAACGCGGAGCGGATCTCTTCCCGCGAGGGCATGCCGTTGTGCCGCTCACCCTGCCACAGCAGGCCGTAGTTACAGGTATCAAAGATCACGCCCTCGGTTATCAGAATGCGGGATGAACTTTGGCTTTCAAATCCAAGGGGCGGCGTGGCAAACAGGTTGGGCGTGCTCAACAGCCGGTGCCCCGGTTTGAGCGTGTCCGGTTTGAGGCCCGCCGCTTCCAGAAACTTCAAAAAGGCGGCCTCGGCGGGATCGTCAACCGCTTCCAGAAACAGCGTACCCATGCCGCGCTGCACGTAGTTGCGCAGGCCGTTTATCAAACTCTGATCCAGTTCAAAATTGCCCTGGCCCACCAGATATACCATGGTTTTGGTGGCGATGTTCGGCCCCAGCGGCATGTTGTCTTCCACCTCCAGGCGGTAGTGGCCGGCTTGATCGATGGCCTGGGCCAGGTGATGCGCGCCCCGGCCTTGTTTCCGGTTGTTGCCCTCGCCCACATAACAGACGGCCATCTGCACCTCCGGCGGCGCGCCAACCTCCCGGCGAAAGCGCAGATCGATCTCGTTGGCTCCGGGCGAGGCCGGATTTTGGGCGTTGCTGAATACGGCGTCGCGGCTGCTGCGCTGGACCCGGGCCAGTTCAACCCACGGCGTTTGGGGCAGCGTGGATACCGCCGAGATCGAAAACTCGGTATGAATGTGCAGGGGCGCGCCGGCCTGGGCATCGCCGCCGTTTGATTTGGGCCGGCTTTCGCCGTAACTGAGCAGCAAAAATAGCTGGCCGTCCATCTCGTGGCCGATGTCGTAAGTAACCGGCTGAGGCACGACAATGGTTTTGCCGGCGGGGTCTACCGCCACCCCGGACAAAATATACACCGAGGTATCGGGCGGGTCGCTGGCCATCACCTCCAGGCCGGTCACAATGCCCGGCCCATGGGCCAGCAGGACGTGAAACCCCTGGCTTTCCCGGTGATAGGCGTGGGCTTCTTCCCAGACGTCGGCGGTGACGGCCATACCGTCGTTGGGTTTGATGCGTTTGAGCGGGTACTTTTTCAAAAGTTCTTCTCTGTTCAAAGCTGCCACCTCTTTTCTTAGAAGTTTACAGGGTTAGGACTTACGTATGTCATTCTGAACGGAGCTTGGAAGCGAAGCGGCTAAAGCAAAGTGAAGAATCCCCGAAAACTTTATTGGCAAGACCCGGGTTTAGGGATTTTTCGCTTCCTTCGGTCGCTCAAAATGACATGTTTGCGTACGTTCTAAGGTTTTTATTACTCATTATCCAACTTAAACCAGGTTGCCGCCTGAGCGGTAATCTCATCGGTTCCGCCTATGGCTTCGGCTTCGTAGGTTTCGGGTTCCTGGGTTTGCCAATCCAATTCTTCCGGCGGAACAAATTGCAGATCCAGAGTGTAAACCGTGTGCGCCGGTTTTTGATTGTTGATGATACTTTCGATGGTCCGGCGCTGGAGTTTTTCCTCGCGGGCGCGTTCGACGGCATCGGCACCCTCCGGGATCGGCAGGCGCAAACTGACCGAGAAGGTGTGCGGCTGGTTGCCCCGGCCCAGCGCAATGGACGCCCCCAGTCTGGCTTCCGGGCCTAATACAAAATTGTTGGAAATATGTTCGGTCACTTTGGCCTTCTGGCCGGTATAGATTTCCAAATATTTCAACAAGCCCCATCGCGTACCCCGGCTGCGGTGCAGGGCAATGGCCCAGCGGATCAACTGCCGCACGTGTGTTTCATCCCAGCGTTCATCCAACTCCAAATCCAGCCACGAGGCCAGCCACGGCAGAAATTCCGCCGGCGCGGTGCGGGGATCAAAATAATAGTGCGTATGATCGATTTGACTTTCGATGGGCTGCCAGAAACTTTCAAACAACATCACAAACCGCCGCATAAAATCATCCCTGGCGTAGAGCGCCGGCAGATATTGCAGGTAGCGTCCTTGAGCCTGCACAGCCAGCGTAACGCTGTCCCGGCCCAACTCGTCGTCATCCCCGGTGGTGATGACCGCCTCACTTTTGAACCGGCGATCCTTGTCGATGGGCAGGATCGTGGCCTGTGTCTGATATTCGAAACTACTGCCGGCAGGGACCTGGCCGGGATGCTGCCAGACCACGTACTGAACGCCTTCGCTCACCTCAACGCGCGGCACCGGGTTCGATTGCCCGGCGGGCGCTTGATAATCGCCCACCGTCAAACCGGCGGGCAGGCTGAGGCGCAGGGTCAGGTCAGCCACTGCTGACTCCACCGTGAACCGGGTAAAAAAGGTTGCGGTTTCGCCGGGGTAGCGGTTGTAAAAATCAAGCACGTGGTCAAGCGTGATCAAAGGGCTGTTTTCCTCACTCGTCGTCATCTTCTTCGTCTTCCTCCAGGTCTTTGATGGTGATCTCGTGTTCCAGCGAGCACAGCAGGGTATCATTGGGAACCCGGATGACCTTGCGGCGGGGGCGGCTCAATGATTTTGATTCGTCACCTGCCTCGGTTTCTTCGCTCACCGGCAATTCTTCCGCCGGGGTCACATCTCGCTGCCGGATCTTTACATCCAAAACGTGTTTCACGCCCGATACCCGCTGGATCAGTGAAGCGATTTCGGCCACATACAGGTTCCGGCCAAAGGGCCAGCCGGCCCATTCCTCGCCGGTCAGTTCGGGCGGCAGCGGCTGGCCGCCGGGGATGGCCAGCGGCGTGATAAAACACTTGAGCGTTTCGATCACCCTGGCCCGCACCACGTCGGGGCGGCTGTATTCGGAGGGCACAATCTCCGCTTCCACTTTCAGGCCTATGTAATTGGGTTCTTTGATGCGCAGGGTGGTGGTCAATAAACGATATTTGTCCAGGTGCTGGTCGATGATTTGCGCCAGGTTTTCGTCAACGTGCAATTTGGATAGATCATCCGCCTGAAGCGAATCGGCCACCGCCGGCAGCACCAAAATTTCAACCACCCCGGCGGGGATTTGCCCGTTGCTGTTTTGCGGTACATTGCATTTGACCCGCGCCACGGCCCGCGTCGCGCCCCGGGTGAGGTCCTCGTAATCTTTGGGCGTGACCGCCCGCAGTTGGGCGCGGAGTTCTCGCTGGGCGCGGGCTTTGGCTTCATCCAAATTTTCGGGATCGCGCCCGCCCGCGGCCCGCTGCAAATTAGTCACGCGGTCAATATAGGCAATGGAAGATTTCAGCACTTGCAGTTTGCCCACCGGCACATTGCCCACCGTACCCCCGCCGTAGCGGTAGCGGGTAAAACGAATCTGTTTGCCCATTTCAGGGATGCGGCCATACTGCTGCATCGTGCCATCGGGTTGGCGCACGGCAGGGCCAAATTGTACCTGCCCGGTCGACATATTTAGCACAAAATGGCGGTCGTACCGCTCCGATTGCGAAAAATCTTTCACCGGCTGCCAGGGGATGAAAATGTTTTCATCGCCGTAAGCCTCGCCCTGGACCTCTACGGTTTCGCCCGCTTGCAGTTCGAGGACCGGGGCATTTTGCAGGTAAAACACCTGGCCCGGCTCACCGTTGCTGCGGCCCAAGAGTTCTTTTTCCACGATCTGGGCGTGGGTGGCCCAGGTGGTACCGCCCAGGGTCTGGGCTACAATATTCAGAATGCGCGGCGATTCGGTGTACCGGCCCTGTTCCGCCCGGCGCGGCTCAAAACGGCAGCGGAGCCAATACCCGCCGCGGCCGTACACCTGGCCCGGCGCCATCGACAGCGGCAGGTAGATCACCAGCGAACCTTCGGGGTTGTTCAGGCCGCCGGTGGTATCTTTTTCTCCGGGCCGGGTGCTGAGCGATACTTCCTGCCAGCGGTCGTCGCCGGTGGAACACTCCCACACCAGCGGCGGGTCTTCGCGGCGGATGCCCGTGGCCTGGGTGGGTTCGCACTCAAAGCTGAGCTGCAAAATCTGCCCGCTGATATCCTGGTTGGGATCAAAGCCAATGTAAAATGTGTCGCCTACCTGCACATCGGAGCCAAAGGGCAAAAATGTTTCCATGCCCAGCCGAGGCACATAATTTTTTTGATACTCTTCCTCGGTACGAAGTTCCGTCAGCAGGGGCGGCACCACCACCAGGCGCTGGTCGGTGGTGAAGACGATTTCGTCTTCCTCCTCGGTGCGCCGGGTGGCCACCTCGGTGCCCTGGGGGATGATGGCTATGGTATCGTCTTCCGGCCCGATGGGAAACGGCGTTGACAGCCAAAAGGTCAGTTCGGTGCGGGCGCTGCTGGCCGGCTGGAGTTGCAGCCCCAGCAGTTCCATAAATTTGATGTAATTCTTTTCCGGTACGCGATTGAGCCGATAGACGATCATTTCCGTCATCCAGGCAAACAGCTCGATCAGCGTAATGCCGGGGTCACTCAGGTTGTAGTCGGTCCACTCCGGACAATACTGCACAATCCGTTTGCGGGCTTCGTCTACCAGGTCCTGCTGAAAGCGTAAATCATCCAGATACGGTTCTGGCAAGGGCATAGTATCTCTCCTGGCTCAAAATTATTCCTCTTCCCCGGTCAAATAAAAGGGAAAAACAATACTCCGGGGGTCGTGGGTGTCTTTCACCCGGTAATTTATATGAACAAGCAACGTGCCATCTTGATGGGGATCCGTGGAAACCTGCACCGCGTCCACCTCGATGCGCGGTTCCCAGCGCCCCAGGGCATCTTTGACATACTCGATGATCAGGCCGGTGGTGGCATTGTCGCGGGGGTCAAACAGCAGTTCATGAATGCGGCAGCCAAATTCGGGCCGCATCACCCGCTCGCCGGGCGCGGTTTCCAGGATAATGAAGATGGCCTGTTCAATATCCCGAATACCGCTGACCAGGGCCACTTCGCCCCGCGGATTCATTTGCAGGGGAAAGGCCAATCCCTGGCCGATAAATTCTTTATCATACTGGTCTGGTGTCATTTACAAACTCCGTTATCCGATGTAAACCGTACCGGCAGCCACTACCGTGCCTATGGGCAAATCCGTGGGATCATTACAGGTTTGGGCCGTATCGCCGTTTCGGGCCGCCGGTTTGCCGTTGATGAAAACCGAGCCGCTGCCGGCGATAATGTGCCCCCGGTTGGCGGGTTCCCGCTGAAACCGGCCATTGGCTGCCACGTGAACCGGCGTATTCATCGCCACACTGCCCACCGTAGCCGCAGGCCGCCCCATAATGTTGACGTTGACGCTCAACTGCCCGTTCAGCGTGCCGTTGAACGGCATGGTGGTGGGCGTGGGCACCTCGCCGGTGGCGGTGGGAACCAGCACAATGTGGGTGTCGGTGGCGGTAATTTGATCGCCTTGCTTGGCAGCGGGTTGTGCCATAATGTTATCCTAATTCAGATTAATCGCCCGGCCCTTCACATCCACATTGCCGGTTCCTTCGATGCTGATGTTGCGGCCTTTTAGCTCGATGTCGCCGTCGGCGTCAAGAATCAATTTGTTCTGGCCGGTATCCAGCACAATCTGATTGCGCCCTGTTTTATCGCGGATGATGATCTTTTCCTGGCCGCTGGTATCGTCCAACACGATCTCGTGGCCGCTCCGCGAGCGCAGCATGCGGCGGTTGACTTTGCCGTCGCGCCCCACCACCTGGTCATTGCGCTGGGGCGGTTTGTCTTTGCCGTTCCAGAGCGCGCCCAGCACGTAAGGGTGGTCAATATCGCCGTGCTCAAAGGCCACCAACACTTCATCGTTGATCTCCGGCAGGCAGTAAAAGCCTTTGCCCGCGCCCGCCATGGGCATGGCCAGCCGCGCCCAGGTGCTTTCCTCATGCTCCGACAGCCAGGGGAATTTCACTTTCACCCGTCCCAGCCCCTCGGGGTCTTTGTTGTTGGTGACCAGCCCAATAGCAATGCCCCAGCCCTGGCCGGTGCCCTCTTCGGGCGTGAGCAAATTGAGCAGGGTGTCGGGCCGGCGGCCGCTGATGTTGAACCAGGTTTCGTAGCCAGACTCGTTGTAGATGTGAGTGGCCGAGGTGACAAAATAGTGCCCGCCAAAACGGATGCCTACCCCGGCAATCGTCACCATGCGGCCCGCTTGCAGGCGCGGGTCGCCAAAGCACACACCTTCGGCCTGGATAAAATCGCCGCTGATCTCGTCGCACAGTGCCTGGGCCATGGCGTTGGCCTCATTCAGCGTATTGACCGGGCGGTTGACCACCACCGACTGCGCCGGCACGCCAAACGCCTGCTGTGCCAGCTCACCGCCGGATTCGGCAATGCCTACGTCGGGCGAAATCCGGCCGTCGGAAACGCGGCTGACCATCTCTCGTTTGGTTTTGGGGTCCCAGCCGCGCACAATCACCTCATCCACCTGGGTCATCGTGGTCAGCCGGGGCCGGAAATCGCGCAGGTTGGTGCCCCATTCCAGTTCCAGGGCTTCAGCCTGGTCGGGCTGTCGTTTGCGGAAATGGAGCGTTTTGTCGATCACGTACACTTCGTAGCCAATGCGTTGGGCGCGGGCCTGTAAAAATTCCAGGTTGGTCTGGTTATCCTGAAAAACGTAATCGTGTACCACCGGCGTCGGATCGATCTCCGCCTGCATTTTGACTTCGAGCGCGATTTTTTGGGCAATCTCGCTGTCGGTGGAACTCAAAAAGGAGCGGCTCTTTTTGCCCCGGTGCAGTCGGTGCGCCCGGTCGTAACCCCGCACCACCAGGATCGGGTCGCCGTCCCGGCCAAAATCCGGTTCCAGCGCGGTAATTTCGCCCTTGATGAGTTGGTCGCCGGCCCCGGATTGGGTACCGTGGCTGGCCGCGATGGCCAGAATTTCCACCTCGGCGCCCACGGCCAGTAGATCGGAATCAACCCATTCCAGGTTGGGATCGTGTACCTGGATGGTGAACATATCGGGCAGGTACAGGCTGTCGTCAACCACAAACTCGATCACGGCGCGGGCTAATTCCGGCGGAGCGGTTTGGCCGCTGATGATGAGACTGAATTGAGGCACAAATGCTTCGGATGGCATAGGCGTTTCTCTAAATTAAATCCAATATTTGGCCGGGGCGCAGGCGCAGCGGGTTATCTAACCGGTTGATGTCGGCCAGACGCCGCCACATCGACGCATCGCCGTATTCTTGATAGGCGATCCAATCCAGGCGCTGGCCCTCCTGCACCACCCACACTTTGCGCGGCGCGCTGCGCGAGGTGGGGTTTTGCGGCGGGTAAAAAGTTTCTTCTTCGATCTGCTTCATTTTGACTTTGGCTTTGGCCCGCACCGGCGTGCCGTCGGGCCGAAACATCTCGTAAGTTACTTTGACCGATTCAACGATGGCCACAAAAGAGAAATCGCCCCACACAAATTTGCAAATGGGCGGCGCCGCTTTGGAGCCGGCGGTGAGTCCTTTGGATTGCTTTTCTAATTCTTTGTTCTGGGCATCCAGGCGCTGTACCTGTTCCTGAGCCAATTCATACGGCCCTTTGATGGCGGCGGCGGCCTGGGCAGCGGTTAACTCCCGGCGGGCGTCGGCCAGTTCCTGTTCCAGCATCGACAACATGAAATCGGGCATATTCTCTTGCTCTCTGGCCCGTTCCAACGCTTCTTCGGCTTCATGCACGTCATTTTGCGCCTGCCGCACCCGTTCTTCTTTTTGTTCGCGCATCTGCTGATCTGTATCGGCCATGCCTGCTTTTTCTAAATCTTCGAGCCTTTTCTGGCTGGCGTCCAGTTCACTTTTGTTTTCCTCCAGCCGCGCTTTCACATCTTCCGGCGAGGGAATTTTGGCCGCTTCTTCCAGGTTCACCAACGTCAGCGCCATCAACGGTTCGGTGTAGTCGCGCACATCGCCGTCGGCGGAATCGGTTGTGTCAAAAAAGAGATCAACCGACAATTTGATCGGATCGCCGCCACTAAAAAAGGTGTTGCCGATGTTTTTCTGCCAGGTTTTTTCGGTTTTCCAACTGGCTTTTTTATCCAGAGCCAGCTTTTCGGGGTTGAACTGGGCGGTGCAATCCACCACCGGCTCGTAACTGCCATTGACCTGTTTGAATATTTTGACTTTTTGCATGGGCCGCTATGCTCTCCGTTCGCGTTCTACAGCAATCAGCCGTTTAAGATGGGGGAGTATCTGCCGGGCCAGATGATCCAGATTGGGCGTTTTTTCGGCCAGGGTTTCTTCATCCAGACCCAGCGTTTCCATCATTTCATCCAATTTGGTGTCTAACATTTCTTCCAATGTTTCCTGAAGGTCTTCAAAATTTTCTTCTTCCTGGAGTTGCTGTTCTTCGAATTGCGTGGCTTGTAATTCGAGCTGGGTTTCATCAAACGTTTTGGTTTGATCTTGCACCTCCCGCGATTGCGCCCGGATGTCTTCATCAGAAAAATAATCGTCGCTATCATCTCCCTCAAATTCGGCGCGTTGGATGATGCCGGGCCGGGTGCGAGCCAATTCCAGAACTGTTTGTTCCGTTCGATCCGCTTCCGACTCATCCCGATTGACCTGCGCCGGCAGCCGGGCGGCGGGGGACACCGGGGCGCTTTCCGCCGGTTTGGTTTGAACCATCCTGCTCTGGCTGACGTGGGTCAGTTCGTGCCCCAGCAGGGCCATCGATTCCGGTTTTTCATAGTTTTCCGCGCCCCGATCAAAATAAACATCGCGCCCTTTGGTGGCCGCCTGCACATTGAGCGGTTCCAGGTCGGCCCGGTGGGTGCGCACGCCGCTGAAATCGCGCCCCATTATTCCTTCCATCGCCGCGCGGGGTTGGCCGGCCAGCGGTTTGCCGGGGCCGGATTTTTTTTCGAGGCTGCCGGCGGCCTGGATCACGCGGCGGGAGTCGGTGGCCGGCTCGCTGCCGGGTCTGGTTTTAAATCGCCAGCCCTGGGCCGCCAATTGCGTTCGGGCTGTTTTGGGCGTGATCGTTGGCGCCGGGGCAGGGGGTTGAACACGCATCCGGCGCTGGGGTTGAATCGGCGGCAACGGCTGGGTGAGCGGCAATTGCTGTTTTGTCTCGGCCCGGTTGATGAGGTCCTGCTCCAGCGCGGGCGTCGGCGTCACAGGCTCCGGTTTCACCAGCGGTAATTCGTCTGCCGGTTCGATGGAGGGTGCAGGTTCGGCTGTATCTTGTTGGAGTTGGAGTGTCGGTGTGGGGGATGACAGGGGCGGGCGCGGTTCTGGCGACGGGGTGGCTAAGGGGCGCAGATCCAGCGGCATCGGCTGCCGGCGCGTTTCAGTTTGAAGGGATTTTATCTCGGTTGGCGGTTCCTTTCCTGCCTTTGCTTCGTCCTCTGTTTTTTCGATCTTTGTTTGCAGCGCCGTTTCTGGCCTGGTCCCGATTTTGGGGATCACTTCCCCGGCGCCCGGTTCGGTTTGTTGAACCGGCATCTCCTGCGCCAGCGCCCGCTGCACCAGCGAGCGGGCGGCGGGCGGGTCCGGCTGGATCGTCGGGGGGGACGGTTCGCTGTCATCATCATCACCCCCGAGCTTGTCCGTTCCGGTTGAAGCCGATGGGGACTCTTTGGCTTTTGGCGATGGCGGAGGAGCCGTATCGCCGGGTTCGTTGCCGGTTCCCTCGGCTGAAACCTCCTGAACGCTGCTGAACAACCGGGATTTGGAGGGAATGAACGGCCGCTGGGGCGCGGCGCGTTTTTTGGCTCGCGGTGCGGGTGGAATGACCTGCCCCCGGCTGGGGCGCGGTTGAGACCCTAAATCGGCGGCGGGCGCCGGTGTGCGTTGCAGACCTTCCGACGTTGGTTGGGCTAATTTGCCGGGCAACGCCAGATCAGTTTCCGGCCCGGCGTCGTCGCCTTCAGCGGGCCGGCGGATTTGTTTGACTCCAACGGGCCGGTAGCGGGTGCGCTCCGAAACGGTCCGCGTCAGGTGATCGGTCATCCCCGGTTTCAGTGAGCCGGCGTCGGGTTTCCAGGTTGTGGTCCGCGCTTGCGTTCGCTGTACCCGGTTCAACAGCCGGTGGGTGTGTCTGCCGGTGAGGCCGGCCTGCCGCGGTTCTACCGGCGCAAAACGGGACGAGGAGGTAGCAGCCTCCATTCTGGGCGCTGCCGGCAAAAAGCGGCGCACCCATGGCGAAACCAGACGGCGGGTTCGATGGGAGCGAGTCATCAAGGTATGGCCCAGATTATGGCTTTGTTGTGTGGTTGATTTCGATTCGTTGCTCATGCGGCTCTGTTTTTTTAGATACTTTCTTCCAGGTCCATGCCGTGAAAAGCGATAACCAGCGTTTCGATGGATACTTTTTTGCTGGCCGCTTTCAGGCTGGGGCCTTTCCACTGGATGGGATAGGCCCGTTCCAGGTTCCAGCGTTTGCTTTCTTGCCAGCCGTTGTTGTACATCACAATGGATAGATTGCGATAATCCACATTGCCGTTATCCATTCCCTGGGTACACCACTGCCACATCTCCGGCGATACCACCGTGCCGTATTTTAACGTAACTTTGGCGGCTTTGATGCGCTCAGGCAGTTGGTGCTCGTAGTTGTTTACCCCGCCTTCTTTGTATTTTTTGGTTTTCCATTTTACAGACAGGCCGCTGCAACCGGTAAAGCCGGCCTGGATGATGCCGCCGATTTCTATTGTAAATTTAAATTCGGTCAGGGGGTCTTGTCGCATAATTAATTCCTTACCATGATTTTGGCCGGTTCTGGCGTTCCCGTTCCAGCCGGATCTCCTGCTTGAGCAAGCGGTAAACCTTGCTGGCCAATGCGGGTAAAAGCCGTTTCATATCCGGCCCGGCCAGCACCTCTTGAGCCAGGATGGCCCATTCGTCCACGCTTAGTTCTTCCGGGGGCGGCAGGTCGTCGGCCATTTCTTCGTACAAATAGTGGCTGAAGGCGCGTAGTCTTTTGATATCTTCCGGGTCAAGGTCGCCTTCAAGGTCTTCGTCTTCTTCTCCTCCTTCACCCTCACCCTCTTCTTCCTCTTCCGTTTCGTTTTCCCTGCCGGCTTTTTCTTCAAAATCTTCGTCCGGCTCCGGCATTTCTTCCGTTTCTTCAAACACCGAAAAATTCAGGGCTTCGTTATCGAACAGGGCCATATAAAGTACCTGCCGGCTCAAGGTACGGAAGGCATCCAGAACAGCTCCGCTATCATTGGGTTCGATGTCGAGTTCATTCAGGGTTGGCATACTATTTCTTTTACACGATTTTTTAGGAGCGCAGGGACATTGCTGCCCCTGCGCCGGAACAGGTGCCTGCTAGGCGGCGCTGTTGAGCTTGCGGTTGATGTCGGCGATTTCCCGAACCCACCGCTGCCGCTGCCGGTGCTCGAGATGCATGATCTCATCGAGCGGCCAGTGAAAATGATAGGCAATATAGGCTACCTCCTCATGCAGGCGATCTAAGGGGTAGCCTACGATTCCCCCCCCAGGTTTGCCAAATCCAACTCGAACTGGGCTTGACATTCCGGGCAGGTCAGCGTGATCCGGCTGGACCCCTGCTCGTTGATGCGCCGGTAAAACTCTTGCAGGTAGGCCAGGTCGGCGGCAAAGAGTTTTTCGATCACCCCGGGATGGATGCGGGACAGGCTGCCCAACTCGGTGATCACCCGTGATAGCAGCACCACCACCATATAGGCCTGGTTGTCTCGCACGCGCATATCGTTCAGGGGCGCAATTTCATCCATCGCCGTGGCCAGGCGCATCACGCCGTGCTTATGGACCGTACCCTCCCCATCTACGTACCCCATGGGGAGGGTAAATTCAAATTCTGTTTGTAAACTCATACCTTACCTCTGGACTTAGGATTCCCGATACACGCCTTCGTGAACAATGGTCACTTCTTCGATCAAAAGATCAGAGCTGTCGGCTTTGGGCGCGGGGCCATCTACTTTGCTGGGCCAGGCTTGCTCAAAATTCCAGCGGGCAATTTCTTCGTTGCCCTGGTCGTAGGCAATAATTGAGCAATTGGTGCGGGCCTCTTCTACTTTGCCTTCCACCACCTGGTTCCGCCACTCCCAAATGTCCATATTGCTGGTGACACCCCGCTTCAGGGTCACATCACCCCAGGTCAGGCGTCCCGGTATCTTCTGCACGATGGTCTCGCCGGTTTTGTCGTCCGTGATCTTGTGTTCAACCACCTCGTTTTCCGAGCCGATGCCGCTGACTTCGGTGAAGTAGCCGTTCAATTTCCCTTCGATTTCAAGGCCAAACTTAAATGCAACAAGTGGGTTTTCAGAAAAATCTGCTGGCATAATCTATACCTCCTGAGAAAGTTTTTATGATAATGATCAAACTCAATACGGTTTGCGAGAGTCCTAAGTATCGCTAAGGTGAAGTTCTTGGCGTATCTTTGCGTGATTTCGCGGACTCTTCACGTTTCCGGTTGTCAAATCCGAAAATCTATGAGAACGGTTTTTTAGGCTTCAGCGCCTTCGGTCACTTCCGCTTCGGCTTCGCCGCCGCCGCTCATCCCGGCCCACTGGCTGATGCGGAAGATCACAAACTCAGCCGGTTTCACCGGCGAGAGGCCAACTTCAATCACCAGCCGGCCCTGGTCGCGGGATTCGGGCGGGTTCAGTTCTTCGTCGCATTTCACGTAAAACGCTTCGTTGGCGGTTGCGCCAAACAGCGCGCCCGTGCGGTAGACTTGTTTCAAAAAGGCCGTAATATCGCGTCGAACTCTGGCCCACAGTTTGCGGTCATTGGGTTCAAAGACCACCCACTGGGTTCCCAACTCGATAGAGCGTTCCACAAAATTGAACAGGCGGCGGACGTTGATGTATCGCCAGGCGGCATTGCTGGAGAGCGTGCGCCCGCCCCACACCCGGATACCCCGGCCCGGAAAAGCGCGAATACAGTTGACGCCAATCGGGTTCAGGATGTCCTGCTCGCCTTTGGTCAGGTTGTAGGCTAGGCCCGTAGCGCCAACAACCACCTCGTTGGCCGGGGCTTTATGCACGCCGCGCTGGTCATCGGTTCTGGCCCACAGGCCGGCAATATAGCCCGACGGCGGAATGGCGGCGTTTTTCTTTTGCAGCGGATCGCGTACTTCAATCCAGGGATAGTACAGCGCGGCATAGCTGCTGTCGAAACCGGTCACGTCCATCCGCCATTTCCTGACTTCTTGCGGCATCATTCCCGGCGGCGCGTCTAAAATTGCCACCCGGTCTCCCATTTTTTCGCAATGGGCGATCATGGCCGCTTGCACGGCTTTGACCATATCCAAATCCAGTTCCTGGTCCGGCATCGGCGTCATTAAATCGGGAATGCACAGCATGGTCACATCGTCCAACGCTTCCAAACCTTCCACGCCGGTCCGCTCGGCCACATCGCCCTGAAATTCCGCCGAGTCGGGCGGCGTCAGTTGCGCTTTTTCAATTTGCAGCGATTGCTGCTGCTCTTTGGGCCAGGCTTTGGCCAGCGTTACTTTTTCAGGCACCACCAACTCGATCCATTGCGGCATTTTGTTGTCCCGGTAAGCCACCCGAACCTCTTTGCCGTCATCGGTTGCTACCTCGGTCAGCGTTACCTCGCGCAGCATTTCTTTGACCTGCCAGCCGCCGGCGATCTTTTCCCGTTCTACCATCAGGTTGAAGGGTTGGCCGTTGCCGCCGCCGGATGATGTTTCTTCGCCTTCTTCCTCGCCTTCAGCCGCTTTCTTCCGCGTCTTTTTCGGTGCGGCTGCTTCCGGGTATTCCACCCGCACCCGCAGCTGCAGGCCGTCGAATCCGGCTTGTTTGGCCCGGGCCACCAGTTGGGGCTTGCCGTCGCTGCCCAGCAGCGCCGCCTCGGCCCGAGGAATGGTTTTTACGCTGATCACGTAACACAGCGATCCCCCGTTCATAAAATAGCCATAGACTGCCTGCGGCAGGTAAGCGCCCGCCACAAAACCGCCAAAATGCTCCAAAAATTGGCTCCAGTTGGTAACCAGTTGAGCTTTGCCGGTGATGTCGTGGGTCAAAATCTCGCCATCAACCTGTTCTGCCCGCTGCGCTTTTTCGGTGAAGCCGACAAACGCTGCCACGGCCGTACCCACGCCTTGAATAGGTTTGGGGCCGGTATCCACTTCTTCGATGTAAACTCCCGGTGATAAATACTCTGGCATAATTATCTCCTTTGATTGATACTGGATCATTTTTTGATTTCTGAATCACGATTACTTGTAGACAAAACGATGGTGGTTGTAAGGAGCAGGAAGTAGGAAACAGGTTGGCCCTGGCTCCCTACTCCTTACTCCTTACGCGCTTTTTTTACATTATTCCATATGATCGGTCTGGCCTCCTTTCCGGGGAAAATTTTCTGAGTCATTCTACACCTTTAACTCATAATCCGGGGCCGGAACCTTGATTTTGCGCTGCCGAGGTTTGCGGCCTTTGACCACCACTTCCAGCGTATAGTCGCCGGCTTCCAAATTGCCGATTGTAAAGCGGCCCTCATCCTGCAAAGGAATTTCCATCCCTCGTTCCACCAGCGTCAGGGTGATGTTGTCTAACGATTTATCGCTTTCCACTTTCCCGCCGATTGACCAGTAAGCGCGGGACGGCGTCGGGCTTCTCATCAAACCGGGCAGTTGCTCAAACTGAAGTTCGCGGGTGCGAACCAGCGGCCCGGTCACCGGCGCGTACGGCGACAGCGTGAGCGTGATGGTGCAGGCAATGGCCGGGCGCATTTCATTGTCCAGCACGCTCCAAATGTCGGTGGCGTTTTGCAGGGCGTGAGGCTGGGCTACCTCTACAATGATGGCGGTAGGTTGATCTTGCAGCGATTCCGGCAAAATATCCGCCGGCAGTGTATTGTACCGGGCCAGCGCCATCAGGCTGCGGGTCAATAATCGATGTTCATCCTCGGCTTCGGTGGCCCAGGCGGTAATCATATAGTGCAGGTCCACCCGCATCGGCGGGCGTTCCTGCGTGGCCTTGCCGTTGCCGCGGTTGGTTACCTGCCAATCCATTTGCGGCCGCAATTTGGTGTTTTCGTGCAGATCGTACAGAAACATGTTGAGCGTTGGCCGGCTCAACCGCGACGACCATTCCCGCTTGGGTTGTTCAAAGGTAATTTCTACCTCGCCGTTTTTGATGGGGATTTCGCGGATCAGCAACTCCCGCAGAGCTTCATCCAAATCTTCGATCATTGTTTAACTCCTGCCGGCGTCGGCCTCTTTGCCTGACGCCTTTTCCCGGCGCTGTACCGGTTTTTGCAAAATGTCTTCTTCCACCTCATCCTGCCGCTGGATGGGTTTTTCCAAAATATCCTCTTCCGGTGCATCCTGCCGCTGGATGGGTTTCTCCAAAATATCCTCTTCCGGTGCATCCTGCCGCTGGATGGGTTTTTCCAGAATATCCTCTTCCGGCGCATCCTGCCGTTGGATCGGTTTTTCCAGAATATCCTCTTCCAGTGCATCCTGTCGCTGGATGGGTTTTTCCAGAATATCCTCTTCCGGTGCGTCCTGCCGTTGAACGGAGTTGGCCATCCGGCTCTCCCCCATACTGCCGGACGTTTCCGTGGGGCCGGCGGGAGAAACAACTTTTTTGGCGACGTTGTCGGCCTCATGTTCGTAAGTGTCGTCCGGCTCGTTGACCTGCATGCCGTCGCCGCCCAGATCAACCTTACCCTCGCGCTGCTGCACCACGTGCGTTAATTCGTGCGCCAGCAACTCCTGCCCCGCCGAGGAGTGGGGATTGTATTCGCCCTGGCGGAAAAACACGTCGTTGCCGGTGGTAAAGGCCCGCGCTTGGAGCTGCTCGCTCAGATCGTGCGAGTCCGCATCGGCATGAACCCGCACCTCGCTAAAATCTTCCCCCAGCCGTTGGCTCATCTGCTGCTGCGTTTCATCTTTCAACGGCTCGCCCTGCCCGCGCTGTTGCTCGATGTCGGTCTGCACGTGGTCGTCAACCTGACGGTCTTCGCCCTGCAAACCTGGGGTTTCGCGCTGGGCCAGCAATCGCTGCACGGCCCGGTTGCCAAAGTTCTGCTGCAACCCGGCCATGCCGCCGGGATCAACCCGGTTGGCCTTGGCCTGATCGGGCGTTGAAGTAGATTTCTCCGCTTTGGCCTGTTTTTTGTTTGATTTGCCTTCTCCGGCTCGTTGCGTTGTCATCATACACCATCCTTTCGTTCAAACACTGCGCTATGCGCCGTCTACCGACCAGTGAACCGCATCCGCGTCGGTATCTTCGTAATGAATAACGCCATAGGCGGCCCCAATCTCGATCAGGAGCAGGTTGGTTTCATCATAAGGGCTGTCGCTGATCTCGATCTCTTCGCCCAGCGGGTCTTCCACCATCAACGGCGTGCCGCCGCCCCAGGAAACCCGCATATCGATGGCCTCGCCGCTGATGTGGCGCGAGTTCAACGGCGGCGGCGCTTCCAACTCATCGATGCCAAAGGCATCCACCATCTGGGCGGCGGCCAGTTGCGAGGCTTCCAGCGTGCCGTGCCACCAGCCAATTTCCAATTCCGGCGAAACATCGGCCTCAAACTCTATCTCGTCAATGGGCGGCACCTGCCGGGGATCGATCTCTTTATTGGTGATGAGCCAGGCAAAGTGCATCAAATAGACCCGTTCCGCCGGCCAGGTTGTCGATAGAATCTCCACCGCCGCGCCGGCCCGCTCCAGGGCGCTGATAAAACGGGCGACGTTCCGGCCAAAATCGGTTTCCAGATCCACCAGCTTGTGGCCGGCTTCAAATTTATCGACCCATTTGCTGCCGCTCAGATTCCGGTGGATTTCCTCCGGGACGGTTTCCGGCGATGTGGTCACCGCTTCCGGCAGCGTTTCGGTTTCGGTTTGTCGCTGCACCGTGGCCGCCTGCTCCTGGGCCAGCATCCGCTGCACTGCCCGGTTGCCCACACTCTGCTGCAAGCCGGCCAGCCCGGCGGCGTTGGGCGCGGGGCCGTGTCCTTCCAGCCGCTCATCCAGATGCCTGCGGCGTCGTTTGATTTTCTTGCGTTTTGTGGTCGATGCCATTCCCGATTACTTTCCGTTTTGTTGCTGCTTCATTTCCTGCATCCAGGCCTGATAATCGCGGATGGCGCCGGCCATCGCCTGTTCGCCCCAGCGTTCTTTGTAGGCGTCGAGGATTTGGTTGATCTCCTGGCCGACCGCCTGGCCCAAATGGGTTTCCAGATAGGCTTTGCAGCTTAAGAGCGCATACAAGACTTCGCGCCGGTTGTTCAAGCTTTCCTGAGCGCCGGCCAGCGCCACCGACGCGGCCAGGTATCGCACAAATCGCCCCAGGTCTTTAGCTTGTTGGGCGGCCCGGCGCACGGTTTCGGCCAGGTGGGCAGCCTGTTCGTAGCGCCCGGCCAGCAGCGCTTCGTTGGCTTGCTGAAGTTGCAGGTCGCCGGCAATATCAAACTGGCCGGCTCGGGCCGCTTCCCGCCGTATCGCGTCCAGCGCCTCCGTCGAGCCGCCTTCAAGCACGCTTTGCAAAATCTGCCGCTGGGCGCGCACGGTGAGGCCCATCTCAACATGATCGGTGCGCCCGGCCAACTCAATGGCCGTATCCAGGTCTTCAAGGGCCTGGTCAATATTTTTCAAGCAGACCTGGTAATTGGCCCGCAGGGTGAGCAGCTCGATCACCTGGGGCGCTTGCTGTTCTTCGTCAAGCTTATCAATCACTTTGCTGATCCGCTGCACCGCCGGCTCAAAATTTTGCTCTGCCGCTTCCAGCGCGGCCAGCTCCTTGAGGGCCTCCACTTCGTGCTCGTAATCTTCCATAGTGTGGTACAGCGAAACCGCGTTTTCCAGTAACTCGCGGGCTTTGGCCCGTTGGCCCGGTTCCAGGGCCATAGTTTTGCCCTGGGCCAGATGCACCAGGGCCATTTCGTCTACCCGGCCTTCTTCCTGGGCCAGTACGCCGGCTTTGGCCATTTCTTTGGCTGCCGCGCCCATCTCCATCGAAGCCACGTACAGCATCGCTTTTTGGGTGTGGGCCAGCGCTTCTCCGGCCCGGTTCCCGGCGCTTTTCATTTGTTTGATCTGGCGGTTGAGGTCGGCCAGTTTTTGCCTGGTTTTTTTGTTCATTGTTATCGGTCGTTAATAAGTCATTACCCTGGAGATTCTTTGGCTTCGCCTCAGAATGACATGTCCGACACTTTTATTTCAAAGGTGTTGGACTTATACCTCCAGCGATTCAACCCGTTCCAGTTGGTCTTCGGGCGGCGCGCCCAAATCGGCGTCGAGTTCGGCAAAAATTTCTTCCCGGGCCGCGCTGTGTTCGTCGGCCCAGGCCTCGGCTTCATCAACCGAGGCCATATATTCATCTTCAAGGCGGCCTTCTTCTTCGTTGACCATATCCAACTGCTCTTCATTGGCCGCGCCGGCCTCGTCCAATTCGCCCAAGCCTTCTTCGGCCTCGCCCTGTTTGTCGCTCAGATGATCTTCCATTTCGTCCAGTTGGTTGTGTGACTGCTCGGCCTCGCCCTGCACCGCCTGGGTGATGGCCTGTTCCTGCGCGGTGCGGGCCTGGCCGGTTTGGGTGGCCTTGGCGGTCGAGTCGGTGGTTTGGGAGGTTTCGGTGGCCTGCTTGTTGGCCCCGGCGGCGTCCGCATCGCCCCCGCCGCCCAGGGCGGAGCCAAAACCAAAGCCCTCCATGATCTTGCCGAAAATTTTGGTAAAGAAATTATCGCCCTTACCGCTTTCCTGAGCCGTTTGCTGGGCCTGGCCCTCTTTCTCGGCAAAGGCATTGGTTTTGTCTATTTGCGCCTGTTCCTGTTTGACGGCGTCTTTTTGGTGCGCTTCAACCCCCTGTTTGTTGATGGCGGTGAATTTTTTCGCGCCTTCCAGTTCCACCATCTGGCCCTGGCCGTGTTGTTGAAACGCGCCGATCTGCTGTTGTTGCAGCAGCAAATCGTATTCTTCGCCCTGCACCTGGGCGTGGGCCATGGCCAGGCTTTGGATATTGTCGATCATGCCTTCGGGCGGTTCGGGCAGCATAGCTAACATCTGGGCCTGATAGCCGGCGTTCAGCATCGAGAAATATTCCATATCGCCGCCGCTTTCTTCCTCTTCTTCCGCTGCCATTTCCTCTTCAAATGTTTCCTCCGGTAGTTCTTCTTCGTAAAAATCCTCTTCCGCTTCTTCTTCGAACTCCTCTTCTTCCTCTTCCTCAAACTCCTCGTCTTCAAATTCTTCTTCTTCGCCCAGATCGGCTTCCGCTTCCGGCGCGGCCTCTTCTTCCGGTTCGGGGCCAAGGTCAATGGTTTCTTCTGCGTCCTCGTCTTCATCCGCCTGCCGCTGGATGAATGAACCTGAACGGGCCATTTGCACCGGATCGGCCTTTCGTTGAACCGAATTATCAAGTTTTGCCTGGGCTTGAGCCGGCTGACCTTCCTGTTCAACCAACCTTACGCGCTCATACCCCACAAATACATCGTAATCGGAATTGCTCCCCGTGATCTTCTGGCCGATGGGATTGTATTTGTATACTTTTTTATTACCCGCTTCTTCGTACTCCAGGTTGACTGATTGGGGCGACATCTTGATCTGGGTGGGGGTCACGTTGTCGGCGGCGTGGTACCCTTTGGTGACAGTCTCGTTGCGCAGTGGAAATTTGGTGATCTCTTGTTGCGTATTCCCGCCAATATAGAGATCGATGTCGGTGGCGGCCTCGCCCACGTCCTGGGTGATCCAGGCGGAGTTTCCGGGCGAAGAATCGCCGGTTTCACCCACCCGGCTGCCTTTCATAGTGATGATAAACGCGGTTTCCCCTTCATCGGCGCGTTTGGCATCGTTGGGCAGATCGGGGATGATGGTGGAGATGGAAATTTTGAAGTTTCGGTTCTCATCGATAATTGTGCCCAGCGAGTCTTTTAGGCTGGTCTGTAATTCCGTTATCTGATGGGCCAACGCTTCGTATTTGTCGGCTGTTTCCACTTTGGAACTGGAGGTGATGCCCCACGTACCTTGCGACCAGGCTTTCCCACCGCGTAAGGAATCGGCCCTGCCGGGATAGTCGGGGTCGTCTTTGTCTCCCACCCACCACTTTTTGGGGTCCAGGCCGCGAACTTTGTCATACGCTTCTTTAAGTTGCCCTGCGTCTTTAAGCGTTTGGGCGTCATCGGCGCGCTGCTTTTCGGTTTTGTATTCCTTGGCTTCCAGAGAGTTCTGCATTAGATTCTTGATAAGCTGTTGTCCCAGCTTGCCCGGTCCATGGCGCTGGCCGCCGCTGGGGTCGTTATTCATAATGAAACTGGCCAGTTTATTTTTTTTGGAGTCAGTGCCACTACGCCACTCGTCGGTTCCGCCTTTGAGAAGCCCTTGTTGGTATTTTTCCAGGTCCGCTTTGTGTTTGGCGGCTTGCTCAGCTTCATCTTTGCTTTTTGCGGCCAGTTTCTTTCTTATATCTGCATTTAGTACCTCATCACGCCTAATACGTTCCGCTTCTTTTGCTTCATCACGGCGCTGCTTGGCGGTTTTGTCTAATGCATCGGCTTGCGCACGTAATTGTTCGGCTTCGGCATCGACAGCTTTTTTCTTTTTATGAATGGCGATAACTTCATCCAGGTTGTATTTGGGGTTTATTACTGCGTCATCATACTCTTTTTGGGCTGCCGCTTGTTTTTCTTGAGCGGTTTTGCGTTTATCTTTTGCTTGCGAAGCCAAATTCTGGGCTTCATCTCGGGCTGTATCTCGTTTGAGTTTTTGGTTATCAGCTTCGCTTCTATGAGCGCTTTCTTCATCTTCATGAATTTTTCGATAGGCTTCAGCGGTGGCACGGGTTGATTCGGCATCATCAAAATCTGTTGTGGCCTTCTTGTATGGGTCTGTTTTCTGAAGTTGAGCCTCTGTCTCGGCTTTGGTTTTAGCTTCGTAATCACGAACAGATTTAGGTTTGATTGATAATTCATCGGCGATCTCTTTTTTGCTTTTAGTGTACTTACTAAAAGTATCTTCTCGTCCCTTCTTGGTGGTAAGTTGGGCCACGCCGATATCTTTCGCCGTTCGAGTAAATGCACCAACAACACCGCTGCCTGAGAGATACTCTGTTTTAGTTTTTCCTGTTTTTTCATCTGTAGTTGTTTTGCCTAATTTTACTTCGCCGGTATCAGAGGTTGTGGTAGATAGACCAACCATACTTGCTGCGTATTTTTTAACCGACTCTGTGCCCTTCCGGTTCTTAAACGCTTCGTACGATTCACCAAATTGCTGCTCGAACTTTTCTTTTTTACCGGCCAGTTGTCCTTGCAATTCGGGATCATCACTCTGTTTGGCTCTTGTTTCCAGATCGGCAATATCCCGTTTGGCTTTCCCTTTTTCGATCCTGTTTTGTACGCCGGACACAGCGTTTTCTTTGAGGTTGGCCGCGGTTTTAGTGGTGGCGGTGCTGACAAAGCCGGAGACATTGCCTTGAAGTTTGGCCTGCTTTGCTTTGAGTTTATCCGGGTCGCCTTCCTCGGTCGTTTTCATATCGATATAACGGAAGAGGATGGCCAGCGGCTGTAGCCCAAATTTTACGTTACCCAGGATGGTGCCAATCAATCCCAAAACATCATTCACCGGGTGCAGCGTGCTGATAATGGTGCTCATAAACGAGGCAATGGGCGTAAACACCCCCGGCGTCCAGGCAAAGGGGAAAAAGAAGGGCACAAAGATGGGGGCCAGCGAGATCATCACGTTGCTGATGATGAGCAGCATTTTGGCAATGAAGAGAATAATGGTGAAAATAATATTGATCAGGCTGACAATAGAGTTGATAAAATCAACCACCCCAATGAGCGCCTCTAAAAGCGCCGCGATGCCGCCCCAAACCGTATCCTCGTCGCCAATGGCGGCAAAGCCTTCCACCATTGCCACGGCGCTGTCGCCAATGGCAAAGACGTTTTCCTGCATCCAGGCCGCCGGATCATTGGCCAGCTTGACCAGGTTGATCAGCCCGTCGGCGTAGGGGATTTTGCCGGTGGCCGCTTCAACGATCTGATCGGCTACAAAACTGGTGGCCCCTTCTTCCAGGCCCGATAAAATTCCCTCTTTGAGGGCCTCGTCGGCCATCTCGTCGGGATCCAGTTCAGCCTCGGGCGCTTCCTCGTCGGCCCCTTCGGCAACGGTAAAGCTACCGTCGCCTCCAAGAGCCGTAAAATCAACATCACCCTCGGCGCTCAACCCCTGCCGGAACTGGTACTCCTGTTCCACATCGGCAATAGAGAGCTGAACCGTACCTGCGGCCAGCTCGTCCCAGGTGGGCAGCGGCGGCGGCAGTTCCGGTTCTTCAAACTCCTCCTCATCGGGTTCGTATTTCAGTTCCGTGGCGGTATCGCCGTCGATATCGGCCACCGCCGAAGGATCGACCTCCGGTTCGGGCGGCTTGATGTTGGCTTTGGGCGGAATATCGACCTCACCTTTTTGCTCGTCCTGCTTCTCTTTATCCTTTTCTTCCGCCGCACCCTCGCCGGATTTTTTGGCTTCCTCGCCTTTTTTCTCTTTTTTCTCGTCCGCCGAATCTTGCGCCTTGGCCTTGGTCTCTTCCTGTTCTTCTTCGCTGGCGCCTTCTTCCTCTTCTTCACCCTCTTCGTCTTCGGCCCGCTGTACGCCAGAAGGCGCGTTCATGGCCTGGTCGATGGCGGCGTCCGGTTCCTGAGCTATTTTTTCTTCCGCGTCATCAACAGTTTTGGAAGGGCCATCCGGGGGTGTGCCGGCCGGCGGGGTCATTTGTGGCTGCACCGCGTGGTCGGCCACGGCGTCGGCTTCTTGCTCGTACTGGTCATCGGGCGGATTGACCACCATTTTGGTCTGCGCGTTGTTGTTTGATGGTGTGCCGCCTGATGAGCCGGTTTCGTCCCGGGAGCGAGTACCGCCCTGCTGCCGGGTGTGCCAGCCTTCGTGATACAGCAGTTTTTGGCCTTCGCCGGAGTTGGGGTTGTATTCTCCCTGCCGGAAGAAAATGTCTTGACCGTGGGTAAAAGCGCGGGCGCCCAGCGATTGGTTCAGCCGGTCCGCTTTGGTATCGGTGTGAATTTTGATATTTTCCGGGTCGGCCACGCCCAGGTCTTGCTTGAACTTGGCCTGCATCGGTTCCGGCAGCGATTGGCCGCCCTGATCGGTAGCCCGGTCGATCTCGCTGCTGGTGGAGCCGGTGAGTTCGACGCCGCCCGTATCGTCAACTTCGCGTTGAGCCACCGGGCCGTTGCCGGTGAGCGTTTTCAGATCGGCATCGAGCGAACCAAATGATTGGCGCTGCACGTAGCCCGCCATCATTCGTTGGATATATTTGTTGCCGTAGTTCCGCTGCAACCCCGACACCGCCTTGGGCGAAAGCCCCCGGGGGTTGGCCATGGCCCGCTGAAGCACCGTGGCGTCGCCAAACTGCGCCATCGGATTCATATCCATCACCGCCGGCATGGCCGGTACGGCTTGTTTGGGCTTTTTATGGGCTTCGTTAGCGGGCTTGGTATCGGTTTTTTTAGGCTGCTTGCTCATGCTGATCCTTTGGGGACAGATACCTTTTTGTATAGATATTCAGATAATGATTTTGGATCCAAGACCCTATATCTCGACTTTGTCCATTTTTTGGTAAGATAAAATGGGATTGGACAGCGATAACT
>CAZTFF010000002.1:0-17661 GCA_964612485.1 uncultured Caldilineaceae bacterium
GTTTTTTCTTTTGTTTCGTTTGTTTTGTCAATTCACCTTGAACCTTGTGGTTCATCATTCCCCAACCGTATAAAACAACAAGCGCCAATTTTGACATCGTAGTATCTCCTTTCAGGCAAAAAAATAGCCGCGGCGTTTACAGACGCGCCCGCGGCCAACAAAAAATGGCCGCAGGGCTGATCCCCGCGGCCAATCGATATAGTAAATTTCAGGTTTTGCCTGCCTCGCGCGGCTGCGCCTTTACCACAGCCAACAACGTTTAAATGCAAAACGGCCACGGGACTGAAGCGCGCCCGTGGCCGTGAACTGGCAAATTATAAAAGAATCAGGCAAACACAAACAGGCGCACTTCTTTAAGTGAATTTTGAACAACAACTGCGGTTGTGGTAAACATAAAGAATTACGCCTCCTTTAATTTGATGGCCCCAGTTTAGCACAGGGAGAGAGGGAAGTCAAATTGCCTTACCGTATAAACTCGCTTAAATCTGACGCCAGGATATATTCAAGCTCAGAGATATTTGCCTCGCCTGTTTCCGCAAACAGAAGGCCAAAGAGAGGATATTGTTTGTGATCAAGCCGGCGCAATTCCAGGGGGTTCTCAAAGCCGGCCAGCAGCCGCTCGTAATCAAATGCTTTGATCCGGTCGGGTGTTACCTTGGTAGAATTGTCCAGTACAATCAAACTGTAAGTTTTTCCCGCTTTATCCTGCAAGATTTCGGTCCAGTCCGGCTGTTTTTGGTAGAAATAATATTCGTAAGGATTAAAGCCGTAAGCCAGGTAGGTCATATCGGCGGTGGTACACCAGCCGCCAAAGCGCATCGGATTGATCTCAATCGGCACCAGCGCGCCGTTACTATCCACTCTGAGTTCAACATGCACCGGAAAGTTTTTTATACCGGCCAATTTTCCTACCCGGCACAAAAAATCGCGGAACCGGGCATAATTGTCTTCAACAATTTGTTTGGACGAAATATAAATCCGGTCGCTGACATCCTCATCAGAAGAAAACATATGCTTTAAGATGGTGAGGATAACCGGCTGGCCGGCGGCATTGTAATAGGCATCAAGGGCATACTCTTCGCCCGTAACAACCTGTTCGATAATGAATGTACCGGTATCTAACACCTGCCTGGGAAACAACGATTTTTCGATACCGGCGGCGGACGAGAGGATATGTTCTTTAACCGGCGGCCACTGCCCAACATGGTTCACTTTGTGAACGCCCATGCTGAAAAAACCAACCGCCGGTTTGATCACAAAGGGCAGCGGAACATCATCAATTGGAAACGCGGCTAATTCATCAAATGGCACGGCTTTAAAGTAAAAATCGGGGTACAGCGGTTGGAGCAATTGCCGGAATTTAACCTTATTCTTGAACAGGTCAATTTTGTCCGGCAGGCCGGTACCGGCTAAATGCTCGGCAATCCAGCCCAGCGAATGCTCAGAAATGGTGTATATTTGAAACTCGTCGTTCGCTTTGATGGCGTCAATCGCCGCTGCTTCATCAAGCAGATTGTGGCCATTATCAAACCCCATCGCTCGTGCGCCGGCGGTGTTGATAACCGGGAAATTATTTTGGATGATGGTCTGTTTTACAAAATCAGATACGTAGGGTTTGTCGATCAAGAACACGTTTTTCACCTTTTCTTGGGATGCCTTTCGATTCGGGTGTGACTAAAATGAGTAGAAAAGCGCCGCAGGCCGGGGGGCTTGGGGGGTAGTTCCCCCCAATTTCCTCCTTCTCCAACTCACTTTGGTCACACCCTTTCGATTTGAATGCAGGGTTGATTAAAATCAACAGATTATAGAGCAAGCCGGTTGAAAGGCAAACAAGCCGGTTTGTGCTTCCGATTATCCGGGCGTAAAATAGAATCATCGTACGCAACTAATTTGACAAGGGGAGGATTTTATGACCACGCAGTCGTTCACCACGGGTAATTTGCAATCTCTGCTGGGCTTTTCTTTTGCCGATGCGGATTGGAAGAACAAATTTCTGATCGGCAGCCTGATCGTACTGGCCGGTTTTGCCATTCCGCTGATCCCGTTCTTCTTTCTATATGGCTATATGGTGCAGATCATGCGCCGCATCATTGTGGATAAAGGCGACCCGTATCTGCCGGAATGGGATGATTGGGGGCGGCTTTTTGTAGACGGCGCCAGGCTGCTGGGGGCGGTGATGGTTTACGCCCTGCCGCTGATCGTCTTGATGATGCTGGGCTTTTTTATCATCTTTTTCCTGCCGATGTTCGGTATTCCCGTAGCCGTGATGGGCGGCGAAGAAAACCCGGAGGCCGCCGGCGCGCTGGTAGGCATTTTAACGTTACTCAGCACCCTTGGATTTTTTGTGCTGATGGGCGTGAGCATGCTCCTGGGGCTGGGCATCGGCGTTTTGATGCCGGCCATCATGGGGCACGTGGTAGCCACCGACGATTTTAGCGCGGCGTTTCGTATCAAAGAATGGTGGCCCATTTTTAAGGCCAACGTGAGCGGCTTTGTGCTGGCTTACCTCATTCTCATCGTTATTTCAATCATACTGAATTCGGTACTGACATTTTTGTATTTTACTATTATTTTATGCTGCCTTGTTCCATTTTTGACCGCGCCGATCACCATGTACATTGTGGTTATGTCCGGCGCGCTGTTTGGGCAGGCTTACCGGGATGGGGTGGAGAAGTTAGAATCTCAACCCGGCATCAGCGAAGTAACCGCATAGGGGGAGGAACATTGGCCAAACAAAAATACTACGTCGTCTGGGTGGGCAACCAGCCCGGCATCTACCCTACCTGGGCCGATTGCGCCAAACAGGTGAACGGCTTTCCCGGGGCTAAATACAAAGCGTTTGAAAGTGAAGCCCAGGCCCAGGAAGCCTTTGCGCAAGGCTGGGAAAAATATATCGGCGTCAAACCCCGCTTCAAATTGCCCCCGGAAGCCGTGGCCGACAGTGTTTCGGTGGATGCCGCCTGCGACGGCAGCCCCGGCAATCTGGAATATCGCGGCGTTCACACCCAAACCGGCAAGGAACTGTTCCATATTGGCCCGCTGCCCAACGGCACCAACAACCTGGGCGAATTTCTGGCTATTGTTCACGCCCTGGCGCTGCTTAAAAAACAAGAGAAATCTATTCCCATTTACTCCGATTCCCGCACGGCGCGTAACTGGGTGCGACAAAAAACCGTCCGCTCCAAACTGCCGCGCAACGAATCTACCCAGGAAGTGTGGAACCTGGCCGACCGCGCCCTGGCCTGGCTGCAAAACACCCCCTATTCCAACGAAATTCTGGTATGGAACACCGAAGAATGGGGCCAAATTCGGGCCGATTTTGGCCGAAAATAGGGGACAGCGCAACATTTTAACGATGGTTTCCATTATGTCGTGTAGAATGGTATAATAAGGGCACTGAGGCTTCAAACAACATTGACGCTCTCCGGTGAATATGTTAAACTCACGCTGTTATGAGCCATCAAACTGTTGACCAGGTGTACCCGGTCGTCACCCATAATGTTTTGCTGTATCGCGCCCGCGCTTTTGATGCCTATTCCACCTTAAATTACGCGATCTTCACCCGGCAGGGTGGGGTCAGCCGGACACCTTACCGGTCACTCAATCTGGGGTCTACGGTGGGGGACGATGACCGGGCGGTTCAGCTAAACAATCAAACAATCTGTGAGGTTCTGAACATCAGCGCCGATCAAACCGTATCCTGCTATCAGGTGCATGGCGCTGATGTTTTAACAATTGATCGCCATAACCGGCAGCGGATGATGGGCCAGGCCGATGGTTTGATCACGGCTGATTCCAACATCTACCTGTTTTTGCGTTTTGCCGATTGCACGCCGCTGCTGTTTTACGATCCGGTACAACAGGCCGTGGGCCTGACGCACGCCGGCTGGCGCGGCACAATGCAGAACGCCGCCGGAGCCACCGTGGCAGCAATGATCAATCGCCTGGGCTGCCGCGCCGCCAACATCATTGCGGTGATTGGCCCGGCCATTGGCGCGTGCTGTTATGAGGTAGGGCCTGAGGTCATAACCGCCGCAGAGAAAAATTTTGGCACCGCCGCCGGCCTGTTCCAATCCAACGGCAAACCGGGCCACACTCATTTTGATATGGCCGAAGCGAACCGGCGGCAGTTAGCCGAGAGTGGGGTAAAACAGATTATTTCATCAAACTTATGTACCGCGTGCCACACCGATAAATTCTTCTCCCACCGGGCGGAAAAGGGCCAGACCGGACGCTTTGGCGTGATCATCGGCTTGAGAGGAGCAATCGGGTGAGCGATCTGGCCGCCAACATAGAAGCAGTTTATAGCCGTATCCGGGCCGCAGCCCAACGAGCAGGGCGAGAGGCTAATGAAATCACGCTGGTAGCCGTCAGCAAAACGCACCCGGTAGAAACGGTTATAGACGCCTACCGGGCCGGGCTGCGCCATTTTGGCGAGAACCGGGTGCAGGAAGGCCACCAAAAAGTGATCGACTTTGCGCAGCAACTGGAGCTGCCCCCGGCAGATGCGCCCACGTGGCATATGATCGGCCACGTGCAGAGCCGCCAGGTGGGCGACACGCTGGGCAACTTCAGCCTGATCCATTCGGTAGACAGCTTGAAGCTGGTCCGGCGGATCAACCGGCTGGCCAAACGGGATAACATCCCGCCGGTTGATATCCTGCTGGAATGCAATGTTTCCGGCGAATCGGCCAAATATGGCTTTGAACTCAGTCAATGGTCATCAAATGCAAAGCAGTTGGATTCTTTTCTGGAAACAGTGGCCCAAATAACCACGCTGGAACAGGTCAACATTAAAGGGTTGATGACCATGGCCCCGCTGGTGGAAGACCCGGAGCAAACGCGGCCTGTGTTTCGTAGTTTGGCCGATCTCAGAACCCGGCTGCAAACGGAAATCCCAGAGGTAACGTGGCAGCACCTGTCGATGGGTATGACGGATGATTTTGAGGTGGCCATTGAAGAAGGGGCCACCATTGTCCGGGTTGGCCGCGCAATTTTTGGCCCGCGACTCTACTGTTAAAAACGTTGGAGAAAATAACCAAACACCATGTTGAAAGATACCAAAATCTGTTTTATTGGCGCCGGCGCGATGGCAACCGCTATGATTGCCGGCTTATACAAAAAAGAGTTGGTTAAACCGGAGAACATCACCGCCAGCGATCCTTACCCCGGCCAATTGGAAAAACTGGCCGGGCGGTATCACATAAAAACCACCAGTGATAACAATGAGGCGGTGAAAGAGCAAAACATTATCATACTGGCGGTCAAACCACAAAATCTATCTGAAATCGGCGAACAATTGCAGGGGCGTATTCCCGCCCGGTCGTTGGTGCTGTCAATCATCGCCGGCGTTACCATCAGCAAGATCAGCCAGGCGCTGCATCATTACCGGGTGGTCCGGGTGATGCCCAATACACCGGCCCGCGTGGGCCAGGGGATGTCGGTTTGGACGGCCACCGACGATGTGTCGGACGTTCAAAAAGAGCAGGCGCAGACCATTTTATCGGCGCTGGGTGAAGAGTTGTACGTTGATAAAGAAGAATATCTCGATATGGCCACCGCCTTGTCCGGTACCGGGCCGGCCTATGTATTTTTGTTCATGGAGGCCATGATCGATGCCGGCGTGCATATGGGCTTTCCGAGGCGCGTGGCCGAGCAGCTTGTGTTTCAAACCATCGACGGCTCCGTTGCCTTTGCCCGCGACAGCGGCCGCCATTCCGCCGAGTTGCGCAATATGGTCACCTCGCCGGGCGGCACCACGGCCGATGCGCTGTACCAATTAGAAAAAGGCGGCTTCCGCACGGTGTTATCCAAAGCCATTTGGGCCGCTTACAAGAAATCACGTTTATTAGGAGGTCTGGAAAACAATGGTTGATGTGCTGGCAATAACCATTAACATTGTATTTAGCGCCCTCTGGTGGGCTATTTTGATTAGAGTATTGCTTTCGTGGCTGCCGATGGCGGGCGTTCGGATTGACCCCTATAATCCGGTCATTCGTTTTCTGTATACCATCACCGATCCTATTCTGGAGCCATTACGCCGCTACACCACCGTGGGGATGATCGACTTGAGTCCGATTGTAGCGCTTCTGGGTTTAGAATTTTTGCGACAAATCTTGCTTTCCTTACTGGGCTATTAACCGTTAGTAGCCTAAATTTTAAACACCGTTGTTTAATCAAAAGTTTACCAGCATAGGAGAATGGGCCATGCGAGACATTGAATTTAAGATCACCAAAGCCGAAGAAGGCGCCGCCTTTGCCGTCCACATAGTGCCCCAGGCCACGCAAAACGAAGTTGTGGGCAAGCATGGAGATGCCCTGAAAATCCGGTTGACATCAAAAACCGCCAGCGGCATCGCCAACGAGAATCTTATGGGTTTTCTGGCCGAAAAGCTGGGCGTTGAGTCTGACAAAATAGAGATCGCCGCCGGACAATCATCGCCGGAAAAAATGGTGATTGTGCTGGGCCTGACTCCCGGCGAAGTGGAAGAAATATTATTACCTTGAACCTCCCCTACTTTGGGAACTTTAGCGCCCCAACCAACGTCTAACACTTATGAACACAAGGTTGGAGGTGATTTATTATGTCTAACTTAATCGGCAAAAATTGGTGGACCATTCTTCTTTTAGGCATGGCCCTGGTTGGCAGCGGCTGCGGATCGCAAAGAGACACTGGCGATCTTGAACTCACTACATCTGAAGCGCAAACCGTACCCGCTACCCCAACACCCACATTACCCACGGAAATCACCGGGCCGGCGGCTCCCATTTCGCCGGTTTCTCCGGTTGGAGAGGCAGATATGGTTTCTACCGAACCGATTGAAGGCAGCGAAACAGCTTTAGAGGCCGCCATGGCCGATTTATCTGAGCAAACCGGCGTTCCGGCGGATCGGATCAAGCTGGTGTCTATGGAAGCCGTCGAATGGAGCGATGCCAGCCTGGGATGCCCCCAGGAAGGCTATATGTACGCGCAGGTGATTACGCCCGGCTACAAAATCACGCTGGAAGCAGAAGATCAACAATACATCTACCATACCGATCAGAAATCGAATGTTGTTCTCTGTGAAACGCCCTAAACGCCAGCCGCGCCTCAAAAACGTAAGCTTCCCATCGTACGGGAAGCTTTTTTGTCCAATTCCCCCCATCAACCTGTTAATTTGCATTCAAAAGCGTTTCATGGTTTCATGTCCGGGAGAAAAACCAGAAGCTGTTTTCCCCATCCATTCACACAAAATAACAAAGGAGTTCAGACAACCATGGGAAAAGTTCGAGTAGCCATTATTGGCGTAGGCAATTGCGCTTGTTCGCTGGTGCAGGGAGTTACGTTTTATCAGGACGCCCAGCCGGACGAGTTTGTGCCGGGGCTGATGCACGTCAATTTAGGCGGATACCACATCAACGATATTGAGTTTACCGCTGCCTTTGATGTGGACGGCAACAAAGTGGGCAAAGATTTGTCCGAAGCGATTTGGGTTGACCCCAATAACACCATCAAATTTTCCGAAGTGCCGCATCTGAATGTGCCGGTCTACCGGGGCATGACGCACGACGGGATTGGCAAATATCTGGCGCAGCGGATCACCAAAGCGCCCGGCCCCACCGATGATGTTGTCGGCATTCTCAAAGAAACCAACACCGACGTTGTCATCAGCTTTTTGCCGGTTGGCTCAGAAATGGCTACCAAATGGTATGTGGAGCAAATTCTGGATGCCGGCTGCGCCTTTGTCAACTGCGTGCCGGTTTTCATTGCCCGCGAGGTGTACTGGCAGCGGCGCTTTGAAGAAAAAGGGCTGCCCATCATTGGCGACGACATCAAAAGCCAGGTGGGGGCTACCATCACTCACCGTGTCTTAACCCGGCTGTTTGCCGAACGAGGCGTGAAGCTGGACCGCACCTACCAATTGAACTTTGGCGGCAATATGGACTTCTACAATATGCTGGAACGGGACCGCCTGGAATCGAAAAAGATTTCCAAAACCAACGCCGTGACCAGCCAACTGGATTACGAATTAGAAGAAGGCGATGTGCATGTGGGGCCGTCGGATTATGTGCCGTGGCTGACCGACCGCAAATTCTGCCACATCCAGATGGAAGGCACCACCTTTGGCAACGTACCGTTGAAAGCGGAAATCAAACTTGAAGTGTGGGACAGTCCCAACTCGGCAGGCGTCACCATTGATGCGATACGCTGCGCCAAATTGGCCCTGGACCGCAAGATGTCGGGCGCTGTCACCGCGCCTTCGTCTTACTTTATGAAATCACCACCGGTTCAATATCACGATGATGAAGCCCGCGAGCGGGTAGAAGCCTTCATTGTCGGTCGGGAATTTACGCCAAATTTTGAAAAAGTACCCCAAAAAGAAGCAAAATAAATTCATTCAAAATAAAGAGACCTCGGCAGGTGGAACAGCCGGGGTCTCTCCCCAAAGTATCTTTAAAAAATTTACAACCGGCCTGATAAGTATGTCGGTTAAGGCTAATAGCTGCCAGCAACAGTATCAGCTCTTAGCTTTAGCCAATATATGATCATTATCAAAAAAGGAGTCTAGCCCAATGAGTAACACAGACCTTGATCAACTCTGTGTCAATACAATCCGCACCCTCTCTATGGATAGCGTGCAAAAAGCAAAATCCGGCCACCCCGGCATGCCTATGGGGATGGCCGACGCCGCCTACGTTCTCTGGACCCAATTTTTGCGTCACAATCCCAAAAACCCGGACTGGTTCAACCGCGACCGCTTTGTGCTGTCTGCCGGCCACGGCTCGATGCTGTTATACAGCATGCTGCACCTGACCGGTTATGATCTGCCCCTGGAAGAATTGAAAAACTTCCGGCAGTGGGACAGCAAAACACCCGGCCACCCGGAATACGGCCTGACCTCCGGCGTGGAAACCACCACCGGCCCGCTGGGGCAGGGATTTGCCACCGGCGTGGGCATGGCCATTGCCGAGGCCTTTCTGGCCGCCACCTTTAACAAAGATGGCCATACCATTGTTGACCATTACATTTACGCCATTGTCAGCGATGGCGACCTGATGGAAGGTATCTCCCACGAAGCCGCCTCGCTGGCCGGCCATATGAAGTTGGGCAAACTCATCTATTTGTATGATGACAACCACATCTCCATCGACGGCAGCACCGACCTGGCCTTTACCGAAGACCGGATGAAACGTTTTGAAGCCTACGGCTGGCACACCCAGCAAATTGACGGCCACGACCGGACCGCAGTGGCCGAAGCGATCAAAGCCGCCCGGTCCGCCACCGACAAACCCTCGATCATTGCCTGCCGCACCACCATTGGATACGGCAGCCCCAACAAAGCCAATACCGCCGAATCCCACGGCGCGCCGCTGGGCGAGGACGAAGTTCGGCTCACCAAAGAAGCTTTCGGCTGGGACCCCAACAAAACCTTCTTCATCCCGGAGGAAGCTCTGGCCGAATTCCGCAAAGCATTAGACACCGGCGCCGCCCAACAAGCCGAATGGCAAAACAGCCTGGATGCCTACGCCAAGGCCCATCCCCAACCCTTCGAAAGCTTTCGCTGTGCCATTGCCGGCGAACTGCCCGACGGCTGGGAAGAAGCCCTGCCCGTGTTCCCGGCAGGCGAGGGCGTGGCCACGCGCAAAGCCTCGGGGCAAACGCTCAACGCCCTGGCCGCCGTCATCCCCAACCTGATCGGCGGATCCGCGGATCTGGCCCCCAGCAACAACACCATGCTGAAGGATTACCCCGTTTTTGCCAACGATTCGTTTGCCGGTCGAAATTTCCACTTTGGCGTTCGAGAACACGGCATGGGCGCAATGATCAATGGTATGGCGCTGCACGGCGGGATCATTCCCTATGGCGGCACGTTCTTTGTCTTTTCCGATTACTGCCGGCCCGCCATCCGACTGGCCGCCCTCCAACATATCGCCCCTATTTTTGTGTTTACCCACGACAGCGTGGGGCTGGGCGAAGACGGCCCTACCCACCAACCGGTGGAGCATATGGCCGCCCTGCGCGCCATTCCCAACGTCACCGTCATTCGTCCCGCCGATGCCAACGAAACCGCTTGCGCCTGGAAAGTAGCTTTGGAAAAACGAGACGGGCCGGTGGCGCTGCTATTAACCCGGCAAGGATTACCGGTGTATGATCGGGAAAAAATGAGCGCGGCCTCCGGGCTGGAAAAGGGTGCTTATGTTTTGCTGGATACGGATAAAGTGTATCCCGATATTATTCTGATAGCCACCGGTTCCGAAGTGCAATTTGCCGTCGAAGCCTACGACAAACTGGCCGAGCAGGGCATCGGCGCGCGAGTTGTCAGCATGCCCAGTTGGGAAATTTTTGAACAACAACCTGAAGATTATCAAAACTCGGTTTTACCGCCCTCGGTGAAAGCGCGGGTGGCGATTGAGGCTGGCGTTCGTATGGGCTGGGGCCGCTGGATTGGGCCGCAGGGAATTATGATGGGCATCGAGCGCTTTGGCGCGTCGGCCCCCTACAAAACCATTTACGATCACTTTGGCTTCACCACCGATAACGTGGTGCTGCGCGCCTTAGAGGCCATTGATAAATCGAAACGGTAGGATGAGTATGTCAAAAGATGCTGAACATTTTAAGAAATTGGCCGGCGAAAAAGCCGTAGATCGTGTCAGGGATGGCATGGTGCTGGGCCTGGGGACCGGCTCCAGCGCCAAATATGCCACCATCAAAATTGGAAAACTGTGGCAAGCGGGCGCTTTAAAAGACATCGTAGGAATTCCCACCTCGTCCGGCACCGAAGCGCTGGCCAGAGAGTATGATATTCCGCTAACCACCCTGGATGAGCATCCGATGATCGATTTAACCATTGACGGCGCGGATGAAATTGACCCCAAGCTGGACCTGATCAAAGGATTAGGCGGGGCTTTGGTTCGTGAGAAAATCACGGAAATCGTCACCAAATACCTCATCATTGTGGCCGACGATAGCAAATTAGTTGACAAATTAGGTACCAAATGCCCGCTCTCGATAGAAGTAACCCGGTTTGCCTGGCGGCACCACGCGCGCTGGCTGGAAAACCTGGGCTGCGAACCGGTTCTCCGGGGCGGGGAAGAAACACCGTACCTCACCGACAACCATAACTACATTCTCGATTGCACCTTCCCCAATGGCATCGATGACCCCGCTGAATTGGACCGCACCTTGAACAACCAGCCCGGCATTGTGGGGCACGGTCTATTTTTGAATATGGCCGATGAAGCCATTGTAGCCGGCGAAGACGGCATGCAGGTCATCAAAAAATAGGTTATAAATCTTTCTACTCAAAAGGCGTTTCGGCTGCGGAACGCCTTTTTTGTTCAAACCGGATTGAATTTTCTCCCAAACACCGGTATACTTGTTTTGGAATTACGAACACTATTGCGTTTCGGAGGAATACGATGCCTGAATCACCCTATCCAATGATTCCCATTAACGATGCGCTGGCCGTCATCCGGCGTGAGATTGACCCCCTCCCGGCCATCACCCTCCCGTTTGACCAGGCCCAGGGCATGGTGTTGGCCGAAACTGTTTTTGCTGCCGAGCCGATGCCTCCCTTTGCCGCCGCCAGAGTCGACGGCTACGCCGTGATCGCCGCCGATGGCGCCGGACCGCACCGGGTGGTGGGCGACCAGATGGCCGGCTATATGGCTGATCTGCTAATTGAGCCGGGCACGGCGGCCCGCACCACCACCGGCGCGCCGATTCCGCCCGGAGCCGACGCGATGGTGATGGTTGAAGATACGGCCGAAAAGGATGGGGTCGTTGACATCCAAGACAGCGATCTTCAACCCGGTAAAAATATTCGCCCCGTGGGTGAAGATATGGAAGCCGGCCAGCAAATTCTGCCCCATGGCACGGTTTTAGGCCCGGCGGAACTAGGCTTGCTGGCCACGGTGGGCCGGACACAGGTTTCCGTCCACCGGCGGCCCGTAGTAGCCGTGATGTCTACCGGTGATGAAATTGTGAACCCGGATCAAACGCCGGGGCGCGGCCAAATACGGGATTCTAACCGCTTCACGCTCATCGCTGCCGTAAGAGAAGCCGGCGCGAATGCCATCGACCTGGGTATTATCACCGATCAGGAAGGCCATCTGGAAGAAACCATCGAACGGGGTCTGAAAGAGGCCGATGTGTTGGTCACGTCCGGCGGGGTGTCGATGGGGCAGCTTGATCTGGTCAAACCCTATCTGGCCTCACGGGGTACCGTGCATTTTGGCCGCGTCAGAACCAAACCGGGCAAGCCGGTTACGTTTGCCGTGGTTGACGGAAAACCCTGCTTTGCTATGCCCGGTTTTCCGGTCAGCGCGTTGGTGAGTTTTGAAGTGTTTGCTCGACCCGCCTTGCTCAAAATGGCCGGGCATCCCCGCATCTATCGCCCCCGGGAGCAGGCGGTGCTGGCCCATCCCATCAAACACGGGCCCGACCGGACGGAGTTTCAGCGCGTCATTCTCACCCGCCGCCGGGATCGAATGCTGGAAGCCTCAACCACCGGCTTTCAAGGCTCGGGGCGGCTGCTCTCGATGGTGGGGGCCAACGGATTGATCAAGCTGCCGGAAGGGCAAGAATTTTTCGAGGCGGGCGCTGAAGTGGAGGCGCTGATCATCGGCTTGATACAGGCCGATCAACCATAGAGGAAAAAATGGCAGGAATCAATACGCTGGATCGCTATCGCGGCGCATTGGTGGGCTTGGCCACCGCCGATGCCGTGGGTACAACACTGGAGTTTCGCAGGCCGGGTTCGTTTACGCCGCTGACCGATATGGTGGGCGGCGGCCCGTTCCGCCTGGAGCCGGGCCAATGGACGGATGACACCAGCATGGCCTTGTGTTTGGCAACAAGCCTGGTGGAAAAAGGAACGCTCGACCTGATTGACCAACTACAAAGATACGTCCGCTGGTACCGCGAAGGGTATTGGAGCAGCACCGGCCACTGTTTTGATATTGGCAATACCGTCCGCCAGGCGCTGCACAACTTTGAGCAGTCGGGAAACCCTCACAGCGGCCCCATCGACCCCTGGACGGCGGGAAACGGCTCGATCATGCGGCTGGCCCCGGTGCCCCTCTTTTTTGCTCACCAACCGGCAGAAGCCATCGAGATGTCGGGCAAAAGCTCACGCACCACCCACGGAGCAGCGGCGGCGGTTGACGCCTGCCGGTATTTTGGCGGATTGATCGTAGGAACCATCCAAGACACACCCAAAACCGATCTTCTATCCGAACGGTTCGCGCCCATTCCGGCTTACTGGGATCAACACCCCCTTGTAGCCGGAATCGATGAAATTGCCGCCGGCTCCTTTAAACACCGCCAGCCGCCCGATATACAAGGTTCCGGCTATGTGGTCAAATCGCTGGAGGCCGCGCTGTGGGCCTTCTACCACAGCGACTCGTTTGAAGCAGGCTGCCTGCTAGCCGCCAACCTGGGTGACGATGCCGATACCACGGCGGCAGTTTACGGCCAACTGGCCGGGGCCTATTATGGAGAACCCGCCATCCCGGATAAATGGCGCAAAAAAGTCACCATGGTCAGGGAAATACGGTCATTGGCCGAGCAACTCTATAAAACAGAGCCGGTGGATCCAAATTTGGCGTAGGCCGGCTCCCTATGGCCGGCACACAGAGGCATGGGGATGCCTCTGCTACGCTTTTGGGCCCGCTATTAGATCGGATAGTCTACCACGGCAAGCCCACCGCGCGGGTCAAAAACTCGGTAAACGGTGCGGTCATGCGGCACATTTCGGCGTAACGGTCGATGAAATCGGGTTGGCAGGCATCGGCTTCGGTGAGACCTTGGCCGGCCACAAAATCTTTGCGGCGCAGGTCTTCGATCAAGGGGTGATGGGGATCATAGCCTTTGGGCGCTCTTTTGAGCGAATCCCCTTCGAGATGAAACTGCGCGCTGAACGCCCCGCCATTGACGACGGTTTGCCAGTGGTTCGGATTTTCGACAATCGCGTCTCGAATTTTGGAGAGGGTCTGGGCATCGGGATGCCAGATGCCGGCCCCGGCAAAGACGTTGTCCGGCTCCAGATGCAGATAAAAGCCCGGCGCATGCACATCTTTACCACTTTCGTGCCGAAATTGTATGGCGGCAGCCGTTTTATACGGTGTCTTATCCGGCGAAAAACGAATATCGCGATAAATACGGAACAGCGATCCCCCGCTCTTCCGCGCATCAGCTACATAATAGGGGCTGATTTCGGCCAGCCGAACCCCAAAATCCGCAATGAACTGCAACAGCGGTTCCCGCACCTGCTGCTCGTACCGTTCTTTATTGGCCTGGAACCACTCCCGGTTGTTGTTTTGCTTCAAATCTCTCAAAAATTGAAAGAGTTCAGGTGTAATATGCATCATTCAATTGCCCCACTTATTTCTGTTACATCGGATTGAAACTTTTGTTCTATTTTACCGATTTTCATCGATAAATCAAAAATTTCATATCAAATTACATCAACAAGCCACTTACACCCCGCCACAGTTGGTACCATCCAAAGCCAAAGAGTGCTGCTGCCGCCACAAATCCCAAGATTTTGCTGGCGCGCGGCCCAAAGCGGCTGGCCGTGCCAAACAAAATCACAAAAGAGGCAAATCCCCCGATGAGGGTGAGGTAAAAGCCCAGCACAAAACTCAAACCCAGAGCGGGCGACTGGCGCCAGCCTTCGATCACAATGGGGCCGGCAATCAGGCCCCAGAAGAGATAGGGGCCGGGGCTGAGTGCATTCATTAGCGCGGCTTTGAAGAAATCCTGGTGGGCCGCCGATGAGCCGGACAACTCCAGGGTATCGCTGACCTTTCTGGCGGTCTTAAAAGCATCCCAGGCCAGATAAAGGATAAACAACCCACCCAGAAGTTGCAGGAGGCTTAGAAACCAGTTGGAGGTTTGGGTCAGCACCAGCAAGACCAGCAGAACGATTGGGCCATCGCTGATCAAGGGAGCGAGCGCTGCCGGCAACGTTCGCCGCCAGCCGTTTTTCATTGTCTGCGATAAGAGAAAAGCTTGAAAGGGGCCGGGCGTCACCATCGCCGAAAGCCCCAGTGTGGCGCCCTGCAAAAAAAATAAAGACACGTCGCGCGTCCTCTTCATTATTAGATTTTGGTCAACGAGCAAAGAGTGATAAGTGAAACATGATCTCTTCAAAAAAATTTCACGCGGCACTTATCACTCTTCATGAAATTAGAGGCAGCTTCATTCCATTAGTACACAATTACATAAATTCGTTCCGACTTTTTAGAGTCCGCGAAGAGCGCGAAGGTACGCAAAGGCAAAAAATTTTAGCGTATCTTCGCATAACTTTGCCGATTCTACTCCGCCTCAATTATCGGTAACCCGGAATGAAATTGTGCGAGACTGTATTTAACCATTAAAACGGTATTTCTTCTTCGGCAATGTCGGGGGCGGAGTCTATTTCACCGGCGTTATCGCTGCCTTGGCTGCCGCTATCACCCCGGCTGCCCAAAAATTTAACTTCAAAAGCGGTCATTTCGTAGCTGGCTCTGGGGGTGCCGCTCTGGTCGGTCCAAACGCGGGGGCCGCCGGTTTCTCGATCAACCGTCATCCGGCCTTCGCACAAAACCAATTGGCCTTTACTCAAATATTGATTACAGGTTTCGGCGGTTCGACCCCATACGGAAACACGGAACCAAACCGTTTCTTCCTGCTGCTGGCCGTCGCTGCCGGTCCAACGACGGTTTGTGGCTACGCTGAAATTCGTCACCGCCTGCCCCGAAGGCGTATAACGCATTTCAGGGTCTCTACCCAAGTGTCCCACTATTGTCACCTTTTGATACATTTTTCCTTTCCTTTCTGTGAATAGTTGGGGAGAATATTTGTTCTATTACCCCAATAATTTTATCTAAAAACAAATACCCTGTCAAAAGGCATTCATTTTTTTTCATTTTCCAAAACCAGAATTGCGGCGGGATCAAGCCACAGGGTCAATCGTTCCCCCGGCTGAAGCAATTGAGTCAAGGGAAGTTCAAACTTTAACTGTTGCGATCCGGTGGCCAGCATTAACTGGTAAAAACGGCCCCGAAATAACGTGGCCATAACTTCGCCTTCTATGGGAAATCCCGTTGTAGATTCCACAGAGGCTGCTTCGGGCCGGATCAACGCGGTGACGGTATCGCCCGGCGCATGAGGATCGGTTGAAACCGGCCACAGGCCCCACGGTGTTTCAAGCTGGCCGTTGGGCCGGCATATGGCCTCAACAAGGTTGGTGAAACCCAAGAATCGGGCCACAAATGGCGTGGCCGGAAAATGATAGAGCTGCTCCGGCGTGGCGGCTTGCTCAATTTCCCCCTGATTCATCACACTGATGCGGTCGGCTACGGCAAAAGCTTCGGTTTGATCGTGGGTTACGTAAATAGCCGTTAGCCCCACCTGTTTGAGAATTTGCCGAATTTCCAGCATCAACCGTTCTCTCAGGGCACGGTCTAACGACCCCAACGGCTCATCCAGCATTAACAGGCGCGGGTTGGGAGCCAGGCTGCGGGCCAGGGCCACCCGCTGCCGCTCGCCGCCGGACAAATTGTTGACGTCCCGTTTCTCAAAGCCGGTCAACCCCACCAATTCCAGCATCCGTTTGACCCTGGCGCTGGCGTCGATATCTTTGCGGGTTTGCAGGCCAAAAATTACATTTTCGCCCACATTTTTATGGGGAAAGAGGGCAAATTCCTGGAACATCAGGCCAAAATCGCGTTTGTGCGGCGGCACGCCGGATAAATCCTGGCCATCAAACAAAATCCGCCCCCGGTCGGGCATTTCGAGACCGGCCACTACCCGCAGTAATGTGGTTTTGCCGCAGCCGGAAGGCCCCAGCAAACAAAGGATTTGGCCTTCATCCAGCGAAAAAGAAACGCCGTCTACGGCAGGTTGGCCGTCGAACGATTTGTAAACCTGATCAACCTGTAAAATATTATGTTTCATTCGTCTTCATCATCTTCTTCAATTGAAATCTCTATTTTTTTAATAATGAGTTGGGCGCTGTCGGGCAGAGAGACGGTTAATTGATACGTTGTTTCTAACTTGGGGCATACTTTTTTCTTCCCCGACGGCTCCACGGTTTCATTATCCAAAACCACCGATTCTGCGCCTTCAACCCGCCACCGCAGAGTGGTGCAGTCATCTTCGGCCAGGGTGGTTTCGTCCGCCTCAAAAGAGATGCTGTACCCGCGCGGCCCCGGCACGGTAGCTGTAGCCAAAACAGGCGTAGCCGTCGGAGCCGGTACAATCACAACCGGGGTGGGCGTGGCAGTTGGTTTGACCGGATACGTGATGTCCAACACAACCGTTGGCGTGGGTGTTCTTTGCGGACGCGGCGTGGCAGTGGGCACCCGCGTATTGGTTGGCGAGGGTTCGCGTACAGGCGTGTACACGCTGCCCGTTGGTAAAAATTTGGGCAGCGTAGCCGTAGGGACGGCTGCGGGGGGGACGGGCTGTGGCGGCTGCGATGCAGGCCGCAGCCGGTTGGCCGGCAAAAGCAAAAGCATCGCCAGACCGATGCAAATCAACAACACCAATCCGGCTAAAATACTCAAAATCAACGCTTGGGCGCGGGTCATGATCCATCCTCCCCTCGGACGAGGATTTTACTCCAAAATCGATGAATCCCCAAAAAACCATCCCCGCCATGGTTGTTTTCGGGCTATTATGGTATATAATAA
>CAZTFF010000002.1:17761-242248 GCA_964612485.1 uncultured Caldilineaceae bacterium
CCCCAAAAAACCATCCCCGCCATGGTTGTTTTCGGGCTATTATGGTATATAATAAATCTAAACACCGTGTCAGGCAGAAAAATAAACCCATCAAAGAAAGGATGATGAAAATGCTCCTGAAACAAACCGTGGTAGATGCACTGAATGCGCAGGTAGTTGAAGAATTTACGGCTTCCGCGCAGTATATTGCTATTCATCTCTATTTTGAAGAAGAAACGCTGCCCGAATTATCCAAATATTTTTGGGCGCAGGCCATGGAAGAACACGAACACGCGATGAAATTGCTCAGTTACATCACCGAGGCCGGGGGCAAAGGGCTTGTTCCCGCCACCAAAGCGGTGAAAAATCATTTTGAAACAGCGGAAGAAGCCGTGCAACTGGCGCTGGATCAGGAAATGACGGTCACAGATCAGATCAATAATTTGGTTGATATTGCGGCCCGGGAAAATGATCATTTGACCCGCCAGTTCTTGCAGTGGTTTGTCACCGAGCAGTTAGAGGAAGTTTCCACCATGTCGGCCTTGTTGAGCGTGATACAGCGCGCCGGCGAAACCAACTTGCTGCTGGTGGAAGATTACCTGGTCCGCAATCCCCGTGAAGATTATGCAGACGGAGAGTGATCGCGGCGAATCATCGCTTGGATAATTATAAAAGCCCCGGAAGTTACCGGGGCTTTTTGATTTTTCTCACTTGCCGGAAAAATATTACCGTCCCCGCCACCAATCTTTACGCACGCGGGGATCCATAAAACGCCCATTGTCTCGAATAGCAACCCCTATTTCGGACTCCATCGCCCGGCCCACGGCCTGCCCCGTCCTCAACGCCGGCAGCCGTCCTCGACCGGCGGTATTCATCTGCTCGTACAGCACCCGCAGGTTGGGATCAACACAAAGGCCCTCAAGGTGGAGCGTGTAACCGTAAACCACGTTATCCTCGCCGGTGTATTTGAGCGTGATCCGCTCCGTATCCGCGTACAGCACCAAAACCGTGTATCCCTGCCCAATGCTGTATCCCGACGCCGGCACGTGTATAGGCTCACTCCGTTCTACCTCCAACCCGGCCAGCGTCACTTCGGGGCTGGTGATTGGCCCGCCCCGCGAGTTGGTGGGCCAATGCCAATCGTACACCTGATAAACGGTGTTGAACACGCCGGTTCGCCGGTCGGCAAACAAGCCAGGCAGTTGGGGCGCGCCTTCGTCGGAGCTGCCGTTCAAATCAATCAGCCCCGGATAGGCATCGGTAGCCACATAGCCCCGCAGTGCCAGGTTGAGGTCGGCGTGTTGCGCTGCCGGGCGGTCCGATGGTTCGCCCACAATGGTCAGCGTACCGTAACTTTCGCCGGGAATCGGGGCGCATGGGTCTGCCGGTTCCGGGGTAGGAGAGGGCGTTTGGGTGGGGGTGGGGATGGATGTCGCTGTTGCCGTGGGCGTGGGTTCCCCGGTGGCAATCGGCGGCAGGGCGATGCTGTTCCAACGGGTCTGGCCGGCGGTCACATACGCCGGGCGGGTGACAGTCTCAAAACCGGCATAGCGCGCCGTCACCGGATGCTGCCCCACCGGCAGCGCTTCAAACAGGTACAGGCCGCGCGAATCAGTTTCAACCTGCTGCCCGTGGGCCGACACCGCCACTCCCACCAGCCGTTCGCCCGTATGGGCGGCGGTGATGAGGCCAATAAGCCGACCCGTTTCCGGCGATGGCGTGGCGGTTGGCGCGGGTGTAGACGTAGGAACAGGCGTAGCGGTGGGTAAATCGGTTGGCGAAGGCGTGGGGGTGGGGGATGCTGCCGGGGCCAGGACCATACTGTGCCAGCGAGTCTGCCCGGAGACAACCACCGCCGTTTCGGTCAGCGGCTTGAAGCCGGGATACACCACCGAAATTTCTTGCCGTCCGGCGGCCAGAGCTTCAAACCTGTAGACACCTCGATCATCGGTTCGAACCAATTGATCCCCTGCCGAGACAGGAACGTCGGGCAGCCTTGCGCCGGTATCGGCATGGGTAATCAGGCCCACAAGCCTGCCGGTAGGCGCGGGCGTAGCCGAAAGCGTTGAGGTAGGTGTAGGTGTTGAAGTAGCTGTCGGCGTGGCGGTGGGCGTGTCAAGGGGTGTCAGGGCCACGCTGTGCCAGCGCGTTTCTTGAGAAACAACGTATGCGCCGGCAGCCACCGGCTTGAAGCCGGGGTGTTGGATAGATACCGTAACTGCGCCGGCAGGCAGGTCGTCGATCAGATAGAAACCGCCGGTATTGGTTCGAGCCGTTTGGCCCGCCACGCCGACTACTACATCGGCCAAAGGCTGGCCCGTTTCGGCGTGGGTCACTAATCCGGTCAGCGTGCCGGGCTGAGGCGTGGCCGTGGCGGTGGGGGTAGCGGTAGCCGTGGGTGTAAATGTTGATGTTGGCGTGGCGGTATCGGTGGCCGTGGCCGTAGGTGTAAATGTCGAGGTGGGAGTCCGGGTGGGCGTAGGTGACGGAAGCGGCATGGGCGTAGGCCGGGGAGTCATCGAAAAACTATTCCACTGCACGCTGTTGGCGATCACCACCCGCGCTTTAGAGGCCGAATAGAAGGCGGGATGTTGGGCCGAGACAAGCTGTTCGCCCGGAGCCAGCCCGTCCAACCGGTATGTGCCGGAGGGGTCGGTTAACACCATTTGCCCGCCGGCGGAAATGATCACGTCGGAAATTCGCCCGCCGGTTTCAGCGTTGGTGATGAGGCCGATCAACGATCCGGTTCCTGCTGCCGGTATCCGGGTAGAGGGCAAAGGAGTGGGCGTAGGTTGGCGGGTGTTTGTGGCTGTCGGGGTAGGCGTGGTGGTGGGGGTCGGCGTGGATGTCGGGGTGCGAGTGGCGGTTGGATCAATCCCTGGAATCATCGCAAAACTGTTCCACACCTGCTGATTTTTCACCACCAGCCGCGGCTGTTCCACCGTGAGATAGCCGGGATGCCGGGCAACAACGGTTTGCAACCCTTCGGTAACGCCTTCAAACAGATAGGTGCCCTGCGCGTTGGAGAGCGTGGTTTGGCCATCCACCGCCAACTGAACGCCTGCTAATTTTTCGCCGCTATTGGCATCGGTGATCAGGCCGGTGATCGAGCCGTAGCCGGGCGTTGGGGTAGGGGTGGGCGTGGGCAATACCGGGGTGGGCGGCAGCGGCTGGCCGAAACGCAAGGCACGGGTCAAATCCAAATAATAAGAACCGTAGGTGACGCTGGGTTCAACCTGGCTGTTTTCCGGCCACTCGTTAAAACTGGTGATGATCAGCATATCGGGATCGGTGGCCATCGCGCCCTGCCACGACTCCACATAAAAATCGCCCGTGCCGCGAGGCCGAAAATTTTTACTCTCCCGGCCCAGATGCCGCTCATCGAAGCCGGGCATGGTGGTGGCCACCCAGTAGCGATCAACCTGAAAGAACCAATCGTACCAACGCACCAGGTTGCGCCAGTGGGTGAGGGTTTCAGCCACATCATCGGCCCAGGCCACATTGTAGAGATGATGGCCGTCGAAGTGGGCTTGATAGCCTAAATCCGTTCCATCGGCAATCCACAAGGTAGTGTGGTGGGGGTCCACCTCCTGGCGAATGCTCTGCCACTCATCAACCGAAAAACGTTCTTGCTGCCAGAAGAAAATCACCGGTTTGCCGTTGAAACGAAAATAAGCGGGGTGTTGGGTATGGGTATCCAGCAGATACTTTAACCCGGCCACCACATCGGCGCGGGTAGCATAAAAAGGGCTACGCGTTTCGAAATCAACGGCAGCCGTGAACCCGCGCCGCTGGGCTTCGGCCAGCAGCAAACGGAAATTAGGTTCGGTTTGATTGTAAGCAGCTTGCGGCCCATACCACGACATCACAAAACCCTGGATCCCGGCCTGCTGGGCCTGGCTCACGTGCCGGGCAATCACAGCGGTATCGGTGCTGCGGTAGGGATTCAACGGTTGGTCGAGAATTTGCTCCGTGTTCCATGTTTCCAAATCGTACCAACCATAATAAAACGCTAACAAAGGGGGCGAGTCTTCGGCGGCGGACACGGATATAGAATCACTGAAAGGCCAGCAAACAGCCACAAGAAGCAGCAAAAGCACCGGCAGCCAAAGCCAATGGACGGCAAAGGCAAGCACGTGAGAGGAAATTTTAAAATAGTGCAGGTAGGGACGCAGCAATTTGCAAAAAGTCATAGGTCTGGCAGCAAGTTTTTAAGGTGCATTTTCCGCACAGGGAAATTTTACGCTTTTATGGTGCCAGAATTATGCAGGGAAGTCAATAGGACATGCGGGCAAGGCCAAGAGTCCTACGCGGTTGATGAATCCGGCAGCACCCACAAGGCGGCGGCCAACTCCATGCCGATTATCTGTTCTTGCCGGCCAATTTTTAACCGGAGCGGGCCATTAAAAGGAGCGCGGTTGACCAATTCAAACGACGCGCCGGGAACCAGGCCGATTTCGGCCAGATATTTAAGTTTCTCCGGTTCGTGGGTTTTGACCCGGCTGATGCGGCCCTTGTTCTTGGCCGGCAGGACCTTCAAAGGACGATCCCCCAGTTCCGGCATCACGCCATCGGGAGAAGGAATCGGTTCACCGTGGGGGCAGGTGATAGGATGGCCTAATATTTCAGCTATCCGGTCTTCAATTTCCTGGGTAATGCCCTTTTGAAAACCGTCGGCCTGATCGTGAACTTCGTGCCAGCCAAAGTTCATCACATCGACCAAAAAGCGTTCCACCAGCCGGTGGCGGCGAATATTGAGCAAGGCAACTTTTTTCCCGTCGGGCGTAAAGCGCACGCCTTTGTAGGGAGCGTGGGCCACCAGACCATAATCGTGCAGCCGGCGCACCATGCGCGCCGTGGCCGGGCCGGAGACATTCAGACGTTCGGCAATTTCTGTGGTCGTGACCCAGGCTTCGCCCTGGCCCAGGCGATAGATCTCACCGAGATAATCACGCATCGTTTCGCTGATATGAGATTTCATACCGGATTGGGATTGTAGTTGCAAGTTACCATGCCTCTAAAAAAATTTTTAACCAAGGTTAATAATTGAATTAGCCGGATAAACTGTTTCGATTAACAGCGGGCTATTGATTTCCTCGGCAAGATGGGTTAGGATGACGTTTGTAACTCAATACGGCCCATAAATTGACACACCCTGGGGGATCAATGGAACGTTACATCCATTATGTCAAATTTTGGGGCAAATATTTTACAAATTTCAAGATTACTATAACATCGACATCTTAATTTGTAAAATAAAGTTTATAAAAATTATAAAATAAACAAATAAGGAACAGATTAAGTCCGATGCAGCGAAAAATATTTTTAATTACAGTTCTTCTATTGATGGGAATAGCAATGGCGGCTTGTGCCTCTCAGTCCAGCCCGCCCCAACCCACCTCAAATTCAAACGCCGATGACACGCTGACCATTTATTCGGGCCGGAGTGAGGCGCTGGTAGCCCCTTTAATTGAACAGTTTGAACAGGAAAGCGGCCTGGATGTTGAGGTCCGGTACGGTGAGTCGGCCGGGCTGGCCGCCACGATCCTGGAAGAAGGCCCCAACAGCCCCGCCGATGTTTATTTTGGGCAAGATGCCGGCGCGTTGGGCGCGCTGGCCAAGGCGGGCCGGCTGGCCGCTTTGCCGGAGGATATTCTAAATCAGGTTGATTCGCGGTTCCGGTCGCCGGATGATTTTTGGGTTGGCACTTCGGGCCGGGCGCGGGTGGTGGTATACAACACCGAAACCTTGAGCGAGGTCGATCTTCCCGATGACATCTTTGGCTTCTGCGATCCGGCCTGGGAGGGACGGCTGGGCTGGGCACCCACCAACGGCTCGTTCCAGGCCTTTGTCACCGCGCTGCGCGTGGCCGAGGGTGAAGACCGCGCGCGCGAATGGCTCTCGTGCATTCAGGCCAACGATCCCCAGGTTTACCCCAAAAATACGCCGATTGTAGCGGCGGTGGGCGCGGGTGAAATTGACGCCGGATTCGTCAACCACTACTACCTGTACCGCTTCCTGGCCGAAGACCCCGACTTTCCGGCCCGCAACTACCACCCCCGCAGCGGCGATACCGGCGCGATGATCAATGTGGCCGGGGCCGCCATTGTAGACTCCGCCGATAATCGCCAGGCCGCCGAAACATTTATCAACTTTTTGCTCAACAAAGAAGCGCAGGAATATTTCAACAGCGAAACCAATGAATACCCGTTGGCCGGGCAGGATATTCAACTAAATCCACTGCTCACCCCGTTGAGCGACATCCAGACCCCGGACATCGACCTGAGCAATCTGAATGATCTGGAAGGTACGCTGCAACTACTGCAAGAATTGGGCATTTTGTAAGTTTAAAATACCAAAGGACTCCCGGTATGACCGTAACCGAACTAAAATCGACGCTTACCTATAAGTCCGTTTCTGTCAACTGGCCGCGCCGCACTTTTGCCCATCCACCGATTTTTTTAGTGATAATGGCCGTGGTGGTTGCGGCAGGCGCTCTACTGCCGCTCGCCTACCTGCTCATCAGAGCCTCCCAGGCAGGCGCAGCCAGCGTTATCAACGTGCTGCTCCGCGCCCGCACGCTGGAAGTATTTTTCAGCAGCGCCGGGCTGGCCGTCTCCGTTACGCTGACCACTATGATACTCGGCCTGGCGCTGGCCTGGCTCACGGTGCGTACCGATTTGCCAGGCCGGAAGTTCTGGAGCGTCATCACTATTTTGCCCCTGGCGCTGCCCTCTTACGTGGGCGCGTTTACCCTGATTGCGGCTCTGGGACCGCGTGGAATGTTGCAAAGCTGGTTGGAACCGTTGGGCATCGACCGGCTACCGTCTATTTACGGATTTTTTGGCGCGTGGCTGGCCCTGAGCCTGTTCACGTATCCTTACGTGCTGCTCAGCGTCCGGGCCGGCTGGCGCGGGCTGGACCCCAGCCTGGAAGAGGCGGCTCGCAGCCTGGGGCGCGCGCCGTGGCAAGTTTTTTGGGAGATCACGCTGCCGCACCTGCGCCCCTCGCTGCTGGCCGGCGGCCTGTTAGTGGCGCTGTACACCCTCAGCGATTTTGGCGCGGTGTCGCTTTTGCGGTTCGATTCATTCACCCGCGTGATCTATTTGCAATACAACGCTTCGTTTGATCGGAGCGTGGCCGCTGTGTTATCGCTGCTACTGGTCGTTTTAACCGTATCCATTTTGACGGCAGAAACGCGGCTGCGGGGACAGGCCAACAGCTATCGCAGCCACCACGGCCTCCGACGCCAACCGGCGTTGGTTCGATTGGGCCGCTGGCGCTGGCCGGCTCTGTTTTTTTGCGGTTTGATTGTCACTTTGGGAGTAATGATGCCGGTTCTGGTAATTAGCTTCTGGCTGGGACGCGGCTGGCTGGCCCGCGAAGTAGTAAACTTTGGCATGGGCATGGTGTGGAATTCTATGTCGGCGTCCGGCCTGGCCTCGGGTGCTGCCGTGTTGGCCGCCATTCCGGTCACGCTTCTGGCGGTGCGATTTTCCGGCTTTACCAGCCGTTGGGCGGAACGCAGCACCTATCTGGGTTACGCGCTGCCGGGCATTGTTATTGCGCTGGCCCTGGTTTTTTGGGGCGCTAATTACGCGCCCACGCTTTATCAAACCCTGGCTTTGTTGGTCTTTGCCTATGTTATTCGGTTTCTGCCCCAGGCCGTTGGCAGCATGCGGGCTTCGCTGTTGCAAATCAGCCCCCGGCTGGAAGAGGCCGCGCGCAGTCTGGGGTCCACGCCGCTGAAAACACTGTATACAATCACCATACCCCTGCTCAAACCCGGCCTGATGTCCGGCCTGGCGCTGGTGTTTCTGACGGGGATGAAAGAATTACCGATGACGCTGCTGCTGGGGCCTACCGGTTTCCAAACATTGGCTACACGAATTTGGACGGCCACCGAAGAAGCCTTCTTTGCCCGCGCTGCCGCGCCGGCCTTGCTGCTGCTGCTGGTTTCGGCGGTATCGGTGTGGATCATTTTATCGCAAGAAGAGAAAAGAGGGTAAAGGTTCTGCCAGATTATTTTCCATCAATTATCATTGAAAAGAGGGAGAAATAAGCTGCGTTTTTAATGCTCTTCCAGTTCCTGATTTCTTCTACGCTGCGCAAGCACCAGCGACCAACTGCCGGCTGCAACCAGTCCGACAATCAACACCAGGGCCAATAAACTTGCAAAAGAGGTAGCTGGAGACGGTGTGCCCGTTTGCGGCAACTGGGGAATAGGCGTTGGACCCGTTGGGGAATCCATCGAGCCAGACTCCGAAGCAGGTAACGCATCGGCTGAGTCTGAACCGGGGGTTGCCGCTGTCTGAGGCGTATCGGAAACCATAGCTGATTGATCTTGATCATGTTGTTCAGCCGCCGCCATTTCAGCCGAGACCAAAGGCTGCATCCATTCCGATCCCAGCACCAGTACCTGCGGCGTGTATTGCTGGTCGTAGGTGAATGTTACTCGAACGGGATTCGCCTCCGACACAGCCGCTCCCATCAACGAGAATTGCATCATCACGCTGCCGCCGGCAGGGATTTCGCTCAAATCCAACCGAGGTTCGTGCGGGTCGTAGGTGAGGCTGGCGCTGCCTTGCCCAATCTCCACCGCCGGAGATACATCGATCCCGCCGGGGGTTTCAACCTCAACTACGCCGCCGGTCGCGGCTTCGTCGGTAAAATTCTCTACTTGAACGGTCAGAATATTCCTCGCCAAATCAGCCGAAAGCAGCACCGGCAGCGGCGGGTCATCGCCCCAGTAAAATCCCAGATCGGCGGTCAAATCCGCGCCTTCAAACGTCCACAGCGGCCAATCGACCACCACAGGCTGCGCGCCCGGCGGCAGCCGCAAGTTGACCACGGCTCGGCCCGTTCCCAAGCCGTTCACCTGGTAGTAACCACGGCTGTCGGTCAGCGTTTCCACTTCCCAGCCGTCGCCGGTAACAACGACGGAGACGCCGCCTTCATAGGCGTAGGTGGAGTAGTTGTAGACAAACCCGGAGATGCCGGCATTGCCGCCGGTTGACACTCCACTCGATCCATCTCCGGCATCGCCACTGCCGCCGGTTCCACCGCCACTGCCGCCACCATCACCAATGTTGGTGGGCGTAGGCTGTGCCGGCCCTTGCGCCTGCGTATCAACAGGGAGCATAGAAATCGATAACCCCAGGGTCAGCATAAGAATCATCAAACCAACAATTTTAACCTGCCACAGGGAACTTATTTCACGCCATCTGTCCATAATATTTTTGCGCCTTTTGAGTATCTTACCGATTATGCGTAATCAGTAGCCAAGACCTTTGAGGTTTCTGAAGCAACTTCTGTTGTAAAATCTTCTGGGTCAGCAAAGTCAATTTTCGTACAAAAATCAACTTGTAAACCTCAAAGGTCTGAATTACGCATAATCGGTTATTTTATGTTTACATTGTAATTGTATTGCAATTTTATGTCCAGTACAGCTTTAGGGTGTCAAGGTTGGCGTGGGCAAGGGTTCGGACAATTCCAGCGGCGTCAGCACGGGGTCGCCGCCGGCCCCGGTTACACTGAAACTTTGATTCAACGTATTATTGTCTTCATCCGACTCGTCTACCACCTCCCACGGATCGGCCCAGGCTCTGAGATCGTAACTGCCGGAGGGCAGCGCATAGGTGAAGGTTCTGCTTTGGCCGGCCCCCATCCAGCCCCCCTGAACGCCCCAGGAGACCAGCGGGCTATTCAGATTACTCGTCCGGTAGACGTTGACGTGGAAATTGTTTCCGAAGGAAACCGGTACGGTCGATTGATTTTGAACCGTTACCATGAGTGTGCCGTCACCTGTCACCGTCATATTGGAAATGATCAGATCGGGGCGCGGGGGCGGTGGGGTGTAGTTTTTGAGCACAATGGGCAGATAAACATCGCCTACGTTCGACTCGATGGTGACGGTATAGGCCTGGGTGCTGGCACTGGAATTTCCGGCCTGATCGTAAGCGATCACCGTCCAGGTGTAGACGCCGGATCGTAAACCGCTGCCCGGCGTATAGTCGGAGACGGTGCCGGTGTTATGCTGATACACGCTGCCGTCGGGATAGGTGATGACAAAGGTGTACGTTACCGGCTCAGACAGTCCACCCGGTTGATCCGACGAGTCCGACCAATCGAACGTTGGCTGGGCCGTATCGCTGATGACCTGGCCGTTGGTTGGTGTCTGGAGGGTCGGCGAGTTGGGCGCTGTCCAGTCAACCGTAAGCTGCCAGGTATCGGTGTAGCCGGAGGGGCGGTCGAACATATCGATGGCCTGGACCGTCCAGGTATGAACCCCCTGGGCCAACGGCACCAGATGGGTCGTGCTATTCACCGGATAGAAAGCCCCATCAACATCGAGCGTGTAAGTGACCGCGTCTGTCTCCGCCGTCCACTCAAAAGTCACATTTGAACTATTGGTGTAGGTTTGATCCGGTGGATTCAGGAGGACGGGTCGATCCGGCGCGGTGGCATCAACGCTGAAGGTCTCCGGCCCGCCCGGAAGCGAAACATTGCCGGCTTGATCGATGGCCTGAACCATCCAGGTGTAGACTCCGTCGGGCGTGATAGAGAGATCAACGCCGGTCGTGGTGGTTGTCACCATTGTGACCTGGCTGCCCGCGCTATCGGTGACGATGAGGGTGTAACTGATCACGCCGGGCAGGTTGTCGGTTGAAGGGTTCCAGCTAAAGGCCACGTTAGAATCGGTCAGCACGACGCCGCCAACCGGCGCGATGAGTGTGGGCGATGTGGGCGGGGTGGTATCCAGGATGACCGTCCAGGTATCGGTGTAGCCGGAAGAATTGCCCGCCGCATCCACCGATTCGACGGTCCAGCTATAGACGCCATCGCCCTGGATCAGGCCCAGCCAGGCCGAATTATCATCAAAACGGGTGATAAACGAGGACAGACCGTAACTAAGCTCGACGTTATAATGATCGGCCTCCGAGACGGTTGTCCAGGTAAAGGTCAGGTGGTCGGTATGGGTGATGGTTCCATCGGGCGGCGAGATCAAGGCGGGAGCCGGCGGCAGGGTGGTATCAATGGTGAATACCCAACTGGCGGCCAACCCACTGCCCCGACCAAAACTATCAAACGCTTCCACCGTCCAGGTGTAGACGCCTTCAGCCAACACCGTCGGGCTGATGATCGAAGCGCTGCCCGCCTGCGGCACCTCGTACGCCGAACCGTTCAACTGCACCGTGTAGCTCACCGTCTGTTCCACCCGCAGCCATTCCAGCGTGATCGCCGTCGTATTGGTGATCGTGCCATCCGGCGGCGCGATCAGCACCGGCGCCTCCGGCGCGGTCGCATCCACCGTGAAGGGGACGCCCGGACTCAAGGCCGACACATTGCCCGCCGCATCGATGGCCCGCACACCCCAGGTGTACACTCCATCGGCCCCCAAGGTCAACAGCGTGCTGGTGATGCTGCCCACCGTACCGGAGTAGACGCTCGCCCCCGGCCCGGTGACCACCACCGTGTAGCTCACCACCCCGGACAACGCATCGCTCGACTCCGTCCAGGTGAACGGCACCATGTTCGAGGCCAACGTATCCCCCAACCCCGGCGATACCGCCCCCGGCACCGACGGCGCGGTCGTGTCCACCGTGAACGCCCAGGTAGCGGCGGGGCCGTTGGTCAGGCCCAGCCCATTGTAAGCCGCCACCGTCCAGGTGTAGACGCCATCGGCCAGGCCGGGAACGGTGTAAGTGGTGTCGGCGGTCGGATACACCGTATCGCTGACGATGAGCGTGTAGGTTACCGCGCCGGTATCCGTCCATTCAAAGGCCACGGTGTCGGTGGCAAAGAGGGTGCCGCTGATGGGGCTGATCAAAACCGGTATCGGCGGCGGGGTTCCCTGCAACTCCAGGGTCCAGGTATCGGTGTAGCCGGAATGATTACCGGCGGCATCAACGGCTTCCACCGTCCAGGTGTAGACGCCATCGCCATCATTCAACATGATCGACTCAGATGTACCGGTAATCGGACCATAAATGGTTGGCGTGACGCCGTAGGTTATCTGTAAATTATAATGATCGGCATCGAGGCCGGCATCGGACCAGATAAAGTTGATCGTGCTGGTACTGGTGACAGTTTCATTGGGCGGGGAGATCAAGGCGGGAGCCGGCGGCAGGGTGGTATCAATGGTGAATACCCAACTGGCGGCCAACCCACTGCCCCGACCAAAACTATCAAACGCTTCCACCGTCCAGGTGTAGACGCCTTCAGCCAACACCGTCGGGCTGATGATCGAAGCGCTGCCCGCCTGCGGCACCTCGTACGCCGAACCGTTCAACTGCACCGTGTAGCTCACCGTCTGTTCCACCCGCAGCCATTCCAGCGTGATCGCCGTCGTATTGGTGATCGTGCCATCCGGCGGCGCGATCAGCACCGGCGCCTCCGGCGCGGTCGCATCCACCGTGAAGGGGACGCCCGGACTCAAGGCCGACACATTGCCCGCCGCATCGATGGCCCGCACACCCCAGGTGTACACTCCATCGGCCCCCAAGGTCAACAGCGTGCTGGTGATGCTGCCCACCGTACCGGAGTAGACGCTCGCCCCCGGCCCGGTGACCACCACCGTGTAGCTCACCACCCCGGACAACGCATCGCTCGACTCCGTCCAGGTGAACGGCACCATGTTCGAGGCCAACGTATCCCCCAACCCCGGCGATACCGCCCCCGGCACCGACGGCGCGGTCGTGTCCACCGTGAACGCCCAGGTAGCGGTGATGCCGCTGGAGCGGCTGAAGCTATCCAGCGCCTCGACCGTCCAGGTGTAGACGCCGTCGGCCAAGACGGTGGAACTCACCACGTTGGAACCTGTACCCGGATCGGGCACCAGGGCCGGATCACTATTGAGATAAACCTGGTAGTTCGCGGCATCATTGATGCGCGACCAGACCAGATCAACCGTGTTGGTGCGGGTCAGCGTGCCATCCGGCGGCGCGATCAAGGTGGGCGTGAGCGGCGGCGTCAGATCAAGGGTGAAAGTGATGGGCGGGCTGAAATCGGACGGATTGCCGGCGCCGTCGATGGCCTGCACCATCCAGGTGTAGACACCTTCACCGCCCAGAGTCAAATCGGCCAAAATCGTACCAACCGTATCTGAGTAAACGCCCGCCGAGGGGCCGGTAACGACAACGGTGTAACTGAGTACACCGGTAAGATTGTCGAGGGCCCGGAACCACCAGAAAGTCGTAGTAGTGGTTGAAATAATATCGCCCGGATCCGGTGAATCTGTAGCAGGCACGGAAGGCGGTGTCGTATCAACGGTAAACAGCCACGTATCGGTAAAGCCGTTGGTCTGGCCTATCTCGCCCAGAGCGGCCACGGTCCAGGTATACACGCCGTCGGCCAGGCCGGGAACGATATGAGTGGTATCGGTCACCGGATACAGGCTATCACTGATGCTCAAGGTGTACGTCACCGCGCCGGTATCGGACCAGTCAAAAGTGACGGTGTCGGTAGTCAGAATTGTACCGCTGATGGGGCTGATCAATTGGGGTCTGAGCGGCGGCGCACCAAACAGTTGGAGGGTCCAGGTATCGGTATAGCCGGACGCATTGCCCACAGCGTCAACCGCTTCCACCATCCAGGTGTACACGCCGTCACCGTAGGGCAATCCCAACAAGGTTGAGTTATTGGTGAAAGGCCCATAGATGGTGGTGGAGATACCATAGCTCAGTTGCAGGTTGTAATGATCAACATCCCCGCCCACATCGCTCCAGGAGAAGGTGATGGGGTTGGTGGTAGTGATCGCGGTATCGGGCGGCGCGATCAAAGTGGGCCGTGGCGGCGCGGTCAGGTCGATGGTGAAAACCCAGGTATCGGTCAGCCCGCTGCTGCGGCCCACATCATCCAACGCTTCCACCGCCCAGGTGTAGACGCCTTCTCCCAGCACGGTGGGGCTGATAACGGTGGCGCCCACGTTGCCCAACGGCGGCACATCAAACGTGCTGCCGCTCAAATGCAGGGTGTAGGTGAGGGCCTGGGTTACGGTTGACCATTCCAGCGTAATGGCCTGCGAACGGGTAATGAGGCCGTTGGCCGGAGCGATCAAGACCGGCGGGGCCGGTTCCGTGGCATCCACAGTGAAAGTGATGGGGACGCTGTAAGCGGACTCGTTACCGGCGGCATCGATGGCCTGGATCGTCCAGGTATACACACCGTCGGGCGTCAACAGGCGGTTGGTGGCGGTGATGCTGCCTACCGTATGAATATAGGTTTGGCTGGGGCCGGTAATCATCAGGGTGTAACTCACCACGCCCGACAGGTTATCATTGGACATCGTCCAGGTAAAGGGCACGGTGTTGGTAGTAACGGTGGCGGCGGCCAACGGATATTGCGGCACCGGGATCGAGGGGGCGGTAGTGTCAACGGTGAAGGCCCAGGTATCGGTTACGCCGCTGGAATAGCCAATACTGTTGATGGCTTCCGCCGTCCAGGTGTAGACGCCGTCGGCCAGAACGGTGGGGCTGACGACGGTGGCGCCAATACTGCCCAACGGCGGCACATTAAATGTACTCCCGCTCAGATGCAGCGTATAAGTCACCGCTTGAGGCACGGTTGACCATTCCATGGTTAGGGAGGCGGTGCGGGTCAACGTGCCGTTGGGCGGGGCGATCAAAACCGGCGCGGCGGGCGGGGTCAGAATTTCCACGGTGGTGGTGGCGACATCGCTGCTGGTGTTGTTGGCGACGGTGATGATGGCGGTAAATGTGCCGGCAGAGCCATAGGTATGAAGCAGGGCCAGCGGATCGCTGAAGTTGCCGGTAACGACGGGCGTGCCATCGCCATAGTTCAGGGTGTAGGTTACATTGCTGCCGGCGGTGAGGGTGGCGGTCAAGGTCGTCGGCTGGCCCAGGGCGGTGGGGGAATCACTGGTCAGGTCGAGGCCGGCGATATCTTCATCGACGATAACGGTGGTGGTAGCCACCTGGGTATCGGCGGTGTTGGTAGCGGTGATGATAGCGATGTAGACTCCTGCCGCGTAAGCGTGGGTATCGGTTACAGGAATGCCGGCGGTGATCGGGCCGGTCACAACCGGCGTGCCATCGCCATAATCCAGAGTGTAGGTTACATTGCTGCCGGCGGTGAGGTTGGCGGTCAGCGTGGTGGCCTGCGGGACGGAGGTAGGCGAATCGTTGGTCAGGTTCAGCCCGGTGATCGTGCCCTCCACCAAAACCGGGGCCGTATTGGTGACAACGGTTTGCGAAAGATCGTAGGTAGCGGTGATAAACGGATTATCGTAAAGCCCGGCGGTGATCGGCGTGGTAGCCGTAAAGTGGACCGTGACCGAGCCGTTATTGCCCGGCACCACCACATCGGTAACAACCGAGGCCGGATCAAACCCGGCGTATAGCTCATCGGTGAGCGCCACCTGGGCAATGCCGTTGCCGCTGTTGGTCACGACAACGGTATAGGTCACGATCTCGCCCGTTGTGACCGATTCGGGCTGCACGGTTTTGCGCAGGGTGATGATGTTGGTTGAAGTGACGGTAGTAGTTAGATCTCCCCTGACGCGGGCCGGCAGGTTGGCGGTGGTGATCTCGTAAGTGTTGGTCAAGACCGTGCCGGCGGCCAGCGGGGTATCCACCTGAACGGTGGCGGTGAGATAGGCTGTTTCACCGGGCCAGACGGAATCCAGCAGCCACTCCAGGGTGTTACCGGCCTGGGTGTAGGCCCCGGTGGCCGGCGATATGAAGCCCATTCCTACCGGGGAGACATCGACCGGCAAGGTATCACTGATGGCTACATCGAGGGCCGGCCCCAGCGCGGCGGCATCGTTGGTGATGGCGATGGTGTAAGTGAGGTACTGGCCCGCCTGCACCGGATCATCACCGGCCGTTTTGGCGGTGGTGAGGATGGCGGGGGCGTCGACGGCCACCGACACCGGATTACCAACCGCTTCATTGGGCGCGCTGCCGCCGGTGACGGTGTACACCTGGTTGGTAATGTCGATGGCGTCGGTCAGCGGGCGGCTCACCGTGACCACGTAGGTAAAGGTGGCTGAAGCGTTGGTAGCTACAGAGGTATTGGTGATCCACTGCACTACCGGCGACGTCAGCACCGGCGAATCACCGGCGCTGACGAAATGGGTATGTTCGGGCAGCCGGTCGGAGACCGTATAAGTGCCTATTGTATCAATTTCGCCAATGTTATTGACGGTGATGGTATAGGTTAGATACCCGCCGGGTTGAACGGAGTCCGCCGGATCAACGGTTTTGGAAATAGCCCATTCAGGAGAATTGATAAATATCCGGTCGGTGACATAGGCCGACGTTACGCCGGAACTGGCCGTGATCACGGCTGTGCCCATGGCCGCGCCGGGGTCTGCCGGGACGGTGTAGGTAACGGTTACGGTATGAATTTCATTGACATCCAGTGAAACCACGTAGGGGAACGGCTGGTCGAATTCAACCGGCCAATCGGGGGTGATGGTGTAAGTAAGGGCAAAAGTATCGGAGAGTTCGCCGGTATTTTGCAGGGTATGGACAATCACAATCTCTCGGTCGGCTACGGTATTGGTGATAACATTGGGCCGGAAATCAATACCCGGAAGCGGGACGCGCTCATCGGCGCCAATGTCGTGCAAACCACCGTCCGGCTGCGGGCGCGAATCGTTGTCGTAGTCGATGTTCAGGATATTGCTGCCGTTATCAATGGCCGGCGAGTCAAGACTCAAGTGCAGATCAGGCAGCGCATCATCTTCAAATTGGGGTGGGGCAAACACATTGTTGCTACCGGGAGGCAAAGTAGAACTACCGTCTTCCACATAGTCGTAGTCGTCCGTATTGCCTTCGTAGAGGTTGTAATCGAGCGCAGCATTAACCCCCGCTGCAACAGAAACGGCGTCAACCGTATGGGTAGCAAAAATGGTATTGTTGATGGTCAAATCACCGGCGTCATCGTAAACGGCCCCACCGGTATTAGCAGCCTGGTTACGATAGAACGTATTGTTTTGCAAAACGGCCGGACCGTCCCCGATCCACACCGCGCCGCCGGTGTCTGCATCGTTATCGTGCAGCATACTGTTCTGTAACAACAAGCTGCCGTGATCGTGGTAAAGGCCGCCGCCCACTTGGGCGGACCCGCTGTAGAGGCGGGTGGCGTGCAGCACCACATCAGCGCCCTCGTTATAGATGAGGCCGCCCGCATCATCGTTAGCGGGGCCTCCTTGCAAGCCGCCGGCGTTGCCGTTGCGGATGACCAGTCGATCCAGGGTGATGGTGCCGGTTGAGGTGATGTAAACACCACGGCCCAGGCCTTGCGAGTCGATGATGGTGGGATGGGCGGTATGGTCGGGGGGGTTGGCTTGCCAGCCATCCACGCTGGAGACGAATCCGCCATACAGGCTGACCGGTTTGCTGATAAAGGCGGTCTGGACCAAATTCTGGCTCTGGTGGGTTACGGTTACAACATTGGTGTAAACCCCCTGGGCAATTTTTATAACATCGCCGGGAGCCGCCTGGTTTAGCGCATGCTGGATGGTGCGGCAGGGATACTGCTCATCCGGGTTGACAACCGTACAGTTGTTGTCGGGTATGTTGTACCCAATAATATCTTCTTCCTCAAACAACACAATATCAGCCCCGCCCAACGCCACATACCGGGTACCGGTAATAAAGGCAATGGGGGTTTCATTATAAGCTGAGGTGAAAATGCTCGGATCGTTATCGGAGGTGCCAATCACGCTCGATCGGTCAACCAGGCCACCGGCAGCTTTTTCGTCGATGGTAACGGTTAACACAATATTCGCGGCCATTCCCGGCCCCACATCGACAATTTGGGTGGGAGCTACGGCAAGCTGCCCGCCGGCATACCAGGAGTTACCGGGTTGAATATTGTAAGTATCGGTGAGGTTGCCCGTATTGGTCAGGATATGGCTATAGGTGATCGTATCGCCGGGGCGCACCGGAACGGTGCTGATATTATCCGGCTCGATGATGAAACTACGGTCGAGTTCTACCCGCGTTTCTGCCTGAGAGCTATTGCCCGACATCAACCCCGTGGAACAGCCCCAGGGAAGGGCATCATAATGCAAATAAGCCCGATCCAAGGTGCTGTTGTCGCCGGGAATGGTAGCCAGAGTATTTGCGGGCACGGTTACCCTGACCCGAATGGTGGCCGTGTAGCCCGGCCCCAGATCAAAGGTAGCCAGCTCATCATTGATCCGATTCCTGTTGACGGCCCCGCCGGTAATATCCACAATCTCATGCGGCCAAGCCAGGCGGGTGGCTTCCAGGGTTAGGGTGATGGTTTCGGTGTAGCCGGTTCCGTAACCTTCGGACCAGGTACTTCTGTGCATCCAGTGTCTACTGCGGTTGTACAGGTCAAAAGTATAAGTAACAGACTCTGTTGGGGCCAGGGAAGCATCATCCGGCTGGCGCAGCGTCCACTCTAAACCTCGATCCAGATCATATTCATCCCACCCCATATCGCGGCGGCACATATGAGGGCGATTTTCAGGCGTCTTATCAACGCCGACGGTGGAAACTGAATCGGGTACGGCGTTAATAGCCGGTGAGGTATAATGGAGTTCATTGGTAGGGCCAAAAAGCGTGGTCAGGAAACGCGGCGGTTTGTTGATTTCACCACTGGCGGATACACTGCCGGCATAGCCGTTGGCCCAGCGCAGGGTATGGTTTACATCCACCTGGCTAGGAGCCTGGATGCCATTCCCGCTTGAGGCTGTGTTGGAGGTAACAATGGAGGCGCTGATGGTCATCGAACTGTCCTGGTTGTAAACACCGCCGCCACTATTTGCCGCGTAGTTTTCGCGGATAGTGTTGTGCGCCAGGAGAGAGTCCGTATTACCGTTACGATAAAGGCCGCCGCCACTGCCCGCTGCGGCGGTATTGGTATACAAAAGCAGGTTGGTTAACTGTAACAAACCATTATTAGCAGCCCGAATTCCTCCGCCATCGCCGGTAGTGGCTTGGTTGCCTTCAGCCGCCAGATTTCTTATGGTTACGCTGGCATTTCCTACAAAACATTCGCCCCCGCCATTGGCAGCTGTATTTTCATAGGCACCCATACCGCTCTGATCCAGAATTGTATCGCCACTTACGTAAAGGCCGCCGCCACAACCACCGGCCTCATTCTGATACATATACACATCCGATATATCAACGACACCTTCACTCAGGGCAATGGCCCCTCCATTGCCGGACGTTGAATTTGAAACAAACTCCATATCACTCAATTGGAGCGTATCCGCGGCGCTGGAAAGGCCACCACCATCAACCGAAGTGTCTCCATGAGTAACTCTCAACCAGGATAGATCAGCCGAGTTGACTAATGTGGAAATGTTAATGACTGAAGACGTCTGATACAGGCCATAAACAGTAGTAGCAATATATCGATTCCCGTCGAATGTAACTTTTCCGGAAAAATCCTTGTTCCAGGAGCCTTCAATAATAATATCTTTATCGATTTGAACGTTTTCCGTGCAAACGCCTTCGGCCACATCGATCCTGTCGCCATTGATGGCCTCATCCAGCGCATCATTGATACGGCCATAAATTGTATCGTTGGATTCCAACTTGGCCAGGCAAGAGTCGTACTCATCCGCGCCCATATCCGGGGCAACGTTAACCGGACGGGGGTCATCCTCAAAATCGTACAACAGGCCCAGATCATCGCCGGCATCAATGGCCGGTGAGGATGGATCACTAGACAAATGGAAATCCCACGGTTCATAATCCTCTGTAGCGTTCGGTGAGGGATTTAACAACAGCGGATCTTCATCAATAAGACTATTGCCATCACCCGAAACGCCAAAATTTGAATTCTGCCAGTAGATGTTATAATTGACCGTCGCTCCGGCCGAACCATCAACGTAAATAGCACCGCCTGATCCAGCATCATTTGCCTCAAAGATATTGTTTTGAATATTGTGATTGCTGCCGGTTTCAACCTGAATAGCGCCGCCGGTGCCTGCGCCGGTATTATTGTAAAAGGTGTTATGGATGATGGTGCTGTTGGTACTGCTATCTTCAAACAGCCCGCCGCCGTCACTGTCGGCGGTGTTGGTGTAGATGAGGGTATTTTGCAGGGTGAGGTCCCCGTTGTTAAAGATAGCGCCGCCATCCTGATCGGCGTGGTTGAAAGACAGGCGGCTGCCGTGATCTAACAAAGCCACCCCGCTGTTATATAAAGCGCCACCACCCGAAGCCGCGCCGGCGGTAGCCGAGTTACCTAAGATCTCGTTGCCGGCCAATATTTCTACCCGGCCGCCCGTGTTGTTATAAATAGCGCCGCCCTGCTCGGCGATATTGTAGGCAAGATCATTATTGGTCAGGTAAAGTTGGGCATTGTTATAAACTGCGCCACCTTGCACGGCCAGGTTATCGCCAAAGCCGGCCCCGCCAATAGAAGTAGGAGATAGCCACTTATCACCATCGTCATTGTCCACCAGCCACAACTCGCCGCCGGCATTATAGATGGCGCCCCCCCTGTTACCGGCGATACTGTTGATAATACGAGTACCTGCATTAGCGGCATTCACCGTAACGGTCATCGCCCCGGTGGCGTGATAAAGGCCACCCCCATCCTCCACAGCCTGGTTGTCCTCCGCCCAGGTATTACGCATTACCAGGTTATCGGCGGCGTTAAAGAAGGCACCGCCATAGTCGGCCTGGTGATGGTACAAATCAACCATTTGCGTTTCACCGCTGGTACCGTAATCAAAGTAAAGGCCGCCGCCTGCATCGCCGCCGCCCGGTCCACCTCCCAAACCGGTAGCATCGCCATAAAGCACAATGAAACTTTGCATCTCTACCGATGCTCCGTTTGTTACAAAAACAACACGTCCCAAACTGCTTCCACCATCATAATTGCGCGCATCAAGGGTGGTTGCAGTAGGATCGGGTGGACTAGTAGGAGCCGTATCCACAGTCTCAAATACGCGGTCCCAGCCACCCCGAAGCACCAAATCATGAGTGATATGAATAGTCTGGCTGATCGTGGTTCCACCATCATCGTAGGGATGCACGCCCCGGCATATGCCGTGAGACACGCGGATCTCATCGCCGGGGTTACTGTGGTTAATGGCCCATTGCAAATTACCGTAAATGGGGCCGCTTGTTCTTGATTCGGGCGCACCGACGGAAGTCACCTGGGCATAACAGCTCTGCCGCTCATCCGCCCCCATATCAAAACCTTGGTCGCCGGGGCGAAGATGGCCTTCGAAATCAAAAATGGGGTCCATGTCGGGATCACCGGCATCCAGCACCGGCGAGGTATCATTCATATGAAAATTGCCTGATGCCGGATTTACCAGATCGGGATTCCGGTTCACCAGGCTGCCCGTACCGGGTGAAACACCCCCGCCATACAGATCATTAACGGTGGCAGGGGGTGAGTAGGTATTGTTGTATCTGGGATTAAAACCGGCCGGGCCATAAATAGCGTCACCGTCGGCTGCGGTGTCATCGAGGAAAATATTATTTACAAGTATTGGGCCGGCAGAGGGGGTAAAGAAACCGCCGCCTCGGGTGGCAGTGTTGCGATAAAAGGTATTATGCCGGGTTGTCAGGCCAGAGGCCTGATTATACACACCGCCGCCATCATCACCGGCCTGGTTATCGCGAATAATGTTATTTTGCAGTAACGATGTACCGCCATCGTGGACGAATGCGCCACCATTATTCGTAGCAACATTCAGTCGCAGATCATTATCATCCAACACACTTTGGCCGGCGGCATTATAAACACCCCCGCCGTCAATAGCGTCATTGCCGTATATTTCGTTATCCATCAGGTACAGAGTTGCCATATTGAGCAAACCGCCGCCGCTGGTGGCCGTGTTGCTGTAGATCAGATTGCCGCTCATGGTGAGCACGCCGCTCCCTACAAATACGCCGCCGCCATTGTCGTAATTCCCCTGGCGGATGTGCAGGCCGCTCATACTCACCACGGCTGTGCCGGTTATATAAACTACCCGGCCTCGATCCAGCGCATCAAATGTGGTGGTGTAAACGCCGGGATCAGGGTCTTCATCCCAATCATCGGGGTTGTAGCCGCCCCGGAACCGCAGCGATTTGGTAAGGAAAACGGTTTGGGTGACGGTTTGGCCGGTACCGGGATCGATGGCCGGATTAACCCCCTGGCAAGTGCCGGCTACCTGGAGCAAATCATCGGGTTGGCTTTGGCCCACGGCAATTTGCACGTTGCCGTAAACAATGCCGGTACTTTCATTTCGCAAGAAACAGTTGCTGATTTCGTCGGCGCCAATATCAACCCCCTGGTTCGAGGGACGCGGGTCGCCGTCGATATCGTCTGATATTGCCGGTAGGTAAAAATCATCCCCGGCATCTTCCGCCGGCGAGCCGCCTTGCAAACGGAGAAACTCCTCACTGGTCGGGTCGGTTGAGAGGAACAATGGATCCTGGGTAATATTTGTGCCGTCAAAAGTGAAATTAGTAAGATTATCAAATACTCCATTGTATCTGAAATCCAGCGAACTCAACCCTGTTCGAAAAACTCCCTGCCCGCTGGTAGCCGAATTATCGACCACCAAAGTGCTGTTGATGGCCCCGCCGTTTGCCTCGTGGTAGACGCCACCGCCCTGACCCATAGCATTATTACCGTAAATTGTATTATGGCGCAGCACCATTCCGGAAGATTCATTATAAACGCCCCCCCCATCACCGTTTTCACTACTATTGTAGGCCACAATGGTATTGACCATCGTCAGGGGCGTTGTATTGAATATCGCCCCTCCATTATTGGGGGCTGTATTGCTCAAAACTGTGCTGCGCGCAATCGTCACACTCCCCCCCGCGTTATGAAAACCACCGCCCTGGTTGGCAGACCGGTTTTCAAAAATCAACCCTTCTGTTACAGATAGCCGGCCATCCTGATTATAAAAAGCACCGCCACGGGGGAAAGCGCCCACGGCCTGATTGTGCGCGGCAGTAATAACCTGTGCGCTGAAGAATCCGGCAGCGTTGTAAACCGCACCGCCTTGTAAGGCTGTGCCGCTGATCAATTGGGTTCTCTCAACAGCGATGGTGCTGTTGTCATTATAAATACCGCCGCCATATTGGGATACTTGATTCTGCTCAAACGATCCATTATAGATAGTGGTTGTACCGCTGACCACATAAAGGCCACCGCCATCAGTAGCGGCATTATTTACAAATTCGCCTGGGTTCAATGTTGCGCTGGATGTAACTACCAGCGTGCTGTTATTGGCGTACACCCCACCGCCATAGCTGGCCTGGCTATTACTGATCACTGTACTGCCCATTGTCACCTGGGCATCATTGACATACAATGCTCCACCGGTTTCATTCAATCCTTGAGCCTGGCCGTTAATAATGGTGAGATCTAAAATCCAAATCGGATCGGTACTGCTGATGACCATACCCCGGCCCGCTCCCTCGGGATCGATAAATGATTCATATTGGGCAGGGTCGTGAATAAAATCAAGGCCGCCCCCATACCCGCCTTCTAAGGTAAGGGATTTATCAGGATCGGTTAAAATAGCGGTCTGGCTAATCAGTTGACCGCTAACCATACGAGACTGAACGCCTTTACAGATGCCCTGCACCTGAATAACATGGTCATCGGGCGCCTCTTCAACCGCAACTTGCAGCACGCCAAAAGGGCCGCTGTCATAGCCCACCGGGCTGGGATCATACACGCGGTTTTGATCGACAATTCGCACCAAACAACCACTTCGTTCATCGGCCCCTATATCAAATCCCTGGTCGCTGGGACGTACATCGTTTTCAAAATCACGGCGCAAGAAGGTATCGGGGTCGGCCACATCAATAGCGGGTGAGCCATTGGCCAAATGCAAATTACCGGTTGCGGCATCCAAGAACAGGGGGTTCTCGGAGATGCTGTTGGGACCACTACCGATATTACTGTTGTCATACTGCCCGGTAGCGGTGTTGCCCCAAATATCATTGTAATCCAACGTAGCGGTCCCACCACCGGTCCCACCACTTTGATAAATGCCGCCGCCCGTTGCCGCCGTATTGGATACAAGGATTGTATTGGTGATCGCTAAATTACTGCCATTATAGTGATACACCCCGCCCCCGTATGTTGAGGCATGGTTGGCAAATAACGTATCATTGACCATATTCAAATTAGCGGCGTTATATACGCCCCCACCGCCACTGGCCGTTGTATTACTGTAGATAAAATTATTCCACAAGGTCAGGTTACCGCCGGCATTATACAAACCACCTCCCCCGCTCCCGGCATTATTGCTATAGACGGTGGTTTGAGAAATTGTCATGGCTCCCAGGTTATTGTAAACGCCGCCCCCCCGGCCTGTTGCGATACTATTGGATATTGCGAGCTGCTGAGCAATAACTGTACCGTTATTGTTATAGATGCCGCCTCCATTAACCGCCTGAACCCCATCGATGGTGACGTTTTGAATAGTAGGTTGTCCGCCATTAATGTAAATCCCGCCGCCTCGATCACCGGCCACGGTATTGGAGATAACAATATCTTGCAAAACAGGCTGCCCGCCAGTTAGATAGATACCGCCCCCATTACCGGTTGTGGCGCTATCTAAAATGATAAGCCGGGTCAAAGTAGGAGATGCGCTGCCCTGTACGGCAATACCGGCCCCGCCAAACGCTGTATCACCATTTCTAAGGGTAAATCCTTTAACAGTAGACAATCCATTGACTCTAAGCCCCTGGCCGTTGTTTTGAATATTAATAATTGTCAAAGCAGGATCAACATCATCACCCGGATCCCCAAAGGAACTATTATAACCACCCAATAGATTGACCAGGTTGTTGACAACAAGCCCGGAACCTATATAAGTGCCTTGGGCTACTTTTACATCATCACCCGGAATCGATTGGCCCAGCGCATATCCAATTGTGGCGCAGGGAACAGTGGGCACACTACAGTTATTATTGGCATCCTGGCCATCGGTTCGTACGTACCGGTCGGACACAATGGGATTAGCAATGGTAGTATCGGTGACCCAGGCCGAAATATCAAACCCAGGAGAATAAGCCGTAATCGTCATCACGGTTTCCGATCCGGCAGCAGCCGTATCCGTAATCATTACCGCCGCGTAAATTGGCACCGATTGGCCGGGACCGACCGTAATTACGGTCGGTGTCAGGAGTTGGGTCCAATTGAAGGGAGATTCATTGTAAGCGAGTTCAAATGTATCGGTTACCGGCCCCGTGTTCATCAAGGTATGGGTATAAGTAAACACCGTGCCGGGATTTTCATTGAAGGTATAGCTGGGACTCAACGTCATTCCCGGTGTGGCAATAACATCGGCAACGCTATCAAACATGGCCTCATTTGTTTCTGAGGTAGCGGTAATGGCAATTTGGTTATATAGATTAGACGGGAGAGAAGCAGGTGCTGTAACCACAACATCAAACGTAACCGGCAAATCGGCAGACAAGACCACCGGCGACGCGATCCCCACCAATTGCCAATCCCATCCCAGGCTGTTGACCACCGAGATCAAGAAACTATCGGTTAGCGAGGGACTCTGGCCGATATTAGTAATGGTGTGACTAAAAGTTATTCTTTGCCCCTCGATCAAGCTGGAGTCGGTGATGACATACGGGCTGCTGATCGACTCGCTCAGATCAACCGCGGCAAAATAAACGCTTTCATCCGCGCCAATGTCGGACCGCAGGCCCAAGGGGCGGGAATCATTTTCAAAATCGATATTAACCGGCGAAGATGGGTCTGCTCTATCCACTACTTCCGAGGTGAGATAGTCTAAATGAAAATTGCCGTTGTCGGGATCAATCAAACCGGGGTTCTTGAACAGGTCATGCGCGCCCGCCGATGGGTTGGTACCAAAATTGGCTGTATTTCCGTAGAAATCATTATAATCTGAGTTTATGCCCTGCGCGTCTGAACTATCAACAGCGGTTCCGCTATGATTGACAAGCAAGTTATTACGCAGCGTAACCACGCCGGTATCACCCCCAATATAACGAGCATAAACGCCGCTGCCGGCAGTAGCCGCTGTATTGCTATAAATGGTATTATGCTGCAATGTGGCATCGCCGCCGCCATAATTGAACACGCCCCCTCCGTACCGGGTTGCTTCATTTCGATAGATCACATTATTTCTGAGGGTTGCCTCACCGCTGGTGTTCAGATAAACGCCCGCGCCGTCATTGGCCTGACCGCCTGTAATATGAAAGTTCTCCACGGTCACAATCCCACTACCGGTCACCGAAATAACCCGGCCCGCCGCGTTACCATCAAGCGTGGTTTTGTATTGGGGATCGATCCAATCGGTAACGGTATAACCGCCTTGCAGAGTCAGGGCCTGATCAAGCGAGACCGTGCCCGTACAATAACCGGCCACCTGAACCGTTTCGCCGGAGGAAGCCGCATCTACCGCCGATTGCACATCCGTATACACCTGGCCGCCCTGAACGCGGGCAAAGCAGGTGCCGGTTGTGGCAACGTATTCGTCCGCACCCCGGTCACTGTGGCTGCCAAAGGGGCGGCCCTGGCCATCGATGTCGGTAGCCACAGTGGTATTGGTAATAGAATCAATGGCCGGTGAGCCGGGGGAAAGATGCAGATCAGAATCTAACGAAGGGTTGGCAATACGGTTATCTGAGCCAATGGTGGTGGGGTCAACGGGGCCGGAACCTTCATCATAATGACTTACTAAGTTGCCATAAAAATCGGTAAAAGATAGGTTTAATGCGCCAAAATTATAAATTCCCCCTCCAGTTGGAGCAGTGTTGGAAATAATCAGACTATTGGTAATGGCTACAGTACCATCAATATCAAGAGCCAGACCACCACCACCGGTTTTGGCAGTATTACTGTAAACCGTATTATTCTCAAATGCTAATGTTCCATCATTAAAAAAAAGTCCACCCCCATAGGCAGGGTCAGCACCAGTATTTGATGAAATGTTGTTATGAATGATATTGTTCTCAATTAATACATTACCATCGAAGACATAGATGCCACCACCAAGTTCAAGCGCGGAATTCTCAAAAATTTGGCTAGCTTTCAATACTGCTTCGCCAGCAATCACACTAATACCACCACCAGAACCAACATCCAATGACGTATTTGAGAAAACCTGGCAATTCTCCATTAACAACGTACCATTGCTGGCAATCCCCCCACCACCCGAAACAGGACCATCAGCTTCATTATCATATATTCTACAATGCTTTAGGGTTAACTCACCTAGCTGATTATAAACACCGGCACCAATATCGGAACTGCCCCCAATTATATCAAATCCGTCTATGGTAACTATTGGGGTATCCACTGCGTTATAGATATGTAACACCCGGCCTAAGGTTTCTGCGTCAATCACGGTACGATTCCGAACCGGATCGGGTGACTCAAACCAATTGGTTGTGGTAAATCCACCTCGCAAAATCAGGTCTTTGTCTAATATATGTAAGCCGGTATAATGGCCTGTTGCTACCAAAATTTCATCACCAGGCGTTGCGTTAGTAACAGCTTGTTGGATCGTTTGGCAAGGAGTTGTAACCGAACAATTGGCGCTATCAACTCCGTCTGTAGCAACATAATGAAATTGGCCATCCGCCCATATAATTAGAGGTGAGCCTAACAACCAAGCAAAACAAATCAAAAATGTGGTTGCAGCCAAAATTAAAACCGGCACCAATCGCCATAAACGAAAAAATGGCGATATATGCCGGTTTTGTAGGAGATTTGAAGACTGAATATCATCAGACATAAGGCTTGTTACCGGATATGATTCCATAATTTTTTCTCTTCCCTCAATGGCTTAATATCCGAACCAGATTTCAACTGTTAAGGTGAGCCGATCAGTCGCCACCACTATCAATTGTAATACTCCGGCAAGGAATATTGCCCCAGATAGGTTTTGATCACTTACTTACCGTCGTTCCTAAAAAGAGCCGGATACACTACTACCATCGTCGGCAGTTACAGTATAGGTTCCGGAAGAACCACTAAAGGTAAAAGCGGGACAACTAGACGGAGTACAACTTGCAGATTGTGATGTTCCGTTGACAGTTACCGTCACCTCTGCTGCTTCTGAAACCGTAACCGTAACTGTTACGTCACTACTCATTCCGCCCGATGTAGTAACCGAAACAGTCGAAATCACCCCACACGTACCCGGCTGCAACACATTAGCCACCCGGCAAAACACCTGATTGATCTGGGGACCCAACAACATCAAAACCGCAATCACTACAACAGCCACCAAAACCAGGATCAGGGCGTACTCAACCAAACCCTGACCTTCTTCACGAGAAAAAAATTTATTGAACATGATTTCTAGATGGGGACATCTGCCAATGAAGCTACCGGCAGTTGCCCTCCCTCCTTTCTAAAGGGGACTAAATAATTGATAGAATAAGTCTGCGTACAAAAACTACCCTATTATACCATACTTAGGTTTGAATCCGGTTTGAATCATTAAAATAATATTAAAAAAAGCTTAAAAATACCCTGGTACATCTGTCCTATTGAGGGCCTAAAAATACGTAAAATCAAAGTTCTACCCGCATCCACCTCCATTTTAACCGAACTCGACGATTATGTCACGTAACAAATGTCACATTTGGTCGGTTAAAGGTAGCCTATATCCATCTGCCCACCCCAAAGGCTCGCTATGATTGTGAGTGAGGCTATAAATATGCTATACTCTGTATAATGCCGGATACTTCATCCGCACCTTAAATAAGGAGGCTCATCTACCATGCAACCACGCACGCGAGACGAACATTTATTTGGCCCCGGCCCCAAACGTATTCTGGCGCTGGACGGCGGCGGTATTCGAGGCGCGCTGACGTTGGGCTACCTCAAACGCATTGAAATTATGCTGCGCGAGCGGGCCGGCAGCGATCCACAATTTCGCTTATGCGATTATTTTGATCTGATCGGCGGAACCTCAACCGGTTCAATTATTGCTACCGGCCTGGCCTTGGGTTTTTCGGTGGAAGAATTGCAGCAGCTTTATATCAACCTCTCCAACGAGGTTTTCAAAAAACCCCTGCTGCGCTTGGGGCTTTTCTCGTCAAAATTCCCCACAGAACCGCTGATGCAGGCCCTGCAAGAATATTTTGGCGACCATACCCTGGGCAGCGACCAGCTCCGTACCGGCCTGATGATCATGACCAAACGGCTGGATACCGGCAGCCCCTGGGTCTTACACAATAATCCCCGGGGAAAATATTTCGAGGCCCGGAGCGGCGATAGTGTTCCTAATAAAGACTATTTGCTGCGCGAAGTTGTGCGGGCCAGCACCGCCGCGCCCCACTATTTTGAGCCGGAAGCCATTAACGTGGCCCAGGATGTTGAAGGCGCGTTTGTTGACGGTGGTGTCAGCCCCTACAATAACCCCGCCCTGCAACTGCTAATGCTGGCCACGCTGGACGGCTTTGGCCTGAAATGGCCCCTGGGCGCGGATCACCTGCTGCTGGTTTCGGTAGGAACCGGCTACCGGGAAACCCGGATGGACCCGGCTGAAGTGATGGACATGCCGGCCATCGAGCTGGCCGCCCAATCGGTTATTTCGATCATGGGGGATTGCGATTGGCTGGGCCAAACCGTGCTGCAATGGCTGTCGAACAGCGCCACATCCTGGAAAATTGACAGCGAGGTAGGAAATTTGCAGCAGGATGTGCTGGGCAGCGGCCCCGCTCTTCTCACCTACCTGCGCTACACCCTGGCCTACGATGCGGAGTGGTTGAAAGATAACCTGGATATTGTGATGACATCAACAGAAGCCGCCAGCCTGTATGCCATGGATAATCCCAATAACGTGCAAAAACTATCCGATCTGGGAACCGCAGCCGCCGCCAAACAAATCAACAGCAATCACTTCCCCCCAGGGTTTGATCTGGCCGCCGCGTAGCATAACACGGTAAAACACAAGCGGCGCGAAAGGAGGCGACAATGCCTGCCAACACCGGCACCGATTTTGATTTTTACGCCTGGATCAAGGCCATTGGGGCCATGGCCGGGTTCGCCCTGCAAAAACTCAGCGATAACCTGGCCGTGATCACCTGCCGGCTCAACGGCGGGCGCTCGCAAACCGTCTGGATCAGCGCCATGGGCCAGGATCGTTATCACAATACCATCATCCGCATCAGCTCCCCGGCGATGAAGATGGGGTCCGCCGGCCGTCTCCTCTCCCAAAAACAGGCCAACGACCTGCTCCGGCATAACGCCACCCTGTGCCACGGCGCGTGGGCTATCGAGACCCTGGAGGGCGATGATTACCTGGTGATCTTCGATACCCACATCGCCGGAACCATGGATACCGTCGAGTTCGCCACCTCGGTCAAAGACACCGCCGCCCTGGCCGACACCATGGAAAAGAAGCTGGGCAAGGATCAGTTTTAGTATTTATCAGTGAGACTTTTGCACAACGGACAAAAAAATTAACGCAAAGGTTCAAAGGCACAATAAAGGAAAAAGCTTTGCGCCCCGGCATCTAAATATTTGGCTACCTGTAGTTAAACCGGCGATCACCTGCATCTCCTGATTTTTTAATGATGCTTTGTCCTTGAATTTCACTCTCAGGCGGGCCAGAAGATCATAGATCCGAGTAAGTTCAAAAAAAACCTTCCCGGAAGTTGTGGCTTTGCCAATAACTTCCGGGAAGGTTTTTACTTGCTTGTGCTGGCGTGTTGGTTGAAGTATGCAGCGCGCCGAAGGTCTACTTGAACAAGAGGGGCAGGTAGATCGGTTTGGTTTCCGCATCGTTCACGGCGTCAATGATGGCCTGCATCTCGGACAACATGGTTGGCGCCGGTGAGGCGGCGCCGATGGCGGTTTTGTAGGCCGCCTGGTTGAACAAGATGAGACTGTTCAGGCCCAGGTCGTTCAGATCGTCTATGCTGGGCACATTCCCCGCCGGATCATTGGCCGCAGCCACAAGGGTGGCAATCTTTTTGGCCTCACTATCATTGTCGGTGGCGTCGGTGGGGTTGGTTCCGGCGGCGGATTCCGTTGCGTCGGACACGCCGTCATTGTCGGAGTCGTCGTCCTGATAGTCGGGCGTGCCGTCGCTGTCGGTATCCACCGCATCGGAGGTGTCACCGTCGCCGTTCGGGTCAAAGCCTTCCTGACCGTTGGTGATCCCGTCGCCGTCGCTGTCATCGCCCGCGCCATTCACCGGATCGTTGGAGTCGGTGGGGTCGTCGCCGTTGGCGGCTTCGTCTTCATCCGATACGCCGTCATTGTCGGAGTCGTCGTCCCGGTAATTGGGGATGCCGTCGCCGTCGCTATCGGGCGGGGTGGCAGGGGTGCCGCCGTTATCCGGGTCTACCGCATCGGGGGTTCCGTCACCATCCGTGTCGGTCTGGTCGTCGATCTGACCATCGTTGTTGCTATCCAGGCTGCCGTTGCCGCTCTCGTTGATGTCGTTGATGCCGTCGCCGTCGCTGTCGGTATCTTGCGCGTCGGGGGTGCCGTCGCCATCACTGTCGGCGCTGCCTTCATCGGCATCGGGGATGCCATCGTTGTCACTATCCGTGTCTTCATTGTTGGGTATCCCGTCGCCGTCGGCATCGCCGGTGCCTTCATCAATGTCGGTAATGCCGTCACCGTCGGAGTCGGTTTGGCTGTTGACCGTATCAATCAGGGCTTGCAGCGCCGACAGGTCAGCCGGGTTGTTGTTGGCAATGGCTTCTTCGTAATCGGCCAGGCTGAGACCCAGCAGGTTGGTCAGGCCGGCGTCTTGCAGATCGTCCAGATCAAAGCCGCCGTCCGACGGATCGTCCGAGGCCGCCACAATACCCGCTATGGTAGGACAGCCGTTGCTATCCACCGCCAGCCCGCTGCTGGTGCCGGGGCAGGTATCGGCCACATTGTCCACGCCGTCGCCATCGTCATCGCCCGCACTCACGGTAATAGTGACGGTGGCCGTATCAAAGCCGCCGTTGCCGTCGCTCACGGTGTAGGTGAAGACATCGCTGCCGGAGTAGTCGGCGTCCGGGGTGTAGAGCACGTTGGTGTCGTTATCGCTGGCCGTGCCGTGCGACGGATCACCGACCGCGTGGACGGTCAGAGTTTCGCCGGTATCGGGGGCATCGTCGTCGTTGGCCAGCACATCAATGGCGTTGTCACTGCTGTCTTCGGCCACCGTGTCGGTGTCATCCACCGCCGTGGGCGGGTCGTTCAGATTGCTAACGGTTACGGTGATGGTGGCCGTATCAAAGCCGCCGTTGCCGTCGCTGACAGTGTAGGTGAAGACATCATCGCCAAAGTAGTCGGCATCGGGGGCGTAGAGGATTGATGTTGACCCGTTTAGCGCGGTCCCGTGGGGCGGATCGCCTACCGCGGAGATAGTGAGCGTTTCACCGGTATCGGGGGCAAAACTGTCGTTGCTCAACACGGTGAGGGTATTGTTGGTGCTGTCCTCATCAACCGCGCCGGTGTCATCCTGCGCTGTGGGCGGGTCGTTGGCCACGCTGACGATCACGTTGACGGTGGCGGTATCAAAGCCGCCGTGGCCGTCGCTCACGGTGTAGGTGAAGCTATCACTGCCGGAGAAGTTGGCGTTGGGGGAGTAGAGCACGTTCGTGTTGTTGTCGGTGGCCGTGCCGTGAGACGGATCGCCCACCGCATAGACGGTCAGGCTATCGCCGTTGATGTCGTCATCATTGGCCAGCACGTCAATGGCGTTGCCGCTGCTGTCTTCGTCTACCGTGTCAGAGTCGTTATTGGCAACCGGCTCAACCTGTTGCACGGTGATGGCGGCGCTGCTGTCGTTGTTGCCGGCATTGCTCTCGGTATCCGCCGTGGCGATGGTGGCGGTGTTGTTGATGCTGCCGGCTGCCAGCGGGTTGCTGAGCGTGCCGGTCAGGGTGATAACGCCGCCTTCGCCTGCCGACAGATCTTCCACATCCCAAACATAGCGCGTGCCATTGCGGGGCGTAATGCCCGCGCCGCTGCTGTCTACGCTGAGGTTGGTGACACTGAGCGGCACATCATCGGTGATGACCACGCTCGTGGCTATGAGGTTGCCCGCGTTGGAGTAGGTGAGGGTGTAGGTGACGGTGTCGCCGGGCTGGGCCGTATCTGGGTCAACCGTTTTGTTGATGACCAGATCGGGCCTTAGCCCTGTACCGGCCACAACAAAGTTGTAAGGATTTTCATCACCGTCATTATTGGCAATGCTGACCGTATCGGTGAAACTGCCGCCGCTTTGCGGGTCGAAGGTGATGGTGAAGGTGGTGGTTTCACCCGTTTTTAACGTAGTAGAGGCCGGGGCGGTTAGGCCAAAGTGCGTGCCCGTAGCCAGGGTAGGGTTGCTCAGCAGCAAATCGCCCTGGCCGCTGTTGTTGATGGTGAAGGTATGGACAACCGGGATGTCACCGGGGGTAATACCGCCAAAATCGGTGTCATCGCCGGTGGCGGGACTGGTATCATCATCGCTGATGGGGGTGCCGTTGCCCAGCACGGTCATTTCCGGCACATACGCTTCAAATGCGCCAATGTCGCAGGCGCTGCCCTGCGGGCGGGTAACACCGCGCTGGTCCACGTTACCTACTGCTGAACACGTTGGGGCGTTACCGGCATCAATGGCCAGGGAGGTAGCTTTCAGAGCAAAACTCTTAGTGTCGCCACCGTGATAGTCCAGGGTAGCCAATTCGGGATCAGTATTGCTCATAGAGCCGTTGGCGGAGTCAAAGCCGCAGGAAGTGCCGTCGTCAAGGTTAGTGGCGCCATCAGTAATGGCGCCGGCACAGTTGGGAGCGCCCGTACTATTGGCGATAATGGTATTACGGAGGTAGAACCAGGCCGCATTGTCACTATGCAAAATGCCGCCATCTACCTTGTTGGCGCTGTTGCCGGAGAAGGTACTGTTGTAGATAGATATGCCGCCATCACCGTGGACACCATCATTTCTGACCAGAATGGCTCCGCCGGAAGTGCCGGTATCAATGGTGTTGTTGGCGGAGAAGGTGCTGTTTGATACCGTTACTTCACCCCCGGCAACATAAAGAGCGGCCCCCCAGCCCATAGTTTGGTTCTGGGAGAAGGTAGTGCCGGTAATGGCCAGCGTGCCGCCGTACATAAAGATGCCACCGCCATCATTGGCGTAGTTATTGCGCAAGGTGCTGTTGGTGATGTTGATGGTACCGCCCTGCGTGTACAAGGCGCCGCCGGTTGCATTGCCGGGAGGCAGCGGGGTGTGGCCGCGTCCCCCCGCTATGGTAACGTTTTTCAGGTTGAAAGTAATGCCCGAATTTACCAGAAACACCCGTACATCGCCGACATTGTTTGATCCGCTATCATTGGCATCGCCGCTGATGATAACCTGAGAAGCCAGCGACGAGCCGTCAATGGTCAGGTCTTTGTCGATGGTCAGTATGGAAGACAAGGTGATGGTTTGCCCGGAGAGACCGCTATCAAAGGTGATGGTGCCGCCGGGGCAAACGTTGGCAATGGCCTGGCGCAGGGAGCCGGCGCCGGTGTCGTTGGTGTTGGTGACGGTGATAGCCGTGCTACAGCTTGTATAATTGTAGAGTTCCGTCACATCTGAGGCTGAAAGCTCGCGGCTGTAGATGCGGACCTCGTCTAGCATACCGCCAAACCATTCGCCATCAGCCCCCTCGGTATTAATCCCCATCCGAAGCATCTTCGAGGCATCGGTATCATAAGCCCCGGCGGCTACGGTATCATTTAATGACCCATTTACATAAAAACGTAAATTAGAACCGTCGTACGTCACAACAATGTGTTCCCAGCTATTGGTAGGTACGTAGTGGGTTGAATCCCGATCATACCATGCGCCAATCACTCTCAATAGACCATTACCTTCATGAAGTACGGAAAATCGCCTAGCCGTGGTGAAAGTTGTTCCCCAGGATACCATGTTACCATTATCAGTGCCGGTTCGGTATACCCAAAAAGCCACAGACCTGGCGCTGTTGCCGCCGGGCAAGTTATTTGCCAGTGAAGCAACTTCTATCTTGCTGCTGGAATTGTTGAACTGGGCCGCCTGGTCAACCTGACCGGCTACATAAGTAACATCGGTGGCCGTCCCGTCATAGCCATTGCCGGAACTGTCGGTGGCGTCTCCTTCAAAAGCGTAATGCGCAATCAGCCCGGTGGTAATATCCTGGGCCACTATAAGCTCCTCAGCGGCAGGATCATCGGTATTGATGATGTCCGCGGCGGAGAAGGTGCGGCCAACGGTCAGGGCGTCATCCGACGCCGGGGCCGCCATTGCCTCGTGGAAGGACCCCACGCCGCTGACGGTCAGGGCCAGCAGGGCCAGCACTATAATTAGTAAGTTTCTAACAGAAGGTTTCATTTTTTAAGTCCTTTCTTGAATAAGGTGAGCAAAACGATTGTGAATGGATAAAACTTGAATTTTCCACTAACTCAAATAATTTTTTGCAATAACGTATGGATCACCGGCACCAGGTCGCTGTTGAGGGTGCGTTTGGGCACGTAGGCGCTGGCTCCGGCGGTGGCGGCATCGGCGCGGTGGGCAAGGTCTTCGTAAACGGTTAGCATCACCACCTGGGTATCGGGTAAGGCGGCCTTGATGCGGCGGGTGGCCTCCAGGCCGTTCAGGCAGGGCAAATCCAGGTCCATCAACACCAGGTGTGGCTGCTGGGCCTGGGCCGCTGCTACGGCGGCCAGCCCGTCGGCGGCGGTGGTAATGGTGCAGGGGTTAAACGCGGCGGCTAACCACTCGGAGAGCGAGGCGCGTAATAAATCGTGGTCTTCTACAATCAGGATGGTGGGTGTCATAATCATAAGGCCGGTGGATGATGTGCGTTTAATGGTAATTGATTTTATGGGTGACTAAAGTACCTGCCCATTATGGCATAAATCTGGGGGGCTGTCTGTGGGGGAATCTCACATATTTTGATTCGAAAATCTCACATGTTTTGATGCGGATATCTCACATGTTGGGGTGCGGAAATCTCACATGGGGATGAAAGAATTCAATCATCACTCGACAAAAAAACATCACCACTCCAACAGAATTGAGGTGGTGATGTTTTCAAGATCAGGCCAAGGTCGTCTAATTGCAAGGCCCGCCGCCAACAAGCTGAAAGCCTGATTTTGGCGGTGCAACCCCTACCGTTGATAGCCAGAACTCATCACCACTTTGAGGAGGGTTCTGGGCGGCCCATATATGGCCTGTCTTACCTGTGCCTGTCAGGCCAATTTTGGAGCAAGCTTCTGCTGCTGTAAACGCGTCTGCATCCCACACATACGGGCCTGCACAGCCGCCCTGGTCTAGCTTGCACACGACCTCGCCAAAAACACCACTGACAGTAGGCCCAAGCACAAGTAGAATGGCAATGACTACAATAGCGACCAGCACCAAGATGAGGGCATATTCTACCAAACCCTGGCCTTTTTCATTCTGCGATTCACGTATTCTTGTGGTTAGGTTTTTCAAGTTAAGCATAATATTTGATGACTCCTTTATTTGAAATAATTTTATAATAATTGATAAAAGAATTATACGGATTAGATAGTTACGGGCGGATGTTTAATGAACGCCTGCAAACTTGCACTTATTGTCGCACAAAAACGCGGCGTTGTCTGTGGGGGAATCTCACATGTTTTGATTCGGAAATCTCACATGTTTTGATTCGGAAATCTCACATGTTTGGGTGCGGAAATCTCACATAGGGGTGATGCGGAGTAGGGAGTAGGGAGTAGGGAGTAAGGGAGCCGGTAAAATTTCCCCTACTCCTTACTCCCTTACTTATTGCTCAACCAACTCCAGGTTATAAAGCCCGGCGATACTCCAACCGTCGGTCAGGTCCAACGGGGGGACGGGCGGTTCGCTGCCGTCACCATCATACGGGAAGCCGGTCCACACCGTTTCGTTTACGGCGTGGAAGTTCTGCGGGCGATACATCAGCGTGAAGGAAGGCACATCGGTCAGGTAAATCTCAACCAGCCGGGTGTACATTTCTTTCAGTTTGGCCGGGTCGGTCTCGGCGGGGATGGCCTGAATGAGTTCATCCACCTCGGGATTGTTATACCGGCCATAATTGCCGTTCCAGTTGCTGGCCATGCCAATGAATTCGGAACTGAGCAGCCTGCGGATACGCCCCCACGGCTGGGTGGGGCCGGCCCCGGCGCTGCCCATCATAAAGATGTCGTAGCCTTCGGGCAGGGGGGCGTCCGATTTGGTGACCACGGTCTGGTATACGGCCCATTCCGGGTAATTGGTGGTGATGTCGATGCCGATTTCTTTCCCGGCAGCCGCCACCACTTCAATGGCGGCCTGCCAGTCGGACCAACCGTTGGGGCAGGCGGCTACGTAGTGCAGGTTTTTGCCGTTGTATTCCCGCCAGCCGTCACCATCGGTGTCAACAATACCGGCTTCATCCAGCAGGGCGTTGGCCCCTGCAATGTCGTTGCCGACCCACTGCAAGTCTTTCACAGCATCGTGATCGTACAGGGCTTGCTCGCCGGGGGTGGGGTTCATTAGTGAGCGCGGCACTTGATCAAAAGTGGCCGATTGGTTGGTCATGGCGTTGGCAATGATGGTGGGGTAGTCAACAGCCATAGCAATGGCTTTGCGCACCGCTACCTGGTCTAAACCGGGGGCTTCCAGGTTGTAGAAGGCGGTGGGCAGGCTGGCGCCAATGCCATAGGGCGGTTCGGGCAAATAGGTGGAGATGGGCAGGCCGTAATTTTCCCACAGCAGTTGAATATTGGAGTTGAACTGCTGGCTGACATCCACCTCACCTTTGGCGAAGGCTACAGACCCGGCAGCGTTATCTTTGAAGATGGTATGGGCCAGGTACTTGGGAACCGGCAACTGGCCCCACATCGAGGCATCCTGGCCCCAGTAGTTGTCGTCTCGAATGAAGACCACTTTGGTATCGTCCCAGAAGAACCCGTGATAAGGGCCGGAGTAAACCACGTCCTCGGCGGTATCGGCCAGAAGTTCGGTGGCATCACCGCCCACCCGCTCTTCCAGGGTTTGGGTCCAGGCTTTTTGGATGACATAGTTGGTGCTCAGGTACGCCTCAACCAGCAGCGGATTGACCGCGTTGCCCTCGTCATCCAGTTTGGCCGTGATCACCACCGTTTGCGGGTCGGCGGCCTGGATGTCTTCAATGTAATCGATGTTGGCCGCGCCGGTGGGGGTGTTGTACTTCACGTGGGTGGCCCAGGTATAGGCCACATCCTCGGCGGTCACCGGGGTGCCGTCGCTCCATTGGGCCGCTTCTTTGAGTTTGAAGGTGAGTTCGGTTCGATCATCGTTCCACGAATAATCACCATCGGCCAGCAAGGGATAGACGTTGCCGTCGAGCATGTTGAACAGGTATGGCGTTTCAAACATGATCACGCGGGCGTTATCCACCTGAGCTTGAATAGCCATGGCGTTATTGTTGCTGTTGGCGTAGGGGTTCCAGCCCACCACCGGCCCCCATTGTTGGCCGTTGAAGTACAGGGTCTCGTGGCGGGGCAGGGCATTCTCATTAGCAGGTTCTGCGGCGGCTACTTCAACCTCAACGGTTTCCACCACCACTTTCTCTACTTCTTTGATTACCTCAACGGTCTCAACGATGGTTTCGCCGGCCACTTCTTTTTCGACGATCACCGTTTCCACAATGGTTTGGGGGACAGGCTGCGCGCCGCAAGCGGCCACCAGCCCCAGCAAAACCATCACCACCAACAAGAGCAGGGTTTTCTTTGAAAACATTGTTCTTTTTCCTTTTTTGTAAACTATTAACTATGGTTACTTGATATTGCACTTACTCAACCGAGGTGATGCCGTGTTTAATGGCAAACTTCACCAGATCGGGCAGGGACGTAATGTTCAGTTTTTGCATGATCCGGCTGCGGTAATTGTCAATCGTGCGGGTGGAGAGCGCGAGCGCGTCGGAGATTTCGACGGTGGTTTGGCCTTCAACCACCAGTTGCAGCACTTCCCGCTCGCGGGGAGAAAGCGCGGCCAGCGCATCGGCCCCCGGGTTGGTTTGGGTGGGGTTAAGGTAATGATCTACCATCTGCGCCGACACTTTCTGGCTCAAATATCGCTGCCCGGCATTGACCTGGTGGATGGCCTCGATGATCTCTTTACTGGCCGCTTCTTTGAGCAAGTAGCCGCGCGCTCCGGCTTGCAAGGCGCGGTTGATATGTTCGGGGCTGTGGTGCATCGACAGGATAATCACTTTAGTTTGAGGGGATACAACGCCAACTTGTTGGGCGGCGTCGATGCCGTTGAGGTGAGGCATAGCAATATCCATAATTACCACGTGGGGGCAGAGTTGTTCAATTTGGCGTACCGCCTCGCGGCCATCGGCGGCCATGCCCACCACCTGCATGTCAGGGTGAGCCTCGATCATAAACTTTAATCCGTCGCGTAAGACGGCGTGGTCATCGGCTAAAAAAACGGTAATGGTCATCCAACCTACCTCTCCTTGAAATATTACATTTCGGCTTTGATTTCTACAGTTACGCGGGTACCTTCGTCCGGTACGGAATCTATCCGGCACCGGCCGCCCATGGCGTAGGCCCGTTCGCTCATATTTATCAGCCCCCAATGCTGACGCCCATCTTGTTTGGCCGGATTGGCCGTCTGGGGATCAAACCCAATCCCGTCATCGGCAATGGTCAGGCGCACATACTCCTCCACGGCAGCCAGGCTTATTTCAACGTGCGTGGCTTGAGCGTGGCGGGCCACATTAGTCAGGGCTTCCTGGATGATTCTAAACAAAACCGTTTCGCTGGCAATCGGTAAGCGTGGCTTGGGTTCTGCGCCGGTCAGAGTCACCTCAACCCCGGTGCGTGTCTGAAATTCGGTTGCATACCATTTTAAGGCGGCCAGCAAGCCATACTCTTCCAGCGCCGGGGGGCGCAGGTGCTCCATCACGTTACGGCTGCGCGTCGCGGTTTCTTCAACCAATGCCAGCGAGTCGGACAGGCGGTTGACCAGGGGCGCGGTTAAATCATCGGCCAGGTTAACTTTTTGAGCCGCGAGCTGATCCTGCACAATTTTCAGGTTGAGGCTGAGGGCGGTCAGATTCTGCCCCACCTGATCGTGCAGTTCGCGGGCCAATTGGCGCCGTTCGGCTTCTTCCACTTCGGTGAGGCGGTTGGTGAGGGCGTGCAGTTGTTGGCCCTGCTCTTTGACCGATTGAAACAGCCGGGCATTTTCTATGGCGGTGCCGGCCTGATAGGCCAGCGTCTGCAACCGCTCGGCATCGGCCTCCTTGAAAAAATCGGCGGTGGCGCTGTTGACGTTCAAAATACCAATCACCCGGCGGCGCGCCCGGATGGGAACGCCTACGTAGGATTTGACCCACTCTGTTTCGAGCGTAGCCACCCATTCTTTGGCGCCGGTTACATTGGCGATGATCAGCGGTTGGCCGGTGGTGTAGATGGTTTGCAGGGTTGGGAATTTGGCAATATTAAAAATCATCGGGGCGGTATAGGGGTCAATCTTGGCTTGGGGGTTGCCTTGGCGATGATTGCACCGGCGAAAAATGCGGGCGCTGTCTCCCTCAATCAGCATAATGTTGGCCGTATCGTGCGCTACGATCAGGCCAACCTGTTCCAGGATCAGATCAAGAACTTCCTCGTAATTCAGAGTACTGCTGAGTGCCGTGGCCGTCCGGCGCAGGGCTTCGGCCTGGAGCCGCTGTTGGCGTTCCAACTCCAGCAGGTGTTCCCGTTCGGCCTGGGCTTTTTTGCGTTTGGCTACTTCTCCGGCCAACTCTTCCGCGTAAATTGTGGTCTGCTCGTAGGCAATTTTTGTTTGCTGCAAGGTGTCTTGTAAGGCTTGCTCGGCCCGCTTGCGTTCTTCTATTTCTTTTTGAAGTTCAGCGGTCCGGGCGGCCACCAACTCTTCCAGATGATCCCGGTGTTTTTCTAATTCCGACTCCAATTGGATGCGCTCGGCAATTTCGCGCTTCAATTCATTGTTAAGGTGGGAAAGCCGGCTGTTCTGATCTTCAAGCTGTTTTCTGACCGTTTGCAGGGTTAAATGGGTTTTGACCCGCGCCAGGACTTCTTCGCCCTCAAAAGGTTTGGTGATGTAGTCAATGCCGCCTACAGAAAAGGCTTTCACTTTATTGAAGGTCTGGTCCAACACGCTCAGAAAGATGACCGGAATATCGCGGGTACTATCCTGCGCCTTCAATTGGACACAAACCTGATAACCGTCCAGATCCGGCATCATAATATCTAACAAAATCAGACCAGGCGGGCTGACCTGCGCCGAAGCGACGGCCTGCCGGCCGCTGGAAGCCACGCGTACCGCGTACCCATGCTTCGCCAACATTTTATGCAAAACTTCCAGATTGGTCGGCGTATCATCAACAATTAAAATTTCCGCCTGAGAGGGTTGTTGTTCCAGAGATGTGTTATTTTGGAGAGTCATACCAATTCCTTGCACCCCAACCGGCGGTCCACCGGCTCAAGGTCGGCAGGCCGGCGGCGCAATCATCTTAATCTATACGGTTTTGAACTTACAAATCATTTTGGGAAAAATCAGTACCATCGGTCCGCAGCATTCAATCTATCATCAGGCCTTGATTCTGGGGATTAACAGAGCTTTTTACGATTGCGTTAAATTATAACATTTTATTATAATTTTGGAAACCTCTTTTTTGGGTGAATTTATTCAGTTTGTGATGACGTTGAATATACCTTGCCTGGCAAAATTGGCTTTTACATCGGAATCAGCTATGATGAGATAAGGTTGTGGCTCATGTCAAGTACAAGTACGAATATCACATTGCAAATGCAGAATATAAGGACTGTTACCCTCACCGTTGGTGAGACCCTCACCCCAACCCCCTCCCTCTGGGAGAAGGGCAAGAATCCCCCTCCCTCTGGGAGGGGTTAGGGGAGGGCCAGACATACCTTGCACTTGTTCTATATATGAACCAAGGTGTTTAGAAGATAAACACGCGGGCTGTGAAAATACCTACAGGTTTGTCTGTGACTCTTGAGGTAAAGAATGAAATCACCGATCAAAGCCAAAACTAAACTCACCATTGGCATTCGTTCTCTGGACCCGCCGTATGTGTACGATGACAGCTCGGACAGGCCCGGGGCGCTCATCAAGATGTTGCAGGTGATGGCCCATAATCTGAATTTGGATATTCACTTCAATCGTTATTCCTGGGATGAGCGTTTGAGGCTGGTGGCCAACAATCAGATAGACGGCACCACCTATGCCAGCTTTTCCGAAGAACGGCTGAAAATTGGGGTCTTTCCCATGAAAGACGGCGTCATAGACCCCAGCCGGCGCACGATGTCGATTGGCTACCATTTCTACAAATTAAAAGAAGCGCCGTTTATGTGGGACGGCGAAAATTTTTCTAACGTCAACGGCCCCATCGGCACCCATCAGGGGGCCATCATTGCCGATATTCTGAAGAAGAAAGGCCTGCCGGTAGAGGTGTTTGAAAGCCCCTCAGAATGTCTGGCGCAGTTACTTAAAAAACGGGTGGTTGCCATTGTAGAGCTGGGCAGTTGGGTTGATATAGAGATGTCGGCGGACCCTGATAAATATCTGGCGGTAGAAAAAATACCCACCCCCATTGCGGAAAAGCCCTATTACCTGATGTTGTCGCACAAATTTGTAAGAGAAAACCCGCAGTTGGCCGAACAGATCTGGGACGAAATTGGCCGGTTGAGAGAAGAAAAGTCGAAAATTTTTGAGAATGTTTTTGTTGACATGTTTCAGGAACTGCAAGCCCATCAACGAGAACTTCAACAGGCCTATGAGAATCTGGAAATCAAAGTAGAAGAACGAACCGTTGAATTGGCCCGGGCCAAAGAAGCCGCCCTGGAAGCGCAGCACGCGGCTGAAGTTGCCAACCAGGCCAAAAGCACATTTCTGGCCAATATGAGCCACGAACTTCGCACCCCGCTGAACGGCATTTTGGGGTATGCCCAAATTCTCAAACAAGACCCGGCCACGCCGCCCCACCAGCAGCAAGGCTTGAATATCATCCAAAAAAGCGGCGAGCATTTGTTGCAACTCATCAATGATGTTTTGGATCTGGCTAAAGTTGAAGCCGGTAAGATCGGCCTGTATCCCCAACCCTTTGATTTACCCGGCTTTGTCTCAGACGTATGTGAAATTATGCAAGTGCGAGCCAAAGCTAAAGGTCTGGTTTGTTCCAAAAAAATCGAGGCGTTACCCGCCACCGTTATGGGCGATGAAAAACGATTGCGGCAAGTATTGGTCAACCTGATGGGCAATGCCATAAAATTTACCGATCAAGGCCATATCACCCTGGATATTGCCCCCGCTCCAGATGACAACACCCTGATTCGTTTTCAGGTTATCGATACCGGCATTGGGATGGCCCCCGACGATTTGGATACCATTTTTGATCCCTTTGAGCAGGTGGGCGACGTGGCCCGTCAGGAAAAAGGCACCGGCCTGGGGCTGGCCATTTCCCGCGAATTGGTGGATTTGATGGGCGGAACCCTTCGGGTAAAAAGCAAAACGGGCCGGGGCAGCACCTTTTGGTTCGACATCCCGTTGGCTGAGAGCGATGTATCTCAGCCTTCTGCTCAAGCCGAGCTTTCTATCACCGGTATTAAGGATCGGTCGCCCAAAATTTTGGTGGTAGATGACAATGCCGAAAATCGCCGGGTTGTGATAGACATGCTCAGCCCTTTAGGCTTTGTGTTGGCTGAAGCCGGGGATGGGGAATCGGGGTTAGTCCAGGCGGCGGCCTTCAAACCGGAGGCCATCATTCTTGATTTGGTGATGCCAAAGTTGGATGGGCTGGGAATGATCAGGCATATTCGCCAATCATCCGGTCTAAATTCCATCTCGCTCATTGTTAGTTCCGCCAGCTCGTACAGTGAAGATCGGGAAAAAAGTATGAACGCCGGGGCAAACGCCTTTGTACCCAAACCCGTGGAGATCACGCTGCTGCTCAATACGCTTCGGCAGCAATTGAATCTGGAATGGGTTTACGACAAAGCAGCGGCCAAAACGGAAGCTGAGTTAACCGAAACGGAAACGCCGCTGGTATTGCCTCCCGACGATGTTCTGGCCGAACTGGGGCACTTGGCTCTCATTGGTGATGTGACGGTGCTGCAAGAATATGCCCAAAAACTCGTTCAGAACGATCCGCAACTCGCCCCCTTTGCGGCCAACGTGCAGCATTTGGCCGGCAGTTTCCAGATCAACAAACTTCTTACGTTTCTGGAGTCGTACCAGAAGGCGTAATCCATAATTCCACAACCGGATATTTGAAGCATAGAGTTCGCCAACTCACCTGAAGTCACGCCAAAAATTTTCCTTGGCGTAACTTCACGCCCCTTCGCGGATTCTAAAAAGGCGTCGGGCCGGCATCACTCCAGCAGCGCCTCGGCCAGCTTATCATCCACAATCAACACATTGGCATAACCGGCGGTCATGGCCGCGCGGGCAATGGCCTGTTTTTCCCGCCGGGAGGCCAGGGCCACCACCGGCACGCCCAACTGCACCATCTCTTGCAAATCGTGCAGCTCAATCGAACAGATCAAATTGCTGATCTCCGGCGCAACGGCCCGGCCCCCGGCATCGACCAGATGGTACAAAATATCGCCCACCGCGCCCCGTTCATGCATGGTTTCCAGCCCCGGCGTAATGGTATCCACCAGATCGCCCAGCAGATCAATGGGCGAGCGGCGGCGGCCTACTACGCCCAACCCCATAAAAGCAATATCCACACTCTTGGCTTTGGCCAAAATACGGAGCGTGGGCGCAAACTGCCGCAGATTTTTGGCCTGTTTCCAGGCCAGCGGGCTGGCATATTGCAAGGTATAGCCCTGCACATTGTACCCCTCGTTGCGGTAGGCCAGCGCGCCTACCAGGCTGTTGGCGTCGATGCCAATGGCCTCGATGACGGGGCTGATGGCTAACGGATAGGCTTCAATCGAGCGGCACTCGCCCCGCCGCAGGGCGTACACCATCCGGCTCACCGAGTAGCCCCCGGCCAGCCCCACTTTCATACCCTCATACACGTGCGTTTTGAAATAACGGCGCGCCGCTTCGCCCAGCAGCACGTTGCGGATAAAATGGGGCGCTTCGGCCAGCACCGACACCACCATCACCTCGCGCAGGTGGAACTTTTGGCGAATTTTTTGGGCCAAGGTTTTATTTTGCGGCAGGTGGTCGATACTGATCATATCGGTGTAGATCACGTCGCGCAGGTATCGCTCCAGTTCGGCCTGGGCGTGGATCTTCAAGGCCGAGGCAATGGCCGGCCAGCCCTCGCCGGACAGCAGCCGCTGCCAGATTTCAATGCCCATCCGTTCGTCGTCGGTCTGCACCCGCCGCCGCAGCGACCAGATTTCGTCTGCCGGTTCGGGCGCGGGGTTCAACCCGGCGGGGTCCGGCGGGGCGTGGCCCAACAAAAAATCAACGCTCACCTCAAAATAGGCCGCGATTTGGGGCAGCAGGGTGATGTCCGGTTTGGTACGGTCCGATTCCCAACTGGCGTACGCGCCGGACGTCACATTGAGCTTTTCGGCCACCTCCCGCTGGGGAATTTTGCGCCGCTGTTGCTGCTGCGCCCTGGTCAGGCGTAATTGCTTCAAGCGCTGTCCAAACGTTTGCATCTCTGCAACCACATCTTTCTCCTACAATTTGTGAATTTTATTTATACAAACAGTATGTTTTTAACAGGTAAATTTATTCTATTTGTTAAAATGGTTTGCTGCTATGCAATTTTACTACAAATCATCCAAAAAATCCATTGCAATTAGGGGCATTTGCGGTTATGATGGATACCAGTCAACGAGAGCCAAATCTCTTATTAATCACTGAACAGGAGGTGTATTTATAACCATACTCTAACGCGATAGGGGAATAATCAGCGCCAGAGCCTATGCCGCCAACCGGCATAGGTTGACGAGGAGCAGGTTCATCGAAACGTTCGGCGGGTGCCTGCCGGGTGACCACCACCCGAATTTATTCCCCCTATGCCCAACATTGGACACGTCCAACACCTGGACGCGTCCAATTCTTGGACGAAAGCCTTTTCACAAATCCGGCAAGCAATTGGCGGCACAAAAGAAAAGGCAGTGGTATATCCCTACTCATTTCTGTTTTCATCAAAAAATTCAGGCCGCAGAGCAGCACAAAGAAAACGCACTGTTTCACAGAGAGAAAAGAAAAAATATCCCTGTGTCTCTCCGTGTATTCTCCGTGAATCTCTGTGAAACTGAGCCAAAAAAATTAACACAAGGAGACTCAAACTATGTGTGGCATTGTTGGTTATGTAGGCACGCAAGAGGCATCGACCATTATTTTGAACGGCTTGAAGAAGCTGGAATACCGGGGCTACGACTCCGCGGGGATTGCCACCGTCAACGGCGATCTGGATATTCGCCGGGCAGAGGGCAAGCTGGTTAACCTGGAAGAAAAATTAAAAATCGCCCCCTTGTTGGGGCAGGTGGGCATTGGGCATACCCGCTGGGCCACCCACGGCGCGCCCGTCGAGCGCAACGCCCACCCCCACGCCGATGAGTTGATGGGCGTGGCCGTGGTGCAGAACGGCATTGTGGAAAACTTTATCGAGCTGCGCGCCCAGCTTCAGGCCGAAGGCCACACCTTTCAATCAGACACCGATACCGAGGTCATCACCCATTTGATCGATAAATATCTGGCCGCCGGCCACGGTCTGGTGGAAGCCTGCCGGGAGGCGTTCCAACTGCTCAAGGGCGCGCACGCCATCGCCGTCATCAGCAAACAGGAGCCGGACAAGATCATTGCCGTCCGGCTGGGTAATGCCGGCGGGGTGATTGTGGGGCTGGGCCGGGGCATCAACTACCTGGCGTCGGATATTCCCGCTATTTTAGACCATACCCAGCAGGTGGTCTTTTTAGAGGATGAGGAAATGGCCGTGATCACGGCTGAGACGGTGCAGTACCAATCGCTGCGGGGCGATCATATCGAAAAAGAGGTCAAAACCATTTCCTGGGACCCCATCAGCGCGGCCAAGGGCCAGTACCGCCACTTTATGCAAAAGGAAATTTACGAGCAGCCACAATCGATCCAGAATACCATCCGCGGGCGGGTGGATTTCACCACCGGCTGTGTCAATTTTGAGGAGCTGTCGCTCACGCCCGCCGAGGCCAAAGCCATCGACAAAATTACCATTGTGGCCTGCGGCACCTCGTACCACGCCGGCCTGGTGGGCAAGTTCATCATCGAGAAACTGGCCAAAATCCGGGTCTCGGTCGATTACGCTTCGGAGTTCCGGTACCGCGATCCGCTGATCGATGACCGGACCGTGATCCTGTCGATCACCCAATCGGGCGAAACCGTGGATACGCTGGCGGCGATGGAAGAGGGACGCAGCAAAGGGGCCAAATTGTGGAGCATTGTCAATGTGATGGGCAGCATGGCCCACCGCATCAGTGATGGAGCCATCTTGATGCAGGCCGGGCCGGAAATTGGTGTAGCCAGCACCAAGGCTTTTACCACTACCCTGACCGACCTGTTTTTGCTGGGCATGTATCTGGGCCAGCAGCGGGGCACACTGTCGGAAGCAGAAAGTTTTGAGCTGGCCCGGGAGGCCGCTCGCCTGCCCGATCTGGCCGGACAGGTGCTGGCCGACGGCTACAACGATTACGAGCATCTGGCCAACCTGTACCACAAGCAGAGCGATTATCTCTTTTTGGGCCGGGGCCTGAATTATCCCATCGCCCTGGAAGGCGCGCTCAAGCTGAAAGAGATCAGTTACATCCACGCCGAAGGCTACCCCGCCGGCGAGATGAAACACGGCCCCATTGCGCTGATCGATGACAATATGCCCGTGGTCTGCATTGCCACCCAGGATCACGTGTACGACAAGATGATCAGCCAGATTGAGCAGGTGCGCGCTCGCAACGGCATTGTGATCTCGGTGATCAACAACGGAGATGGCGCCGTGGCCGAAAAATCGACCCACGTGCTGACCATTCCCTCAACCCACCCGCTGCTCACGCCCATCATTTCGGTGATCCCGCTGCAACTGCTCTCCTACCACACCGCCGTCTGGCGCGGGGCCGACGTGGACCAGCCGCGCAACCTTGCGAAGTCGGTCACAGTGGAATAGTAAAAAAATGGGTGTTGTTGTAATTGAAAAGTTCTTTCTATTTGAAAAAAGTTCTTTACTATAGCCATTAATCCAGAGGTCTCTATGGCTCATCAAAAAGCATAGAGACCTTTTTTCGTTCCCCTTGGGCTAATACCGTCTATAGACGTTGCTAGAACCAAGTACAAAAGGTAAATATATTCTTGAGAAAAAACCAGACGGTAATATTTCAGTCAAAATGGTTCTGGATAATGTAGAGATACCAGATCAAGAATCGGAGGCTTCGATGGGGCGGTGGTATAGCCAAATGCTTCAATGACCGCCATCTTATGGGCGTGGAGCATTAAGTGCAACCGTTGACCCGGCGTCAATTTGCCTACTAATTGCATTTGGGTACGGTCAATAGGGTCAAAACGATAGATCATCTCTCTGCTCACATTGTTCGCAAACTATCTACACATAGATTAAATTGGTATCGTCACGAATGTAGGCCAATTGCCGGCCCAGATATGGGAGAGAGGGAAGATGATGCCATTGCCGGAGCAAGTGATACGAAGGTGAAGTTAAAAGACGACAAGCATCAACAGCTTCCCGCCATTCGGAGGTTTGAAGAGTCTCTACCGTATCCCGATCAGGCAGCATCCCAAAATCCCATGCCGCGCACAATCGAGCCAGGAAATCAACACGATCAGCCAAGGTTTCCAGTTGATCCGGTACTTCAATATCCGGGTATAACGAACCGTCAATCTGAAAGGGCATCCAGAAACTCCGTTTGAAACCAATGACGCACCTGTTGAGCAGCAGCATGCTGTTGCGGATCATCAATCTTTTCTAATGGTCGGTGTTGGCTAATTCGAGCCAGATGTGTTTCCACAGCCAATCTGGCCCGATGATGGTCCGTATCACTATCGGCCAATTGCTGCCGCTGCTCCCACCATTGCCAACACTGCACGGGTGTGGTTAATTCTGTCTGGCAGACCTGATAAATATCTCGAAAATCCCGGGGGGCACCGCGTTCTACAAGGGCAACCATTTTACTGGCCACGATGTCAGCCAGACTATCCAGTGAAACATTAGCCCATTCAGCAGTAGTGGAAGGCTGTAATTGGGAAGAACGATGGGCAATCTGGAAACTAAAAACCGCCTTCTGATCCTGATGCAATTCGATGCTGATCACGTCGCCCCAACCCCGGCGTTTTACTTGTCCAAATTGGATGAACGTATCTTCAATGACTGCTAAAACTGCTTCTTGATCTGCTGAAGTAACATCAGTCGCCCACCAGGCATCGACATCGTACGTTGGTCGATAATCCAGATAATGGAGCAAACCAAATGCACCACCCAAAGAGATTTTATTGCCCAAATGATGAGCGGCAATATTCTTTAGCGTAAGTCTGGCATACTCTGACGCATGTTCTGGTGGCGAAACCATTGAATAACTATTATCCTTTAGCCGAATCTAAGAATATTTTACCATAAAGGCTGCGGGCTGTATAATCGAAACAAGATAGCAACTCAAGCTCAATCCCTTTCGGTTACACGGTTGAGTGGTCTGAGGGTTACATCCAGTTGCTGCACTTACCTACAAGGCCCGCTTGGCCGGCCTCAAGGGCATCATTGAAAACGAGAGCCATACCTCCAAATGCTCGTTTCTTGACCTGGAGAAAATCGGTCATAAGGCCAGGTATCTTGGTCGCCGCATCCACCGCAGCTTGTTCAGGACTGCTGACGGTAGGCTGATCCACGCCGATGTCAACGCTGCCCCCAATACGCGCTCCGGGTAGGTGGCTGCCATCAATACACTATTCGCCCCCCCTGAGAGACACCAAAAAGAACAGCTTGCTTAGAGCCAACGGCCTCCATTACGGTCAGAGTGTCGTCCATGGCGTGTTCCAAGTTGGGTGGATACCCAACCCGGTCAGACAGCCCCACCCCTCGCTTGTCGAACATAATCAGGCGGCAGAACGAAGCCAGCCGGTGCGTGAAACGGGCGTAATCAGGCTGCTCCCATACTTGCTCCAGATGAGAGACAAAGCCGCCAATTACAACAACATCAACAGGTCCCTCTCCAAGAACCTGATAGGCAATGTGAACATCACCGCTCCGCACAAATTGAGTTTCGGGCGGAGGAATAGTGATTGCAGGGCGGGGGAAAGATGGGGTGGTGGAGGCTTTGCTTAGGCAGTTCCGAGAAAATAATGATCCCAAAAATCAGATAGTGAGGGGACGGATCAGAACGAACCATTTTTCCAAACCATGCAACCGTTCAAAGCGTTTTTCCAACTCATCCATCACCTTCTTAGTTAATTTGACACCCGTGTGATAGGTTTTTTCGACAATTTGAACCCCAGGATGAACTCCGTTGTAGGTCATATTTTGGGCGAAATAGAAGACAGTTTTCAAAGAATCAAGCAAGCTGCCGTTCCAATAATTTTCTAAAACACCCCAAACTCGTTCAATGGGGTTGTACTTGCTATGATACGGGGGATAATAAGCTAACTGAATATTGAGCTGGAATTCATCAGCCAGGGTGACTATTCTGTACATAAACTGAGTGCGGCGGCTGTGACATTCAGGGCCATTGTCTTGATTGATGACCAAGGTTTGAACCAAGGGAAACCGGTCCGCAATCTTGAGCCAAACATCTGCCATACAATCAACAAGGGCATCACTGGTCACAGGACCGGTGACCAGAAAGATATAGAGTTCGTTGTACTGAGGCAGGAAAACACCGATAGGAGTGACTTTTTCATCGGGTCGAAAATCATGATCCAATGCTTTCACGGCCAGGCGATTGAAGCCACCTCTGGACAAAAGGGCCAACAAAACCGTGCCTTTGGCATCAATTGACATCCGCAACATTGTTTCATCGGCCTCAGCTTCAGCATTGATCTGCTTCAACTGCCTGTTGACCCCACTGGCCGGCGATTTCTGCTTGATGACGCAGGTCGAATTTCGTCCCCAGGAGAAGTATGACCAATGTGGCCTGATGGTGCGGGTTGACCGGGAGAATTGGATCAAGGTATCGACGGAGTATGAGAGTGAACAATGGAGTCGTCTTGGTTCGGTGGTTACAAACCTGGGATATTCCGATTGGGCCACGCAGGATATTGAGTCGAGTTACCGGCAGATGTGGTACCGGATCAGTAAGAACGGGGGCGATTTTCTGTTGGAAAATTCCTATGATGGTCAGGCGTGGCACCAACTCCGCATCACCCATTTACATCAGGTGAGCGAACGGCTTGAAGTGGGGGTATATGCGTGCAGTCCGATAGGCCAGGATTTCTGGTGCCGGTTCAAAGTGTTGGAGATTTTAGAGAACGACTGGTTCTATCGGGATGCGTAGCCACGGTTTGGTCAAGGGGAACCACCAACACCCCAACGAACCCAAATGGTCCGACTGTGCAACCGGCCACCATCGCCCCCGGCAAAACAAGAAATCTTGCAAATCCTGTTAACCCTGTCTAAAAATCCGTACTTTGAGCCGTAACTTTTTTCTTAAAAATGATAAAATCCCACACCCATTGATTGGGGTCCGCAGAATAGCTCAACGGAACAACCGGCGAAAGTTGGGTTCCATTTTGATCGGCCAAATAGACGCTCCAGGTTCCATCGGAAAACGGTCCGGGTTCAAATTTTAGATTCCCCTGTTTCACGTAATCACAATCCAAACAATTGACCACGCTCCAGGCCCAATCGCTCAACCCACTTTCAGCGTGCGCCCCGGAGGGCACATGGTCGCCAACCACTTTCAACCCGCCGATAGGCACATTGCCTTCGCTCACGACGGCCACGTAAATATTGATCACGTGATAGGTTGTTTTTTGGAATTCTCTATTCCCGGTTTCCAGCACGGCAAACGGAAAAGAAGGCGCAGGCGTTGGGCTGGGCGGGGCCGGGGTTGCCGTTGGGGGCGGGGGCGGCGGTTGGGTGGAAACCGGCGTAGCGGTGGGCAGGAGAGTCTCAGTAGGCTGGGGGGTCGGGCTGGGGGTCATGGTCGGCACAGGCGTGGGTACATCCGTGGGATTCTGGTGTGGCGAGGGCAGGCCGGAAGCATTTATCGCCGCCACTTCCCCGGCAGGCGGATGAGGCGAATTAGGATCGGGGGTGGGGGTAAAGGTGGGACGCAGGGTTGGTGAGGGCGCGTCTGCCGCCGGCAGGCCCATCCGGGCCAGGGCCACATCGGGTCGGTTTTGCATATACGCCGCAAAAATAATGCTCCCCAACAAAAATACAAGCCCTATGAAAGCAATGGTGGCAATCGCATCAATGGTTGCCCGCGACATGCGCCAAAATTGTTGTTTTTTTACCCTTTTGCCCTGTTTTTTCTTCTTTGATTTTACCGACCGGGTCGCTCGTGTGGATTGGTTGCCCAACCGCTGCCGCAATTCGGCCTCCAGATCGTTGATTTCAACAATTACCGGGTAGGGGGTGTTAGGACCGTAGTAAGACTGATATTTTCTTAGCTCTTCCAGCCGGTACACCTTGGCTTGAATAATCTCTTCCGGTGACATAGCCCACCACTCAATTACTTGAAACAATTAAAGTTTACATAATAATACTATCACAAATAGAAGATTTTTACAACTTTTAGCCCGCTGGCTATACGATATTTTAATGGTTAAAAATTCCTGTTGCCACGCAGCGCGGGGCGTGATATACTTTTAGATATGTAAAGTCATTCACCAACTTTCAATTGAAGCCTTATGTCTGACAACACCCAGTCACAAAATATGTCAGAACAAAAAACAATGCCGCCCCACATCATGCTGATTGGGGGCGAACAACAACAGATACCACCGCTGGCCGAATCGTTAACTTCAGCCGGTTTCCCAACCCGTTTGTTTCACAACACCGATGAAGCCCTGATGTATCTCTCTAAAATTGATATATTGATGATGCCGCATACGGTGGCCGAACAACCCAAATCGAGTAAATTTATTAATGCGCCCACCATTCTGGTGCTAACCGACTCTGACCCCTCAAAATTGCCGCCCTGGTTAGAAGCCCGGCATGTCTTTCTGGTTCCCTATCCTGAAACCCCGCAAACGCTTATTGATCGCCTCCCGGAATTTTTGACCCGCCGCCCCCACAACTTTGGTATCGATCCCGCTAACACTGAACATCTGGCCCTTTTGTTTGGAATTACCCAAACCTTAAACGCCCATCTGGATATCAACGATCTTTTTGAACGCATTCTCCTGCTGACCCCGGATTTACAGGGCCACTTTGCCGCGCTGCTGATCCAGGAAGGGGACGAGATCATCTACTATCGCTCCACCGAACCGGGCCGCGAGGAACTCACCGGCCCTGCCGGGAATCACTTTGCCCAACGCCTGCTTAAAGACGGGTTGGAAGGATGGGTTTTACGCCACAACCAGGAAACCGTTCTGCCGGATACCACCCAGGATTCCCGCTGGTTCCGAGCCTCTTACCAGCCGGAGGAACCCTACAGCGTGGTGGCGCTGCCCATCACCCTGGAACGGGTGGAAGCCCGGGGCGTTTATGTGATCGGGCACCGAACGCCCAATTTTTTCACTACATCACACCTGCCGCTTCTCAAAGCCGCCGTCACCCAGATTGGCATGGCCATTGAAAACGCGCTGTTGTTCAAGAATCAATCGGAGCGCTCGATCCAGCTTTCCCTGATCAACAAAGTGAGCCAGGCCGCCACCTCTATTCTCAACCTTGATGTAATGCTGCGCACGGTGGTCCAGGCCATTTCCCGAAGTTTTGCTTTCCACAGCGTTTCTATTCACCTTTACAATGCCCACACCCGCCAAACGCAGCTCAAGGCCCGGGTTGGGCCGGACCGGCAGGTCTTCATTCCGCTCTTTTCAGATCTCCCCCTCACCCACGAACTCCGCGAGGGACTCATTGGCTGGTCGGCGGCCACCAACCGGACGATTGTGGCCAACGATGTAACCCAGGACCCTCGTTACCTCAACAGGAACAATCATAGTGAAATTCGGGCCGAGTTGTGCGTACCCATAAAATTAGGCGTAAAAACCATTGGCGTGCTGGATCTGCAAAGCATTCAGATTGATGCCTTTGACAAATACCACATTTCCGCGCTGGAAACGCTGGCCGACCAGTTAGCCATTGCCATTGAAAACGCGCGTCTTTACGATGAGATCAACCAGCACATCAAAGAACTCAAATCGCTGAACGAAATTGGTCAGGCGATCACTTCAACCCTGGATATGGAAAAAACCCTGAAACTGGTCACCGACCACACCACCCGGCTGATGGACGTAGATGCCGCCTCGGTGGCCTTGCGCGATTATGATACGGATGAAGTTTGGTTTGCCGCCGCCTCCGGCGCGGGGTCCGAGGCCGTTATCGGGTTGAGAATGCCGTTGGGGCAGGGACTGGCCGGCTGGGTGGCGGCCCAGGGCGAAGCCGTGATTGTGCCCGATGTCTACACCGACAACCGTTTCTTCAAAGAAGTGGATAAATACAGCGGGTTCACTACCGAATCGATCCTGTGCGTTCCCCTGCAAACCAAAGGCCGGACCATTGGCGCCATTGAGGTGATGAACAAACGAGAGGGGACTTTTGGTCTTGAAGACCAAAACCTGCTGCAATCGCTGGCGATTTCCGCCGCAACCGCCATTGAAAACGCTCAACTTTATGAAGAACAGGCCCACACCATCCAAAGGCTGGCCGAAACGCACAACCAACTTGTCCAGAGCGCCAAATTGGCCGCGGTTGGCGAGCTGGCGGCGGGCGCGGCCCACGAAATCAACAATCCGCTGACCACCATCATCAACCTGACCAGCCTGCTGCTCGACACTGCTACTCCTGCTCCCAAAGCAGAACGGCTGGAAGATTTGCGCACCATCCACGCCGAAGCAGGCCGCACTCGCGATATTGTCCGCAATTTGCTGGATTTTGCCCGCGCCGATGCGCCCAAAGGCGAACCCGTCGATTTTAACCAGTTAATTGAGGATGCGCTGCTTCTGGTTTATACCAAGAGCGTCAGCAAAACCATCAAACTTGATAAGCAACTTTCGCCGCTGCCCAGCATTGTGCTGGATATCAACCAGATGAAACAGGTTGTGGTCAATCTGCTCTACAATGCGGTTCAAGCTATGCAGGATAACGGCGAAAAACCGGCCATTTTATCTCTGGCTACCTATCCCGATACAAACACGACTATTTCTACCCCTAATTACCCATCATCAGCCAAAAACAGTGAATTTGGAGATAAAAATCCGTCCATTGTTTTCCAGATCAGCGATACCGGCCACGGCATCCAGCCGGAGCATCTGGACAAAATTTTCGATCCCTTCTTTACCACCAAAGAAGTGGGGCAGGGAACCGGTTTGGGTTTATCCATAAGCTATGGTATTGTTAAAAAACACGGGGGCAATATCAGCGTTCAGAGCAAACCCGGCGAAGGATCAACCTTTACTTTAACCCTTACCGGCGTTAAACCCCTTCTTAACGAGGCCGAATGACGCACGAAAGAATTTTGGTTGTAGATGATGAAAAAGGCGTGGTGCAATCCTGTGTCCGCATTTTACAGCGACAGGGCTTTGTTGTCGCGGGCATGACCGACAGCCGGGATGTGCCCCACCTGCTCAAACAAAAAACTTTTGATGTCCTTTTAACCGACATTCGCATGCCCAAACTGGACGGGCTGCAACTCCTGCGCGTGGCTAAAGAAATTGACCCGCACCTGACCGTGGTGTTGATCACCGGTTACGGCACTATGGAAGATACGATCAAAGCCATTCACCTGGGCGCGCACGGCTTTTTGATGAAACCGTTTGAAACGGAAGACCTGGTAGCCACTATTGAAGACAGCCTGGCCCGGCGCACCTTGCTGAGAGACAGCCTGCGCCTGCAAACCCTGCTCCCGCTTCTGGAAATCAACAAAACATTGCAGGGCGCGGAAGACGCCACCACCCTGGCCCGCCGGGTGCTGGATATTGCCCTGCGGGAAACCCGGGCCGCCCGCTTAACATGGCTGAACCGGCCCAAAAGACAAGACCCTGAAGCCGGAAAAAACAAACTGGTCGAAATTGCCGTTGTTGGCAATCAGACGCAGGAATCCAACCTGCCACCGGCAGCGTTTGAGCAGGTTTTGGCCCAGGCCCAACCGGTCTGGCTGCTGGCCGACGGCGCTCTGATCGACAAAATAGAAGGCCAGGCCACCATTGTGGGCGCGCTGCTGCCGATTTTGATCAAAGGTGAAGTTGCCGGCCTGCTTACCGCCGAAACCGGGCAGGCAAGCCGAGCGCCCTTCGATCCCATCAGCCTGGAACTGCTCTCGGTGCTGGTGGGGCACCTGGCGATGATCATAGAAAACGTGCAGCTCTTTGACCAGACCCGGCGCTTGCACGCTTTTAATGAAGACATCATCCGCAATATGACCAACGGATTAATTGCCATCAACGAACAACATTTAATTACCGCCTTCAATCCGGCGGCGGGCGCGATGCTGGGCTGCAAACCGGCGGACCTGTTAGACCAATCGTTTGAAACAACGCTGCTTGGCACCGGAAAATTGGGGGAGAGCTTCCAAAAAACGCTGACCACCGGCCAGGCCGATGCCCGCCAGGAAATCACCATGCCGCGCGCCGATGGCAGTGAACTCCCCATCTCGGTCAAAACAGCCCCCCTGCTGGCCGGGGACAATAATAACCAGACTGCCGGTGTTGTCGGTGTTTTGGAAGATTTGAGCGAACGCAAGGCCATGGAGGAGGAACGCCGCCGGTTAGACCGTCTGGCGGCGCTGGGAGAGATGTCGGCGGTGGTGGCGCACGAAATTCGCAATCCAATCGCCAGTATTGCTGCCGGGGTTGAATATCTTTCCGCAAAAATGGCTCCCGACTCGGCGGAAGCGCAGGGCGCGGCCATGATCCAAACCGAGATCCAGCGGGTTAACCGTATTTTAGAGGATATTTTGTTTGTGGCGCGCCCTTTCCAACTGAATCTGTCGGTTGAGTCTCTGGCTGAGATCATTGAAGATGTGGTTCGACGCTGCCGGCCCCAAACTCAAACCGGGCAGGTAGAGATTTTTACAATTTACGATCCGGCGATTCCTGCCCTGAAAGTGGACCGGCAGCGGCTGGATCAGGTGTTTACCAACCTCATTATCAATGCCACCCAGGCGATGCAAACACCCGATCTACCCACCGAAGTTCGCCGCCTGGTCATCGAAACCGGTCTGGTTTCCCCGGCGGAACATCCCGGCTCAGAAAATCAAGCGAAACACGTGGTTATCACCTTTACCGACACCGGCCCCGGCATTTCCGCCGAGGCGCAACAACGCATTTTTGAACCCTTTTTTACCACCAAAGCGCGGGGCACCGGCCTGGGCCTCAGTGTGGCCCGCCGGGTGATGGAAGAACATCAAGGCGCCATCAAAATTGATGCGGACCACCCCAACGGAACCCGTTTTATCATAACCTTGCCCATACCACGGGAGGAAGTATTGTGACGCACCATATTCTGGTTATAGACGACGAAGACACCCTGCGCCATTTTCTGCGTTTGACCCTGCAAGACGAGGGCTACCAGGTAACAACTGCCGCCGAGGGACGCACCGCCCTGGAACTGATTGCCAGCCACAGGTTTGATGTAGCCCTGGTAGACCTGCGGCTCACCGACATGGACGGCCTGGATATTGTCCGGCATCTGCGGCAGGTGTCTCCTCAAACCAGTGTTATTATTTTGACGGCGTATGCCTCGCTGGATTCATCTATTGAAGCCCTGCGCCAAGGCGCGCACGACTATTTAATTAAACCCTTTCAAAATGCAGATTTGCTGGCCAGCGTGGCCGATGGCATTGCCCGCCAAACCGCCCAGCCGCCGCGCCTTGGCTCAGAAAATACCGGCGTGCTGGAAATCAAAGACATCCGGCTCGATCTCAACAGCCGCCAGGTAGACCGGGATGAAGATCCGATCAACCTGACCCCCACCGAATTTGATATTCTGGCCACGCTTATGGCCAACCCCAACACCGCCATCGACGCCATCACCCTCATCAAACACGTGCGCGGCTACGAAGCCACCGAAGCCGACGCGCGGGCCATTGCCCGGGTTCATGTCCACCGGCTGCGCCAAAAATTAGAATACGACCCGGCCAATCCGCAATACGTGGCCACGGTGGCCGGCGGGCGCTATTTAATGAGCACCGAATAATTACGGCTGAGACCGAAACACTGAGACTCCCGGCTTTCGGTATATTTTTTCTTCTCCGCAACCAGGCGCTTTCATTTGATTTTCAAATCTCCCCTATTTCCAGAACTGTAACTAACCTGTAACCACAGACAAAGCTGTTTTGTGTTATATTAAATTAGGGTCGATAAATCTAAGGCCCTGTAACCGGGTGTTTTGCGGCCTAAACGGATCATACGTTCCGATTTTCTGGAGTCCGCTAAGGGCCGCTAAATAATGCGAAGGAAATTTTAGCGTAACTTGGCGCCCCCACTATAGTGGGCCTTTGCGGACTCTGTTTGCACCGACTGCTAAAAACCCGGAATGAATTTGCGAAGCACTGTATCAAGGCTGTTTCCGCCCACCTGCAAGGAGCACCATTATGCCAGATCAGGCCGGCAGGCCCAAGCGCATCTTAATTGTTGATGATGAATCGACCCTGGTTTTCTTCTTAAAGCAAGGACTCCAGGAGTCCGGCCTGTCATGCCTGGTCGAAGATGCCGCCTCCGGCGAAGATGCGGTGACAAAATTAACCTATAACCGGTACGATGTTCTGGTCACAGATTTAAAGATGCCCGGCATCAACGGTTTTACCTTGCTGGAAGTAGCGCGTTCGCTAAATCCCAATATACATATTATTTTGATGACGGCTTTCGGCTCGCCGGAGGTGCAGAAAGAGGCCAAACGCCTTGACGTAGACGGCTATCTGACCAAACCGTTTCCCACCGCGCACTTACAAACCATCATCGAGCAGGCGTTAGCTAAAAACGAACCGGTTAACGAAGCCGGCTTACCAGGTTTTACACCGGCAAAAGACACGAAATGAAAATACATTAACCCCACCCGAGGAGGCCAGACCTGTTATGGGCAAAGCCAGAATTCTATACATTGAAGACAATATCGACAATATGACCCTGGTTAAACGCGTGTTGGAAATAGAAGGGTATGAAGTGATTTCCGCTGAAACAGGAAAAGAAGGCTTAAACAAAGCGCAAACCAACGAGCTTGATATTGTTATCACCGACATCAATTTGCCGGATGTTGACGGCTATGAAGTAACCAAACAATTAAAAAACAACAAAAAAACCGCCCATATCCCCGTCGTAGCCATGACCGCAAACGTCATGCAAAAACATCGCGAAAATGTAGTAGCGGCCGGGTGTGATGGTTTTATCTCCAAACCCATCGATATCGATGAACTCCCCGCCCAAATCGAACATTATCTGAAAGGTGTATCTTGATGGCAGAAACAGCGACCCAAATCAAAAAGAAGCCGATAGACCCTAAAGACGCTTATGTGCTGGTGGTAGAAGATAACCTGCAAAACCTGGTACTCATTGCCCGGCTGTTAGCTTTTATCGGCGTGAGACGTTACGAATGGAAAGCCTCGGGCTGGCAGGTGCTGGAGTTTGCCGATACCATGCCCCAGGTTGATCTGGTGCTTATGGATCTTCACCTGCCGTACCAGGATGGTTACGAAGCGCTGGATAAACTGCGCAGCGACCCCCGCTTTACCGAAACACGCGTTGTCGCTGTGACCGCCGATGCGAACCCCGCCACCATGGAAAAAGTTAGAAAAGCCGGATTTGATGGCTTTTTAGGTAAACCCATTGATCCCGATAAGTTTCCAGACCAGATCATTCAGATTTTACAGGGAGAAAATGTTTGGGATTTGGGGTATTAAGGAATGAGAATTAACTAACTTCTCCAATTCGCCGGGATATTAGAGATTAGAGATTAGAGATTTCAGACTAAAAATTTCCCAATCGCTAATATTCCAAATATGGAAGTGGTTTATTTCTCATCCAAAATTATATTCTGTAAGTTAAAAATTGAGCAGCCCATTTAGCAGCAAAGTTGAGAATTATTATGAGTGAAGCGAAGCAAGCGTCCGTTGGCCACTTAGAAAAACAAATCAAAACGTTAACCCAGGCTCTCAACGAGGCTCAAACCCAGAACCGGCAACTGGCCCAACACGCAGACATCAGCGCGCAGATCAGCCAGGTGATCGCCTCCACCTTAGACCTTAACACGCTAAATAGCCAGATTGTTAAAATCATTAAAAAAGGCTATGGGTTTCACCAGGTGGCGATCTTTCTGATTGACAACACCGTTCAATGGGCCGTTTTACACGAGGCCACCGGCAAAGCCGGCCAGGCCATGAAAAAAGAAGGGTACCGGCTGCCGGTCAATGAAGAGTCGATCATTGGCTGGGTCAAACAGCATCAAACCCCTTGTTTTTTTCACTTCCAATCTGAAGACAAGCAAGACAAACCCTATCACAACACGCCTCCCCCGGCCCGCCCTCACCACCGGATGGAAATGGTGCTGCCCCTCATTGTTACCGGGCAACTGGTGGGCACGCTCCACCTGCAAAGCGCCAAGGGAGCCACATTTGAGGTGGAAGAAGTGCCGGCCCTGCAAAATCTGGCCGATCAGATTGCCTCGGCCATCAACAAAGCCCAACTCCACGCCGAGGCGGAAGCCGAACGAGATAAAACCACCCTGCTCAAAGAGATCAGCCAGGCGTTGAGCAAAGATATGGATTTTGACGCCATCGCCACCACCGCCGTCAGCTTTGCCAAACGATTGGGCGCTACCTCCGGCGAAATCCATTTGCTGGCCGAAACCGGCGAAGTCTATTTCAAAAGCACCTACCCCGAACGGAACGACCTGTCGGACCCCGAACGCCAAAAAGTTGTGCGCCAAATTTTAAGCAAAGGGCTGGAAGCCTGGGTCCTGGAAAACAACGAATCCGCCCTGATCACCGATACCCAAACCGACGACCGCTGGCTGTCCATTGAATATGCCGATCAAAAAGTCACCGTCCGCTCCATTATTTGCGCGCCCATCCAGGTAGGTATCGAACTCAAAGGCGCCATCTCCTATGTTCATCCCGAACCCAATCATTTTAATGAACAGGACGTTACCCGCCTGAGTACATTGGCTTCCCAAATTGCGGTTGCGCTGGAAAACACCATGCTGGTCAACGACATCCAGCACAGCCTGCAAGAAACCCACCTGATGCTGGATATCAGCCGCCAACTGGCCGCGGCCATGAATATTGATGATGTGTACGCCGCGCTGGTCAAAAGTATTATGGCCGCCGGCGTAGAACGCAGCACCTTGTTAATGTGCGACGAACTGGATACCTCCAACATCCCCAGCCACAGCGAAATTGTTTTCACCAGCGACGCCGATCCGTCAAATCACAAACAAGAAACCGGCCACCGCCTGGAAATGGCCCGTTATCCCAACTTTGCCGAGTTGACCCAAAGCCAGGAGACCCTGGTCATCAATGATGTAACCATTGATAAACGGCTCAACGACGAGGAGAGGCGATTTTTCCTGCAATCGGGCGCGCACAGCGTGGTTGTGAACCCCCTGGTGGCTCGCGGGCACGTAATTGGCTTGATCACCATTGAATATCGCACCGCCTACAACTTCAACGACCGGGAACTGGCGATGTACCGCACCCTGTGCAACCAAACCACCATCGCCATCGAAAACACCCGCCAGATCCAACGCTCACAAACCGCGCTGGCCGAAACGCAGTTACTCTACCGGGCCGGGCGGGTATTGGCCGGCGCGTCTGATATTCAGGAAGTGCTGGAAGAGGCGCTGGTTGAATTTCTGTATAGCCTCGGGCTGGACCAGGGAGCCATCACCCTGCTTACTGAAGACAAAAAGTTTGGGCAGCTCATGGTCTATGTGCAAGAAAGCCAGGTACAGGCAGTGGAGGGCCTGCGTTTTCCTGTTGACGAATCAATCCCCTACCAGCAAATCCTGCTGGATGGCCAGCCCCTCACCAGTTACGATGTTGAGAATGATTCCCGGATGGTTAATTTCCGCAGCTTCAACCCCGATCAATTTCCAAAATCGCTCCTGGAAGCGCCCCTGATCATTCAAGGAGAAACCATCGGCTGGATTGGGGCCGATGCGGTAAAAAATAAGCGCAATTTCTCGCAGCGCGAGGTTGATCTGGCCCGCGCCATGGCCGATCAAATTGCCATCACCATCCAGAACCGGCGGCTGCTGCAACAAACCGAACGCCGCGCCGACCAACTCCGGGCCGTGGCCGAAGTTGGCGAAGCGGTTTCCCGGATGATCGATCTGGAAGAAATTCTCAAACAAACCGTAGACCTGATCCGCGACCGTTTTGGTTTTTACCACGTTTCCATTTTTCTCATCAACTCAACCAGAGATTGGGCCGTTGTTCACGCTTCAACCGGCAAGGTGGGCAAAATTATGGTTGAACGCCCCCACAAGCTGGAAGTTGGCGGCAAATCTATTGTGGGCTACGCCACCGCCAACGGCATTCCGCGGATTGCGCTGGATGTTGGCGAAGATGCGGTGCATTTTAACAATCCGCTCCTGCCCAACACCCGCTCAGAAATGGCTCTGCCCCTGATTGCCCGCGGGCTGGTCATTGGCGCGCTGGATGTGCAAAGCGAGCTGGCCAACGCCTTTGACCATGATGATATTGAAACCTTGCAGGTGATGGCCGACCAATTGGCCGCCGCTATTGAAAACGCCCGCCTGTTTGAACAAACGCAGCGCCGTTTGATGGAACAAGCCACCCTGTACGGTATTGGCGCCAAAATCGGCTCAACCCTGAATCTACAGGAAGCCACCGATAATCTGGTAACCGAAACCGCAACAGCGCTGGAAGTTGTTGAATGCGCCCTGACCCTGATCGAAGAGAATACGCTGCATACCATCAGCAATTATTCCAAAGGGGAGCAAGGCTGCACCATCACTCAAAAACGGAATGAATATTGTAACTTCAACGACTCGCCCTGCCTGGCAACCGTGATTAAAAGTAAACAAGAAATCGTCTACCACATTGACTCTCCACCCCCCCTTGACGACGACAGTCCAGAATTCGAGTATTTGGAAAGCTGCCAGGGCACGGCCATGGCTATTGTGCCGGTTCTACTGAGAAATGAAGTTATCGCTGCCCTGGAAGTTTACGATAACAAGCCGGGGCGGCGTTTCCACCAGGAAAATATTTCTCTGATGGATTCGATTGCACTGCAAGCGGCCAACACCATTGAAAACGCCCGCCTGTTCCAATCGTCCCAGTACCGCTCTACCCTGCTGCAAACGGCGGCTGAAGTTTCCCGGACGGCCACCTCTATTCTGGATGTGGAAGAGTTGATCCAAACTGTAGTAGACTTGATCCGCGACCGGTTTGACTTTTATTACGTTGGCCTGTTTATGATCGATGAAGCGCAAGAGTGGGCCATCTTAACCGCCGGCACCGGTGAAGCAGGCCGGATACAGGTGGAGAAAGAACACAAGCTGGAAATTGGCGGCGAATCAATGATCGGGTGGAGCGTGGAACACCGGCAGGCGCGGATTGCGCTGGATGTTGGCGAAGACGCCGTCTGGTTCAATAACCCCTACCTGCCCGATACCCACTCTGAAATGGCCCTGCCTTTGATCAGCCGGGACGAAGTGATTGGCGCGCTCACCGTGCAAAGTGAAGAACGCGGCGCTTTTTCCGATGAAGACATCATCCTGCTGCAAACCATGGCCGATCAAGTGGCAAACGCCATTCAGAACGCCAGATTCTTTACCCAGACGCAAAGCGCCTTATCAGAAACAGAACAGCTTTATCAAATTACCCAGGAACTTCTATCGGTACGCGACGAAGAGAGCGTGTACCGCGTGGCGATGGACGCCATTGCCCAATCAGGCATCGACTCAAGCACCATCTATATGTATGTGGAAGACCCGTTGGGCGCCAACACCGAAGCCATCATTGAACAAAAGGCCATCTGGGCCGAAAGCGGCGAGCCGATCTTTGCCAATGGAACCCGCTTCAAAGCCAGCGAGTTAGTGCTGGAACAAATTGTGCCGCTGCACGAAGAATTGCTGATTGAAGATATTGATAGCGATCCGCATTTAACTCAACAAGTTCGCCAGGCCTTCAAAAAGAGCCGGATGCAAACAGCCTTGGTCATTCCCCTCTCCACCTACCAGAACCGGCTGGGATTTTTGCTGGTTGCTTACCGCACCAAGAACAAAACGTTTAACAAACAGCAAACCCGATATTACCACACCATTGTCCAACAAATGGTGGTAGCCATTGAAAACTTGCGCCTGCTGGCGGCATCACAGCGCCGGGCCAGGCGCGAGGAAATTATCCGGGAAATTACGGGCAAGATCCGCAGCACCACCAATATTGACGACATATTGAAGACCACGGTTGGCGAATTGGGCAAAGTTTTAGGCTCGCCTCGGGGCGGCATTGTGCTGGGCTTAAAAGAGCTGGAAGAATCAACCGCCCGGCCCAAAACGCCGCCGATTCCTCAACCCGAAAAAATTAAAAAATAGTACCGGCAAGGGTATAAATTATGAGCAAGAAAGCCAAAACCCAAAACCCACCATCACCAGCCCATATCATTGCCGAAATAACCGGGGCGATCATGCCCGTGCTGGATATGCAGAAATTACCCAAAATCGCCGCCAGCCTTATTCAAGATAAATTTGGCTTTGATTATGTGGGGATCTTCCTGGTAGATGAAGATAACAACCAGATACTTTTACACGCGCAAAGCGGGGCGATTGGGCAAAACGAAGACCGGCTTGAGTTGAACGCGGATTCGGGGATCGGCCGCTGCATCCTCAAGAGCCAATCCCAGATGGTATCCGGCGAGAGTAAAACCCTGCTCCCGGAAACCCGCTCAGAAATGGTCATTCCGCTGATAGGCAGCGAAATGACCATCGGGGCCTTGAGCATTCAGAGCGTAAAGGTTGATGCGTTCTCTCCAGAAGAACAAAACATTCTGCAAACTGTGGCCAGCCACCTGGCCGCAGCCATAGAAAATGCCCAGGTGTTCTCTAACATTGCCGGCGCTCAACGGGTGGCCGAAGACCTGTTGCACGAAACCATTGCCCTGCAACAACTCAGTCAGGCCCTATCGGGCACGCTGGATGCAGACCAAATTGTAGAGATTTTCTTTCAAACCTGCACCAAAATGCTGGGGTTTGATTTTGCCATCTTTTCGCTGGTTGATGCCGAAAAACAGCGGGTCAAGGCCATTGCCGGGGCCGGCGTAACCACCGAGCATATTCAACGCGCCAATCACCCGCTGGGCAGCGACGATATTATGGCCGACATCATCCGCACCGGACAGACCGAAGTAATTACCGGTTGGGATGATCGATTTGACCAGGAAAATTTTGATGTCGAAAACATGGCCGATTGGGGATTACGAATTTTCACGCCCATCCGCCTTCGTCAGAAAAATATTGGCCTGGTAGAAGTGGGTTACAACAAAAAAATCGAGGCAGAGATAGAAGAATCCCAGATCAGATTATTGAGAGCCTTTATCGACCAGACCGCCCTGGCCCTGGACAATGCCCAACGCCACGCGGCCAACCAGCGGGCTATTCGGCGCGAGGCGCTCATCAAAGAGATTACCACCAAAGTCAGAGGTTCATCCACCGTAGACGCTATTCTGCAAACCGCAGTCAAAGAAATTGGCGACGCCCTCCACGCCAAACGAACCTACATTCATCTGGTATCGCCGTCTAATGGCCACAACGCCTGAATTGACCCGTGGGGATGTAGAGAGGACACAGCATGAGTAAGACAAAAACTTCAAGTGCCGCGAAAAAGAAACAAAGTTATAAAACCATCGCCCAACGTTATGCGCGCCAATTGGCCGTGGTTCAGGATATCAACCGGATTCTTGGCTCAAATGAGCAAACCGACACGGCGCTTACGTCGGCGCTGGAGCATTTGCTGAACACGCTGGGTTACCAGGCAATTCAAATCTATCGATTATCGCCCAGCGGCTCTGATTTATGGCTCTATTTGGAAAGCGGCCACGGCACCAAACCGGTGACGCAAAATAAAGACATCTTTTCGATTGACGAGCACACCATCATCAGCGACTCGGCGCGAAACCGGAAACCTGTCTATATCCCCGAAATCAAGCAATCGCCCTACTCTTTTTACAGTGAAACAGAGGTTGAGATAAACTCAGAAGTAGCGGTTCCTATTCAATACGGCGCGGAATTATTGGGCGTTTTGCGCGTGCAGAGCAGCCAGGCCGATCATTTTGAAGAAACCGACATCAGCTTTTTAGACAGCGTGGCCGGGGCGATGGCTTCGGCCATCAAAAATACGCAAGTCATTACCGGCCTGCAAAACGACCTGCAAGAGATCAAAATTCTCTACAACCTGCAACGCGAAAAAGAGTTGACCCATCATGGGCAGGGCGAGGGCAGCCAGGCGGGTAAAGGTTACGAATACGACGGCCAAACCGTGGCCCTATCGCCCCGAATGACGCCGGCAGCAAAAACCGCGCTTTCTCAAAAGCAGCCACCCCAAATAATTGAAGACGACGATCAAACGCAGATGATCGCGCCGATCCAACTGCACGGCGAAACGATTGGCGTTCTGGGCGTTGAAGGGCCAGACGGAGATGAATGGACCGAAAATGATCTCAATCTGATTGTGGAAGCCAGTACTCAGGTTGCGCTGGCTATCGAAAGTTCCAGCCTGTTGCAGCAAACCCAAAAAAGAACCCAGGAACTCTCCATTTTGTTCGAGGCGACCCGCCGGCTTTCGGAAACGGTTGAATTGCAGCGTATTTATCACATTCTCACGGACCAGATCATCAACTATCTCAACGCCGATGTCTGCCGGTTATCACTGATTAACGGGGCCAGAACGCATTTTGAGACCGTATCCAAAAAGTATCGCAACCAGGCCAATGAAGTTACGGCTGACAACGACAATTGGGTCGATGCGATTGACGATTTGCCCATTTTTCAGGAAATCCTTAAACAGCCGGATTTTATTCTCACTCACCTGGATGACGCCCAACTTGATAAAACCACCCAGGCTTATCTGAAAACCCAGGCCGGTCGGGAAATCAATATGCACGCCGTTTTTCCGGTGATCGTGCGTCACAATCTGATCGGCGTTTTGCAAGTGAGCCATTTTGAGCCACGCCAGGCTTATACCGAAAACGAGCTGCAACTGGCCCAGGCCATCATTGCCCAGGTAACGGTGGCCGTAGAAAACGCGCAGCTATTTGAACAGACCGAAGCCGCCCTCTCCGAAACCCAAAAGTTGTATATGATCAGCCGGGCACTGGTAGAAACCGACAGCCTGGATGAAACCTTTGAAATTGTTCTGGAAACCATCAAATCTTACGACATCGACCGGGTCAGTATTTCGCTGTTAGATCGCGCCCAATCCGGCGATATTGAAACCGTAACCATTGTTGCCAGTTGGGACCGGGAATCGGCGCGCATCTTGCCGGTTGGCTCCAAAATTTCCGCCGATATGTTTTCGCTGGTGGAAACCTTTGCCCAACCGCCCTTCCACCCGCTCATTTCCGAAGATTTGAGCCGCCCCGATCACCAGGACGAGCGCATGGACAACGCCTTCCGCCTCTTTATGTACGAGGGTCTGGGCGCTGTGACCATGTTCTCCACGCCCATGTTTTTGGGCACCGAATATAAAGGCGTGCTCAGTATTTCAACCCGCCGCCCCCACACCTACACCGAGCAAGAGGTCCGTATCTACCAGACCTTGGCCGATCAAACGATTATCGCCATAGAAAATTACCGGCTCTTTGAAGTCGTCCGGCGCGAACGCGACCAGGCGGCGCTGCTCTACGAAATTGGCCAATCGTTAAGCCAGGCCATTACCATTGATAAAGTACAGGAAACCCTGCTCAGTTACACCCAGGAAATTGGCGCGGCCCACAGCGAAATCTGTGTAACCGACGGCAAATCATTTAGCGCGCTGGCAACCACCATTCCCGAACGGCAGCAGGCCGACCGGAATAAACTGGCCGATTTAATTTTGACCAAAGGTATTGAAGCCCAGGTGCTGCACGCCAAAAAAACAACCGTCAGCAATCGCAGCAAAGTAGATTGGACCATTGAGGGCGTACCCGACCCGGAAGATATGAATATGATGGTTTGCACGCCTTTTTACTCGCAACGGAGCAAACTCAAAGGTACGCTCACCTTTTACCACCCCCAAGAAGACGCGTTTACCAATGAAACCGTTGCTTTACTTGAATCGGTTGCCATCCAGGTGGTGTCGGCGCTGGAAAATGTGTGGCTATTGGAACAAACAACCACCGCCTTAAACGAAACCGAGGTGCTGTACCGCGCTACCGGCGAATTCAGCCGCGCCCAAAACCCCCAAGATTTGCTCAATATCCTGGGCGAAAACTTGATGTCGTCCGACGTTCAAACCAACACCGGCATAGACTACATGGCCATGACCACCCTGTCGGCGCTGGCCGATAACGGCAGCCCGGAAATGCTAACTATGATTGCCGAATGGGACAAAGAGACGACAACCGACACCTGGACAGACCTTTTTACTACCCCACTGATCCCGGAAGATTTCTCTTTTATAACTACACTCCAAGATGATGAACCACGACTATTTGATTTTCACCAATTAAACAAAAAAACCAGAGACAATATTGATACCTATCTGGGTAAAGCGCGGGCCATTCTCAGCGTTCCACTGCGGGTAGGGAAAAATTGGCTGGGCGTTCTGTTTGTAGCCAGCCGGACCAAAAACCACAACTTCAACCCATCGCTCATCAACCAGATCAATGCCTTGAGCGGGCAAATGGCTGTTGTTTTGCAAAACCTGGACCTGGTTGAAGAAACCCAGAAGAATCTCTACTACTCTGAAATTCTCTCTCATCTCAGCCAGGAATTACTCAATTCCGACAGCCGCCAAGCCATCTATAACCTCAGTCTCGATGCCATTGCCGCCACCGAACCCGGACGCGGCGCGGCCATTTTTATGTACGACCAAATCGAGATGGGGGTTGAGTTAGAAATGGTTGCCATTTGGGATAACCCCTTTACCTCCGATAATCCCGAAGGCTGGCCTTCGGTTCCGCCGGGCGCGCGCTTCTCCACCGCGGAATTGGGGCTGGAATCCTTACTAAAAACCGGGCAAACAGTTTTAACCACCACCCCTCAAGAGGATGACCGCTTCTCCAACTCCCTCAAACAACTCCTGTTGATGATGCAAATCAACAGCCTGGTGGCCGTACCTATCTGGCTGAACCGGGAAGTGAACGGATTTATTTTGATCGGCAGCCACCGCTCAAGCTCGTTTCCCAGCGATATGATCCGGCACTACGAAGATATTGCCCGCCAAACCTCGGTGGCGCTGGAAAACCACCGGTTGCTGGAAGAAGCGCAGCACCGGGCCACCTTATTGCAAACCGCAGCCGAGGTATCACAAGCGGCCACCAGCTATCTGGAACTGGACACGCTGCTGGCCCAATCGGTGGACCTGATCCGGGACCGGTTTGAATATTACCACGTTTCCATTTTCCTGCTCGATGAATACCGCAAGAACGCCGTGGTCGAAGCATCAACCGGAGAAGTGGGGCGCAAGATGCTGGCCATGAAACACAAACTGGAAGTTGGCGGTAAAAGTATTGTGGGCACCGCAACCGGCACCGGGCAGCCCCGCATTGCCCTGGACGTGGGCGAAGACGCGGTTTGGTTCAACAACCCGCTTCTGCCCGATACCCACTCGGAAATGGCCCTTCCGCTCATTGCTCGCGGCCAGGTAATTGGCGCGCTCGACGTGCAAAGCACCAAACGGGGCGCATTTGGCGAAAGCGATATTACTATTTTGCAATCAATGGCCAACCAATTGGCCAACGCCATCCAGGCCGCCCGATCCTTCCAGGAATCCAGAGAGGCGCTGGATGAAGTTCGCAATCTGCACGAATATTACCTCCGCGAACAGTGGGAAGCCTTCTTAAAAGATCAGGAAAGAAGCACCGGCTACCGGCTGACGGATGAAGGCATTGTTGAAGCGCCCCAAGATTTCTGGTGGCCGGAAATGGACCAGGCCATAGAAAGCAAAAAACCGGTAGTTATCTCGCCGCCTCTGGCCGCTCCCGACACCGCCAAAGATAACGGGCATCATACAGCCCGGGCAAAAACAGAGGGTGAGGAGAACGCGGCCACGGTTATCGCGCCCTTAAGCTTACAGAACAACGTTGTCATTGGCACGCTGGATATGGAAGTAAGCGATAAAAACCAGTTGTGGGAAGAAGACAACCTGAGCATCATTGAAGCCGTGCTGGGGCAGGCATCTCAGGCCATCGAAGAAGCCCGCCTTTTTGAAGAAACCCAGGCGGCCCGCGAAACCGCCGAAGCGCTCTACCGGGTGGGCCGGACCCTGGTAGCCGCCGATACGGAAGAGCAGATGTTCCACACGGTTCTCAACGAAATTTTATCGGCCCTGGGGCTGGAACAAGGCGGCATCCTCTTCTTTGAAGAGGACCGGAAGTTTGGCCGGCTTCACGCGCTCTTTGAAAAGGGCCAACCCGTTGATCCCGGCCTGCGGTTTCCGATTGAAGATAATCTCTCCTATGAAAAATTAATTGAAAGCAAATTACCCCTGGCTATCGAAGACGTGGCCGCCGACCCATTGGTGGAAACCGTAAGAGACATCAATCTTGAACGGAACATCGTCTCCTTGCTGCTGGTGCCCATCATCATTGAAGATGAAGTGGTGGGCGCGCTGGGGGTAGACGCTGTAGGCGAAAAACATATCTTTAACGAGAGTGAAATCAACCTGGCCCGCGCGATGGTAGACCAGTTATCCATTATGCTGCAAAACCACCGACTGATTCAAGAAACCCGCCGCAATGCGCTCCAGTTACAAACCAGCGCCGACGTGGGGCGGGTCGCTACCTCCATTTTGGATCAGGAGGTGATGCTGGGCGAAGCGGTGGAGTTGATCCGAGATCGTTTTGGCTTTTACCACGTGCAGGTATTTTTGCTGGATGCCAATAAAAAATACGTGGTTCTCAACAAAAGCACCGGCGCCCTTGGCCAGGAACTTTTGAAAGAGAACCACAAAGTTGCCGTCAACAGCGCCGACGTGGTGGGCCAGGCCGCCGCCCTGCGTGAACCGCAGGTGGTTCGCAACCCGGAATTTTTGCCCGACGACGACAACCATACCTTCAACATCCCGGAAAAACACAAAGAACTGCTGCCCGATACCCAGGCAGAACTGGCTATTCCGTTACAGGTTGGCGATACCCTGGTTGGCGTGCTGGATGTTCACAGCACCTCGCCCACCGCCTTTGTGCAGGCGGACATCTCCACCATGGAGATTTTAGGGGCGCAACTGGCCATTGCCATCCAGAACGCGCGCGTTTTCCGCGAGCAGCAGGAGACCGCCGAACGATTAAAAGAAATGGATCAACTCAAAACCCAATTTTTGGCCAATATGAGCCACGAACTTCGCACGCCGCTCAACTCGATCATTGGCTTCTCCCGCGTGATTCTCAAAGGTATCGACGGCCCGCTGACCGATCTGCAAAAGGCGGACCTGACCTCGATCCATAACAGCGGGCAGCACTTGCTGGGCCTCATTAACAACATGCTCGACGTGGCTAAAATTGAGGCCGGCAAGATGGAACTCAACATTGAAGAAATTGAAATTGAGCCGATCATTAAAAGCATTATGTCTACCGCACGGGCGCTGGTAAAAGACAAAAACGTTGAACTGGTGCAGGAAGTTCAAGAAAATATGTGCAATGTCTGGGCCGACCCGACCCGCATCCGGCAAATCATCCTTAACCTGGTTTCTAATGCCTGTAAATTTACGGAAGACGGCGAAGTCAGGCTGCGGGCCTACACGGATGATGATAAATTGACCATCAGTGTCAGCGATACCGGCATTGGTATTCCGCTGGAAAAATTGAACCATGTCTTTGAAGAATTCACCCAGGTTGATGCCAGCACCACCCGCAAGGTTGGCGGAACCGGCTTGGGATTGCCAATCAGCCGTCACTTTGTTGAAATGCACGGCGGCCAAATTTGGGTTGAGAGCGCCACAGGTAAAGGATCAACCTTTAGCTTCTCCATTCCCATCAAACCGCCGGAAAAAGATGGAGAAGAAACGAAAATCGAAAACATCCCGGAAACGATGTTGGCAAAACCCGATGAGAACCAGGCAACAACCGGCCAGAGGAAGGTCGTTATCGCCATTGATGACGACCCAAACGTTGTCAATCTATATCAACGGTTTTTGGAGAAACAGGGGTACAGAGTTATCGGCGTCAACAACAGCACCGATGTCTTTCCCAGCATCAGCCAACATAACCCTTCCGCAATTTTGTTGGATGTGCTTATGCCCGAAAAAGACGGCTGGGGAGTTCTGCGCGAGCTAAAAGATGAAGAAAGTACCCGCGATATTCCGGTGGTGATTTGCAGTATCATCAGCGACAAAGACCGGGGATTCTCGCTGGGCGCCGCCGATTATTTGACCAAACCGATTGTGGAAGCCGATCTGGTTAAAGCCTTGCGAAGATTGGATACACAAGACAAAGCAGAAGTAAAGGTATTGGTCATTGATGACGAAGTGGATGATGTGCTGCTTATCCGGCGCATTTTGGAAGCGCAGCCCAACTATGTTATCCTGGAAGCTAGCAATGGAAAAGAAGGATTGGCGTTGGTCAGTCACCAGAAGCCTGATCTCATTATTCTTGATCTAACCATGCCCGAAATGGATGGGTTTACCGTAGTTGAAAAATTAAAAAATAACGAAGAAACCCGAACAATCCCCATCATCATTGTAAGCGCCAAAGAATTGACGCCCAAAGAACGAAAATTCCTGACGGGCGAGGTAGAAGTTTTGCTGCAAAAAGGGTTGTTTAACGAAGCTGAACTGTTAGAAGATGTAAGCCAGGCTTTGCAGCATATTCATCAGGAAAAAGAAGCAATTCTGGAATAAAAGGGGTTTCCCCAAACAACGAGTAAGCTTGTGACAAAACAGTTTTCTTATCAATGCGCGGCGTGTAGTTATACCAACACCTACACGTCTTTGGTTGAAAGTTGCCCGGAATGCGGCGGAACCTGGCTTGAGTTTGTTTATGATCTGGAGCAGGCCGCAACCACGTGGCACAAACAGATGGGACAGCGTTCTGCCTCTATGTGGCGCTACTGGGAGTTGTTACCCATCTTCCAACAAAATAATATTGTGTCGATGGGCGAAGGCTGGACACCCCTGCTGCATACCGAAAATTTGGGGTCGATGCTCCGGCACAACCACATCTTTATCAAAGATGAAAGACAAGCGCCCACCGCTTCGTTTAAAGACCGGCAGGCCTCTTTGGCAATTTCTGTACTCAAGGAAAACGACATCAAGGAATTGGTGGTGGCCTCCACCGGCAATGTCGCCATTTCCTATTCGGCTTACTGCGCGCGGGCCGGGGTTAAACTGTGGGCCTTTTTAGACAGCAATGTGCCGCACGAAAAAATGCGAGAGGTTACGCTCTACGGCACCGAGGTGATCAAAGTTTCCAGCAATTACGACCGCACCAAACAGGTGGCCGCCCAATTTGCCGAGCATCGCGGCCTGTTTCTGGATAAGGGTATTCGTGGGATTGCGGCCCGTGAGGCCATGAAAACCCTGGCTTTTGAAATTGCCGAACAGTTAGGGCAGATCAAAGGTACGCGCTGGGCAGCGCCCGATTGGTACATTCAGGCGGTCAGCGGCGGGATGGGGCCGATTGGTGCGTGGCACGGATTTCAGCAGCTTTACCAGATGGGCTTCATCGACAAAATTCCTAAATTGGCTATCATCCAAACCGCCGGCTGCGCGCCGATGGTCAACAGCTACGAGAAAGGGCTGGACACCGCCGAGGTGGTGGAAAATCCAAACAGTATCATCAATGTGCTCTCCACCGGCAATCCCGGCCCGGCTTACACCCGGCTGCGCGATATTGCCCTGAAGAACGGCGGCGCGTTTGTAAAAGTAGATGATCAGGCCTCATTCCGCGCCATGCGGGTGATGGCCCAACTGGAAGGTTTGTCGATGGAACCGGCGGCAGCGGTGGCCTGCGCCGGGCTGATCCAGATGATCCAGGAACAATTGATTGGTCCCGATGAAACAGTGGTGATCAATGCCTCCGGCCACACCTTCCCGGTTGAAAAACATATTCTGGAAAACGAGATTGTGCGCAGCCATACCCGCGTGCAGGAGTTGGAAAAAGAAGTGGTCGAAGGCCAGGAGCCGGTTGCGCTGCGGCAAGAAGGGCTGCTGTCGGCGCTGGAACGGCTGGATGAGCGAGTCAAAAGTGTGGCGATCATTGAAGATGAGCCGGACGCCCGGATTCTGCTGCGCCGAATTTTGCAGCACAAACGCAAATACAATATTTACGAAGCGGCGGACGGCGTGACCGGAATCAGCCTGATTCGTGCAGAACAACCTGATCTGGTATTATTAGACCTGATGATCCCCGGCCTGGACGGCTTCTCCGTGCTGGATACGCTGAAGGCCGACAGGGATTTGCACGACATTCCGGTTATTGTGATTACGGCCAAAGATTTAACCGCCGAAGATTACAAACGCCTGTCCGGGCGCGTTGAGTCGCTGTTGCAAAAAGGAATGTTCATGGAAGAGGAACTATTTGAAAGCATCAGCGAGGCGTTGGATTAACAAATCAAGTTAAACATATGGCTGGAGAACAACGGCTGAGAATTTGTTTTAAGACAACCTAACCCGGACAAGCCGGAACTAATGAGATAAATACGGTTGGAAATTTTTGCACAAAAAACAAGATTTTCATAGGTTAGGCCCTAACCCGAACAAGCCGGAGCCAAAAAGGTTTTGGCACGAAAATCCTTGCACAAAAAACAAGATTTTCATAGGTTAGGCCCTAACAAGGCGGCAATTGCGTGCCGTTTTATTCTTTGATTATCCAGGGAGTTATTTCCTTGCTGCATCAAAAAAAAGTTGATACACCATCCCTTAAAAAAATTTTATATATTGATGATGATCCGGCCAACCGCTCGCTCATCAACCGGCTGCTGACCAGTTATAATTTCCAGGTGCTGGAAGCGCAGACGGGCCTGGAAGGCATCACCATTGCCCGTAAAGAAATGCCCGACCTGATCCTTATGGACATCAACATGCCGGGGCTGGACGGCCATGAAACCACCACCCGGATGCGCAGCCTGCCGTCGTTAGGCCATATTCCCATCATTGCCGTTACGGCCCGCATCACCGAAGGCGAACGAGAATTAGCCATTGCCGCCGGCTGCGATGGTTACATCCCCAAACCGATTGATGTTGACACCTTTCCCAACCAGGTTATCAACTACCTCAACGGTCGTCGTGATACCATCACGTCTTCCCAGCGAGAGCATTTTCTGGGGCAATACAGCCAAAAACTGGTCGAACGGCTGGAAGACAAGGTAATTGCTCTGGAAGAGGCCAACCGCCGATTACAAAAAACCGATAAACTCAAATCCGATTTCATCACCCTGACCGCCCACGAATTTAGAACACCCATCACGCTGGTGTACGGTTATGCGCGGCTGCTGCAATCGACCATCTTGGATTCAGAACTACAGCCGCTGATCAATGGCCCCATCGGCCAACTGGCGGAGAGAATTTGCCAATCCGTCCACCGCTTGAACGAAGCCGTCAATGATATTCTCAATATTTCACTCATCCAATCTGATGAAATGCACCTGGATTATATTCCCGTTAACCTGGCCAAACTGGTTGATACCGCGCTTGAAGAACTGAACCCGGAAGAAAGTGACCGGGCACTTAATTTCAAAAAAGAAGGTCTTGATAAATTGCCCCTGATTATGGGTGATAGAGAACGTTTGAAGCTGGTATTTTGGAATCTGCTCAGCAATGCCATCAAATTCACCCCTGATGGCGGGACCATCACCATCAAAGGCTGGGTTGTCGATTCACTGGCCTCCCTATCGGATGAAACCGACTCCATCACCCCCTCGGAATTTAATAATCGGGATGTTGAACAGGGAATTATCATTCTGGTCCGCGATACCGGCATCGGCATTGATCCGGCGGAACAGAAAGAGATTTTTGAGCATTTCTACATCATCGGCAATACCGATTACCACACCAGCAGCAAAACCGCCTTTGGCGGCGGCGGGATGGGGCTGGGGTTGCCCATTTCTTGCGGCATTGTCAAGGCCCACGGCGGGCGTATCTGGGTAGAGAGCGCGGGCCGAAACATCGAAAAAAACCTGGGCAGTACCTTTTATGTGCTGCTGCCCCTGCGAACCGCTACCCTTGAATCTACCAAATCATCCTCAGCATAGATACAATGAGCCAAAAATCTCAACAACACCGGCAGCGATCCCCGAACAATTCAGATTTTTCGCCGGCAGACCCGCTTTTTGTGCTGGCCTCCGGCTCGCCGCGACGCCGGGAGTTTATGGAACTGCTGGCCTTGCCGTTTATTGTGGTTACGCCGGCTGCCGCCGGAAATCCCGTGGATGAAACACCCCGCCCGGATGAACAACCGATGGCACTGGTCCAACGTCTCAGCCGTATCAAAGCCGGCGCGGTGGCCGGCACGCTGCCCCGGCTTGATCTATCGAAATTTGGTCATTCCACGCCTCACCTGCCGGAGAACCTGGTTGTTCTGGCCGCCGATACTGTGGTAGTTCTAAATGGTCAGGTGCTGGGTAAACCCAATTCACCGGCTGAAGCCACACAGATGCTCAAGCAATTACGGCAAGAACCACATTTTGTTTACAGCGGAATTACGGCCATGCGGGTAAACCGGCAGGGGCAGATTATGCAAAGCCACACCCGCCCGCACCAAAGCCGGGTGCAAATGCGCGCTTACGCCGATACTGAAATTGATGCTTATATTGCCGGGGGCGATCCCCTGGATAAGGCCGGCGCTTACGGTATTCAGGACCAAACTTTTGCCCCCGTGGCTAACTTAGAGGGCTGTTTTGCCAGCGTGATGGGATTCCCGCTGGGCGAGTTAGCCATTGCCCTGCGCAAGTTGGGCATTGAACTTCCGCCTGTTTCTCCCCTGTGTTCCCGGCACACCCACCATCCCTGCTGCCAAAAATAGCAAATTTTCTGCAATACATCTATACTGCTAACTTCATCAAACTAACCATACAGGTTCAAATAATCTATGCCATCGCAAGGTAAAATTTATACGCTGTTGGGCCTTACCGGACGTATTTTTGCCCTCATTTTTCTGGTTCGCCTGGTAAGAGATACCGGCGCCCGCACAATCTTCCCTTTCATCCCCCAACTGGCCGAGGGATTGGGTTTAAGTGTGGTGGCTTTTAGCTGGCTTATTTTTATCCAGGCCATGGGGGGAATGGTGGGGCCAATTTTTGGCGTTTTATCAGATCGATACGGTCGCCGTAAAATTATGGTGGCCGGACTGTGCAGCCAGGGCATTGGCGCGTTGGGCCTGGCCGCCTCGCATCAGTGGGGCGCGGCGCTGCCGATGTTTATGATGGGCCTGGGAACCGCCATTTTTATGCCGGCGCAGCAAGCCTACATTGGAGATCAGGTAGATTATCACAAAAGGGGCCGGGCCATGGCCACCACCGAATTCTCTTGGGCCTTAACCGCGATCCTGATTTTACCGGTCATCGGCTGGCTCATTGATACCTTTGGCTGGCAGATGCCCTTTTTGGTTATGGGGCCGGTTGCTTTTCTGGGAGCCATTTTGGTCTGGTTTGGCTTATCGCGGGTTGAACACCATACGCAAACCGAGTTTTCCTGGCCCGCCGTCCGGGCCGTGGTGTTCAGACCCAACGTCATCGGCACCATCGCCGCCACATTTTTTACGTTCACCGGGCTGAGTTCTTTTTTGTCGATGTGGAGTATCTGGCTGACCCACGATTTTGGGTTAAGAGCGGCCCAACTGGGATTGGTAGCCACCGCCATCGGCATTACCGAATTGGGCGGATCGGTATCATCCAGCCTCTTCATTGATCGTTTGGGCAAAAAACAAGGCGCAACATTGGGCTTGCTCCTGGGAGGATTGGTTTTTCTGACACTGCCCCTAACCAAAGATCAATTTCCACCAGCTATTGCGGGCCTGGTTACGTTGGGGCTGCTGATGGAATTTACCATCGTTTCCCTGATTCCCCTATACTCCGAACAGGTTCCCCATGCGCGTGGAACCGTGCTCTCGTTAATGGCATTGGGGGCCGCGCTGGGCCTGGCAATTGGCCCGCCGGTAACAGCCACTTTGTGGACCCGCTTTCATTTATGGGGCATCTGTGTGGTGGGAGCTATTTGCCTGCTGGCGGCGGGCGCGATTATTTCAAAATTTCTACACGAAGATTAAACCGGCCCACCCTTTTCCCCACGACTCCTAAAAAATAATCGCAGCGGCGTACCGACAAATCCATATTGCTGCCGCAGCCGGTTTTCCAGGTAGCGCTGGTAAGTAAAGTGAACCAGCGAGGCATCGTTGACAAAAAATATAAAAGTAGGTGGATTGACTCCAACCTGGGTAGCGTAAAAAAACTTCAATCGATGGCGATGGGTTCCCTTGGGCGGATGCGCGGCAACGGCCTCGCGCAGGAGGCGATTTAAATCGCCGGTAGAAATCCGGTGCAGGCTGTTATCGTATATTTGCAACACAGTTGGCAGCACTTTATTAACGCGCTGCCCTGTTTTGGCCGAGATAAAAAGAACCGGCACGTAATCCATAAATTTCAGGCTCTGCCGTACGGTTTGGATATACTCGTTAATGGTGTAGGTATCTTTTTCGATGGTGTCCCACTTGTTGACGATCACGATCACGCTTTTAGACTCTTCCAGAATATAGCTGGCAATATGAGCATCCTGCGTGGTTACCAATTCACCGGCATCCAGCAGTAGCAAACAGACATCGGCGCGATTGACGGATTTGATGGTTCGCAAAAAACTATGTTTTTCCACGCCGGGTTCAATTTTGCCGCGCCGCCGGATACCGGCCGTATCGATCAAAACCAATTCCTGGTCCTCGTATTCAATGCGGGTATCAATGGCATCGCGGGTGGTTCCCGGCACATCCGAGACAATCACCCGCTCCGCGCCCAATAATTTGTTAACCAGCGAAGATTTACCTACATTGGGCCGGCCTAAAATAGCAATTTTCACCGCCTCGTCATCTTCCTCGTCTTCCTCCATCATCACCGGCATCGATTCAACCATCGCATCCAATAAATCGCCGGTGCCGGTTCCGTGCAGCGCTGAAATCGGGATGGGATCCACATCTAATCCCAGCGCGTAAAATTCAACCGCTTCATCACGACGCCGTTTGTTGTCGGCTTTGTTGACGCCCAGGATCACGGGCTTTCTGGTTCGACGCAGCAATTCGGCAATATCTTCATCGGCGGGGGTAATACCGGCTTCTCCATCAACCAAAAAAACAATCACCTCGGCTTCGGCCATAGCAATTTCGGCTTGGGCACGAATCTCCTGCAAAAATAAGCGGCTGGACACACCGGCGTTAAAACCGGCCTGGCCCCGTTTCGGAGGAGACGGGTGCAAATCCAGCCCGCCGGTATCCACCACAATAAAATCGCGCCCGCCCCAATCGGCCTCACCATACAGGCGGTCTCGGGTGGTGCCGGCCAGGTCCTCAACAATTGCCTGACGGCGGCCAATCAAACGATTAAACAGGGTTGATTTTCCCACGTTGGGGCGGCCAACCAGGGCTACAATGGGCTTTTTGATTGAACTCACAGCTATTTTTCTCCGTTATCTAGCGGGATGAGGGAGTTCCCGTCGGAACGACGGGCGTCGGCGTGCCAACTGAAAACCGTAGTATACTGGAAGTGGGCGTAGGCACAATTGTGGGCGTGGTGGTTGGCAGCTGGTCAGACTCAATCGTAATTTCAATGGTATCGGGTAAAATCGCGTCAACATTAATATTTTCCGGCACAAAGACGCTGGGATTGACTTTATGCACGCCCGGTTCCAGCCCAAACAGGTCAACGATTACTTCTACATCGCCGGCCTTTAGATTTTGCAACATGGGAATTGGGCCGGACAAAAAGACATCGGCGCGGTTTGGGGAAGCCGCCCAGGTATAACGGGGGTCAATGCCTTGTTGGGTAATGGGGCGTTGGAGAATAATTCCATCTTCAATCGCGGCAATATCCACGGTCACTTCCACGCCTCCCGGCCCTTCCTGGTCCTGTCTATCGGCAAACACCACGCTAATTCCGTCGGGCAGGTTGAGGGGAACGGTACGAACAATGCTCTCCGTTGCCTGGCCCAAATTAATTTGAGCCGTTTCCACAAAACCGGGTATTTCGCTTAACAAATTCGGGTTGCCTACAATGGTCACGGTGGGCGGGTCCACAGAAATATTGCTTACGCGATATCCCGGCGCTACCTGGCCGGCCACCACCGCCCGCACGGAAACGTCTTTATAACCAAAACGCTGCTCAATAGGCACAGTTACCAACACTTCGGCGGGGGATACTTTCAATCCGGTCATTTCCTGGCCTTCCTGATCACGAAGGAGAACCTGGCCCCCCCGCTCGATGGTTTCTTTTGATCCCCCCAGATAAATCTCAACCACGGCGTCGTTTACCTGGTCAATCAGCGAGGCCGGCCCTTTGACCTGCACGCTACCGGGTTCAACGGTGGGCTGCCGGTTGGTATACCCCAGCGGCGGGACATCCATAATTTGTACCGTTACGGGCAAAGAAATGACCTGTTCGGCCTGCAACCTTACGCTCACGCTTTGCGGTCTCCTGTCGATTATTTCTACCTGCGGGTCGGAGACTTGAACCTGAACAGGCACATCGTTGAAGCCTGCGGGCAAGCCGGAAAGGTCTAACGTTGCCTCAAATTTTGATGGCGTAAGAGCACGCCAGCTACTTTCTGGGGCGCGCAGCCGCAGTCGGACGGTATCAGGGAGATCGTCGGTTGTGATCAAACCTTCGGCGGGCGGAATCACCTCGATTGGGATTCCCTGAATATAATTATCTTCACGAGGAGGATTTTGCTCGTTAATGGCCGCAACCCATACCAGTGTGGCCAGAATAAGAGCAATCAAAATACTGGTCAGGTTTCGAAAAAACGTCTGCACCGGACTCCTTTACATTTCAGATTGATCAGCCAAATTATCCTGTTTTTTTGGCTTCTTTATTGATTTATTCCAACCGAGTCGCTGTAAAAATCGACGCCAACGGGAAACCGCTTTGGGAGAAGCATAAAACGCCTTTAACATCTGCTCCAAGCCCTGCTGGTCCAACCCACGGATCAACTGGCCATTATGGGCAATGGAAACGATGCCGGTTTCTTCCGACACAACCACCACCACCGCATCGGTCATCTCGCTGATGCCCAACGCCGCCAGGTGCCGCGTGCCCAGCAATTGCTTGGTGGCTCCAGAGGTCCGCCCCAGCGGCAAGATAACGCTGGCGGCAACAACGCGGTTATTGCGAATAATTACGGCGCCATCGTGCAGGGTATTTCCCGGTACAAATAGGGTTCGCAATAGATCGGAAGAAACCAGGGCGTCTAACCGGATTCCGGACTCAATGTGATCTTCCAGGCCGGTATTGCGCTCAAACACAATTAAAGCGCCGTGTTTGAGACGCGACATCGGTAAAACAGCCCGAATAACAGCTTCAATAGATTGTTCGATCTTTGTTGAGGGGTCTGACGGAGTTAAAATTTTGCTGGTTCGCCCCAGCCGTTCCAAAGCTCGCCTGAGTTCCGGTTGAAAAACAACGGGAATGGCAACCAGCAAGGCCGGCAGGGCTTTATCTAACAGCCAGCTAAACGCAGTGAGGGTACTGAAGGCGCTTACGGCAATGACAGTCAATACAGATAGAATTAAAATACCCCGCAGGAGTTGTTCGGCCTGCGTGCCCTGGATCAGGGTTAAAATCCAGTAAAAGACCAGGGCCACCAGAAGTATATCGATAACGCTATAGAGATCTAAACGTGACAGGTTATAAAGAAGGTTCGACACGTTACCACTTTGCCTACATCAATAGATTAACAATCAAAAATATGCTTTTCCTCCTCTTGAGAATGGGTTGGATACGATATAAACGATGATCCAACTTCTTCGCTAAATTTCAGGGAAAGGATTGGGCACATAGGTTGTTACAATTCGGCTGTAAAGCCATAGTTTTTTAATAAATTTGATAAAAGCCGCTCGATTATACGCTGCCTCCCTTTATTTTAGAAAGCAAACGCTGGTAGCCTTCGGGATCGTCAGGCCCTAAATTCAAAATCGCTTGAATTGTCTGCACGGCCTGATCGCGCAATCCATTTTCTAATTGTATTTCGCCCAAGGCATCATATTCGGCAATGGCTTCCTGATTCATCCCGTTCTGGGCATAGGCAACCGCCATGCGTTGGCGCAACACCATATCATTGGGATAAATTGAAGTAAGTTCTTGCAGAACTTCCAAAGATTTACGCGGGTTCTGGCGCTGATAGATTGACAACAGATCATCCAGTTTGGCAATGGCCTGATCAGTCTTATTTTGTTTGAAGTACAGGTCAACCAGTTCTCGTTGGGCGCGCTCGTTATCAGGATCGGTTTGAACCAGTTCTTCATAGGCTGCGGTGGCCTTGCCCCAATCAAAGCGCTGGTTATAAATATCTCCCATATGTTGCAGAATTTTAGTACGCCATTTATCACCGGTTTCTATGGTAATCGCCAGGCGGGCAGCTTCACTATATTTTTCCAGCGCTCTATCCACCTGAGCCAACTGGTAATAGGAGTCGGCCAGAACTAAATATTGATCTAGTGCCTGTTCAGTGTTGTTCATCGTGATATGAAGATCAATCAATTTTGATCTTACCGTCACATCCATCGGGGCCAGGCGCAATATTTTTTGATAAATATTAACCACCTGATCCATCTGCGCCCGCATTTCAAATACTTTAGCAACATAAAGATATTTGTTGATGGCCTGGTCGGTTTTATCCTGTTTCAACAAAATATCACCCAAACGAACGTGTAAGGGCAAATAGAACGGTGCTTTCTGGATGGCAAACAAACACTCTTCCGAGGCGGTCATCACCTGGTTGCGTCTCAAATAATCGCTGGTGAGGGCCATGGCGTTCACCACAGCCGCAGTTTGGGGCGTTTCCAGGTATTCCGCCAGGCTCATCACATCATCTTCGTTTACATTCTCCATGCGTTTACGCGCCAGATAGATGTTCTTTTCCCATTCGGGGTGATTAAAGAATTGTTTTAGAGCCTCCACAAAATTACTGAATTTTTTAACCCCATCTTCGGCCAGATACGCTTGCGCCAACCCCTCGTATTGTTGCGCGATTTGGTGAGCTTTGTCCCCATTTACGGTCTGCAAATCCAGGTTTTTTACCACCTCTACAAAATTCTTGACCGCAAGGCCTGTGTTGTTGGCCGCATAATAAGTATCGGCCAGCGCAAATTGCGAACTCAACGCATATTGTTTATCTCGGGCCGCGGCCTGTAACATTTTGACAGCCTCATCCGCCTGCCCCAACTCCTTGTACAAAAGCCCCAAATTAAAATAGAGGGCAGAACGATTGATACCAGAATCCAATGCCTGCCGGAAATTATCTACAGCCTGGGCAATATCCTGCTGTCGCTGCATATCAATGGCCTGCATAATCAGCAATGCACCGGGATTATCCTCCTCTTCAAAAATGAGATTGGCTAATTCTGCCAGGGCTTTTTGTTGAGCGCCTTCAACCAATCCGCCCCCTGTTGTCGGCTCCGGTTCGGGTTCATCAAAATCAAAGATGTCTTCGCCAAATGACTCTTCGTCGTAATCGGGCAATTCATCGGGAAAATCAGTGGCCAGAGCAGGGGGTGGGGCTTCGCCCACTCTATCGGGCTGGATCGGTTTATCATTTTGCAATGCTTCAACAGCAGCTGCCACCCCCGAATCATCAGGCCGCAACTGCTCGGCCTGCCGAATCTGTTGTATGGCCATATCCCGATTATTACGATGCTGGTAAATGGCCGCCAGCGTCAGCCACTGACGCGCCGCTGCCAGCGTATCGCCTTGTTGGGCCAAAGCCTTGGCCAGATTCTGGTGAGCCTCTACATGGCCCGATGAAATTTTGGTGGCCCGCAGCCAGAAATCAATGGCTGTTTCTATTCTGCTTTGAGAAGATGCAATATTCCCGGCCCGCAAATAGGTTTCTGCGGCTGCATCTAACTGCCCCACGCGCTCATGCAGATCTGCCATGTAGGTGAGGGCCTGATAATTGGTTGGATTCACCTTGAGGGCATGTTCAAAAGCCTTTTTGGCGGTATCAATTTGCCCGCCCAGTAAAGAAGCGCGTCCAAACCCAAGAACAGCGGCCTCATTATTGGAAAACTCGGCCAGCGCAAAACGATAGGCTTTGGCTGCCTCTGTCCAGTTGTTTTGTTGGCCAAATTTTTCGGCCTGGGTCATTGCCGTTTGGAATTTCTTTTGATCACCAGCCACGATGATGCCTCACCTATTTATGGGTTGACTGCTATTTAAGGTTTTAGAGGAGCGACGCCTGTCACTGATGTGAGTATACCACAAAAGGGGTCGGATGCAACAGTAATTTAGGGTTATCTATCTGATTACTCAGCATGAATTCTACTTGATATTGACATAAACTTCAAGTAAAATATTTTTTGAGTTTGCGGGTTTACAACTGTTCAACAAACGTGGCCTCTGTTGCCGCGCGAACCTGTTCCAGCGCTGCCTCCGGCATCAATTCAATCAGGGTCAACCGGCCCGAGATGAACTTGAACACAGCCAGCTCGGTGATAATCATATCCACCACTCCCGCCGCGGTAAGCGGCAGCGTGATATGCGGCACAATTTTCGAATCTCCGTGCCGACTGGTATGGGTCATGGTCACAATCAATCGTTTCGCGCCAGAGGCCAGGTCCATCGCGCCGCCTACGCCCAATAGCGGTTTGCCCGGCACGGCCCAATTAGCCAGGTTAGCGGCTTCATCAACCTGCAAGCCGCCCATAATGGCTACATCAACATGCCCGCCCCGGATCATAGCAAACGAGGTGGTGCTATCAAAATAAGAGGCCCCCGGCAACGCCGTGACCGGCTGTTTTCCGGCGTTCACCGGGAATTCCATCGCCCCGCCGCTTTCGGGCGCAGGCCCTACGCCCAGCAATCCATTTTCGGTATGGAGAATGATCCCATCCTCCGGCGAGATCAAATCGGCCACCAGCGTGGGAATGCCAACCCCTAAATTAACCACATCGCCGCGTTTTAACTCGGCAAAGGCCCGTTTGGCAATGTTCAGCCGGGACGGTTTCACGCTTTTTCCACCGCCGCCCACCGATGCCGAGCTGCCCAACTCTTCCAGCGTTGTATGGGCCTGCACCAGATAATCAACATACAGACCGGGCGTCACAATTTCATCCGGCGACAGGACGCCCACCGGAACAATTTCTTCCACTTCAGCAATCACCACATCCGCTGCCGTGGCCATGGCGGCATTAAAATTACGCTCGGTCATGCGGTAAACCAGGTTGCCGGCTGTGTCGGCCCGGTACGCCCGGATGAGGGCGACATCGGCTTTAAGGGCCGGAACCAGCACGTGCTCAACGTCGTCAATTATTTTCTTTTCGTGGGTTTCGGTTAACAGCGTGCCGGCCGCGGTGGGGGTATAAAATCCGCCAATGCCGGCGCCGCCGGCCCGGATCGCTTCGGCCAACGTGCCCTGGGGAATCAATTCAACGGTCAGCCGGCCCGCGTCTACGGCTTCCAGCACTTCCGGGTTAGAGGTAAAGAAAGAGCCAATCGCCTTGCGGATTTGGCCGTTTCGCAGCAAACGCCCGCCGCCCAGCCCCGGTTCGCCAACATTATTGGAAATGATGGTAAAATTCTTGGCCTCACGTTCGGCCAGGGCGTGCAAAAGATGCACCGGATTTCCGGTCATCCCAAAACCGCCCACCATAATCGTGGCGTCCTCCGGCACGTGTTCAACGGCTTCTGCGGCAGTTAGTTGGGGTACTTGTTTCATGGGTGTTGTCTCCTCATTGAGTAACAAATTTTTTGGGTATGACCCGATTCTACACCGCTATAGAAACATGCACAAGCTCAACGTTGCTCTCCGGCTTAAGCCATGGTAAAATGCCGCCCCGTAATGTTAAGATAACAGATCAAAGATCAACATCAATCAGTAAAGGTGTGTACTATGAAATTGGTGGAAATCTATGTGAATGACCAAGAAGTTGCCGGCGAGTACATTGGACAGGCATTTTTTGAATGGAACGGCCAGGAATGGGAAATGACGGTAAAGGCCCCCAGCAAAAACGAAGCCGAAGCCCTGGCCAAATCTCAGGCCGAGGCATATCTTAACGAATGGGCCACGGATCAAACCAGCGCCAATGAAAAATATGGCGTCTATCCATTTTAAGGATGAACATTTATTATGACTGAACAATTACGCGCTTATCTTGATTTTGCCATTGAAACCGCGTGGCAAGCGGGTCAATTAACCCTGGGTTACTTTCAAACCGGCCTCCGGCCCGATTTCAAAGCCGATGAATCGCCGGTGACGGTGGCCGACCGGGAAGCTGAAACCTTGATCCGCAGCCGGATTGAAAAAAAATACCCCAACCACGCCATTATTGGCGAAGAATATGGCGGCAAAGAACTATTAGAAAAGGCAGACGGCCCCAGCCATCGCTGGATTGTTGACCCCATCGACGGCACGCGCTCTTTTGTGCGGGGCGTTCCCCTCTACGCGGTGCTGATCGCCCTGGAAATTGAAGGCCAGGCCCAGGTGGGCGTGGCTCATTTCCCCGCGCTGGGCGAAATGATCGCTGCCGCCGCCGGGCTGGGCTGCTGGTGGAATGGCCGTCCGGCCTGGGTCTCCAACACAACGCGCTTAAAAGACGGCCTGGCGGTTCATTACGATGCCGCCGCGTTTGAACAGCACGGGCGCGGCCAGATTTGGGAGCGGCTCAAACAAAGGGCCGGCTACCGGGCCGGCTGGTGCGATGCTTACGGCTATCTTTTGGTAGCCACCGGGCGGGCCGAACTGATGCTGGATCCCATTATGGATGTGTGGGACTGCGGCCCCATGCTCCCTATTTTGCAGGAAGCCGGCGGTTATTTTGGCGATTGGCAGGGCAAACCTACCATTTACGGGGGCGAGGCGATGGCCACCACGCAAACATTGCTGCCGGAAGTGTTGGAACTGATCAAAGGATAACAAAGCCACCCGTCAGAAACGTCCCGCCAGATATTGTGAATCACCCCAGGTTGTGATAAAATCCAAGCCTTATGTTTACGAGTTATCTTTCTCTGTTGGCGCCGGTAGTGATCTTGCTGCTGAGCGCCTTCGTTTTGTCAATTGTAATGCCGCGCCTCCCGGACTCCTGGCAAGCCCACTGGATGGCGCGGTATGGACTGGCGCCGGGGTGGGTCATCCTGGCCGGTCTTGTTTTGCTGCCGGCATGGTTAACCGGCCCGGAGGAAACTTTTCTCCTATCCGGCTGGAATTTTTTCACCACAGAAAGCGGCATAGGGCTAGAAATCGGCCCCAATCAGACCCGTCGCCCCTTCCTGCTGCTGACCTTCCTCATCCTCCTGGTTGCCATGCTCCGGTCGCTCCCGATGACCATGCCAAAAGGCCGAAGTTGGCTCTTGTGCCTGGGCGGCAGCGCCGGATTGCTGTTTCTATCCGCCAACGTCCTGACGCTGGCCTATACGCTCCTGCTTTTTGATGTTGTCCTGGCCTCTTATTGGCTGGCCCACAACCAGTCTCATCTGGCCACGGCTCGCCTCTTCCTGAGCATCTTGACCGTCGGGCTGCTGGCGCTCCAGGGGTATTTTGTTGAGTTTGGTAATATTTCATCTTACGCCCTGTTAGCCGGCAGCCTCCTGTGGCTTCGGCTGGGGCTGTATCCATTCTTTGAAATCGACGCGGCAGAAAACCATCCTCAAGACCACTCTCTCTTAACTTATTGGGCGCTTTCTCTGGCAGTGGGGCTTTATCTGGCCGTTCAACTTCAAGCGGCATTTCCCGCCATCATTCAATGGATCATCATTTTGACGATAATATTGAATGGTTTAAGAGCCTGGCTGGTTGAAAAACCTACCCAACATCATACTCCCCGGCTGGCCGTTACGCTGGCCCTGCTGCCCCTGCTGGTTGCCGTGCCGTCTCCAACGATGATATCCGTCTACACCCTGGGGCTGATGCTCAGCCTGGCCGCCTGTTGGGTTACACTCCCTAACCGGCTGAATCCATCCAAAGTTCTTGATGGGTGGCCCTACTTGCCGGCTGCGGCAGGCGTCATCACGTTCATCGGCCTGCCTTTTTCGCTCACCTGGCCGGTCTGGTCAACATTTTATTCAGCCGGTATTTCAAGCACATTGGCGGCAACCCTTCTGGTTTTTGTCGCGGTCACGCTGGCCTTGAGCGGGTTGGTACGGTACGGATTAACCGTGTGGCGGGCAGAAAGTCGGGTTGAGCCGTCATCCCACTTGCCTGCCTCGATTGCAGCTATAGTGGCGGCTCTTCCCTTTTTGATTCCCGGTATAGGGCCAATACTTTTTTCAGCACTTCTATCAACACCATTGCCGGCGGTCAGCCTGAACAAAAGTGCATCGGCTCTGGTAATGATCGCTATCAGTACCGCCGCCGCGATTGGATTAGGATATTTCCGCGGGCAAATTATCATCCAAACTCGCATTTCCCCGGCAGCGGTGCTTCCGCTTCTTCATTTGGACTGGCTCGTAAAAGGGATCGAAAATTCTTTGAGCCGGATTGGGAAATTAATCTTACGGGCCAATGTTATTTTTGAGGGCCAACACTATATGGGCTGGGCGCTGTTTACCGCCCTGGTAGGCAGCCTGATCATCCTGCTGACACGCGGCTTTTAATATCGGATATGCCAACATTACCTGAAATCTTAGGGCAACTACAATTTATCAGCCAGGACATTATTTTACTGGGGTTGTTTATCACCGCAGGCACACTCTTGACCAGTCGAGACTGGCGATTGTTGATCCTGGCTCTTTTGTGCCAATATATTTTGGTCGGGCTGATGCTCTCGCGGTTGGTGCGGCCCGATATTGCCGTGCTGAAAATTATGATCGGGGCCTTTATCTGCCCCATTCTCTTTCTATCGGCGCGACAGCTTCCGGTCAGGGCCTCCCTTTTATCACCTGTTGGGGAAAAGCAGCCTCCCGTCTCTACCACCAGCGGCGTTATTTTTAGATTGCTGGCGGCGCTGCTCATTTTATTAGTCACCCTGACCATCGGCGACATGTTTATCCTGACCGGCCTGTCGTTAAGCATCACAATTACGATTTATTGGCTCATTCTGATGGGGTTGATCATCCTCGTTATTGCCGAGCAGCCTCTCAAAACGGGTATCGGCCTGTTAACTATTTTAACCGGGTTTGATTTGCTTTACACCATGTTAGAGCGCAGCCTGCTGATGACCGGACTCTGGGGCGCAGCCAATTTGTTAATCGCCCTGGCCATCAGCTACCTGATTGTTGCCAGAGGCGCAAACCCCAAGGAGCGTACGTAATGCCCCCGGCTTTATGGTTGATTGTGATTCCTTTGGGCGCTGCCCCTATCGTCTATCTTTTCCGGCGAACCTGGCTGGGGGCCGTTGTTGCGGCGGGTGTCGCCGGGTTCTCAGCCTGGCTGGCCCTGAAACTTCCGCTGGGGCTGGTATTAAATATTTTGGGACGTCCGGTTGAACTCAACCGGCTCTCGCAAATTACGTTGGCCCTGTTGTTTGGGATTGCCGCCATTCTTTTTCTGATTGCTTCGCCGCTAACCACATTCAACAAACGCCAAAACGCCATTGCTACCGATACAGGCCGGGGCCGGACCTTTCACACGGTTGGTCTGGTCACGCTGGCAATCTTTGTCGCCGCCAGCCTTTCTCGTCATTTAGGGATTACGGCGCTGCTGATGGAGATTGGGGTGGTTTTTACCGTTTTTATTATCCAGGGACGGCGTCTGGCTTCAACCAGGGCGGCCCAACGATTCCTGATCCTCATTACGCTGGCGCTGCCGCTATTTTTACTGGCTGCCTGGCGCATCGACCAGTACCAGCTTAGTAGCGGAAACCAATCCGATTCTTATTTACAGCAAACCGTCCTGTTAGTTGGCATAGGTTTTGCCTTGTGGCTGGCGGTCTGGCCGTTCCATAGCTGGCAATCTACCACGGCTGCCGATGCCTCGCCGCCGGCAGCCGCTTTTGTTCTGGCCTTATTTCCAATTGTGATATTTTCAATCCTGCTAAATCTGCTCAATGCCACGCCCTGGCTGATCACCGCCTCATCGTTGGCGTGGACGATGATCATCGCGGGGGGCACAACAACCGTTGTAACCGGCCTGCTGGCCGCTGTGCAGCGAGGATTCAGGCCGCTGCTGGGCTACGCGGCCCTGTCTGATGTGGGGCTTTTGTTGATGGTTCTGGGCATCGGGGGAAAAAGCGCTGTTTTAACAATTTTGGTGGGGCTAACGGTACGGGCGCTGGCGCTGGCGCTGCTGACCGCCGGGATGCTGGCCCTCCAGCTTTACGCCGCCGACGATGGATTTGCCCAGATCACCGGATTGGCCCGGCAATTGCCTGTAGCCACCGCCGGAATCATTCTTGGCGGGTTAAGCCTGGCCGGTGTTCCCCTGACAATCGGCTTTCCATTGCGCTGGCACCTGCTGCACGCCGGCACCGATCTTGACGCCCGCTGGCCGGTATTACTGGTGCTGGCCGGGCTGGGGGTTAGCCTTGGCTACTTACGGGGATTAAATGCGTTGTTCTCCACAAAAAAAGAAGCGCCGGCCTCAAACAAGGACGCGCCCCAGCGTATCCTTTCTATGCAGGAACCACGCCTGTTGCTCCTTCTCATCACGCTTTTGGCGATCACCTGTCTGGTGTTGAGCCTGTTCCCCTCGCTGCTTATTGAACCGCTGCAACAACTCGCGCTCGGCGTACCGGTGCCGGTGGGATAATCAAATAGGAGGATACGGCACATTGTGCCCCGGATACCATTCCGGAAAAACCGCGCGTTTCAAAAGAATGTTGATCCGTTTTTTAAACGCCCGAACTTCGGTAGGCGATAACACCTCTTCCAAAATTCCGCACAATTCCGATGATCCGTGCAGCATCTTTTGCAAGCGTTCCAGATCCGCCGCCAGCGGCGGCGGAACCGCCTCATCAGAGAATTCCCAAATCACGGTTCGCAGTTTGGGATCGGTATGAAACGTGAGGCCGTGATCAATGGCCCAAATTTGTCCCTGTTTGTCTTTGAGGCAGTGCCCGCCTTTTCGATCCGCATTGTTCACAATGAAATCAAACAACGCCATCCGCCGAAAATCCTCGGTAAATGAGGACGAATGGCGCATATTAAAATAGTGCGCTTCAAAATCCGCATCAACAAATAGCTGCAAACTGCCCGCGCCGTGCGGCCCATCTTCTCGAAAAACCACCGGCGGGATGCGGGGCCAGCCTAAAACCAAACTCACCAGATAGGTGGCAAATTCCCGCCGGCATAAGGTTCCTTCCGGAAAATCCCACAAAGGGCGTTCTCCCTGGCATGGTTTGTAAACAGCCGCCAGTTCGCGCTCATCAGCGGGATGAACCAGTTTGGCTAAAAACGTATAGTTGGAACTCCAGGGGAATAAACCTTGAACTTCTATCTCGCCTTCCAACAGCATTTTTATCACCGGCAGCACATCAAACTTGTTGTTTGCGCCGGCAGGCGGCAATAATTTATGAATCGTTTGCAAAATGTTGAAAGTATTTAGACCCATTTCTTCTCATGCCCGTTACTACGGGGGCAAAAATGTCCATCGGGATCCATGGGTGAATTACACAACGGGCAAAGTGGCCGCCCCTGTTCAATAACGTGCTGGGTATGTTCGCTTAACGCTTTCATTTGGGGACGGGTGGCCCAAAAGCGGGCAACGGCTACTGCTTCACCCTGTTCTTCTTCAAATTGGATCTCTTGCACCACCAGAACAACCATATCTTGCTCCTGGTCGTAGCCCAACCCAATCTGACCGACCACAAAGGCCGGATCCATTGGTTCTTGCAGTATCAAGTCACCGCTCAAGGGTTCGTCTACTTTGGAAAAGGCGCGGGGATATTCTTCATCAAGCCCTTCCAACAACTCGATAATGCTGGACGCCAATACCGACGCCTGCTCTTTTTCCAACTTCAAAGTAATATGAGAAATACCCTGGCTGGCCTGCAACAAAAATACGCGCTGACCCGGTTCTCCAACCGTGCCAATGGTTATCCGGGAAACCGGATTAAAATCCATTATTTCCCCTGCCATAAAGTTCCTTTCTACGCCTTGCGCTTTTTCTTGTGTTTCTTTTTATTCGGGTCGGCCGCCGGCGGCGGGACATGGTTTGTATCGTTAACGCAGATCACGCGCGGCCCCATAGGGGTAAAACTGATCGTTGTGATGGAGGTGGTACTGATAACCAGCCGTTGAAAAAGATCAAAATGCATCCCCAAATAATGAGCCGCTGCCGCCTTGATCAAATCGGCATGCCCTACCACCGCAATGGTTTGGCCGGGATGTTTGGCGACCAGTTTGTTGACTTCGGCAACAAAGCGAGTCTGCATGCCGTACATGGTTTCCCCTTTGGGAAATCCGGCCCCGCTGGGATAGAATTGGATCACGGGCCAGGCCGGATCTTTGGCAAGTTTCTTGATTTTCTTGCCGGTCCACTCGCCGTAATCAACCTCTAACAACCCTTCGTGAGTTTGCACCTCTACCGCCTGGTGTTGGGCAATTGCCTGAGCGGTTTCAACGGTGCGCTCCAGGGGACTGGCGTAAATAGCCTGCAATTCAACCTTGGCCAGCCGCCGGCCCAACGCCGCCGCCTGCTGCCGGCCCACCTCATTTAAGTGTACGCCCGGCGTTCGACCGGCCAATTTATGGCTGGCCGTCCACTCGTTTTCGCCGTGCCTGATAAACAAGAGGGTAGTTGGTTTGGTTTCGTGATCTTGCGTTTTTTTATCGGATTTCTTTGACTTTTTGCCCATGGTTATCCAGTTCGACAGTCGTATATTCCAGGTAAATTTTAGCAGTTTGAACCGATTAAATCAAACTGCCTTCAACATCCCCGGCATTTTTCGATTGCCAATTGATACCATTTTATTGTATACTGGAAACAGTATAATCCAAGAACAGGATTCAAGATGTCAGATAACCTACAAAAAGCCATTGCCGCCATCAAAGCCGGCCACAAAACGGCTGGAAAAAAGTTATTGGCCGATATTCTCAAAGCAAACCCCCATAACGAAGAAGCCTGGCTCTGGATGACCAAAGCCGTAGACTCCGCCGAGGAACGAATTCGCTGTTTACAACAGGCACTAAAAATCAACCCTGATAACGAAGCCGCCCAATATGTTTTGACCTCGTTGCAGCAACAAACGACCGCGACAGACGCGCCACCGCCAAAAACATCTTCAGAAACTTCCGCACCCACGCCTACCAAACCGCTGAAAAAATTGTCGGAGCAAAAATCACCCGCCGGCCGCAAACCGTTGAAACGGCTGACGACCCGAAAATACACCAAACCCCCGGCAGATTCACCATCGCCGCCGCCCCAACCCGCGCCACCCGAATCACCGCCGATAAGCGTTACAGCCGCGATGCAAAAAGTAGCCTCGGACCGCCAGCGGGGCATCACGGCCAACTTGAGCAGCGCAAATTTACAGGAAATCGACCTGTACGGCGCCGATTTAAGCGAGGTGAGTATGTACAACGTCAACCTGCGCCAGGCTAAACTTCAGCAGATCAACCTGCGCCATTCAATTTTGAACGGGGGGAATTTGAGCGGAGCAATCCTGGTGGAAGCCAATCTCAGCGAAGCACGATTGGAAAATGCGAACCTGAGCAGCGCCGATTTGAGCAAGGCCAACCTGAACGGCGCTCATTTTAACCAAGCCAATTTAAGCAACGCCAACCTCAGCTATACCAATTTGGGCTGGGCCGAGTTGATCGGGGCCAATTTACAGGGCGCTAACCTTTACGAAGCCAACCTGCGGGCGGCCAAACTCCACGGGGCCAACCTGCGAAACGCCGACCTGCGCTGGGCTAAACTCCGCGAAGCACTTTACACCGATGCCACCCAATGGCCCGAAGATTTTGATCCTGAACAAAAAGGGGCGGTGAAGTTAGAGGTATAGATGTATCTTCTCAATATTTCGGGGGAACGAGGTCTGAGCCTGTCGAAGACCATTGGTTTCGACAAGCTCAACCAACTCTGCTCCGGTTTGTTGAGAAGGTACTATAGATAGAATAAAGCCTATTCGTAGCCAATCACATCATCAATGACCTGACGCAGGGTGGCGGCATCCAAATCTTTTTTATCTAAAAGAGCCACCGCGCCGGCTTCCACCCCCTGCTTATGAAACTCACGGTCGGGATAGGCTGTAATCAATACAACGCGGAGTTGGGGCGACACGGTTTTCAGGCGTCGGGTACAATGGATGCCGTTTTCATCGCCTAAAACTACATCAATCAAGGCTAATTGAGGCGAGGCCCGTTGCAGCAGCTCTACCGATTCCTTGATATCGCCGGCCTCGTAAATAATCGCATGGGGATATACCTTGCCCACCATTCGCCGTAATTGCCGGCGGTAGCGCGCATTATCATCTACCAGCAGCATAGAAATCGACTCCGGGGTAGATGATGATTCTGAGGTAACAGCCGGTTGAAAGGCCACCGGCCCGGATGCCGATAGAATCTCGGGATGCTGGTTCACATAATTCACCGCCTCCAACCGGCTCTGAACATCAAGCTGGCGGTAAAGGCGGGTGAGATGCTTTTCAACCGTTTTAACGCTCAACCCCATCCGGCGAGCGATAGTTTGATTATCCAGCCCTTGTTGTAACAACTGCAAAATGTCCCGCTGGCGCGCGGTTAACACCGTGGTCTGGGGCGCGGTTAAAGGGGCATCGGAAATATTGACCAATTTGTCGAGGAGCCGGCTTGAAACCCACTTTTTGCCGGATAAAACCCTTTTTACCGCCAGTTGCAGTTCCGTGAGGGATTGATCCTTCATATGGTATCCGTCAACCCCCGCTCCCAGTAACCCCTGCACATACACATCATCATCGTACGCGCTCACTACCAAAATCTTCATGGCGGGATAGCTGGCCCGAATCTGGCGAATGGCGGTTATTGGCTCAAAATCGGGCATGGTGACATCAATCAACAAAAAATCCGGTTCTGTCTGGGCCAGAGCCACAAACAATTCCGGACCATCGCTTGCTTCGCCAACAATTTCCAATTCGGGCAATTCATTCAATGCATTTGAAATGCCGGAGCGCACAACAGCATGATCATCTGCCAATAAAACTTTGATCTGGTTCATAACTGCCATTATACCACCGCTCGAAATCATTTGTAAGCCCCTACAGGGAGGGAAATCCCTCCTTTGCCAGAGGGGAAGTTCTACATAAATTTTTAAAAAATGAATACCAAATATGGCCCAAATGTGCTATGATGGGGGGCGTCATTTGTCAAGCTCGCATCATTATCTGAATCTTTTGTAACCTTTGTCTTTTTACGGAAAGAAACAATCGGGTTGATGCGGCGCAAAAAATAAAATAGGGACGGTCTAACCGTCTACTCCAAAAGAGGAGAAGAAAGGAGGTATAACTGCAATGATAAGAAGACATTGATGATGTTGATCGTCACAATGTCTATTTTTGTACCATGTCCCCGAAATTTCACAAGGCGTATCGGTAAACCACTAACCTGTACCCTTCATTTCGCCGGACACACTTTATTCTCAAAGTGGAGGACTACAATGATTAGTTTTACTATTCTCGTGGAGGAGAAACATGCGTAAATTTTTAACCATTCTTTTTATGTTGAGCTTGCTGGTGGCCGTAAGTGCCTGTGGCGGCGCAGCAACCCCGGCCCCGGATACCGGCGGCGATCAGGCCGCTGAAGATACCGCAGCCGATACTTCCGAAGAAGCGATGGATGTGGAAGGCAGCATTGCCGTTCTGCTGCCCGACAGCGCCTCCTCGGCCCGTTGGGAAGCCGACGACCGCCGCTTCTTTGAACAAGCCTTCGACGCCGCCGGCGTAGACTACACCATCGTCAACGCCGAAGGCGACGCCCGCACCCAACAAACCCAGGCTGAACAGGCCATCACCAACGGCGCCAAGGTCATCCTGCTGGTCAACCTCGACAGCGGTTCCGGCGCCGCCATCATTGCCCAGGCCCGTGAAGCCGGCGTCAAAGTCATCGACTATGACCGCCTCACCATCGAAGGCCCCGGCGCCGACATCTACGTCAGCTTCGATAACGTCTCTGTTGGCCGCCTCATGGGCGAAACCCTCGAACCCCTGATCAATGACCTGGAGGCCGATCCCAAACGCGTCATCCAGCTCAACGGCTCGCCCACCGACAACAACGCCACCCTCTTCAAACAAGGCTATGTCAGCGTGGCCCAGCCCCACTACGATGCCGGTGATTGGGTACTGGTGGACGATCAGGCCGTGCCCGATTGGGACAACCAGCAAGCGCTCGTTATCTACGAGCAGATGCTGACCGCTGCCGGCGGCGATGTGGACGCCACCTTCGCCGCCAACGACGGCCTGGCCGGCTCGGTTATCTCCGCCCTCAAGAGCCAGGGGCTTGACCCCATGCCGCTCAGCGGCCAGGACGCTACCGTCGGCGGTATCCAGAACATCCTCTCCGGCTGGCAGACCATGACCGTCTACAAGCCCATCAAGCTTGAAGCCAATGCTGCCGCCGAAGCCGCCATCGCCCTGCTGCGCGGCCAGGATGTTTCCAGCCTGACCGAAGATACCATCAACAACGGCCAAACCGACCTGCCGTTCATGAAGTTGACGCCGCTGGCCGTGACCAAGGACAATATCGAAGAAACCGTCATCGCCGATGGCTTCCGCACCTGGGAAGAAATCTGCGTGGGCGAGTTTGAACAATATTGCCCCGGCGAAGAAGAAATGATGGAAGAAGCAGAAGTGGAAGGCAGCATTGCCGTTCTGCTGCCCGACAGCGCCTCCTCGGCCCGTTGGGAAGCCGACGACCGCCGCTTCTTTGAACAAGCCTTCGACGCCGCCGGCGTAGACTACACCATCGTCAACGCCGAAGGCGACGCCCGCACCCAACAAACCCAGGCTGAACAGGCCATCACCAACGGCGCCAAGGTCATCCTGCTGGTCAACCTCGACAGCGGTTCCGGCGCCGCCATCATTGCCCAGGCCCGTGAAGCCGGCGTCAAAGTCATCGACTATGACCGCCTCACCATCGAAGGCCCCGGCGCCGACATCTACGTCAGCTTCGATAACGTCTCTGTTGGCCGCCTCATGGGCGAAACCCTCGAACCCCTGATCAATGACCTGGAGGCCGATCCCAAACGCGTCATCCAGCTCAACGGCTCGCCCACCGACAACAACGCCACCCTCTTCAAACAAGGCTATGTCAGCGTGGCCCAGCCCCACTACGATGCCGGTGATTGGGTACTGGTGGACGATCAGGCCGTGCCCGATTGGGACAACCAGCAAGCGCTCGTTATCTACGAGCAGATGCTGACCGCTGCCGGCGGCGATGTGGACGCCACCTTCGCCGCCAACGACGGCCTGGCCGGCTCGGTTATCTCCGCCCTCAAGAGCCAGGGGCTTGACCCCATGCCGCTCAGCGGCCAGGACGCTACCGTCGGCGGTATCCAGAACATCCTCTCCGGCTGGCAGACCATGACCGTCTACAAGCCCATCAAGCTTGAAGCCAATGCTGCCGCCGAAGCCGCCATCGCCCTGCTGCGCGGCCAGGATGTTTCCAGCCTGACCGAAGATACCATCAACAACGGCCAAACCGACCTGCCGTTCATGAAGTTGACGCCGCTGGCCGTGACCAAGGACAATATCGAAGAAACCGTCATCGCCGATGGCTTCCGCACCTGGGAAGAAATCTGCGTGGGCGATTTCGAACAATATTGCCCCGAAGATCGCTAGGAGATGAATGCTGGCCAGGTTCAGGATTGCGTAATAACTTTTTAAATAATATAATTTGCCGGGACAGGACAATGTTCTGTCCCGGCAAAATGTAAAACAACCCGGGCAAGTCTGAACCAGGGGCTAACTGACCGGTTCACAATCAAGCGTGTGAGGGCGCGACATCACTGTGTTGATGCCCTCGAATCGGCCTCCAGCAGCGCAGCTCTAGTGATGGCACACACAAAATAAGGAGTAATACGATGTCAGAAACAGCACCTCTGCTAGAGGTAAAAGGGGTATCCAAACACTTCGGTGCGGTACAGGCGCTCTCTAAAGTTGATTTTGCAACTTATCCTGGCGAAGTGATGGCCCTTGTTGGCGACAACGGGGCCGGTAAATCGACATTGATCAAAGGTATTGCCGGTATCTATGCTTTTGATGAAGGTAAAATATTTTTTGAAGGTAAAGAAGTCCATATTCACAATCCAAAAGAGTGCTCTGCCCTGGGCATTGAGGTTGTGTACCAGGACCTGGCTCTGGCCGACAATCTTGATGTGGTGGCCAATATGTTCCTGGGGCGCGAATACGTGCAAACGCCCTGGCGGCTGGACGAAGTGCATATGGAAAAGGTATGTATCGAAACACTCGTTTCCCTGTCGGTAACAACGTTACAGTCTGTACGCCAGGCGGTTGCGGGGCTATCGGGGGGGCAGCGTCAGGCGGTGGCTGTAGCCAAAGCGGTGATGTGGAATTCCAGGGTGGTGATTCTCGACGAACCTACCGCCGCTCTGGGCGTGGCCCAAACCCGGCAGGTGCTTGATCTGGTCAAAAGATTAGCCGAGCAGGGATTGGCCGTGGTAATCATTTCTCACAACCTGCACGACATTTTCGAAGTCTCCGACCGGATCACTGTTTTACGGCTGGGGTGCAAAGTAAAAGAGTTTATCGCCTCGGAAACAAACCAACAAGAAGTGGTTCATGCAATTACCGCAGGCACAGTTGAAAAAGTTCCAGGGATGGTGCAAGGATGAACGATAATCAAGCAACAGCAACACCGGCAGATGTAGAAAATGCTCTCATAAAGAGTCAGGATTCGCAATCCACGCTGGATTACTTCCGGGCATATCTGAACCGGATTCGGTCGGGCGATATTGGCGCGCTCCCCATCGTTATTGGCCTGATCATTATTGCCGTTATTTTTCAATCCTTAAATGAAAATTATCTGACTCCGCGCAACTTCGTTAACCTGATCGTCCAGATGGCCGGGATCACCACAATTGCTACCGGGGTGGTATTTGCCCTTTTGTTAGGAGAAATTGATCTCTCGATCAGCTATGTTAGCGCGGTGGCCGCTGTTTTGATGACCATTTTGCTCCTTGAACCGGATGGCTGGCCCTGGTACGCGGCGATTGGTGTGGCCCTGCTGGCCGGAGCCAGCATCGGTTTTGTACAGGGGCTAATCATTACCAAATTCCAGGTGCCATCGTTTGTGGTCACGCTGGCCGGATTTTTGGTATGGAACGGCGTGGTTTTAATTCTGATTGGCGGCGGCGGCACGGTTATTATTCAGGACCCGGTGATTATCGGCATTGCCAACTACTTTTTACCTGAAATTTGGGGCTGGATTGTGGCCGGTATTGCGGTAATCTGGTTTACCCTGGGCCAAATCTTCCGAGTTCGATCTCGCCGCAAGCGCGGTGTTTCCACGCGCCCCTTCAGCATTGTAGCGCTGCAAATCATTGGCGTGGTTGTTATTGCCGCCATCGTGGTTTATGTGGCTAACCAGGACCGGGGTGTGCCGATGGTGGGCGTTATCCTGCTGATTCTTTTGGCCGGTTTCACCTATCTGGCAACCAGAACTCCCTTTGGCCGCTACGTTTACGCTGTTGGCGGTAATATGGAAGCCGCCCGCCGGGCCGGTATCAATGTTGATCGCATCAAGGTGTTATCTTTTATGATTGTCAGTGGTATGGCCGCATTTGGCGGCATCGTTTTGGCCTCACGCTTGCGCTCGGTAGATACTGCAGCCGGGGGGGGCAACCTGCTGCTTAACTCCATTGCCGCGGCTGTTATTGGCGGTACCAGCCTGTTTGGTGGCCGGGGTCATGTCACCAGTGCCTTGTATGGCGCGCTGGTCATTGCCAGCGTCGAAAACGGAATGGGACTGCTGGGTTTAAGCTCCGGGGTCAAGTTTGTAGTAACCGGGCTGGTCTTACTGGCCGCCGTGCTGGTTGACGCCATTTCACGGCGCAGCCGCGCCCAATCCGGTCTTGCTTAAGACAATATCAAAAACACTACCAGGTTTGACAATAGATCAAGACAACACAGAGGGGATTTTGAGCCATACTCAACGTCCCCTCTGCCAGATTCTTAAACAATCGTACAAAAAATTATTCCACACTGATGCATTTTGCCGGCCCATCCAACATTCGATACTTTTCCAAATCCCCAATTTCTTGTATCCTCATACATATCCTCTCTAATGCTTATATTTAAAAAGGTTTTGGCATGGATCCACTATTGAGAGTTGTTGATCTTTCCAAGAGTTTTGGCACGCTGCCGGCCATCCGGCAAGTGAGTTTTGAGGTTTTTCCCGGTGAAGTGGTTGGGCTGGCCGGGCGCAGCGGCTCCGGGAAAACCGTGCTGGCCATGATTCTGGCCGGTCTACACCCCCCCAGTCACGGCCAAATTTATTTTGCCAACAAACGTGTGCAACATCCTTTCGACGCCCACAAGTTAGGTATTGAAGTTATTCATCAGGAACCAAGCCTGGCTGAAAATCTGGATATCACCAGCAACATTTTTTTGGGCAACGAAATTGGCTGGCCCGGTTTCAGCAGCCTGCTTAAAGTACCTAACGACGACAAAATGAACGCCGAAACCACACGTATTCTGAACCAATTGGGCGTATATTTTGAGTCGTTGAGCGAAAAAGTAGCCAATTTATCCAGCGAACAGCGCCAGCTTATAACAATTGCCCGGGTAATGGCCCGACCGGCCCGCCTTATCTTTGTTGACGAGCCGACTCCGTTGATGAATTATTTTTACGGGCAAAAACTGCTGACCCTGATCCAGAGTTGGCAGCAAGAAGGTCTCTCCATTATTTTTGCCAGTAAAAACCTGGAACAACTTTTCGCCGTGACCGACCGCATCATCGTGTTGCGGCAAGGCCATCAGGTAGCCAATTACCGCACCGACGAAACAACCCGCGAAGAAGTGGTTGCTTCACTGGTGGGCACCACAGAACGGCAGCAGCTCACCCCCGCCATCTGGGCCTTAGACAGTTACTACCGCGCCCGCGAACAGGCCGACAAGCTGCGCCACCAACAGATGCTGCTGGAACAAAACCTGGCCGCGCAAGACACCCTCAACCAACAACTGATCGAGCAATTGGGCGAACAGGTCAATGCGCTGGATCAGGCCAATATGGCCCTCCAATCGGCCCAGCGCCGCCTGCTCACCGAGCGGGAAGAAGAGCGAAAACACCTGTCGCGTGAGTTGCACGATCAGGTTATTCAAGATTTGTTGGGCGTTAATTATCAAATTGAGGAGATTGAGGATGATGGAGCTGTCACCCCCACGTTGCAGGCCGAACTGGTTGACATCCGCGAAGGAATCCGTGAAATGGTGGCCGATATTCGCCGTATCTGCGGCGATCTGCGCCCGCCCACCATCGATAGTTTGGGCCTGGGGGCCGCGCTGCAATCTTATACCCGCGACTGGCACGACCGCACCGGCATTGAAATCAAGCTTGATCTGGATGATAACCTGGGGCGTTTACCGGAAGCGATAGAGCTATCCATTTTCCGCATTATTCAAGAGGGATTAAGCAATGTGCGCAAACACGCGCAGGCAAGTACCGTGGAGATAAACCTCAAACATACCTCCCCCCGTAATCTTATGGTTTCCATTGTCGATGACGGCACCGGATTATCTAAAGAATTCGATCTATCGGCGCTCTCTGCCCAGGGACATTACGGGTTACTGGGCATCAGCGAACGCGTAGCTTTATTAGGGGGGCGCTTAAAATTGCGCAACCAATCTAAGGGCGGATTGATGATCCAGGTAGAGATTCCCCATCCCCGCGTGGGAACTTCCAAACATCCTCTAGCCTAACAGACCTCGAAACCACGTGATCCAGATAGACGTTATCAATACTGAGAGGGAACAAACAAACCAGATCACAGCCCAAAACAGCGGCGAACAACCCACCCGGCGCGCCATTTTGGTGGCATCATCCTGACCAAACCACCCCCAATCGCGAATCCCCCACCGCAGCATCCTCAAATCTTCCAAAGAGGTCAAAACTCCCAAAATGGCCAGCAGATTTAGCGCAAACACCGAGCCAAACGGCGAAGTACTCCAGGCTATCCAGAGCAAAGTAACGCCAAAGGCTAACCCGATCCCCGACGTTAAACAAGAGGAATGGCCATACAGCAGAACCAGCAACATAAACAAAACAGCCACCACTCCCAGGCTAAAGGGCGCAATCGTCGGAAAGCCGCTCAAAATAACCAGTCCGGCGCTGAAGAAGGCCGTTCCCACATACCCCGCCGGAATTACCACCACATCAGCGCCGCCCCGCCGAAAAGCAACACCGCTGCCATCCCGCGCAATTGAGAACCGCACTACCTCGCCGCCGGTTAACCGGGTGGCAAAGACGTGGCCCATCTCATGGATCATGGTAAAGAATAATCGAAAGGGGTAGGACAAAAAAGGAACGGCTCGAAAGATGAGCGCCGCCACAGAAGCGAAAAATAAAATAACCAACGGGTGAAGCCCGGATAATGATTCGGTCAGGGAATCAATCATGATTTAGAGTCAATTCATCTGTTAGAAAATGGTGAATTGCGTCGGCGGCCAGCCGATGCCCCGCTTCAGTCCAGTGCTGGTCGTGGCGAAAGTGCAAAGGGGGCGTTTCCGGTTGAGCGGCTGCCTCGCGGAAAATGGGCAATAAATCCAGGTACGGGATATTCTGCGCGCGCAAAAATTCGGCCAGCCGGAGATTGGGCGCATCCAGGTCCCAATCGTACTGCTGCATCTCCGGGTGGGCGGCGAGCGTACGCTCCCACGCCTCAGGGTAAACCTGTTCCGGCGCGCCGATCATCACCACTACCAGGCGCGAACCGCGTTGGGAGACTTCTTGCTGCAACCGCAAAATGATGGCCTCGGTAAGATTCCAGGCCGCAGCAAACTCTTCGTTGGGCGGATTTTGATAGATAAAGAAAGGAATGGGCGTGGCGGGATGGCCGGCCCGGACCACCCCCTCACCGCCCAGAATACCGCTGGGACCTAAATGCTGCACCACGGGGGGAATATCGCGCAAATAGGGCACCAGCAAGCGGTACAGGGCCGACAGCCGCCACAATGTGTCGGACACGCCTAATAGCGGCGGCGGATTCTCTTGAACCTCACTATGAGCCATTTCATCCGGCACGGTGGGCAAAACGTCTTTAGATTTTTCCTGTACCGGGGGCGGAATCAACGTTCCGCCATCTGCCAGCGTGAAAAATTCTTTTTGTTGGCTGCCGCCGTTGCGGGCAATTTCCAGGGGAGCGTAGTTGTTGACCGCGTCATTACGGATAAAAAAAGCCAGCAGCACCACCTCGGGATTGTAGCGAAATCCTTCGGCTACATAGAAAATCGCTTCCTGATCGGTGCCCCAGCCGCCCACGCCGGCGTTGAGCACCTCTACCGGCTGCGCCAGAGAGTTGCCCAAACGCTGCTCCAATTGTTTATGGTAAGTGTCCTCTAAATCAACCTGAAGCGCCTCGCCAAAAGAATCGGCCAGCGACAATACTCGAAAAGCCTGGGTTGGATTATCATACCCAATTTCTCGATCTCGCAGGCTGCGCGCGTTGATCTGGACTTCGGTCTCAAATTCGTTATAATCGCTATGAAAAATGCCCCCGCTATGGGGGATATGCCACCAGCCCAAGAGGGGGTGTGAGGTCCAGATGGTGGGGTTAGGTTCAGCCGGAGGGGCCAGATCAACAATCCGTACCCCAAGCTCTAATATCAACAGGGGCAGCAGTAAACCAACCAGGATCAGGAATAATCGGCCCAACAAATTTCGGATGGATTTTAACAATGCAGGCTCCTTCAACAACTTCTGACAATACAAACCATAAACGATGGCAGGCAAAAAGCCTGCAAAGTATAAACCGAAAGCCGTACCCCTGGCAAACCGGCTCTTCGCCTGCATTTTGTTAAGGCCGGCTTGACGAATTTTTGCGGATATACTAAACTAATGGGTGTGTGAAAACTCGTCTGGATTTATACAACCATAATTATGGGGCAGCAACGTAATTTACCGGGCGAAATAATTGTATCAGGAGGGGCGGCTCATGACTGACCGAATTGTTGGAACCGTTAAATGGTTCAACAAGGCCAAAGGGTATGGTTTCATTGTTGATGAAACTGATCCGGTGGATGATATTTTTGTTCACTACTCCGCTATTGAGATGGACGGCTACCGTTATTTGGAAGAAGGTGACCGAGTGGAGTTAGCGGTACTACAAACATCCAAAGGTCTTCAGGCCAGCAGTGTAACTAAGGTTCCATAAGTAATCTTTTCGCATCAAGCCGGAAACCCCGTTCTTATGAACGGGGTTTTTTTGCATGGCTGTTGCACATCTCAGAAAAGCCGCAAGAACTCCTGGGCTGCGGGAAACGCGCCGGTGAACTCCTGCGGCGATCATTGAATTTAGAATCAATTGGGGCTGTCGGGTAAATAATCCAGCGGATTTACCCGCTCTCCATTGACCCGCACTTCAAAATGAACGTGCGGCCCCGTAGAACGCCCGGTACTGCCCATTTGCCCAATTGGATCGCCGCGCTGCACAAAGCCGGATTGCAGCAGCGTTCCTTTAAGATGGCTGTACCACGTTTCCAGGCCGTCGCCATGGTCAATAATCAAGGTGTAACCGTAACCGGTTTTGGCCCAATTGGCATAAATCACTTCCCCGTCGGCGGCGGCGTAAACCGTAGTGCCATAGGGGCCGCCCACATCAACGGCCAGGTGATCGGTATGATAGCCCTGCGTTACCGGCCCGGCCACCGGCCACGCCAGCGGGGAATCTTTGGCCAGGGAGGGCGCGGGCACATTCAACTCTTTCCGGCCAAAGGGAACAATAATATCTTGACCAACTTCCAGAGCATCCGGCGCGTACAGGCCGTTGGGCGGGTAGTTGATGATGTCGGCCTCAGACACGCCATATTGAGCGGCGATTTGCTCCAGCGTATCACCCGCCTGAACCGTGTGGTAGACGCCCTGCACCGGCAGGATCACCAACTCGGTTCCCAACGAAAGCACATCAGGATTACGCTCCAGCGCCGGATTGGACCAGCGAAGCGTATCAATATCCAGCTCAAACTGGCCGGCAATGCTCCAGAGGGTATCGCCTTCCTGAACAACATAGGTCTCCACCTTTGTCCGCCCGCCGGCATTGGCCCAGGGAATGGTATCGTCACCGGCTGTTTCCTGGTACAGATCGGCGGTGTAAGCTTCGGACTGTTCGGTTTCTTGCGTTAGCGCGGCAACGTTGGGGGGCTCCGAGGGAGTTGAAGCGCCCCCCATGGTGGCGGGCGTTCCGGTCCCGGCGCGGTTTGGGGTGGACAACTGCATTACCGGCTTCTCAGCTGCATTTTTTGAGGCGACCGGCTCCTCTGTTTGGGCCGGTGAATTGGCAGCGGGCGGCGCAGCATCCACCTGATCAGAATTTTGATTTTGTCCCAGGGCGCTCAACGCTTCCGGCGGCAGCCAGCCTCGCTGCCAGGCAATGAGTGCCGCAATCACCACAACAGCTATCAACACCAGCCAGCCCCGCCTGCGGCGTTTGCGGCGGGGGCCAATATATAAATCCACGCGACTTGCTCCTTCCGTCTTTAGGGCCAAGATTATACCATAAAAATTATTCTCGACCCAACGCTTTGGCTACGGCTGCGGCACGACTATCTACATTGAATTTGGTAAAAATACTCTGCACGTGTTTTTTGACCGTATTGACGCTCACGGTCAGGCCCTCGGCAATTTCTTTGTTGGTCCGCCCCTCGATCAGCAACGCCAAGACTTCACGCTCGCGCCCGCTTAAATTGGTGGCTTGCTTGAGTTGGGCTACTTCCTGCGCGTTTTGAATGGCAATTGCCGCGTGATTGGCCAGCACCGAAAGCAACTTTTTATCCCAATCAGAAAAATCACGCAGGTGCGAGGTATACAAACTAAAACTGCCCAGCACCCGGCCCGGCTCACCCGGCGTAACCAGCGGCACCACAATGGCCGATACCCAACCTTCTTCAATGGCTAATTCTTTGTTCCTGAAATCAGGATGCACGCGCACATCGTCAATGGTGATGGGCCGCTGCAAGCGAATAGCCTGGCCGGTAAAACTATCGGCCAGGGAGAGGCGGGTGGCCCGGCGCTCCCCATGGGAGGTAGATTGGTGCAACATCAAGGTTTTTGAATCAGAGGTGGTCCAGATGGAGCCGACCGAGGTGTTGATCAGATCACAGGCCCGGTCCACAATTAATTTCAATAATTCATCATGGTTGGCGGTGAGCAGCACTTCGGCAATTTCCTGCATCGCGTCCAAAAGACGGATTTCTTCCAAAGCCACCACCGCCTGAGAGGCCAAGACTTCCAGCAAATGGCGGTCATCCTCGGTAAAGGCGTTGGGCTGGGGGCTTTCGATATTGAGAACGCCTTCCAGCCGGCCGCCGGCGCCAATCAACGGCACCGCAAGTTCGGAACGCATGGTGCGGTCGGTGGGCAGGGGATGATAAATGTTGCGCCACCGAGAATCTTGCAAATCGGCAATTAAAAGTGATTGGCGATGGGAGGCGACCCAGCCCACGACGCTGCTGTCGTCTAGCGATAGGGCTTCGGCCACATCCACCTCCTTGCGTCCGGCCAGCGCGGCAATGAATAACACCTCACGCGTTTTATCATATAACTCAAAACTACCATATTGCGCGGCGGTAACATCCAGGCCAATATCCAGAATTTCCTGAAAAGTTTCTTGCAAACTGGGGCGGCTGTTGATCAATTTGGAGGCCCAGCGCAGCCGCTCCAATTCTTTCACTTTACGGGCCAGCGCCTGGGTCATACCGCCCACTTTGCGGCCGTGATAAATGGCCATGGCAGCCAGATTGACCAAATTATCAAGCATTAACAGTTCAACATCGTTAAAGCGGCGCTCATCACAGCGATAAACATACAGCAGGCCCACAATTTCATCGCTGACGATGAGCGGATAGCACACCAACAGGCGCGCGCCGGCTCTTTTTTTGGCGGGATGGATGCCAATCGGCTCCTCGTAAGACAAGACCCGCCTGCGGCGTTGCAGCGCCCACTGCCCCAATCCATCCGGGCGCGGAGTATCATCAACCGATGCACCTTCAGGTTCACCGGCGGAGACACGCAGATCAAGATCAAATTCCCGGCGGGCTTCATCGTACACCCAAATGATGGCCGAGGCGTGGGGCTGCGCCTCACAATCCGCGCCGGCGGCTACCGCGTGAACTGCATTTTCCACAATCAAACGCAGCGTAACCGTCAGGTCTTCGCTCATCCCTAAGCGGTTCATGCTTCTGCCAATCTTATTAATAGAAGCCATAATTTTTAGTAGATTTGATTGATCGATGCCGGTCGGCAAAGGATTTGATTGTTCCACAATGATCTATCGTTTAAACTTTTTCGGGCTATATTTTCGAAATAAACAAAAAACGCAGGGGTACGCGCAATGCGTTGCCTGCGTTTTGTTAGTAGCTGCTTCTTTTGGGATTAGATTACGTACGCCAACCCAAATAACACCCCAAACATTACTACCGCGATAATGAACACATTCCGCAATTCTTTGTAGATATGGGCATATTGTTGCACAAAATTAACCGCCTTTTGCGTACCGGGGGGCGATGCCACTTCAACCGGTGCGGCTGCGGGGGGCGGGGTTGGTTTTTCCTGGCGGCGCGCGCGACGCGATCTCTTAGCCATAAATCTCTCCACATTAAAGAATGTCAACGAAAGCTAATTATACCATTTGTCGAGTTATTCGGCTAATTCACCGATGACCACCAGCCGGTGGGTATCGATGAGGTAAGGATAACACGTTTGCAGGGTGGCAATCGGTTCGGTGGTGGGCCACATCACTTCCACATCGGTAGGTTCGATAATCCGTTTTTCCTTGACCACGTACCGGAATTTCTGCTCGCCGCCATAAATAAAATAGTCGTCGCCCGGCTCAAGTTCGTGGAGGTAACGGAAAATCTCGCCATAAATATCATTGTGAGCGGCCAGATACAGATTACCCCGCTCGCCGGGATTGGCGCTGCCGGGCAAATGGCCGACGCCCTTTTTCAACGCATCCCAGCTTACGTCGCCCACAATCGGCGCATCAATATTAAGTTTGGGGATCACGATGCGGGTGGGCGCATTGCCCCGCGGCTCCTCCATTTCAATTGATAAGGAGGAAGCGGCCGAGCGCGTGGGCTGAACCCACTGCTGCAAATGCAACGGCACATCGGGCACCGCGCCGCCGGGGGACGTGGGGGGCGAGTGGCCGCCGGGTAATTGGCTCAAGGCAATGGGCGGCGTGGGTGAGGGGGCTGGATCATTGGAAGCAGGCGTTGCCACCGCATTCTGCTGGGCCACGGACACTTCGTCGTTCAGTTCGCGCAAATTGAAATAGGTCATCACCAGGACTATCACCAGCCCTACAACGGCGGCAACTTCCAGCCCCAGCAAAAGGCCGTCGGTCAACTTTTTGGGACGGCTGCGCTCCTGAGACGGGTCTTTGACAGTTTCGCTGGAAGGGGGCGTATGTTTTGCGGCGGGAGGCGGCGAAACAACCGGCCCGGACGATTCCTGGATCAGCGCCTCGTTGGTGGAACAGCCGGCCTCGGACATCTGTCGAAACCGTTCCAGCCGGGCCTCGCGCTTCCTGATTCGGAGCGTTTTCTCCAATTCCTCAACGCTTAAATCGTCCAATTTGCGTTTTCCAAACATGTCCATCTACTTTCAATTTACAACATTATGTTATGTTATTGTAGGGGCCGGTATCCGGTTTGTCAAGACCCGATGACCTTAAAATATCATAGTCAAGACAATACTACTAGATATAGTAGGCTGAAATAACTTATCTTCCATATATAGTAGTTGTTGAGAACAAAGTTGTCAAATCAACCCAACTCAAAAAACCATCCAATCAAAGCAGCAAGCTACACCAAATAGTATTTTGATTTTTGACAGATCAAAACAATGTTAGTAGAATGTCTAGGTATAAAGATGCAAAAGGAGATGAGAGGAGACTGTTAGGGAACCATGACCAAACTGGATATGCGGACCGGCAGCACCGCAGTTATGCTGCTACGCCTCCTGGCCGAAAAGCCAATGTACGGCTACCAGATTGTCAAAGAACTGCAAATCCGCAGCGAAGGCTACTTTGATCTGGAACAGGGCACGCTGTACCCGGCCCTGCACCGGCTGGAAAAAGACGGGCTGGTAGAAAGCCGGTGGGACGTGGTAGAAGATGGACCGTCTCGCAAGTATTATTACATCACCGAGCAAGGACGGGTTGAGTTGGAACAGTCGGCCCGGCAGTGGAGCGATTTCTCGCACAATTTGCTAAAACTACTGGATGGCCTGGTTTAGCGTTGGGTTGTCCCAACCCTCGTCATCTGGCAGACAACGGTACCACCCCAAAAGAAGGATGGGAGAGAGTGCATTTGCGACTAAATTTTGGAGGGACACACACCAATGTCAGCCATTAAAAAATATTTGCACGATTTCCAGAAAACTATTCCCCACCATCTTCGGGGAGACGTAACAGCCGAGGTTCACACGCATTTGGAAGAATTGGCTCAGGAGTGGCAGCGGCGCGGGTTGGCCCGCCCTGCCGCCGAAAAAAAGGCCATCCAGGTGTTTGGCCAGCCGCGAAAAATTGGCAACGAATGGCGGCGGGCCAGCGGGATGGTCGAATGGTCCGATATTTTGCTGGCCGCCCTGCCGATTTTGGGCATTTCGGGATTGGGGCGTTATTTTTTGGGGCAGCACATCCCGGTTGAATTCTATCTGATCCTCTTTTGCCTGGGCGCGTTGGTCGCCTGGCGGCAAAGCTGGCCCACCTGGTGGTTTGCCTGGCTGGGCTGGCTCTTTTTGGCGCTGCTGGTTTTGCCCGGCACGCAGTGGGTCTTTTTCATTATCTTCCCGCTTTTGGTCACGCTGCTGGCCATTGATAGCTGGCAGCACGCCACCTTGATGACTGTGCCGTTTACCACTTACCTGGCATTTAAAACCATCATCGAGCGGCAGCAAATTGTGACTACCGGCTGGGGGCCGGGGAATATGTACCCCGGCAATATGATCTGGTTGGAAACCGCCTTCTCCGCCATTTGGATTGTGGTGTTGATCGCCAGCCTGCGCTCGGCCCGGCCCAGTCGCCGGGGCGTTTACCTGCTGGCCGGCCTCATTGGGACGCAGTTGATCTACCTGGGCGGGGTGGGGCTGATGTTGGCAGTGGGCAAAATGTTCCCGGCTTATTTTATCACTTATCTAACCACCCACAGTTTGCTGCTTTACAAATTACCGATGGGCCTGTTGACTATTGGCCTCACCCTCTATCCGCTGTTTGTCTGGCTAATCGCCCGCTGGATTCAGCGTAACCAAACTCAATCGGGCCTCACCGCCTGAGTTAATCTTCCCGGCTGTTTCACAGCCGGGAACTTTTTTGATGCAATACCTAGATAGTCTATTCATAAAGATGTAAACAATCGCAGGTTTGCTCACGCGCTGCGTATAAAAGATAACTCAGGTTTGATTAAACATCTGATACTATTCTATTGGGGAGGAATGAGGTATGAAGAATGGACAAACTCAGAGAATCAACAAACGGGATGTGGCCGCGACTGTGCTTTTTGCTATCAACAACCTGCCCCACAGCGACGAGGCTACCCTGGAAAGATTTTTAGAACTGGTTAACGCCACCGGCAACTTTGGGCCGGTCAGCCACCAGGAACTCGTACAAAAGATGATCCTCCTCAAAAAACATGTGCCGGAAACATGCGATGATACGCTGCTGGCTTTAGCCGACTTATTGGGTATCCAAATACCGATCTATATATTTGATAGCACACCTTTTTTAACCAAGGAGTCAAATCAACAATGCTGAAAACAAGCAATTTACCATTTGCTACGCTGGCAAAAACAGCCTGGCAAATTGTCCAATTTCCCCTCTGGGCCGGGTTATGGGCCTTTGGCCTGGGTTTGTTGCTATGGTATCCTCTCCGCTGGTGGCCCGGCGACCAATGGGCTGCCGTACGGCTGGTCAACTATTTTTTACCCTGGTTGTTAGTGGGGCTGGTTCCGGGATTGATCCTGGCCGTGCTGGGACGTCAACAGGTTCTGGCCCTAATATTGCTACTTCCTACGCTGCTGGTCAGTTGGACTTATGTTCCCCTCTTTATGCCCGATCCTCCCGCCGCGCTGGCCGCCGACAGTTCGTTAAAAGTAATGAGCTACAATGTCTGGAGTAGAAATCCAGACCTGGCCCAGGCGGTCAGCCTCATTAAAAAAGAACAGCCCGATATTTTGCTGCTCCAGGAGGATTACCGGCACATCAGCCCTATCTTGCATCCGCAGTTAAGCAACCTGTACCCGGAGGGCCAAACCTACATTGCTTACGAACCCGGCATAGGACAGGCTGTCATCAGCCGCTATCCGGTGACCCCGCAGGAAGTCTCCTATAAAAAAGGCCGCACCCAGAAGGTACGGGTTGATACGCCCGCCGGCCCCATTGCCGTATGGAACGTCCACCCCCACGCGCCCATCGACTGGCTCGGCCATTACCGGCAACTTACAGCCCTGGTCGATGATATTGCCCAGGTAAAAGGCCCGCTCATCGTGGGCGGCGATTTTAATACCACCGATCAAAGCGAAACCTACCAGCTTGTTGACCGGCACCTGCACAACGCTCACTGGGAAGCGGGTTGGGGGTTTGGGTTCACCTTCCCCGCGCATCGACCTCAATTTAAGCGCGTGCCTATTCTCACAGCGGTGGTGCGTATCGATCATATTTTCTACAGCGATCATTTTTCTGTAAGCGCCGCTCAAACACTTTCCAGTGCCGGCGGGTCCGATCACCTGCCGGTAACAGCAACGCTGGATCTTACAGTACAGGAAGCCTCCCAATGAAACTCAATCGACGAGAATTTATGAAAGTTACTGCCGGCCTGGCTGCGACGGGTTTTTTAGGCGTAGTGGGCGGCGTGGGAAGTTACGAATACGGCGTCCATGTGGCCGCAGAGAGGCCGGTTATAGAACACGTTGAAATTATGCTAAAAAACCTCAAACCCGCGCTGGAGGGACTCAAAATTGTCCAGATGAGCGATTTGCACCTGTATCCCTACACTCAACTCGACCTCATCCGGCAGGCTGTGCAAACAAGCAACGCTCTGAAACCGGATTTGGTTGTGCTGACGGGTGATTATGTGCTGGCCACCGAAGAATCAATTTTTGATCTGGCTCCGGTATTGGCCGGCTTGAACGCCCGTTACGGTGTATTTTCCATTCTGGGCAATCACGATCTATGGACCAATGTCGATGTAGTTCGGGCCGGGCTGGCGGCCAACGGCCTGCCGGTGCTGCGCAACCAGGGCATCGGGTTGGCCATTGGCGGCGAGAGTCTCTACCTAGCCGGGGTAGACGATGGCTGGAGCGGCCAGCCCGATTTAAAAGCCGCGCTGGATGACCACCGCGGAAACCCCACCACCCTCTTACTGGCCCACGAGCCGGACCTGGCCGACACCTTTGCTCAAGATGGACGGGTTTCGCTGCAACTATCGGGCCACAGCCACGGCGGGCAGGTACGGATTCCCGGGCTGGGGGCCATAATTTTGCCCTACCTGGGACAAAAATACGATCAAGGGCTGAACCGGGTGAACGAAATGTGGGTCTACACCAATCGCGGTCTGGGGGTCATTCCGCCGCCGGTGCGGCTCAATTGTCGACCTGAGATTACCGAGATTATTCTGGTGCGGGCCTGATAATTCCGGCTTTATCTTTTTGCCAAAAAATGTTATAATTATGGTCAATGATTATGTCTACATAGTAGCGAGGTTGGCCATGCGCGCGCAAAACGTTAATAAAGCGGAACAAATTGGTATTGTAATTTTTGCTTTTATTTTGATCTTGCTCACAGCCGGGTTACTCATCCAGCCCCCGGCAGATGTCTACGCCCGGGGCGAGGGCACGCCCCAACCCGGCGCGGCCACCCCCATTCCGCAAAGCGACAACCTGCTTTTGAACGGCAGCGCCGAGTTTGGCTTTTATCCCGTGCCGCAATTGGGCTTTGAACCGCCCGACGTCGGCAACATTCCCCACTACTGGGCGTGGTTCAAGAGCAATACCTATGGCAAATATGATATTGACAACAATATCAATACCCGGCTCATTTGTCCCGAAGATCGAGTACTGAGATCCGGCAGCCGCAATGCCGTGGGGATTTATATCCAATCCACCGATCAGGCCGATGCCCGCCTGGGTATTTACCAAACCGTTAACGTGGTGCCGGGCAAGGATTATCTCTTTTCGATCAGCGGCACCATCGAGGTGCAATCGGGCGCGTCCTCGCCAGACATCAATAACCGGGCTATTCTGGCGTTTGATCATACCGGCGGCAGCGATTGGTCCGCTATAAAATTTGAGGATTGGATTGTGCTGCCGTTGCGCGAGCAACAACTGGAATTCAAACGATCCGGCCCGGATGATCCTGACATTGCCGAGGTGGAAGAGTACTACACCGTTGTCACCGCCGAGTCTAACCGGATGACGGTTTTTTTGGGAGCCTGGCGGCGATGGGCCAACTGGCGCACTTCTAATTTTACGTTTGACTGTATCTCGTTGGTTCCCCTGGAAAAGGTTGATGTGAACGCCATAGCCCCCATCTTGACCGAATACTCCACCACAGACGTGGATGAAGCGGTGGGGTCTCCGGCAGCAGCCGGTATAAAACCCGATGCCGGGGAAAGTCAACCTGAAACACAGCCTGCCGATTCGGAATCATCCCCCCTTACCGACGCGCAGCCTACCCCCGTCCCGGCCGCTCCGGTAGAAAAACCAGCGGAAATCCCCGACAGCGGTGGGATTTTGGAAACCAAAGAGAATTGGCTCCTGATTGTAGTGGTTTCAGTGATTGTGATTGGCGGGCTGATGGGGGCCGGTATCTGGAACATGCGCCGGCAAAAACGATAACATCACATCAGTAGCTGAAAACATCGATGAGAGCGCCCTGATCATCGCGCAAAAAGGCGGCGTCGGAGCCGTTGTTCCACACGCTTTCATCACGAAATCCCCAATAGAGTTCGCCGGCGTTATCGTTGCCCTGGCCGCTATATAATCGGAACGTAGCGCCGGGGGCAACTTCAAAATCATCAAAGGTGTAGATGTGATTGGCCTCGTCTTTTAAGGTGTACCCCCTCATCTGCACCGTTTGGCTCCCCTGGTTGGCAATTTCAATCCACTCCCCGTTAGGATTTTCTCGATCATCGCCGGGCGCATCGGCGTTGATTGCCACGATCTTCAAGCTGACGTCTGAACCGGCCCACAATCCTCGCTCATTTTCGCGGGCGTCTCGTTCCGCCTGCCGAAAGTCTTCATCGTACTTTACATTGGGCGGCACGGTGAAAACATTGGCAAACCCCCGATTGATGATTTCCCAATTGGCCATGGTTCCATCCACCCAAATATAGGCCAGGCTGCGGCCGTATTTGTCAAATGTTTCCGCATCAAATTCTAACTGAACATCCTTACCGCCCACCAGTCGGCGATTCGCTTCCGTGGCTTCTTGGTAGTACGGCTGGTTCCGCTCCGGCGTATTGATGCCGATGTAGCGCACCCGGCGGCCATCGGCCAATTCAATCGTATCGCCATCCACCACCTGGGCCACGGTGGCGGTTTCCAGACCGGCAGGCTGGGTGGGGCCATTGCCACCGGGCGGCACGGCAGTTGGTGTGGGCGACACATCGCCGCCAAGAGAGCACGCCAGAAAAATAATTAAGAGGACAGGTAAGCTATAGATTTTTCTCGGTGTGGGCCTCATCGATATCTCCTTTATGGAACAAAAGTTCCATTCTTAAGTTAAAAACATTTTAACAAAACAAGCAGGCCGTGTCAAAGAATCAATGGTCAAAAACAGGTCTTGTGGCAGAACTGATCAAAAAACAACTAAAAGAATTCTCTCCTTTTCACGCTCTTTTGACACCCCTGTGTTATGCTTGCGCAAGAGCCGCGGATAACGGAGGCTGTGGAGAGTTACCCTCCCTTCACCCGCCACACGCACGCGATGAGACCAAAGGGTATCTTAGAAGCATCAAACTAATCAATTACCCCGGCCACCGGCCAAAGAGTAATCCTATGCCCGAACCCAAATATCACTCTTATTTAATTCGTTTGTGGCAGGAAAGCGCCGGGAAAAAGACGGCCTGGCGATTTGTGTTAATCAATTTGGCCCAGAATGAACAGCGAGGGTTTGCCAGCCTGGAGCAACTGGTTACTTTTTTGAAAAAACAGATGGATGAGATCTCCACATCCGGCCGCATGTGGGGAAAAGAGGGGGATATCCCCAACAAATTTCAAGAGCGTGAATGAAAAAATTGTTATCAAAAGGAGATTCAAAATGAAACATCAAACACACGATTACTTTATCACTTTGGCGATGATCCTTATCGCCCTATGGTTCACCGCCTGCGGAGGGAGCAACCAACTCATCTATCAGGTGGCCGGCGCTGCGGGTGAGGCCGAAGTAACCTACATCGACGGGGATGGCAACAGCCATACCGAAACCGTTACCCTGCCCTGGGAAACCAGCTTTAACGTTGGCAGCAGCGCCAATTTTTTGGTGACTGCCGACAACGCCGGCGAACAGGGTAATATCAGTTGCGCCGTTCTGCTGAACGACAAGGAACTGGGCCGGGCCGAGGCCAATTACTACGCCGGCTGCCGGGGCAGTTTCAAAAAGAGCGGCGGCGGTCTGAGCGTCAACTTTAGCAGCAATAAAGATGTTCTGCCCGATGGGAGTGCAGCCGGGCCGCAGGCCACAGCCACACCCGTTCCGCCTACGGCTACCCCCGACCTTACCGCCGATTTTGTGAGCTACACCACCGAAGAAGATTTCCTCTCTTTACAGCATCCTCCCGGCTGGCTGATTTTGGAAGAAGGAGATATGATTGCGGCTCTTTCCGATGAATCTTTGGCCGAAGCTTTTCTCCGCAATGAGGATTACAGCCAACCCGCCGGTTTTGTGGTAGGCCGGATTGGCCCGACCCACGATTTTGATAGCGATGATCCGGCTGTTTTGCTGGAGGAGTGGCTGGCCCAGGTAGAAGACGATGATTGGCAGCCGGAACCCGCCGGCGAATTGGATACCGCAACAAACGGCACAATTCGCCGGGCCAGCCGCGCCTTTACGGGCAATAAAGATGGGCAGGAGTTATATTTCACCATCACCGGCATTGTCAATGGCGCCAGCGCCGGCATTTTTGTGGGCGGCAGAACCGGCACAGCGCCGGAAGAGCATGGCGTTTTGGCAACAGCCATTCTGGACACCCTGGAACTTGAGTATCTTGATCCGCAATCCGTGGCCGAGGCGGTAGAACCCACCACCGCGCCGATGCCTACCAGAGCCGCGACCGTTTGGGATGTTTTTGCGGACAAACCGTTTGTTTTTGCCTCGGATCGAGATGGGGACTTTGAAATCTACCTGTATGACATTGGCGCAAGGGATTTACCTCGTCTCACCGAACATGATGCCTTTGACGGTCAACCGGCCTGGTCGCCCGACGGCACGAAAATCGCGTTTGTTTCAGACCGCGACGGCAATCAAGAGATCTATACAATGAACGCCGACGGCAGCGATGTGACCCGCCTGACCAACGATCCGGCCAACGATTATTCGCCGGCTTGGTCACCCAATGGCCAGATCATCGCTTTCATGAGTGATCGAAGTGGGAAGTACAATATTTTTCTGATGCACGCCGATGGCTCGGGCCTGAGCCCCTTACTGAGCAATAACGGCAAAAATATGTCCCCCGCCTGGTCCCACACCACGCAAGAACTTGCCTTTGTGTCCGACCAGGCGGAGGAAGGCGTGTTTGATCTTTACATTACCAACGACAAAGGCCAAACCCGCCGGGTAACTCAAGGTATCGGCAAAGTATTTGCTCCCGATTGGTCGAGCAACGGTCGTTTCATTGCCTTTGCCAACGAGAACGGTAACAACTTTGATATTTATATCATCAAACCCGACGGCACCGACTTGCAGCAAATCACCAACGATAAAGCCAAAGATTACCTGCCCAAATGGTCGCCGGATAACAACTATATCATGTTTGTTTCAGAGCGTGACGGCAGTCCCGATATTTATGTCACTAACGAAGCCGGCGAGGTGCAGCAGGTAACCACGCATTATGGCACGGATACAAGCCCGTGGTGGAGGCCGGTCAAAAAGAAGTGATTTTCATAATTAGACTACAGAGCTACACAGAGGAGACACATAATTTCACGGAAGAAAAGGGATTTGGTTAAAAAACCCGTACCTTCTCAATAATCTGGGGCAGAGTTGGTTGAGCTTGTCGAAACCAACGGTCTTCGACAGGCTCAGACCTCGTTCCTCCAAAATATTAAGAAGATACAAAAACCCTGTGTTTCTTTGTGAATTCTCTGAGAATCTCTGTGTAACTTGAGTAGTTATGATTTTTCCGTTAGAATCAAAACGAGGTAAATCATGCCAATCACCACCACCATCCGTATCATCATCGCCCTGGCCGGACAAATGGGCCGCCCTGTACCTCCATCGCAGTATCTCCTCGTGAACCAAACCATCTACCTTGGGCAGTTGCCGCCCTCCGACACTGACGCATTTGTTTTGCGCGCGACGGAGAGCGGCAACACCAGCGAGGTTCGGCTATCAACCGCCGAAACTGAGCAGCTCACCACGTTGTTAGCGCAACTTCCACCGCACGGTATGGTTTCGGAAGAAATGTCTTTTGACGGCCTCATTTACGAAATGATCGTTATGCAGAAAGAACAGCCAATTTCTTTTCACTGGCAAAACGATAACTGGCGATCTTCATCGCCAGACTCCCGCCCCAAGTGGGAACGCGTGGCGGCGCTGGCCGCTTATGCCTTGAACCTGGCCCAAAAGAAAGGAGCAACCTCATGAGCCAACCCCTGTATCCAAAAACCAATGAATTGGGAACTTTAAAAACCACCTATGAGAACAACCCGGCCTACGCCCGGAACCTGCTTGGCTTCATCATCCTGCTGGTTCTGGCCGGCGTGATTGTGCTGGCGATGGGATTTATGCAAAATAATGCCCGCGACAGGCTTCCGCTGATGGCCGGCAGCTTGCTGCCGCTGGCCCTGGGTGTAAAAGTGTACTTTGACTTTCGGGGCCGGTTGCGCGTGAGCGCCGCCGTGTATGACGATGGTTTTGTCTTTACCGACCACCACGGCCAGCGCATTACCTGCCGGTGGGATGATGTGACCGACGTGTACGAAACCATCATCTACCGCGATCAGCGGCAACGCCATCCCCGCTGGTGGCGGTACACGGTCCATCGCCGCGAGGGCGAGCCGATCAAAATTGACGATGCCTTGCAGCGCCCCAAAGCAGTGGGATCAACCATCCAGGACGAGGTAAAAAAGCGATGGCTGCCGCGGGCCACTGAAATCTACAAATCAGGTGAAACCGTAACCTTTGGCCCCCACCTTGGCCTCAATCTCCAGGGTATTGTCGCCGGGCAAAAGGTGCTGCCCTGGGAAGACGTGGCCGACATTAGATTTAGCCGGCAGGGAACCCTGCAAATCGCTCAAAAAGGCCGGCGCGGGGCGTGGAAAGTGATCCCCCACCCCAAACTTGCCAACCCCCCCACGCTTAAGGCCATGATCCACCAGATCGTGCAAGCGAATCTGGCCGCTGCACCGCCGGGGATTCACGATCCGCAACAGCAACCGGCAGCCCCGGCCGGAATGGCGCTGGGCGGGCCAGGTTCGATTGGGGATCTCAGCACCCGTTTGAATTATGATGTGCGCGAGTTATTGATGGAGGGGTACTCGCTGCCTCAAATTTACGCCGTTTTGGAGGGCGAATACACGCTCGAGGAACTGTTGCAAAAAAAGCCCCGCAAAAAAGATAACCCGTAACCCGGCTCACTTGTACATCTCCAAAACCATTGCCACAGTTTCGACCAGTGTTTGTTTTTCCCCCCGTTCCCGGCACTTCGCTGCCGCCTGCGGGCAAAGCCCCGCTTCGCCTTGGGCAAAAATAGCCCCGGCGCGATTTTTGCGCTCCTGGCTGCCTTCCGACTGGTGAATAACAAAGGCCAGCAACTCTAAAGCGCGTTCTCTTTCCCCTTGTTGTTGGAATAGGGTCGCTATTCCCATCAAAATATCCAGCGCCACCTGAAACACCTGTATTTCCATCGCCAGATTCAGCGCTTCGTCAAAATAATCTTTTGCTTCCGGGTACGCGCCCCTTCGACAGGCTGTGTTGCCCAACTGCGTCAGGCAATTTACCATCAAGTGGCGATCCCCCGTTTCATAGCTCAGATCAAAGCTTTGTTGCAGAAATGCTTTGGCCGCGTCATGATCGCCCCTTAAAGCGGCAACCTGCCCCAGGTAATTCAGCGCCGCCGACTGCCCGTGGCGGTACTCAAGCTCCCGGTAAACCTCCAGGCTTTGCCGGTAGAGTTGTTGTGCCTCTGTATAATTCCCTACTTCTTGAGCCACTGCGCCCTGGTTGATAAGCGCCCTGGCAATGCCAAACCGGTCGTCAATTTGCCGGGCCAGGGCCAGGCTTTCCGCGTAGAGCGGTTGCGCCCGGTCGTAATCGGCCAGTAGATCGCAGAGGACATTGGCTAAATTGTTGAGGGTTTGGGCCATACCGGCTCTATTGCCTGTTTGGCGGTAAAGCGTCAGGCTTTCTTCAAAGTATTCTTTGGCCGGGCCGTATTCACCCTGCCAATAGTGAACCCGGCCCAACAGTTCCAGCGCCAGAGCCAGTTCATCCGATTCCGGCAGGGTTTGGCAGATTTGAATACTTTTTTGCAGCCGTATCCTGGCCTGCTCGTAATGAGCCAGCCACAAATCGAACTCTGCCTGCCGCGTCCAAATTTTAGCTAAAAGCAGACTGTCGTTGCAGCCGGCAGCCAGGGCTATTTCCTCGGCCTGGGCAAACGTTTGTTGGCCTTCGTCAAACCAGTTCCGCGCCCAATAGAAAAGATAGAGGCTCTGCAAGCATGGCTCGATGGCTTCCAGTTTGGCCCGGGCCACGGCCCACTGCCAGCCGGCCCGGATATTCTCGATTTCCAGGCCGATTTCGGCCAGGGTTTCCGGCTGAAAATTTGTCTGCAACGAGGCCGCCTTGTGGCGCAGAAAATCGGCATAGTAGGCGCAGCGGCGTTCCAGGGTCGTTTCCTTTTCCAGGGGATGGTCATCGAGCTTTTCGGCGGCGAATTGTCGTAGCAGTTCGTGGATTTCATATCGCTCCGAGATATTGTGCCGCAACAGTGATTTGTCGATCAACGTCGACAAATTCTCCGGGTAAGCCTGAGCCACTTGCCGGGCAGCCTGAGCGGTAAAACCGCCACGAAAGATGGCCAACCGTTGAAAAATGTGCTGTTCCGCTTCGGTCAGCAATTTCCAGGAGTGCTCGAAGACCGCCCGCATGCTGCGATGATGTTCAGGCACATCGTGCATGGTTGTAGCCAGGGCATCGAGATTTTGTTCGATCTGAGCGGAAATTTGCTCGAGTGTCATTGTTGCTGCGGAAGCAGCGGCCAGCTCAATGCCCAGCGGCATGCCCTCCACCAGCCGGCAAATCCGCCCCACCGTGGTTTTGGTTTCGTCCGACAGCGTAAATTCCTGTTCAACGCGGCGGGCGCACCGGCAAAAGAGTTGTACCGCGCTATAGGTTTCTATTCCCTCGGTGAGAGTTTTTCCCGGAACGGCCAGGCCATGCACTTTGAAGACCCACTCGGCCTGAAGGTTCAGGCGTTCCCGCGACGTTACCATTATTTTTACCTGGGGGGCAGCCTTGAGGATTTCCAGCAGAAAATCCAAAATGCTTTTCCCCTCTGGGGAGACAGGCAGCAAGTGTTCAAAATTATCCAACACCAGCAGCATCTCTTTTTCTCGCAGATAGTCGAGAAGCTGCGTGGCGGGATTTTCTTCGCCGGAAAACGATAAGCCCAGGGCATCGGCGATGGTGGCGGCCAGGAACTTGTTTGAATTTAGCCCGGCCAGCGGCACAAAGTGGACGCCGTGCAAAAAAATCCCAATATGTTCCCGAGCCGATTGGAGAGCCAGACGCGTTTTGCCAATGCCGCCCAGCCCGGTCAGGGTCAGCAAGCGGCAGTTGGGGTCGGCCAGGCGGTCGGCCAATTGGCGCAGTTCCCCCTCCCGGCCCAGCAGCGAAGTCAATTGCGGTGGTAGATTGTGCGGGCACCTTGTTCCGGCGGAGCGGATGCGTTTGTACAAAGCCTGGGTCTGCGGCGAAGGTTCTACCCCAAATTCCTCGGCCACGATGCGGCGGCAAGTTTGGTATTGGGCCAGGGCCGCACTGCGCTGCCCGGTGCGGGCCAGGATGCGCATTAATTGCCGGTGCGCTTCTTCTCGATAGGGGGCCAGCGCTATCTGGCGCAGGGCATAGGTTTGGGCCGGGCCATACTCACCCCGCCGCAGGTAATGACGGGTGAGGTGATAGAGGGCGGTCAAAGCCTGGATACAAAACTGTTCCCGGCAGGTGACGGCCCAGGTTTCAAATTCAGGACTGTCGCCCAGCAGCAGGTCGGCCAGAAATTCACCCCGGTAGAGGGCCACGGCCTTTTCCAAATGGTGGATGCAGCTTCGACAACTTTCGATATCAGCGTAGGGATGAACATGGCCATCCGTTTCCAGATGGGTACGGAAAGCGGCCACATCCAGCCAGGTGTGCTCGGAGAAATTGAACTGGACGGTATCGCCATTAATCAACAAAAAAGGGGGCGAAACATTTTGATCGTCAATGGCCCGGCGCAGGGTGGCCAACGACTGGCGCAGATTTTGCCGGGCTAATTTGGGGGGGTGATCGGGCCAGAATAACGCGGCCAGGGCTTCCCGCCGGTGGAAACGATCGGCTTCCACAGCCAAATAAGCCAATAAGGCGCGTACTTTGTCGTAGGCAAAGCCGGTGACGGGGTAGGAGTTTAGCGTAACCTGAAACGGTCCCAATAAACGGATAACAAGTTCTGACATGAACAAAGTATAACACAGATTGACAATTCAGAACAGGCTTTTTGTAGTGGTGTACCAGGCGGCTTGATTGGAGGCAGCCACCACCGGTTGATCGATTTATGTTTCGTTCGCAGCCGGGTATACCATCGATTTCGTGCAACACCTCGCTCAGATCGGGTGGTTGAGTCGCGATAATGGTTTGGAACATAACCTCTCCCTGGCCGATATTGCCGGATTTGAGGTATAATAATGACAGTACCAATGCCCGGCCCGCCGGCGCATCCCTATGCGCCGGCTACCAGTCAAAAACATTATCTGAAAAACTATATCGGTAATGATACAATGAACAAATGGTTTGAGCATCATCTCATCAGCCTGATATTTGGTTTTGTCGGTATCGTTTTTGCCCTGGTGGGGGCCGGCTTTGGCTGGGGTTATGGGGCCACGCAACAAGATATCCGGGCCGCCGAACAAATCTCGCTGGTTACGGCGGCGGAACTGGCCAAAGTTTCAGAGGGTTCGCCCGTAGCGCTTGAAGGCCGGGTGGGTGAACAAAACACCAGTTATGTCGAAGGCCTGGTGGCTTACACCGCCAGCCAATACCAGGGCACCCAGTGCGACGACGAACAAGATGACGACGATGATGGTGATCGCGAGTGCCGCGAAGTGTGGGCGGAAATAGACCACACTACCCCGCCCCTCTGGCTGGACCTGCCCGACGGCCGGGTAAAGGTGAGCAATACCGATTACCAATTGCTCAATGAACCGCAGGTGTGGCAAACCACGGATCAGCCGGTTGCAGATAAAACGCTGGAGTACCGGGGCTTCCGGCGCGGCAATCCGGTGTTTGTGCAAGGCAGCATCAACAAGGGTGATGGGGTAACGCTAAACGTCGATTTTCTTTCCGGTGGCAACCGGGAGGATTACCTGGCCGGCCGCGGTGAAGAAGCCAAAGTTTTGCTGTTTATGGGGGTAATCTTTGGCGGGCTGGGGCTTTTATTTATTGTCATCGCCATTGGAACGGCCCTCTGGATGCGATAACGAGGGGGCCAGAAAAAACGGTTACTCAATTAGCTCAAGTAGCCGTTCCATATTTGCGTTTTTATCCAAAAGCCAGTATCAGTAGATCCAATTTTGCTCTAGCTGGATCATAGTCCAGCGGCCAAAACGCGGACTGTAGTCCGCTCGAAGCTTGAAATTTGGATCTACTGAGTATCACTTTTTAGATCACGGCCGCTGCGCCCATGATCACCACCCCCTCCACCGCGCTGACCTACACGCCCGAAGCCCTGCTGCACGTGGCCGGCACGGCCGAGCCGAAACGGTCGTGGGCCGCGCCGCGCCGCACCGCTGGGCCACCTCCAACTATTCCTCGACGGCAATCCGGCCGGCCGCACACCAAACCACACCCGTGAACGATGCCTTTACCATCATCATCACCGTAATCGTTCACCCCCCCGGCGTTCGCCCCGAGCTAAAGTTCAGGGCTAAGTCAGGTAGAAGGACGTTAAAACGCCCTTTTTGGACTTATTAGCCGTGCTTTAGCCGGCTTCCACCTGGGTTAGCCTGGGATTTTAATTCCAGGTGGGCCGGGGAGTGAACAGTTACCAAGGCGCAGTTGCTCGACCCGGCCGGCAATGCCAGCGGCTTTTCTAACGCGGCCCTCATCAAAATGGACCTGGCCCCACCCACGGTCACACTGGAAGCGCCCGCGGTAGCCGGCGGCACCTTCTCCGTCAAATGGAACGGCGACGACGGCGACGGCTCCGGCCTTGTGGCCTACGATCTGCAATATCAGGACAACGACGGCCCCTGGCACGACTGGTTCACCGCCACCCGGCAAACCGAAGCCACCTTCACCGGCCAGGTGTACCACACCTACACCTTCCACGTGCAGGCCCGCGATCTGGTGGGCCACACCAACGAGTGGGTCTCCGCCTCGGTGGACGTGGTCGACCAGACCAAGTATTATTACCTGGAAGGTCGCCGGGTGGCCATGCGCCGGGGGGAGGTGGTGCATTACCTGTACGGGGATCATTTAGGTTCGACATCCTTAACAACGGATAGTGAGGGGGCCGTGGTGGCGGAGAGCCGCTACTTGCCGTATGGCGGGCTGCGCTGGCAAGCCGGCACGCTGCCGACGGATTTCACCTACACGGGGCAAAGGCAGGCCGGCTTTGGCCTGTACGACTACAACGCGCGCTATTACAGCGCCGTTTTGGGCCGCTTTGTGAGCGCGGATAGCATTGTGCCGGAGCCGGGGAATCCACAAGATCTTAATAGGTTTTTATATGTACGCAATAACCCATTACTATATATTGACCCCAGCGGACATCAAGGAGAGCCTTGGTGGGAGAAAGTATGGCGTAAAGTTGGTGATGTGACCCAAGATTGGGTTGATGCCAAAATGCAAGAACCTCATCATGGTGGCACTGTATTATCCGTATCATACACAGTCGGGGTCAGAGCTTTTGGAATTGGACCCGTTGAGAGCCGTTCATTCGACATCATAACTGATGAAGAGGGTGGAATTGCAATCGCTTTCTCAAAAGCAGTTGGTGAAATTAATGCCGGATTCAGTATGGCAAATGACATAATAATGGATCAACCGAATGAATATAAGAGTCCAGGTTTTGATGAGTTTATGGATGGGATGGGGTTAGATGATTGGATGATTCCACAAGCTAGCTTTTCAATTATCAAGGGAGATGTGAATAATATTCCAGATAATGGAGTACCATATCATTATTCTGATTTTGACGGATATGCTGTGAACAGAACCTATGATTATTTCGTGTTTACATCTGCCATGTCGTTTTCCTTTGCAGAAGGTGAGATACAAACCCTGCCATCTGTCCAGTCACTTGGATTTAATGCGGGGTTTCCGCCAGTTGCTGCGGCTCGTTATCCTACTGAAACTGAGGGAACACCATCCGGTTTTGGTTTTGAATACTTCCGAAATAGAGATAATAAATTTCCGGTAGCAGTCTGTAGAACCCTGAAGTTTTGTGGTGGGAATTGAGGAGAATAGGAATGTTACAAAGAATCGGTATTACTTCTCGTATAGCTGTAGTTGGTTGTATTGCTTGTGTGTTACTTTGTATCTGTGGCCTAATTGGTTTTGGTATTATGAACATATGGGCAAATACTGTAACCTCTCACGAATTTCCGCTCAAACAACGGTGGACATATCAGGCTGATGGTTATGTTTCCGCAATTGCAGTTAACCCTGATGGTGAAATCATCATTCGTACGACTGGATCTATTACTAAGCTAAATCCTGATAGTGGGGAATTGATCTGGTTTAAAAAAATACCAGGAAACCCTGTTGCGAGTCCTCCAATTATTAGTGGAAATATAGTCGTGGTTTCGTCGAGTATAGGTACATACGCCTATAATCTAGAAACAGGTGACCAGCTATGGACAGATAGGAAAGATAGGTCGACTCCGGGAAACGATTTCACCGCTGCCGCCAATGACGATGTTGTGGTGACTATTGGGCAGTTTATGGATGTTCGTGATTTGCACACGGGTGAATTACTGTGGCAAACAACTGAGTATTTGCCCCGACGCGCTTTGGCTGCCGTTGACAATAATCACGTTTATTTAATCCTATTTGATCAAATTAAGGGTTACGATCTTGCTACCGGTGAATTACTTTGGTCTGTTGAAACCCCTACTTGGTCATTATTTAGTAGTCTTTTTGAGGATGGAATTTTGTATTTGGAAGAAGGAACCGAAGGTGGCGGCGTTGGTGCATTTGATGTAGAAACTCAGGAAATGATCTGGGTACAAAAAGACAATTTAACGACATTTTCCAACCCAGTGACAAAATATGAAAATTATCTCTTTGTACCAGTGGCTTGGGGAAGTCCGGTAATGCTAGATGCTGAAACAGGAGAGGTTGTGTGGAAGGCAACAGAAACACCAAAGGCTACCTATTTGATGTCCTCAGTGATGGATAATACTGTCTATGTAAAGAATTACCAGAACAGGGATATATATGTCTTGGACTTAAAAAATGGATCGTTAAAAGGATACCTTGATTTAGGATTTGGGTCTATAACTTCGAAAGCAGGTGTTAGTACTGGTCCCGTATTATCTGGTTCTTCAATTATCTTTTCAGATAAAGATAGGGTTTTTGCTTATGATAAGTAGCAGGATTGGGTCAAGGAACCGAGACCTAACATAATTGCGTTGTCATCGACAAATGTTGGTGTTTCACCTCGGGCGGTTGGCCCGGTTCAACCCAACCTGCGGAGCTATGGATTGGGCGCAACTTACGGAGGGAATGAGGCAATAACGCCGGCAATTCCCGGTATGTTCGCTACAACACTACAACGAATGGGGAAAGGAACGAATTTTCCCCTGCCAATTCGTTGATTTCTTAATTCGTTGTAGTGTTTGTGACAGGTTCACTAAAAGCGGGTTCATACCGGAAATTGCTGGAACTGGTGTTTGGTGTTGATAAACCTGACCCCCGAGGAAGAACAAGGATAACCTGGACAAAATCATCCAGGGGTGATCATACATCCTCTTCCGCAGGCTCGGTGGTTATTTTTACCGGCACCAACGGCTGCATGGTTGAGACACGGTAATGCTTCAAATAGATCTCGATGGTGGTGACAAAGAAGATCACGATGATCGGGCCGTAGATCACGCCCAGGAAGCCAAAGAGACTCAACCCGCCAAAGGCAGACAACAATACCAGCGCGGGGTTGAGATAGGCATCTTTAGACACCAATCGAGGCCGGATCAAATTATCGATCTGGCTGACGATCAGGAGACTCCCGGCAATGATCAAAATGCCCTGCCAGATATTGCCCAGTAAAAAATGCACAATGCCCACGGGGATAGTCAAGGCATTGACACCCAAGGGCAAAACCGCTACAAAAATAGCCAGCAAGGTCAACAGAAATACATACCACGTACCGGCGGCGGCCATAAACAAACCGGCCACTATACCCTGAATCACCGCGATCACAATAATGCCTTTGAACATCGCTTTGGTCATGGCCACAAAACGATTGATGTAGAGCTGGTCCAGTTCATCGGGCAGGGGGCTGAGGTCCTTGAGCAGTTGCAAGGATCGATCATAGGTGGGGAAAAGCGTGCCCACCACAGCCAGGAAAATGATCGCATGCGTGATCCATTCAACCGACGCGCTGCCCAAAGAGACGGCCTGGGTAGCCACATAATTGGTCACCGGGCCGGCAATTTGTCGCACTGCCTGGGCAATACTCTCTTCATCGATTTGGTAGAGGGGAATCTCAATATAAGGTACTCTGTTGGGAAGCGTGGCCAAAATCCGGTTGATCTCGTCAATCACCACTGTAAAATTATTATCTTCCCCCGACACCACCGACGACATATCGCGCACCAGCAAAATGGCCTGATTCACGGTAATGTTAATAACGATCAAAGCCGGGATCAATACGGCCAAAAAAATAGCGCTGATCGTCAAGGTGGTGGCCCATCCTTTTCTGCCTCTCACCCATTTTAGGAACAAATCATACAGAGGTTTAAAGATCACCACGGTAATCACCGAAAAAACCACCACCCCCAGATAAGGTTTTAACAAAAAATAGGTCGCTACAAAAACAATCGCCAGTAAAAAGTAGAAAAATACGCGGCCTTGTGTGGTTTCTTTCATCAATTCATCTCTCCCTTAAATTGCATCAGGTGCCAGCCATTTTTTAAGGAACTATCACCTGATGTTGCTAAAGATTCTCGGCATAATGGGCAATGGTTTGAGTCATAAAATCTTCATCAAATTTACCAGCCGGCGCCGGCGTTTCAAAAATCCGACGAGGCAGCCGCAACTGGGATAGTTCAAATCCTTCGCGGGTTTTGAAATTGTGTTTGAGCTGCAGCGTTTCCAAACCAAGCCGCTCTAAATCTTCCACCGACCAATCCAGGCCAACCGTCGCCAAAGTGCGCTGTACCATCTCCGGCGTGTAGATACCCCGGGCAAAGAGACAGATCACCAGACTGGTGAGTACCTGACGCCAGCGTTCTTCGGTCAACAATTTATCGGCAACCGTTTCAGGCGTCAGGGCATCGCCCACGCCGCCAATTTTTTGATCCATTCCATAGCCGGCGCTATCCAGATGGCTGTGCCGCGCCCCGGTGAGATAGCCGGCGTGGCAGCCGGGGCCGGTATGGTAGCCCGGCATCTCGTTGCCGCCAAAGGCCAGGGCATAATCCTGCCCGCCATAAACCGATGAAGCATACTCCACGCCCCGGGCCAGCGCGTAGTAGAAATCGTTGGGTTGGGATACAATCCGTTTGATCGCTTCCATATAAACCGGATAGTTCCCCCAGTCCAATACCAATCCATCGGTTTCCTCGGTTGAAATCAGGCCGCGTTCCAGGGCCTCGGTGGCCCAGGCCAGCACAACGCCGGTACTCATCACATCCAAGCCTTGCATCTCAACCTCATCCAGCGCCTGGAGCATTCCTTCCACATCCGAGCCGCCCAGCATACTGCCCATGGCATAGATCAATTCGTGGTCATACCCCAACATTACCGTTTTGTAAAAATAAGGATCATCCGGGTAAGGAATACGCAGCGCCGCCAGATGCACACAGGCCACCGGGCAATGGGCGCACGCTACGCGCCGCCCCAGGTAATTTTTAGCCAGATTCTCACCGGAGATGTCTTCTGCGCTCTCAAAACGCCCGCTTTGCAGATTGCGTGTGGGCAGCGCGCCAATTTGATTCAACGGGAGAACATTGATAGGCGTTCCCAATTCGTGATATTTTTTCATCAACGGGCTTTCGGTGGCCGCCTCATAAATTTCATCATATGTTTTACGGTACCCACGCCGGTCGGCAACCGCCAAAGAGCGTTTTCCGCTCACCACCACCCCTTTGAGCTGTTTGCTGCCAAAAACCGCGCCCAACCCCAGGCGGCCAAAGTGCCGGTACGTTTCGGTGATCACGCCCGCGTAAGTTACCTGCTGCTCGCCGGCCCGGCCAATACGCATAATCGAGCGTAATCCGCTGCCAGATTCGCGCTGGCGCAGCACCGACCCGGCGGTGTAACTGCTGCGCATGCCCCATAACGCGGTTGCATCCCGAAAATAAACCTGGCCATCTTCAATCACCAGATAGATGGGCATACTGCTCTTGCCCTGAATCACTATCGCCCCATACCCGGCCATACGGATAGCCACCGCGCTCCGGCCTCCGGCGTGGCTTTCGCCCAAATTGCCGGTGTGGGGCGATTTGAACATCGCTACAGTTTTGGATGCCAGGGGAAAATGCCCCACCAGCGGCCCCACGGTAAAAATGATGGGATTATCCGGCCCTAATGGGTCAGCGCCTTGCGGACAAATTTCGGCCAGAAGCCGAATACCCGCGCCACTGCCGCCCAAACCGGCTTCAAAAATATCGGGACGATCTTCTATTTTGTAGCTGCGACGGGTCAGGTCGATATACAAAATCCGGTGCAAGGGATCATGGGGTAACATAGCTTGCCTCCTCTATTTCTTCGACAGCCAGGACATCGTACGGGCAAAAATCAGCGCAGTAGCCGCAGTAAACGCAAATTTGGGGTTTGTTTTGCCCGGCATCCCACAAAACGGCCCCAAACGGACACGCCTCAACACAATTCTCGCAGCCGATACATAGATTAGCTTTGAGTTTTACCCCGCCGCCATCGCGCTCAATCAGGGCATCGGTGGGGCATACCCGCGCGCATGGCGGATCAAAACAAGCCCGGCAGACCACTACTACAAATCCCTTACGAATCCCACCGGCTGAACGAACGTGAATGCACGACACGGCCAGCCCGCCCCGCCCCAAACGCCGGACGCAGGCAAACATGCACGATTGGCAACCAACACAACGATCTACATCAACCACAGCAAGCCGTTTAGCCATAAGTTACGCCTCTTTAAAGCTATTATTGGACAAATCGTGCGAATTATACACAAACAGAATAATTGATGCGAGTCTTGAACCAACAACCTACCAGGAAAAATCATGGTAATCGTTCACCCCCCTCCATCGAGGGAGGGGGCCTTTCTTTTGGAAAGGTGGGGGGAGGGTGAAATCCCGGTAACCCGGCATTGTTGGCGGTAAAATCGAGGTATTTCGGGCGTAACGTTTCTACCCCCTCCCAACCCTCCCCCTGACAGGGAGTGAACGGTTACCATATCTATTCAGTCGTCATACCCGAATGTCTTTATCGGGCATCCATAATTGGCGTACAACCGTGGATTCCCGCTAAAAACGTGCGGGAATGACGGTTAGCTTGTGTTCGACATCATCTTGATAACTATAATACGACAATGGCACATTACATGGGGTTGATTTTTCCACATATAGGGGTAGATAGCTTGTTATCCCCGTATGTAGGGGCATCGCGGTAATTGCTGTAAGAAATTGCCACCGTACCATCAGCAATTATTACCGTGATAGCAATTTACAGTTCGATTTACCGGAAAAAAATCCCTAAATCCTCAATATTACGGCTAAACCCCTTAATATTGCGGCCAAAACCAACAATATTGCGGTTTCTAATGTGCCATTGTCAAGATAAAAACATGCGGGAATGACGGCCGAAATGTCACGGCTGAATAGTTACAAATCATGCTGTTCAAAATAGCGCGCGGCTTTTGCTAACCTTGTGGTGAGAGGGTATTATGTGGCGCAAAATTCATGGGAAATAAAAAATGTCTGATTTCGAATCGGATTTACCAGAGTCTTTTGGCAAAGCGCCATCTCCAGACATCATCCGGCAGCGCGCCGACCGCGCCGCCCAGAGTATCTTAGAAAACGAACGGCTCACCGCCGATCTGGACGACGGCGCGGCCAACGTTCTGTTAGATTGGGCCATCGCCTGCGTGCAGATGATAGCAAAAGATACCGCCGGCCTGGATGACAAACAGGCCGAACCGGCAATGTCGCCCCGGCTGCGGGCCACACGACGCCTGATGCGGGGTGTCAATAAATGGATCACCCGGCAACAAGCGCAAGATGTTGAGGGCAGCGCCAAAGCCCTGGACGCCATTATGGAACAAGCCGCCATCATTTACAATATGGAAGAACGCTTTGAGCCTGACGCCGGCCAACGCCTCTTCAACCAACAGGCCGAAGAAAACCCTGCTCAGAAGATTGCCCATCTACGCGCCTTCATTGAACAGTTCACCTCAACAAAAACAAAGGATTCCAACGATGACTAAAAAACGCTCAAGCAGGTCACGAAAAAAACGTACCCGTTCCAAGCGAACATCTATTTTCATAACTATTGTGATCCTGGTTGTTCTCTGGGGTATTTACGCCCTGACCGGCTCCGATCCCATCGGATTGTTCACCCCTACCGAACCAACACCGCCCCCACCCTCAATGGTGGGCAGTGGCGGCGATTGGTGGCAAGTCTACTTTACCAATCCGTATGAGAATCAAAGCCCCGATAATCTGAGCGGCTCCATTCCCGAAAAATTGATCCAGCATATTGACAACGCTCAAACGTCCATTCACGTCGCCGCGTTTGAGTTCAATCTTCCCCCCGTGGCCGAGGCCCTGATCGCGGCCCACAATCGCGGCGTAGAGGTACGCTGGATTACTGATGATGAATACGGCCTGGAAGACGATGAGGCGGGACTATTTGCCAGGCTCAAAGAAGCCGGTATCGATGTTCGGGAGGATGGCCGGGAAGCCTTGATGCACAACAAGTTCTGGATTTTCGACAACCATACGGTGTGGACCGGCTCCACCAATATCACCACCAACGGTAACTTCCGCAACAATAATAACGTGCTGGTCATCAACTCGCCGGAAGCGGCCCAAATTTACGAGCGCGAATTTGCGGAGATGTGGGCGGGAGAATTTGGGCCAACGTCATCGTCAACCCTATCCAATCAAACCGTTATCATGGGTGATACGCCCGTACGCATCTTTTTCGCCGCAGAGGATGAAGTTGTCAGCCAATTGCTTCCCCTGATAGAGAGCGCCCAAAACAATATCAGCTTTATGGCTTTTTCATTTACGCACGATGATCTGGGCAAGGCTATATTGGAACGCGCTCAAGCCGGGGTGGAGGTCAGCGGAATTTTTGAAACGCGCGGCAGCGAAACCGACTATAGCGAAATGACTAAATTTTATTGCGCCGGCATTCCCGTACTGCAAGACGGAAATCCCGGTACGTTCCATCACAAAGTTTTCCTCATCGACGACCAGATGGTGGTTACCGGTTCATTGAACTTTTCTGAAAATGCCGATGACAGCAACGACGAGAATGTGATTGTGGTAAGCAACCGTGATGTTGCGGCCCAATACCGGCAGGAGTTTGAGCGCCGCTGGGCCGAAGGAACCTTCCCCGAAGATATAAAATGTAGCAGCAATTGATCAGAGTTAAACAAGGGCCGCGCCTCGCAACTTGTGTATGTTCGCCGGGTAAGGTAGAATTTAAGATGAGGCTTGCCCTCACCAACTCTCACGGAAAGATCCAAGAAAAAGACATTGGCCACGCGACGCGAATTAGAACAGTGGTTAGAGGAAGGTATACTCGCTGCCAAAGCCGAAAAGTATGAACAGGCCAGGTTTCGCCTGCTGGATGTCGTAGAGCAAGACCAGACCAACGAAACCGCCTGGTTCTGGCTATACAAAGTCTTCGACCGCCGCGATGACAAGCGCATTTGTCTCGAAAATCTCATCACCATTAATCCGGGCAATGAATGGGCCAGGCAGGAACTACTAACCTACCTCGACCCTTCAGAAATCTCTAAACTCCAGGCCCCGCTTGCTTCCGAATCATTAAAAAATGATACTGTTTACCGGCCTGTGCTGCTTAAATTAGTCGGCGCATTCTGGATGGGTATTTCCATTATTCTTTTGGGTGGTGGTATAATGGCCATAGGCGAATGGTTTGTTTCTGCGGTAAGAAGCCGAACTTTTCCAAATTATCTTACCTCCACCCAAGCCTTCGAACTATTAATTGCCCTTATTCTGGTAATTATTGGTCTGATGGGACTCATTGTCGCCATCGGACTATTTTTTAGATCGATGGCAGGGGTGTACGGCAGTTTATTTTTAGCGCTGGGCTTACTTCTGGCCGGCCCAACCATCAGCCTGATTGCCAGCCCGCCCAATTATTTGGCCCTGGTTTGCACCGGCGGAATATCGGGCATGATTGTTTTATTGACCCTGGCCAGCCATCCCAGCTTTAGTGAAACGCAACAAAAAAATGAATCAACAACCACCTGAATCCATCCAACAAAATCAAACCCTTTCCAACCCCACCCGCTGGTTTCGTACGCTCGATGATATTGATGGAACAGATTTACCGCTGGTAGGCGGCAAAGCCTTCCGGCTGGCCCAACTTCGACAACACGGCCTGCAAGTTCCCGCCGGCCTGGTCCTGACCACCGCTTTTTTTGAAGCCCATCTCCAACACAACCATTTAATTCCAATGTGGGCCGGCTCACCGGATATTGCCGTTACCCCCGAAGCCCTGAGCTGGCTGGCCGACTCCTTGAAAACCAGGCCCATTGCCAAAGAACTGGCCGACGCCCTGCACCAACAACTGGCCATGTTTGATGATCCATCCGCTACATTTGCCGTTCGATCTTCAGCCATCGACGAAGACCAACGCGACCATACTTTTGCCGGCGTTCACCTGACCGAACTGGGCGTGCCGCGCAGCGCGCTGCCCATTGCCATCACCCGCTGCTGGGCTTCGGCCCTGAATTCAACCGCTGTTGAATATCGTTTAGCGCGCGGCATGTCGATCCAGAGCATACGCATCGCGCTTCTCATCCAGCCGATGTTAAAACCGGTCAGCGCCGGCGTTGGATTCACGGCCAACCCGCTCACCGGTAATCGAGACGAACTGGTGATTGAGGCCACCTGGGGCCTGGGTGAAGCCGTTGTCAGCAGCAATGTTCAACCCTATTTTTACAAAATCGCCAACCAGCCCGCCGATTATCCGGTCATCGAAGAAATACCCGGCAACGCTCCCACACCGGATGGTCACGCCGCTGATTCAGGGCCGCTTTCAGCAGACGAACTAACCGAGTTGACCACGCAGTTGGCTCAAATTCACGCGCTGATGGGCGGAGCGCAAGATATAGAATGGGCGCGGCAAGATGATAGTTTTTTTATTCTCCAAACCCGTCCAGTTGTTCTGCCTCAACAATCAACATCTGCACTGGATTGGCTGTGGACTCGGGGCAATTATCCCGAATATCTGCCGGATATTCCCTCGCCATTATTTGGCTCGCTGCTGGAACGGGCGCAATCACAAGGAATTGCGGTGTTCAGGGAACTGGGTCTACAGGTAGACGACCTGGGCGCGTACACCAAACTGATCCTGGGGCGGCCTTACCTCAATCTCACCTTTCTCAAACGTGTTATTTCTCAACTGGGGGTGGTCCCCGGCAATTTGCTTTATACCATTGGCCACACCGAACCGGGCGGCAAGGGCAGCCAATTTTCAATGGATTGGGGCGCGGCCTGGAGAGGACGCCGGGCCTACTGGCGCGCCTTTTGGCAGGCGTTCAATATGTCCCGCGCGGTTAAAGAATTTGAACATGTGGTAAATAACGCCTGTAACAAATTGGCCGGTTTTGCCCCGGATATACCGCCCGCCAACCTGCTGGGGCAATTCCGGCAGCAAGAACAGGTTTACAAAAGCCTGTTCAGAACCCATCGAAAACTGGCCATAGCCATTTCCACGGCCACCGCCATGGGCAGCCGGATCATTGCGCCTTTAACCCCCTCTCCGGCAACCTTCATCAGCACCCTGGCCTTAAAAGATCTTCATACCTTTGACACCACCTTAAATCAAGCCTTGTTCAAATTGGGGCAGTTAGCTGTAACCCACGAGCCAACCGCCCGTTACCTGCAAACAACAGAGGATGATTTTCAAGACTACGAGGAAGCCGAGGCGCTTTCGCCAGAATTCAGAGATGCGTTTGCCGATCTGCTGGCTACCTACGGAGAACGGGCCGCCTACGAAACCGATATGGGCTGGCCCCGCTACCGGGAAGACACCGCCGCCTTGCTGCGAATTATTCGTCAATTTGCCCAAAATATCGAAGTTGTGGATACCGGCGACCACACGCCCCATGCCACCGCCATTGGCTGGGAACAACTGACTTACCGGGGCGTAGATCGTTTTATCCCCTGGCGGCGCTGGTTGGCCGTTCCCTTTGTCCGGTTACTGCGTAGATTATTGAAATTGCGTGATGAGGTTAACCTGCACCGCGCCAGAGCCGTGGCCGCCTGCCGAAAATGGGACCTGGCTCTGGAGCAGGATTGGACGAATAAAGGCTGGCTGGCCCAACCTGAAGATATTTTTTGGCTGACGGCGGAAGAAATTGAACGAACCCTGATGGTTGAAGAAAATAGCGGAATCACCCTCCCGATTACGGTTCAGGCCCGCCGGGAAACCTTCCAGACCTATGCCCAAACCAGCATGCCCTTCACCGTTCGAGAATCAGAAATTGCCTCTATCCAACTGGGGTTGGGCTTCACCAGCAAAGACACATCGGATGTGATGGTCGGCTTGCCGGTCAGCCCCGGCCAAACCCGGGGCCGGGTTGTTGTTTTACAAAATCCTAACGATTACCAGACATCTGATGATGACGTGATCCTGGTGCTGCCTTCTACAGATCCCAGTTGGCTACCGCTGCTGCGGCTGGCTGCCGGGTTGATTGTAGAGATGGGCGGCCTGCTGTCTCACGGCTCAGTCATTGCCCGCGAGTACGGCCTCCCCGCTGTAGCCAACATCCCCGATGCCACCCGCCGCTTCCAAACCGGTGATACCGTGCTGGTTGACGGCAGTACCGGTGTGGTGCAAATTCTGGAACCGGCTGCTCCTGTAGAAGCTTAGAATCAAACAACGATTGACAACCAATTTTCGTGGTATAAAATTAAGTCATTATGCGCACCGTTTTTACGTTGGCTTTGGTTTCCGCGGCGTCACTGGCATTTCAGGTGGCGCTAACGCGATTTTTTTCGCTGGCCCAGGGGTATCATTTTGCTTTTATGGCCATTAGCCTGGCGCTGTTGGGCATTGGCGCCAGCGGCACGTATCTCTCGCTCCGGCCCGCCGCGCCCCACACCTGGCAGCGCACCTTCAGCGGCGGCGCGCTCCTGTTCACGCTGTCGCTGCCGGCAGCCTATTTGAGTACCAACTATCTCCCCTTTGATGCCTATCAAATTGCCTGGGACCAGATCCAATTTCTGTGGCTGGCGCTCTACTACCTGGCGCTCACCATCCCTTTCTTTTTCAGCGGATTGGTGGTGGGCGTGGCCCTGGCGGCCCAACCGGGGCAAGCCGGCCCCATTTACGGCGCCAATCTACTGGGTTCCGGGTTGGGGCCGCCGCTGGCGCTGGTGGCGATGGCGCTGGTTGACGGGCCGGGTACGGTCTATTTCTGTACCTTGCTGGGATGGATGGGATTTCTGAGCAGCCGGTCAATCGGAGACACAAGTCGATTTCACGTCAGGCATCACCTCGTGCGGCTGATATTTTACGCAGCGGTTCCTTTGCTCCTGCTTTTCCTGACTCTTCAGCCCCCGGCCCTGTTCAATGTCCAACTGACGCCTTACAAAGCGCTCGCCCAGGCCCAACACTATCCCGACAGCCGGCTGCTCTTCAGCCAATGGAACGCTTTTTCCCGGGTTGACGTACTGCAAAGCGAAAGTATTCGCTCCGCGCCCGGTCTCAGTTTTACCTATCCCGGCGATATTCCACCGCAACTTGGCCTGACCGTTGACGGCGACAATATGTCTCCCATCACCGGTTCCCCCGACCCCACCTTCACCCAATATTTGCCGTTGGCAGTAGCCTTTCAGCTTCGGCCCCAGGCCCACGTTCTCATTCTGGAGCCGGGCGGCGGGCTGGCGGTGCTAACGGCCCTGCAAAATGGCGCTCAATCGGTCACGGTAGTGCAAAGTAATCACACTGCGGTGGCAGCCATCGCGCGCTACTTTGCCGATTTCAACCAAAAACTGTATGCCGACCCGCGTGTGACCATCATCATTGACGAGCCGCACAGCTTCTTAAATCGCACAAAAGAGCAGTTTGATCTGATCATTCTGCCTTTGACAGACAGTTTTCGGCCGATCACCGCCGGCGCTTATACGCTGAACGAAGATTATCGCTACACGGTGGAGGCGTTTGGGGAGGCGCTTAACCATCTCTCGCCCGATGGGCTGCTGGCAGCCGAACGCTGGCTGCAACTGCCGCCCAGCGAAAGCCTGCGGTTGTGGGCCACGCTGGCCCAGGCTGTCCAGCACCACCTGGAACGACAAAATCCTCACCTCGACTCAACTTCAGCCGCCGTGGCCCATCGGGTGGCGGCGCTGCGCAGTTTGCAAACCTCGCTGGTTTTAGGCGGGCGTTCGTCCTTTTCAGCATCAGATTTGTTGACGCTGCGTGAATTTGCAGCCGAGCGCCAATTCGATCCGGTCTGGATGCCCGGTATTCAGCCGGAGGAGGTCAATCGCTACAGCATTATGCCGGAGGCCGTTTACTACCACACCTTTTCCCAGATATTGACCACCCCCAATCTTACCGCCTTCTTTACAGGCTATCCTTACAATGTGAGTCCCCCCACTCGCGACCACCCTTTCTTTTTCCACTTTTTCAAATGGCAGCAAACGCCGGAAATTGTGCAATCGCTGGGGAAAACGTGGCAGCCGTTTGGTGGCAGCGGTTATTTAGTGCTGATCATTCTACTGGCGCTGGTGATAATTCTTTCAATCGTACTGATCCTGCTCCCGCTGCGCTGGCTGCGAGAGGAAGGCGAAGCGACTCAGGCCTCGTCTCGACTTCGCTTCCTGCTTTATTTTACGTTATTGGGTCTTGGTTTTTTGTTTGTGGAAATTTCAACCCTGCAACGGTTTATTTTATACCTGGGGCAGCCGGCCTATGCTTTTGCCGTGGTGGTATCGTCGCTGCTGGCGGCGGCGGGCCTTGGCAGCCGTTTCTTAGCGGGGCGGATACGCCTGTCGATTTCTCTGGGAGTGGTTGTTTTGTTGACCCTGATCTACCCCTTGTGGCTGCCTCGCTTATTCGAGGCCACCTTGTGGCTATCATTTACTGGCCGGGTCTTGATAACCATCGCCGTGCTGTTCCCGTTGGGGATATTTTTGGGGATTCCTTTTCCAGGCGGTGTCGCTTTGGTTAACCGCGCATCGCCGCAGCTCACGCCCTGGGTTTGGGCAGTAAACGGCTGCGCTTCGGTGGTGAGCGCGGTGCTGGCGCCAATGATCGCCCTGACCTGGGGCTTCTCGGCGGTGCTGTGGAGCGCGGCGCTGGTATATGGGCTGGCCGGGCTGGTTATTCGCGGGTCAACGGCACAAACCTGACCCCGCCCCAATTCCGACGAACCACCTCCTCGCCGTTCCGTTCCAGCACCCATAAACTCTGGTAGCCGCCGGGCGGCCCAATGGGAATAACCATTTTCCCGCCATCGGCCAGTTGGTTGACCAGGGGCTGCGGCACGTGATCCGGCGCGGCGGTAACAATAATGGCATCAAACGGCGCGTATTCTTCCCAGCCAAAGTAGCCATCGGCTTGTTTGGCGGTAATCTGGCTGTAGCCCAGCGATTCAAAGGTTTGCCGGGCGCGGGCCGCCAGTTCAGGGATGATCTCGATGGTGTAGACGTCGTGAGTGATTTCAGCCAGAACCACCGCCTGATAGCCGGAACCGGTGCCGATTTCCAGCACGCGGTCACCCGGCTCGATCTCAATCAACTCGGTCATGAGCGCCACGATGTACGGCTGTGAAATAGTTTGCCCGTGACCAATTGGGAGGGGATGATCCTCGTAAGCCTGATCTTGATAATCACCCGGTACAAATTTGTGCCGGGGCACGCGCTCCATCGCTGCCAAAACAGCCTCATCAGAAATATAACGATCCTGAATCTGTTTTTTAACCATCGTCCGGCGCTCTTCGGCAAAAGGGCCGTCGGCGGTAGAACCCGGCATAAGTGTAGCATAAGTTTCTGTCGCAGAATCTTCAACGGCTGTGCCTGGAGAGGGCGGAAGCGTGGATTCGGTTTCTGGTGATGGTTGCGCCGTACTACACGCCGGCAGGAAAATCAAAACCAAAACCGGTAAAATCAAAGCCGTGATGGCCCTCAAAACTGAGGCTTCATTTTGAACTTCAACCATGATTCCTCCTTTGCGTCCACGCTGATTTATTTTTATATCATTATACAAAATTCTGGCGACTTTCGATCCGATTACGGGTTTTAATCAACGGTTCTTGATAGACATCATCCGGGCTGCTTGTTTGGGCGATCCTTCGGCAATCGTTGAGCAAGGTCTTTTGGTTCTCTTTAATTCTCGCCGCGCCATTAACACCGCCGCCATCCCCAGGCCCATTGTCAACCAATAGAGCGCGGCAATATGGATAAATGTGAGATTGAAATAAAAATGGTCAAAAACCCCACCCACCATCGCGCCTAAAATAGCCAGGCCGTAGGCCAGCAGGGAAGTTTCCAGAGGATGATCTTTGGGCAGCCGCCGCAAGGTGACAAATACGATCATCAGATAGGCTATCCCGATGATGGCATACAGCCCCGCACCAATTACGCCCATCTGTTGGGCCAGCAACAAAAATACGCTGGAAACGCCCACATACACATCAATATCCGGCGTGCCAAAAAAGCCCACGCCGGTAATCGGGTAGCGGCTGATCAAATTGAAGGCATCTTTATATTCGCCAAAGCGCATCTGAGTAGCCAGGTCCTGGCCCTGGATGCCTTCTACAAAACGTTCCATATAAAGTTGGGTTTGAGGCAAAACCAACATCACCGCCGCAACCAGTACCATCACCCAAAACAATTTTCGGTAGCGCAACAGGCTGATGATGCCCAGCCCGGCCACAACGCCCAACATCGATCCGCGAGAGAACGTAAGATAGAGCGTCAACAGCATCAGCCCCGAAATTGGCACCAGCACCCGGCGCGGCAAGATCGGCTTCCGCGCAAACAGGTGCGACACCGTGATGATGGTCAAAAACACCATCAGGCCGCCCAGGGCATTGGGGTCCACCGAGGTGGCGATGGCCCGCATCGGTTGTTCGGGATCATCTTCAATGTAGCGCAGAATTCCTTCGGTGGGATATTGAAAAACCCGCAGCAGCGAGAGGGTCTGCACCGTCCAGGTTTCGGGGATGATGTAAAAAACAATGCCCAGCACGGCGGTTCCTGCTCCGGCCAGAATAATGATGCACGAAACCTGGTTTAATTGGTTAAGGGTTCTCACCTGATTAACGGCTAAAAAGAAGAGGCTGACCGCCAGCATAACTTCTAAAAAGTTACGGGCTACCGTCATGCTCAGACCGGCGTAACGCAAACCAAAAATAAAAATAAAGAGCGACCAGCCCAAAAAGGCAAAGATCAGCCCCCCCAGTGGGGAGGCTTCAAACGTCCGCTGCCGCCCGGTGATGAGCCGCACCAGCCACACGGTGAAAAGCGCAGCCAGGGCCAGATCGATGAAATTAGGCCGAAATCCAATGGTAAACGGCAGCGCGCCGTAAGGCAGCAGGCAGATCAACGCGATCAGGGCAAACAAACCCATTTGCGTGCTGCGCAGCATCAACACCCCCAGCACCAGCGCGCCCACCAGGCCCACGCCAATAATTGGTCCCAAACCGCCAAAGAGCGCGCCGGTCAGCACCCCGGCAACAACCATAACAAACAACATCCCCGACATCGCAATGCGGGGATCATCGGCGGTTATCCAGTTGCGTAATTTATCCAAAGCAATGTTTTGCATCTGTTCCATTCCGCTTTATGCTTAAAGAGAATTATCCTACACCCCCAAAAAATAATACGCAAGTCTCTCCGATGTCGGATAACTTGCGTATCGTTGCCTCAATCTTGAAACTAACGTTAGTCTTTATTCAACATATTTGCTGGCAGGGTGAGCCGCCCGGTGGTGCCCCGCCGGCGCTGCCGCTCGGCGTGTTCTTTAGGCACAAAAATGGTGATTCGCGTGCCGTGGCCCGGCACCGATTTCATGGTCAGTTCGCCGCCAATCAGATCGGCCCGTTCCTGCAAATTGATCATGCCCAGGCTGCCCCGTTGTTCGTAATTGTTCATCACTTCGTCTACATCAAAACCTTTGCCGTTGTCCTTGATCTGGGTGTAGATCGCGCGATCAGTTTCTTTGATCTCCACCACAATCTCGCTTGCCTCGGCATGTTTGATGGCATTGTTGACGGTTTCCTGCACAATGGCGAAAATTGTTGCTTCGACCTTGGCATCCTGCCGCGAAAGCTCGCCATTGGGCGCTTCGATTTTAACGCGTAGTTTTGGTGTTGGGCCGATATCCTTTTGCCGTCGTTCCACAAAGGTTTCCAATGCCGCGCCAAATCCCTGAGCTTCCAATACCAGGGGGCGCAATTCGAAAAGAGCGGTTCGAAGCTGGTGGCTGGCCCGCTCGGCTACTTTGGACATGCGATCAAACTCTTTGGGGAGCAGGGAAGGGTCTTTATCGAACGCTTTTTTACAAAAATCAAGGCTCATCATCAACCCGGCCACCAGTTGGGTCGGGCCGTCGTGCAAATCGCGGGCCAATTCCCGGCGGGCTTGTTCTTCCACTTCAATCACCTTATCACGTTCGGCCAGCACGTTTTCGTGCAGGCGGGCGTTATCAATGGCGATGGCCGCATAGGAGGCCACGGAACTGAGAAGTTCCAGATCGTGCGGGGTAAAGTTGCCCACCCGCTTGTTCATCACTTCCAAAACGCCGATCACGTGATCGTGCAAAACCAGCGGCACGCAGAGAATATTCCGGGTTTGAAAATCAATGGCCTGGCCCAATTCTTTAAAATGCCGGTCATCGCTGCCGGTATCATCTACCATCAACGGCTTGCCGGATTCAGCCACCTGGCCGGCAATGCCCTGCCCTTTGGGCACCTGGAACTGTTTGATCTGGTCGGCTTTATCGCCCAACGCGATCTGGAAAACAAGATTACCGGTTTCGGCATCGGTCAACAGCAAAGAACCGGCTTCTACATTGAGCAGATGATCGACCTCCTCCATAATTCGGGTTAAAACCTCGTTCAGATGCAAGGTTGATGACAGCGCGCGGGCCACATCATTCAAAACCACCATTTCTCTGGCCCGGCGGCGGCTGGCCTCAAACAACCGCGCATTACGGATGGCAATGGAGGCCTGCGTGCCGATGGCCGAAAAAAGCCACACATCGCGATTATCAAACGCATTTGGTTCGTAACTCCAGGTGATGATCGCACCCAAGGCGCCGTCTTTTTCAAGCACTGGGTTAACAATCGGCACGCCTAACCACGACCGGATTGGCGTTTTATGAATATGGGTCGTTTCGGGCTTACCGTCGGTTTCTGTGAGATTGGTAATCATCACCGGTTTCTGGCCGGTAATAACCCGGTTTGTCAAACCCTGGGGGAAACGTTTGATGGAAAAAGGCCGGGTGGGGCGGCGTTGATCGAACACCACTTTAAATCGAAGCCGGCTAGAGTCATCATCATAAAGAACCAGGGCAAAGTTAGCCGTGTCTACCAAACGGCTGCTCTCTTTATACAGCGCGCGCAGCACCTCGTTCAGATCCAGGCTGGAACCGGCGACCACCCCGATATTATACAAACCGGTCACTTCTTTAATTTCTTGCGACAAACGTTGAACCGCAGCATTGCCGTCAACGTTGCCAGACTCTTGTGGTATGGCTGGTTCGGCTTGTTTTGAAACCGATGTTTTTAAATGGGATGGTGTTATCATAGGATTATAACCCGCAATAAACTATCCAGGCTACTCTGAAAACAACATAGTTTTAAGAATAAATAGGCAATTGATGATGCAATTCCATAGAATCAACAGGCCAGGGTCACATCGACCATGGCTGCTAACATCCTATTCAACAACTGGTAAGGTAGGGTTGTTCAGACGCTGTATAGATTATAGCATAAGTGAGAGGGTTATCAAAAGTTATTTAATACTGAGCATCACGGCATTTTGCTCAACTTTATCGCCGGGGGTTACGCGAACGGTATTAATTTTACCGCCTCGCGGCGCTTTGAATTCGTTCTGCATTTTCATAGACTCAAGGATCAAGAGAATATCTCCCGGTTCTACCTCCTGATCCTGGGAAACCAGCACGTCAATAACCACCCCCGGCATAGGGGCTTTGATAATGACTTCGCCGGCCTTGGCCGCAGCGCCACCTTTTAGGCCGGCCAAACGACGGGTCCGTTCATCTTCTACCAATATCTCAAAAATATCGCCGCTTAACTCAACCAGATAAACATCCTCCCCTTCGTTCATTCGGGCATCGTACGATACATCATCAATGATGACGGAATACATAGTGGTATCGAGCATGCGCTGCATATCCACATTTACCACCTTGCCATCAACAGTTACCTGCCCATCTTGATTAATGTCGATGGTAAATTGTTTGTCCCCAACAGTGGTTAAATACTTCATAAAATTGGCCTCGTCACTGATCGTTGTATTTTACCGGATTCGCCGGTCCAGCGCCTCCCGCCGGCCATACAACCGCCACGGGCTGGGACCCCCTTGATGCAGCAGGATGGCTTTTTGATTCCGCTGGTGGGCAATGATGGTGGCCGTAACCGCAGCCACAAATGCGTTGTCGGGGTCGGGGGTCTGGTTAAAGGTAAATGTTTCTTCCAGAAATTTGGTATCGATTTGCCCGGCCTGAAACCGGGTCGAATTCATCAGTTGAATGTGCAGGGGCACGGTGGTCATCACCCCCGTAATTCGGAATTCTTCCAGCGCGCGGCGCATGCGCAAGATGGCTTCCCCCCGCGTTTCGCCCCATACCACCAATTTAGCCAGTAACGAATCGTAATATGGCGTAATTTCCACGCCGTACTGAATACCGCTGTCTACCCGAACGCCCGGTCCGGTAGGGGTGGTCAGCCCCATAATCCGTCCGGTAGAGGGCATAAAGTTGTTGCTGGGGTCTTCGGCCATAATCCGACATTCAATGGCCCAGCCTTTAACTTTGATGTCGGATTGCTCGTAGCGCAGCTTACGGCCCGAGGCAATACGGATCATTTCTTTGACCAGGTCCACCCCGGTGATGGCCTCGGTTACGGGATGTTCCACTTGCAGCCGGGTGTTCATTTCTAAAAAGTAGAAATTTTTGTCTTTATCCAGTACAAACTCCACCGTCCCGGCCGAGTAATAGTTGGCTGCGCGGGCGGCTTCAATGGCAATACGGCCCATTTGCTGCCGCAGCGCTTCGTCTACCACCGGAGAGGGGGATTCTTCAACCAGTTTCTGGTGGCGGCGCTGAATAGAACATTCCCGCTCGCCTAAATGGATGAGGTTGCCGTGCATATCGCCCAACACCTGAATTTCAACGTGACGGGCATTTTTAATGTACTTTTCCAGATAGACCCGATCATCCCCAAATGTAGATTGGGACTCGCGGCGCGCCACCCGGATCGCCTCGGACAGGTCTTGCGGTTGGCGGACAATACGCATACCTTTACCCCCGCCGCCGGCAGCCGCTTTGACCAAAACGGGGAACCCGATCTCATTGGCGGCGGCCTCCAACGCCTCATCCGTCAATTTACTGGTCATATCCGTACCCGGCACCAGGGGAACGCCGGCTCTGGCCAGTGCCGCCCGCGCCGCCACTTTATCCCCCATCAATTGGATCGACTCCGGAGACGGGCCGATCCAGGTTAAATCTGCCGACATTACGCCCCGGGCAAAAACTGCATTTTCAGCTAAAAAGCCGTAGCCGGGATGGATACCGTCCGCTCCGGCCCTGAGCGCTACATCGATAATACGGTCGCCTTGCAGATAACTCTCAATGGTGGCCGGCGGGCCAATACAGTAGGCTTCTTGCGCCATCCGAACCTGCGGCGCGGCCCGATCGGCCTCGGAATAAACAGCCACGGTTTCCAGGCCCAACTCCTGGCAGGCCCGGATGATGCGGACCGCTATTTCTCCTCGATTGGCAACTAATATTTTTCTGAGCATAATTTGCCCCAAATAAATTTTATTTTTCGGTTTACAAAGGTATATTGCCGTGTTTTTTGGGCGGGTTTTCATCCCGCTTATTTTGCAGCATTTCCAGAGCATTAATCAAGCGCGGGCGGGTTTGGCTCGGTTCAATCACATCATCCAGGTACCCCCAACTGGCCGCAACGTAGGGATTAGCAAACGTATCCCGGTATTCCTGCACCAACTCGGCTTTACGGGCATCGGCATCGGCATCGTCAGCTTCGGCCAGTTCGCGGCGGTAGAGCACATTTATGGCTCCATCCGGCCCCATCACCGCAATTTCGGCGCTGGGCCAGGCCAGGTTTACATCGCCGCGCAGGTGCTTGCTGCTCATCACAATATAAGCGCCCCCGTAGGCTTTGCGCGTGACCACGGTAATTTTAGGAACCGTGGCTTCGGCATAGGCATAGAGCAGTTTAGCGCCGTGCCGGATAATGCCGCCATGCTCCTGGGCCAGTCCGGGCAAAAAGCCGGGTACATCTTCAAAAGTTATAATGGGAATATTGAAACAATCGCAAAAGCGGACAAAGCGTGCCGCTTTATCTGAGGCGTTAATATCGAGCACGCCGGCCAGCACCGCCGGCTGGTTGGCCACAATGCCCACGCTGCGCCCATTCAAACGGGCAAAACCGATCACCACATTGGCAGCGTAATGGGGTTGTATTTCCATAAAAAAGCCGTGGTCCACAATCGCCTCGATCACCTGGTGGATATCGTACGGTTTGTTGGGATTATCGGGGATAATCTCATCCAGCAGTTTTTCGGTACGCAGCGGGTCATCATGGCAGACAATCGGCGCGGGGTCTTCCATGTTATTTTGGGGCATAAAACTAAGCAGGGTGCGAATGCTGAACAGAGCGTGCTCTTCGGTTTCAGCCGCAAGATGGGCCACGCCGCTAATCTCGCTATGCGTAACTGCCCCGCCCAACTCCTCAAAGGTTACGTCTTCGTGCGTTACCGATTTGACCACATCCGGCCCCGTGACAAACATATAGCTGTTCTTGCGGGTCATCACCACAAAATCGGTCAGGGCCGGCGAATAAACAGCGCCGCCCGCGCACGGCCCTAAAATACATGAGATTTGGGGGATAACGCCGCTGCTCAAGGTGTTGCGCAGAAAGATGTCGGCATAACCGCCCAGGCTGACCACGCCTTCCTGAATGCGCGCGCCGCCGGAATCATTCAGGCCGATGATGGGGGCGCCGTTTTTCATGGCCAGGTCTTGCAGTTTGATGATTTTATCCGCGTGCGCGCGACCCAGACTCCCGCCCAAAACGGTAAAATCCTGGGCAAATACATAGACCAACCGTTCGTCAATAGTGCCGTAGCCGGTGATCACGCCGTCGGTGAGCGGTTTTTTGTTAGCCAGGCCAAATTCGGTGGCGCGGTGGGTAACAAACGCGTCCAATTCGCGGAATGAGCCTTCATCCAACAAAATGCCCAGGCGTTCGCGAGCCGTCAATTTGCCTTTTTCGTGCTGGGCGTTTACGCGGGCCTCACCTCCGCCTTCTTTTGTTTTTTCTTTGAGTTCGCGCAATTGCTTGATCTTGGGGTCAAGCGACATAGTTTCCTCCCCGGTGTTGAATACAAAGTTGTCGAGCGTTTCTCATCATCACAAGAATGATCCATGCTCAAGTTCACCTTAATTTTAACCCTTAACCCGGATATTAGTTTCGGATTGTCGAGACCAAACTCTTAAAGTACTGTCGCAACAGAAAACTCCATGCTATAATAGTATCTATGATCAACAATATTGAAACAGAAGCCAAATTTATTATTCCTGATCAATCCACCTTTGAGTCGCTGCGGCAACTCACCCATCTGGATGATTTCAAGATTACCAATATCGGCACTAAAGCCATTGTAGACCGCTATCTTGATACCGCCGACCACCAGCTTTTGCAGGCAGAGTATGCCTGCCGGATCCGGGAATCAGCCGGCCAACCCATTCTGACCCTCAAATCAATGATCGCCGCCGAAGAGGCTGTCCATCGCCGGAAAGAAATTGAAATGCCGGTCGAAAGTATCCGGCCTGAAAGCTGGCCGGATGGAGAGGCCAGGTCTCTGGTGCAACGCATCATCGGCCAGGCTTCGTTGCAAACGCTGTTCACGCTGTACCAAACCCGGCATAAATATCACGTATTGCGCCATAACAACGCGATTTTGGAGCTAAGTTTAGACCAGGTTTCCTATCATCAGCCGGATGATGTGGATTATCTGGGGCTGGAAGCCGAGCTTATCAACAACGGCAGTGATGAAGATTTGGCCCGGTTTACGTGCGTGCTCCAACAAAAATGGTCATTAATCCCCGACTCCAAAAGCAAATTTGAACACGCCTGGACACGACTTCAAAACACGTAAATGTTCAATGTGGTGATAAGAACGGCCCGATCCCTCTGCCCCGGAGCCGATGTGGGTGGAAATTCTGAGGTAATAGATATTAGATAGACAAAGAAGCCGGCGCGGCATGGCCGGCTTCTTTTATTCTGATTGAATGTGCGGCAGACTATTTGCGAGAAGCCAGCGTGCGCGAGACAATATCATCCATTTCGCTTGGCCGGTTCTGTTCCTGGTCTGATTCGGAGTCGTCCGCCTCATCTGATTGCTGTTTTCCCTGAAGCGCCGTATAGGCCACCGCCATGGCGGTCATAGGCGGCGCTTCTTCGCCGGCTTCATTTTTTGATGACTTCTCAGCCGGCGGCGCAACTTCTCTAACTGGTTCTACAACTTCCGGTTCCGGCGGCGCCAGGAGCGCTTTGATCGACAAATCAACCTGGCGTTTCTTGCGATCAACCTTCAATACCTGCACGGTCACTTTATCGTCAACGGCCAGCGTTTCTTCGGGATGTTTGATGTAATCGTGACTGATCTGGGAAATATGGACCAATCCTTCTCGCTCGCTGCCAATGTCAATAAAAGCGCCGTAGGGTTCCAGGCGGGTCACAATCCCTTCCAAGGTTGCGTCTTCTTCAATGTCCCGCAGGCGCAGGCTGACGGGCTTAATCATCGTCAAGCTGAGCCGTCCCCGCTTTTTATCAACTTTTTTGACCCACACATCTACTTTCTGGCCAATACTGACCACATCCTCAACTTTGTCAACCTTCCATTTGGCCAGTTTGGAAATATGAACCAATCCATCTTGAGGAATGCCCACATCCACAAACGCGCCAAATCCGGTGATATTTTTGACCGTACCTTCCATATGCTGGCCGATTTTTAACGTATCAATCGTCACTTCTTCGTCATCGGCTTCGGTTGAAGTTGGGGCCGGCTCGGCAGACGTTGCGGCGGCTTCATCGGCGGGGTCAGCTTCGATGAGGGGAGCGTCGGTCGGGGCTACTTCCGGTGAAGAGACTGTTTCTACCTCGGGAGTCTCCTCGGTTTTTACTGCTTCTAAATCACTCATTATTCTTTTCTCCTATCTCACTGCGCCACGGGATAACAGATTTGTGTGACGCTATTCTACCAAGACTACGTACGATCCTGTGGCCCAGGATTGTACTAATTGTAACGAGGCGGGATTATACCATTTCTATGAGGGGCTGGCAAATAAGCGGCGCTTGTGGGAAAAAATACGCATCGGATTGGCATCGACGCAACAAAGCAGGTTATACTTACGGCGTTCGTTACCCTACACCGAAGAACAGTTCTGGTAATTTTACTCAATGGCGCATCCTGAGTAGCTCACCCATAACCTTTCATTCTTCAAGATAATCCTTGCGGTAAGGAACAGGTATCCTGAGTAACGAAACGAAGTGAAGTGTATCGAAGGATGCCGTATTCCTTAGCAGGCCAAAGCATCGCGCATGCCGTATCGAAGGGTGCGGGGCAAGCAACGATTCCGGGCAAATCCACACCCTTCGATACAGTCTCTGCTCCGCTTCGACTTGCTCAGAATGTTACAGGTTTATTTTTAGTGAATTACACATAATCGGTTATGGATTCAAATCAAGCTTAAATGAGCGTCCTTCTTCTATATCAAACTCATAGGCTTCAATATAGTAATCGCCTAGAGGTGAGTGCCCGTTTATAATATAATGCCCAGGATCCAAAACAAACTCTTTTGCACTATTTGGAGGTACTACTTCAGAAGTGTTTGTGGGGCCTATAACATCAACGACAAATTCTCCACCGGTTTGGTTATTAAAAACAAACATACCTTTACCTGTCGGAATCGAAGGGCCGGGAGGAGGTACAGGTGTTGCGGGCGAGGGTGGCGAAGCCTCCTCCACTTCAGGGGCTATAGAACGAGCTACCTCAAGATCGATCTCATAACTGTCAATGATCGCTTCCCAGGTGGGCAGCAGCGCGTCGTAATCAACGGCGATAAAATTGAGGACAAATAAGACTGTATCTCGCTGGATGAAGAAAAAATCGGCAATCACGTCAACGCCCATCAACTCAAATTGCACCTGCGCGTATAGTCCATCTTCATCCTGCTCCCGGGCCAATACTTCATAATCATCGCTGCCGGCGGTGAAGATGCCAATAAGTTCGTCGCTGAGGTCCGCCATCTCTTTTTCACTGAATTTACGGCCCGCATCCATGAACATGGAGCTAAAATTAGCAACGGTTTCCTCACTCCCCACGGTAACGCTGGTATCATCTTCGGAACTCACTTCCCATCCCTGCGGTACGCCAAAACTGAACGCGCCCGATGGGTGAACATACGGCGCGTCCTGGAACGGCAAGGCTTCGGCCTCGCCAGCAGACGATTCTTCTCCAGGGGCCGGGGTAGGTTGGGCCAGGGTGTCACCCATAGAGCCTTTGGCGGGAGCCGGCTCCGCTTCAGGCGGCTCCGTTGGTTCGGGCGCAGGCGTGGCTGTGGGTTCCGGGTCGGGGGTGTTGGTGGGGTCGGGTTCTACTTCTTCGGCCACCGCCTCACCTTCTACCGTAAAGGACAGAGAACGATCTAATTCGTCATTCAAATAAATATCAGCTTTGTAATCGCCCGCGGGCCATATTTTACCTTCGGCGTTGCTCAAACTAAAGGTCAGCGTGCCGCCGCCCTGAAGTTCTTTTTCACCAATCACAAAATCCGGGTCTACATTTTCAACCTCAACAGCCACCCACACCGCTTTTACGGTTGTATCGTCGGGGGCGTTGGCAACTTGTACCACGGCGTAAAAAGTGTCGTCTGGCGCAAACACGGTGGTTGGCGTATTGCCATTAGAGTCGGCGGCCATTTGAGCCTCGGTAATATTGGCCGTGCTCACATTAAACCCGCATGCCAGTATGGTGACAATCCATACAGCCATCACAAACAACAAAGATTTTTGCATGATTTTAGCCTTTCTACTAAAGCATAGAAGAATAGCGCGTTGAGGGGATAATCCCATTATAAAAGGGGATCATGTAAAAGTCAACGAATATTTTTAAACCTTCCGGCTCTTTTCAAATAAAAGCGAGGCAGGTATAATGCCCTGACCTGATACGCCGAAAGCAAAATAGGCTCAAATATTTTACAGAACGATAAGGACGCTATCTATGCCCGGAACGATCACCATCCTTGGCCTGGGGCCTGGCGATGCCCGACTCCAAACAGTGGCCGGGGTCAACTGCTTACAACAGTCGCCGGTGCTTTATGTTCGTACCAGCCGCCATCCCGCTTTAACCGATCTCACCGCAGAAATTCATAGTTTTGAGGCGCTCTTTGAGCAGCATGAGACTCTGGCGGGAACCTGCCGGCACATTGCCGCCAAACTTGTACGGCTGGCGCAACGCGATCAAGACGTTGTTTACGCCGTGCCGGGGCATCCGGCTGTTGATGAAATCTCTGTACCGTTCATCCAAACATTGGCCCAGGAAAATCAGGTACCGGTCACCATCATCCCCGGCTTGAGTTTGCTTGATGCGGCCCGAAATTTACTGTCGCCGGAGATATCTCACACGCTGCAAATAGTCGATGCCTTTGAGGTGGCCCAGCGGCACCATCCCCCGCTGACGCCGGACCAACCGGCGCTGCTTACCCACCTGCACCAGCCGGCGCTGGCCGGGGCAGTAAAAAAGACGCTGCGCAACGCCTATGCGGATCATTTTGAAATGATACTGGTTGAACCGATCCATAACCGAACCCAAACATGCCGGCTGGGCGCATTAGATCAATATGACTCTTTTGATCTCGATACATTTCTCTATCTGCCCGCCGATGCCAGCAATACCGGCTTTACCACGTTTCAGGAAACCGTGGCCCATTTACGAGCGCCCGACGGCTGCCCCTGGGATCGAGAACAAACGCATCGCAGCCTGCGCCCCTTTTTGCTGGAAGAGGCGTACGAGGTATTGGAAGCGCTGGATCGCGGCGACACCGACGCCCTGGCCGAAGAAATGGGCGACCTGTTGCTGCAAATTGTGCTGCACGCCCAGATTGCCATCGATACCGGCGAATTCAACATGGGTGATGTGATTGACCATATTCACCAAAAGCTTTTGCGGCGCCACCCGCACGTGTTTGGCGATGTAACGGTTAACAGCGTGGATGATGTGACCACCAACTGGGAAGCGATCAAAAAAGCGGAAAAAAGCGCCAAAGGCCAGGCCAATGGCGCGCCTTCCGCGCTGGACGGTATTCCCCATGCGCTGCCGGCTTTAACCCAGGCGCTGACCATTTCCAAACGGGCGGTAAAAATGGGCTTTGAGTGGCCCAACATCGAAGGTGTTTTGGACCAGCTCATCGAAGAAGCGCGGGAGATCATCGAAGCTGAAACCCAGACCCACCTGGAATCTGAAATTGGCGATCTCCTGTTCAGCGCCGTGAACCTGGCCCGTTGGCACAATATCGATCCCGAAAGCGCGCTGCGCGGCACCAATGTTCGCTTTAAATGGCGGTTTCAAAAAATGGAAGCTCTGGCCGCTCAACAGGGCAAGAGCCTATCCGAGCTATCAACTCAAGCGTTGGAATCATTGTGGAATGAAGCAAAACAATATGAAATACAAAAAACAAATGGTAAATAGCCAAACCCATCGGCCACAAGCCACAAACCACAAATCAGTGCAGCGTCGGCAACGGCCTGGAAACCTCCTTGTGGGGATCCTGTTCCTGCTGCTCCTACCCACGGCAGCCTGCGGTTTTCTGAGTAATATTTACCAGACAAATAATCTGGTGCGGCAGACCGTTTACGAATACGAAACAAGAGCACGCGGCAAAACGGATGATTTGATCCTTGATTTTCAACGGGATGAACCTCGGGTTAAATTCGAGGGTCAAAATGAGAATGGCGGGCGGACGGTCTGGTTGTACCGGCTGGGAGCCGAAGAATTCTTTGCCCTGCGTCCCCCAGACAAAACCTATCTTTATATCCAGAATATCGATTATAATGATGATCGCACCCAGGCAACCGTAACCGTTTATCGCGGCGATGGCGCCGGCTATCAAGGCCGAACTCTGACCCTGGCCAAAAATGACGCTTCATGGCGTATCACCCAAGATGTCGCGATCAAAGAAAGTGATTCTCAATAGCCAAAAAAAGATTCACGTAAAATTTACAGACAGGCCGTTTGATTTATGCTATTCTATTCACAGTTAAATATTCTGTTGTGTCAGAGCCCTCCCAGGTGGTTGCGCCCACAACCACTAAAGTTTTTAACCTCTTCTTTTTATCGGCCTGACTGACGCTGGAAGAATCTTCCCCAAATTATCATCTTGACACAACAGGACTTCTCGGGGACCTATTTCCCACCCAACCCCGAGAAAAAAGGGCATTCGTTACCTCCCAAACGAATGTCCTTTTTCTTTTTTGCCTGTTATAGCCCCTTAAAAAACGTTGGGATTTGTAGAATTTGTCAAGCCCCTGCAAGATGGGTATAATTAGCACGCTTGGTTGAGGATTTAGTTCTCAATTATTTTCGATACACATCTCCCCCGGAAATGTATCGCGGCTTCGGCCCCAAAAGTTCAATTTCCTTTCCAGGCAATTCACCAAAATCTTCAGTAACAGAGGTTTTCCTTATTTTGGCCCAACGCAAAACACAAACCCTCGCTTATTGGCAAGACCAATTTTCGGTAAGTGAGCAAGATATCGAGTTTGTTTACAATAAACTTGTCGAAACAAACAGGATTCTCGATCTCCACGACATTGCCATAACCATTGTCCAACGCCATTGCGAAGCCGAAGAGATTGCTTCTCGCAGCGAGCTTCAGCAAGGCAAAGCGTACCAGCCTAACGAAAGTTACGCCGAGGGCGATCCGGTCGTCTTCCCCCTCTTTGATTTTGCCGTCGGTACCGTTGCCCACACCAGAGCCGGCCACCATCCCGATTACGGAACCTTTACGGTCATCGGCGTTACGTTTGAAAACAGTGATTCAGTCAGCGAATTTGCCGCCGACTTTCACCATGATCATCCACTCAACCTGGGCAGCCAGAGCCTGGCCAATTTGCAGGGGTTGATGTCGCCCGAAGAGATTTTTGAAACCTACCAAACCACCATCCTGCCCAAAGCCAAATTGGCGCTTGATGACCATCACGATTTTGTAGAGTTTCACGAGCAATACTTCCTGGCCGATTTACTTTCTGAGTTTCATGAGGGCCTGTTCAATATTGCTGATGCCGCCATAGACATCAACCAGGGGCCGCTGGCGGTGGATGCCTTAATTGAGCAAATGGGGTTGGCCGAAGCAGGCGACATCACCGATAATCTTCGTTTTTCGGTAAATTACCGGCTCGACAGCGACGAACGCTTTGACGATGTTGGCCCGGCCGGCCAGGTATCGTGGTATCTGGAACGGCTGGAACCGCCTGAAGCCCACCATCCCCCCCGCCGCCTGCAAATTAGCGAACAAACCTATGATATAAATACCCTAGACGACGAACTGCGTAAGCTGGTGGCCGAAATAGATGATGAAGCCACGCACCCGGAAGATATTCCCGAAGTTGGGCCGGATTTCAAGCGCGTTACCCTTACGCTCAACTATCCCCACCGGCGGGTCGGCACCCTGCCGCTGACGCCCAAAACGCAATCCTTCTTCCCCATCAGTTATTACAATCCGGTTCTATTCCAATTTGTCGATGGGCGTACCGGCAACACCTTCCCCGGCTGGGTGGTTCAAAACAAGAACTATGTTTACGGCTTAAATGAATGGTACACCAAAAACAACATTCCTGTGGGGGGCTATATTGATATCAAACGTACTGATGATGCCCTGCGCGTTATTATTGATTTTCAACCCACCCGCACCCAGCGCGACTGGATTCGAATGGCTGTCGTGAGCAACCACCAACTCAGCTTCCAGATGAATAAAGAAGCCATCAAATGCAAATACGATGAGCTGATGATCATTGGGGATTCTAATCAGGCAGACGTTGACCGTTTATGGCTGGCGATGGAAGACAAAGAACAACCTATTTTCGACATCCTGTGCCATATCTTCCCGGAACTATCCAAACTGAACCCGCAGAGTACCGTACACGCAAAAACCCTGTACAACGCGGTTAATGTGATTTGCCGGGCGGCCCCGGGAGCCGTATTCCAAACGCTGGTCAGCCATACCTGTTTTGTGCCGATGAATCATGGCTACTGGACCTACAATCCAGACTTGAAAGAATAGAAACTTTCTCAAAGAATGATAGGGCTTTATGCCCGCCCGATAAGCTTCAATTGCAAAAAGGATACACGAGAAAACCATTTTATGGCCAGATACGTAAAACCAACCCTTGATACGAAATTTCATATCGATTTCTCCTGGTGGCTCAAACAGGACAATAAATTCAAAATTCAACTGCGCAGCCACGCCTGCTCCGAATGTTTGGCGGATTACGAGGAGGCGCAAGCCCAAACCTTTGACTGGATTGATCCGCAAACCGGCGAAATCTTTCAACTGGATTTGTTGTGGCATCTTATCTACAAACATTGCGGCCAAAATCCGGATTTTATTGAGGAACATATGCCCCTGACCACCGCCATCTTCCGAACTTTTATCGCCAACAATAACACCCCCCTCACCGCCGGCGAAATTCACCAGCATGTAAACCAGAAATCGCCCTCGCTTATTTTACGCACCATTGGCGGCCATAGAATATACCAGGGAATCCGGCCGGTTCCACAATCGGTATAAAATTCAGCAAATGGAAACTTTCAAACCGCCAGCAGGCGGTTTTTTTATTGGCCGGGTTTTATTGCACCCTCCGGTATTTTGAAGTTCCGGCACCGAACCGATGGCGACAACTGGCATAAATTTCCGGTTGAGATTAAAATACAGAAATGATTATCCCGATAAAACATGGCACAAAATTCTTGGGAGGAGTGGGAGGCATTATCCTGTGGTTGGTCATCGCGGTTCAGGCCACCATCGCCGCGCCTATGCTTCTGACGCGAAACCAGACCGAGGTGGATCATTTTATCTACACCGTTCAGGCTGAAGATACGCTCAGCCTGATCGCCCTGAAATATAATCTACCTGTTGCCCAAATCATTGTAGCCAATACATTAACCGCTCCCAACCTCATCTTTCCGGGCCAACAACTGATCCTGCCCGGCATTGAACCGCTACAGGCTCCAGACAAAATACAACCGCCGCCGAACGCACTCCAATTCACCCCAACGGCCACAAAGACACATATCGTACAACCGGGGGAAACTTTGTTTGGCATTGCCAACCTGTATGGCGTATCTATGGGCGCGATTGTGTTGGCCAATCAACTGGCCAATCCGGATATAATCGATGCCGGGCAATCACTGCAAATTCCGCAAGGGCCGCTGCCCACGCCGGAACCGTTGGCACCTCCTTTTGCTGCCATATCGTTATCGGAACCCGTTATCATTCAGGGCCGGACGCTGGTGGTGAAAGCCACCCTGCTGCAAACCGCCACGCTCACCGGAACCTTTGAAGGCCGCCCACTCTTCTTTAAGCAAAACAGCAGCGGCCAGTGGTGGGCCATTATTGCCATTCACGCCCTGACCGAACCTAACGATTATCCCATCACCCTCACCGCCACCCTGCCCGACGGCACCACGACCACCACTTACCAAACAGTTTCCATTATCGTCGGACCTTACGGCACCGAAAATATTCAACTGGACGATGAGCACAGCACTCTGCTCGACGCTGAACTAATCCGAATTGAGCGAGAAAAACTGGTCAACCTTTGGTCTCGAATCTCGCTTCGGCCCCGGTGGCAGGGCAACTTCCAGTATCCGGTTGACCCCGCCTCCTTGCGTATCACCAGCAATTTTGGAACCCGGCGCAGTTACAACAATGGGCCGGCCACCAGTTTCCACGGCGGCACAGATTTTGGCGGCGGCGTGGGCGTGCCCCTTTACGCGGCGGCCCCCGGCACGGTCGTGCTGGCCGAGCCGCTCACCGTTCGGGGCAACGCCGTTTTGATTGACCATGGCATGGGGTTGTTTTCGGGATATTGGCATCAAAACCAAATCGTGGTCAGCGAGGGCCAGCAGGTAGAAGCCGGCGATTTGATTGGCTATATGGGCAGCACCGGGCTGGTTACCGGCCCCCATTTACATTGGGAAATTCGACTACAGGGAATTGCGGTTGAACCGCTACAGTGGATAGAAACGACGATTCCTTAACAACAATGCCGGAGGCGGTTATGAAACACGCGGTCAGCATTAGCCTGGGCAGTTCCAAACGTGATAAAAAAATAGAGTTCAACCTGGGCAACCAGACCATTCTGCTGGAACGCATTGGCTGCGATGGCGATGAAAAAAAAGCGCGCGCCATGTTTGCCGAAATGGACGGTAAGGTCGATGCCTTTGGGGTTGGCGGGGTCGAACTCTACGTGCGGATTGGACGCAAAAACTATCCGCTGCGGTCGGGCATCAACCTGATCAAAGATGTCAGGCAAACGCCTTGCACCGATGGCCGAGGCCTGAAAACGGTGCTGGAACAAAACGTCATGCAAATGGCCGAACCGCAACTACCTCACCCCATTTCCTCCCGCAAAGCAATGATGCCGCTGGCCGCCGACCGCTTCGGTATGGCGGAGTCACTACACGAGGCGGGGTTTGAGCTGGTATTCTGCGATCTTATGTTTGGCCTGGGCCTGCCGATCCCTGTCTACGGATTGATAAACCTGCGCCGATTGGCCGCCGTTTTAATCCCGGTGGTAGGGTTAATGCCCATCAGCATGCTCTATCCCACCGGCCAAAATCAAGACGCCAATGTACCCAAGTATAAAAAGTGGTTCAATTACGGCTCCGTAATCGCCGGCGATTTTCAATACATCCGCCGGTATATGCCCCAAAATTTGGACGGCAAAATAATTATTTCTAATACCACTACCGAGGCGGATGTGGATCTCCTGGCCGAACGGGGCGCCGCCTACCTGATTACCACCACGCCCCGCATTGGAGGCCGTTCGTTTGGCACCAACATGCTTGAAGCCGCCCTGATCGCCTACAGCGGCCAAAATCGGGAACTGACCGACGCAGAATTGATGACCTTGATAAAAACACTGGATCTGAAGCCGACCGTGCAGAAACTGGTTTAGACACTTCTATGAAAATATTGAGAAGATAGCCACAAATTTTCAAAAGCTCACCACAAAGGATTTACGATGACTCAAACAAAAAATGATGCCCTGCAAAAAATCAAAAACAAAGAAGCAGTTGTGGCAGTGATTGGGTTAGGCTATGTAGGTTTACCCCTGGCGCTGGCTTTTGCTGAAGCCGGAATACGTGTCATTGGCATTGACCTGGACAAACAAAAAGTAGACGCCCTCAACCGAGGCGTCTCTTATGTGGAGGACATTCCCTCTGAAACATTGGCCCGCTACATAAAAACCGATAAAAACGCAATGGGTTTAAGCGCGACCGATAACTACGATGCGCTAAATGAAGCAGATGCTGTCATTGTCTGCGTTCCCACGCCGCTGAACAAAACCAACGATCCCGAGATGTCTTTTCTCATCTCCGCCACAGAGAGAATTGCCCAGCGGCTACATCCGGGGATGCTGATTGTATTAGAGAGCACCACCTACCCCGGTACCACCGAAGAATTAATTCTGCCACTCTTGCGGTATACGCCTAAGGGAACTTTCAAACCCGGCACAGATTTTTTCCTGGCCTTCTCGCCGGAACGGATCGACCCAGGGCGAAAAGACTGGCTGGTGCAAAATACCCCGAAAGTAATCGGCGGCCTGACCCCCGATTGCCTGGAGGTGGCGCAAGCCCTGTACCAGGCCGCAATTGAAACCGTTGTGCCGGTTTCATCCCCCCGGGTGGCCGAAATGGTCAAGCTGCTGGAAAATACTTTCAGAGCCGTTAATATTGCGCTGGTCAATGAGGTGGCCATTATGTGCGACCGGCTGGATATCGACGTATGGGATGTAATTGAAGCGGCCAAAACCAAACCGTTTGGCTACATGCCGTTTTATCCCGGCCCCGGCCTGGGCGGGCACTGCATCCCCATTGATCCCGAATACCTGGCCTGGAAGTTAAAAACCCTCAACTACACAGCCCGATTCATTCGCCTGGCGGCTGAGATAAACTTTGGCATGCCGGAATATGTGCGAGACAAAATTGTTGACGCCCTAAATGAAGACGAAAAAGCCGTCAAAGGATCACGAATATTAATTCTGGGCGTGGCCTATAAAGAAAATATCGGTGATCTGCGCGAGTCGCCGGCCCTGGACCTGATCCATCTCCTGCAAACAAAAGGCGCCCAGGTGAGTTACCACGATCCTTATGTCCCTCAATTAGACGAAGAATACATGACACTGACCTGCACATCCTTGGATGAAACCACGCTGCACAACGCCGATTGCGTGGTCATTACCACCGCTCACCACGATTACAACTGGCAGTGGATTGTAGACCACAGCCGGCTGATTATGGATACCCGTAATGCAACCCAAGGGGTCATCCCCGGCGAGCACGTCAGAATTGTAAAAATATAGCACTGCGAAAATGAACCATAAAACGATATAAAATTCAACCCACTCAACGAGAAATGTAATTGTAACCAGAACTTTTCTAACTTTTGCTAAAACCGGAGCTTGCTACTAAAATACTGCTGCCCTGTCCAATCACAGGGCAGTTTTATGTTTGCCGATAATACCCAAACTTAATGACATACATGATACAGGTTACTTTACTATGAAATCACACCTTCGTTCTCATCTCAAACAACTGGAAGCGGAAGCGATCTATGTAATGCGCGAAGTAGCGGCGCAATTCGAGCAGCCCGTCCTCCTTTTCTCCGGGGGAAAAGACTCCATTTTGATGGTCCATCTGGCCCGCAAAGCCTTTTACCCAGCCAAAATCCCTTTTCCCCTGATGCACATCGATACCGGCCATAACTTCTCCGAAACACTGGAATTCCGAGACAATCTGGTCGAAAAAATCGGCGCGCAGTTAATTGTGCGCCTGGTGCAAGATTCGATTGACCAGGGCCGGGTGGTGGAAGAAACCGGCCCCTACGCCAGCCGCAACGGCCTGCAAACCGTGACCCTGCTTGATGCGCTGGCTGAATTTAAAGTTGATGCTGCCCTGGGCGGCGCCCGGCGCGACGAGGAAAAAGCCCGGGCCAAAGAACGATTTTTCTCTCACCGGGATGCCTTTGGCCAATGGGACCCTAAAAACCAACGGCCCGAACTGTGGAACCTGTACAACGGCCGCAAACAGCCTAACGAACACTTCCGGGTCTTTCCCTTGAGCAACTGGACCGAACTGGATGTGTGGCAATACATCCAGTTTGAAAACGTCGAAATTCCTTCGCTCTATTTCTCCCATCGCCGCGATGTCTTGAATCGAGACGGCGTGTTACTGGCTATCTCAGATTTTATTACCCAGATACCCGAAGACAGGATTGAAAACAAAGTGGTCCGCTTCCGTACCATTGGCGATATGACCTGCACCGGCGCGGTAGAATCTCCCGCCGCCACCCTGGACGACATCATCAGCGAAGTGGCCGCCGCCCGCGAAACAGAACGCGGCACCCGCGCCGACGACAAACGATCCGAAGCCGCGATGGAAGATCGCAAAAAACAGGGATATTTTTAGGCCAGATGGCAAGGTAGAAGGTTACAAAGTAGCAAAGTAGCAAGGCAGCAAAGTCAAAAAACAACTCCGAACAATTGATAAAACTATTAAAGAAGGTTAATTAAGCATGACAACTCCAACTATTGAAACCGCAACCCAATCCGCTCCGGCGGAACACATCGAATCAACCCCGCAAATAGATTTGCTGCGCTTTACCACCGCCGGCAGTGTAGACGACGGCAAGAGCACCCTCATTGGCCGCCTGTTATACGACTCAAAAGCGATTTTCGAAGATCAACTCAACGCGGTAGAACAGGCCAGCCAAAAACGGGGCGACGAATATGTAGACCTGGCCCTGCTTATGGACGGCCTGCGCGCCGAACGGGAGCAAAAAATCACCATTGATGTGGCCTACCGCTACTTTGCCACCCCCAAACGCAAATTTATCATCGCCGATACGCCGGGCCACATCCAGTACACCCGCAATATGGTCACCGGCGCTTCAACCGCCGAACTGGCCATCATTCTTATCGACGCCCGCAAAGGCGTGTTGACCCAATCCAAGCGGCACGGCTTTATTGCCTCCCTGCTGCAAATTCCGCACATTGTGGTAGCCATCAATAAAATGGATTTGGTAAATTACGATCAGGATACTTACCAGCAAATTGTGGCCGACTACCAGCAATTTGCCGCCAAGTTGTCGGTGCAAGATGTAGTTTATATTCCCATCTCGGCGCTCAAGGGCGATAACGTCGTCGAAAAAAGCGGCAATATGGCCTGGTACGATGGCTCCACCCTGCTGCACCACCTGGAAACCGTGAACGTGGGCGCGAACCGCAATACGGTTGACTTCCGCTTTCCGGTGCAATATGTGCTGCGCCCCAACCAGGATTTTCGGGGGTTTGCCGGGCAGGTGGTTTCCGGGCGGATTGCGCCGGGCGAGGAGGTGGTGGTGCTGCCCTCCGGCCTGCGCAGCCGCATAAAAACAATCACCACGCTTGATGGGAAGTTGGATGAGGCAATTATTGGGGATGCCGTCGTTTTGACTCTGGCCGACGAAATTGATATTAGCCGGGGCGATATGATTGTGCGGACCCACAACCTGCCTCAAAAGACCAACGAAGTTGATGCCACCATCTGCTGGATGAGCGAAACACCCTTCAACCCGCAAGGCTCGTATTGGCTCCAGCACACTACCCGGCTGGTGAAAACGTTTATTTCTAACCTGGATTACAAAATTGACGTAGACACCATGCACCGGGAGGCAACCGACACCCTGGAACTAAATGAAATTGGCCGGGTACGCCTCACCACCACCCAACCGCTCTTTTACGACCGCTACCAACTCAACCGGGCCACCGGCAGTTTTATTTTGATCGACCCCCATACCAACACCACCGTGGCCGCCGGTATGATCCGGGGCAAAACCCGCCGGGTGGATGACCTGGTAGAAACCCGAACCACCACCACACCCCCGCCAACCCCTGGCCGCAAACGCTCCAGCGATGTGGTATGGGAACGGGTAGGCATTATCCGCGACCGGCGCGAAGAGCAAAACGGCCACCAGGCCGCCGTGCTGTGGTTTACCGGCCTCTCCGGCTCCGGCAAATCAACCGTAGCCCGACGCTTAGAAGAGCGTTTATTTGAAATGGGCTGCCACACCATGTACCTGGACGGCGACAACCTGCGCCACGGCCTCAACGGCGATTTGGGCTTTTCAGATGCCGACCGGAACGAAAATATTCGCCGCGTGGCCGAAGTATCTCGCCTGGGCTTTGAACACGGCCATATTACGATGTGCAGCTTTATTTCGCCCTTCCAGAGCGACCGTGATTTTGCCCGTTCGCTGGTGCTGCCGGGCCGGTTCTTTGAAATCTTTGTTAAGTGCGATCTGGAAGTATGCAAGCGGCGCGATGTCAAGGGCCTGTACGCCAAAGCTATTGCGGGCGAGATCAAAAATTTCACCGGCATTAGCTCTCCCTACGAAGAACCGCAGCAGCCGGAAATCGTCGTAGAAACCGATGTGCATACCCTGGATGAAATTGTCGATCAGATTATTGACGAATTGGCGCAGCGGGGGATCATCAACCTTCCAGAATGATTACGGTGATTGTTGCGTAAATTCATTCCGAATACCGGCTACCTACCAACCAGCACCACGCCCTCTTCGCCATCTACCACAAGCTGCATCCCGGTTCCAAGCTGTTTGATAGGAATTTGATCGACACAGGGAATTTCAGAAATAATGCAGCCCACCGCGGTGATGGTTTCGCACTCGGCATTGACAATAGCCAGCGGCGCCATGTCGCCCCGTTTGAGGCGGTACAGCGTGTAAGACCCCACGGTTGAGCCTTTGCCGGTGGGGAATACCAGCACTTTGCCGCTGATCGATTGCCCTTCCAGCTCGTGGCCTCTTTCCACCACCACGCCGCTTTCGGGATCGACCCCGCCAAAAAATGAAATCCCCATTGACGTGACCAGGGCTTCGCCTTCTACCCGGCCCTGATAAATTTTGCGTCCCTGCAATTTCATTTTAACGCCTCCGCGACCACCGCATCAAACGGTTTGATAATAGTTTTGAATTTGTTTTTGGCGTAGGCATAGTAACATGCCTTGGCGCTGTCGGTGGCCAGCGCTGTGAAACGGCCTTTGATGGGGGCTACCACGCAGCAGGTGTCGGCGGCAAACTTGGCCCCGCTGGCCTCAATTGTCTCAGTATACCCCATCATATCGGCCATCTGCTTGACCGGACGCGCGGTGGTGATCCAGAACTCTTTGGTTACTTTTTTGCCGGCCAGCAGTTCCGCAACCCGCGCAATCTCTTTGATGGACAAATGGGGGCAGCCCAGGCTGACAAAATCAATTTCGTCCGTGGTGGCATCGGTCATCGACTGCCGGGCTGAATCAATATCGGTTTCGGTGATGATGATCGTCTCATCCGGCGGTGTCATCGATCCCGCTTCCGGCGTGATACGGTCCATATGAAAAATTGCCGAGCCGCCGTAGGTAGCAATGCTGGCGCAAAACGATTTCAACTGCTCCAGCGTGGCCTGCTTGATGCCCTGAATGTACGGCACCAATTTTTGGCCCGTAGCCGTCAGTTTTTCACCTATCACCCGGCCCAGCGCGCCAAATTCATCCGTTTCCTCGATGGGGTCTTCCATCACCACTGTGACCGTGGGGCGGCGATTCCGGGCCAAATGGTAGCCATAGGCCGGCGTTCGGCCCGTGAGCGCGGCAGCCAGCGCGCTGGGGCCGCCCTCTCGATTGGTGCGCGCGCCCAACACCGAGTTGGCGTAACAGACCGCGCTGCTCTCAGCCCAGGCGATGTGTTCGCCAAAATGGGGCGTGTTGCCCACCAGGTACGGCGTGCAGGAGCAGGTGGTAATCACGTTCATCCGGGCAAAAGCATCAATCACCCGTTGCTGGTTGGCGGCAAATTCCGGGCTGATGCCCAACGCTTTCCAATTTTCCACATCCATACCGGCGGGGTTGAGCGTGGTCAATACCTGCGCTTTTCCACCGCCGTCGGCCATTTCGGCCAGAAAATGCAGCCCAGCTTCGCCCAAATTGGCGTAGCTCACCCCCGCAATCTGCACCGAGGTGACAGGCAGCATGGTTTCGGCCTCGTAAATGGTACCCAACGCGGTCAAAATCTCCATAGCTTTTTGGGTGGCTTTACCGTATTCGCCCTGGAGCATGGCTTGTTCTTCAGCGGAAAGTTTCATGATTGTTATCGCCTCAAGTTTTCAAAAACCTGCTCAACTCAACTTCAGGGAACAACGCTTTATCGTAGCCGCTAGAGTCGAGCGGTTTGGTGAGATCAAACCCAATTTTGATGGTCAACTTGGTACCGGGTTCGGCGCTGGGGTCCAGGCTGGAACCGGGTTCCCGCTCTTTGACGATCATATCCCGGTCGCCCTGGAAGCGGGTGGCCATGGCCCATTCCACCTCTAACGGGTTGTAGATGTCGATGTCGTTATCCACCACAAACACGTGTTTGCAGGAGCGATGCCCGGCAAAGGCGGCATGGATGGCCTTGACGCCGTCGTCGCCGGCCTGTTTATCGATTTTTATGATGGCGTGCAGCCAGGAGCAGCCGCCGGGGTTCACATTCACATCCAGGCATTTGACCACCTCATTGACGGCTTTGAAGATGGTCGGCTCGCGCGGCATGCCCATCAACAATTTGTGTTCCAACACGCCGGGCAGCAGCGCCTGCCAGATGGCATCACGGCGATAGGTGATAGTTTTAACTTCGAACACCGGCTCCTGCCGAACGATGTCCTGAGTTTCGGTCAGATCAACAAACGGCCCTTCGGCGTGGCGGCGATTCAGGTAAACTGTGCCTTCCAGCACAAATTCCGTTTCAGCGGGAATCAGCAGGTCCACGGTTTTGGCCCGCACCAATTGCAGCGGTTCCAGCACATTGGCAATTTCCAGTTCATCAATGCCCAACGCTACCGAAGTAGCCGCCGCGGCCAGCACATTGGGCGCGCTGCCCACGCAAATGGCTACATCCACCGCCTCCAATTCCTGGAGAAAAGCATCAAAATGGCGGCCTTTGACCACGCGCACGGCCATTTCGGTGGGAGAGAATTGCATGCAGCGGTGGAAGTCGGCGTTTTGGCCGTGTTGGCGATGTTTGGCAATGACGACGCCGGAACTAATGTAGTTACCGCCATCGGTAGGGCAGTGTTTGAGGATGGGTAGGTCGTCCAGGTTGGGGTTGCTGATGACCACCTCCTGGCAAGGAGCGGATTCAATGATCTCCCCCGGCGAGCGGTTATCAATGGCCGCGCTCAGGGTGGGAATGATGTCGGCCACCGGGATGTCAAAATAATCAGCAAAGGTGGCTTTGGTGCAAAACAGATTGCCCATCACCTGGAATGTCGATACATTGACGTTCTCAAATAAAACCGGCTGCGGTTCCAATTGCTTCAAAACGCCGGCAATTTCATAGGTTTTGGAAATGGGTTCGGTGAGGATTATCAATTCATCCCGATTTTGTAATTTTTGAAGATAAGATCGTAAGGTCATTGTCTTTTTTTCCTGGCCCATCCGGCCTATTTTTTGAAGATAGTGATTATTCTGGTCACAGAGTTACACGAAGGGACTTCTTACAGAAGGGGCGTAGAGTTTCACAGAGGATTTTTTTTAATCTATAAAAAACTCCGCGTATCTCTGAGAACATCTCTGTGTAATTCAATAGAAACCGATTTTTTACAAGTTTGGCTCATGTCAAGTACAAGTGCGAGTATCACATTACAAATACAAAATATAAAGTTGTTACCTTTTCCTTTGGTGAGGGCCTCCCCTAATCCCTCACCCCAACCCTCTCCCAGAGGGAGAGGGAGCAAAATCCCCCTCCCTTTGGGAGGGAGCCTTTCCTCTGGAAAGGTTAGGGGAGGGCCAGACATACTTGCACTTATTCTAAACATGAGCCACAAGTTTTTCATACGGCAATGGGCGCTTTGATGGCCGGATGGTGCCGGTAATTTTCCAGGGTGATGTCGTCATAATCAAAATCAAAAATAGTAGAAACATTGGGGTTGAGTTTAAGCTGCGGCAGCGGATAGGGTTCGCGCGAAAGCTGCAATTGAACCTGCTCCAGATGATTGAGGTACAGATGGGCGTCCCCAAAGGTATGCACAAACTCGCCCGGAGCCAGCCCGCAGACCTGGGCCATCATCAACGTAAGCAGCGCATACGAGGCAATGTTGAACGGCACGCCCAGAAAAATATCGGCGCTGCGCTGGTAAAGCTGGCAAGAGAGTTTGCCCTGGGCCACATAAAACTGAAAAAAAGTGTGGCAGGGTGGGAGGGCCATTTTATCCAGCTCGCTCACATTCCAGGCCGAAACAAGGTGGCGGCGGGAATCAGGATTGGTTTTAATTTGATCGATTACTTGCGTGATCTGGTCGATGTGGCCGCCGTTGGGCGTGGGCCAGCTTCGCCACTGATAGCCATAAATCGGGCCGAGTTCGCCGTTCTCATCGGCCCATTCGTTCCAGATTTTTACACCGTGGTCGGTGAGGTATTTAATGTTGGTACTGCCCTGCAAAAACCAGAGCAGTTCATATACAATCGATTTGAAATGCGCGCGTTTGGTGGTGACCAGCGGAAAGCCGTCCGCCAGATCAAAGCGCATCTGGTAGCCAAACATGCTCAGGGTACCGGTGCCGGTGCGGTCTCCCTTTTCAACGCCATTGTTCATCACGTGGCGCATCAGATCAAGATAAGATTGCATAAAACAATCCCCTTTCCTGGCTCGGCGTAGTGGGCCGCCCAGCAACTTTTCATCTTGGCCGGTAGTATAATCTTTTCGCGACATCTGGACAATCTCAAGGTTGTGATGCAAGGCACATTGACCCCACACCTGATTCTGATATAATGGGGCTGCAATCAAATGTAACTCAAGATTGGATGGATGGAGAGAAAAATGAGGATTGGCATCATTGGCGATGGCATTATGGGAATCAGCCTGGGATATTTTTTATCGCAGCAAGGGGTGGAAACCGAAGTTTTTGAAACCTTATCTCTCCTGGGGGGCGATAGCGGGCCGGTGACGTTAGACAACGGCACCAATATTGATTATTGTTTCCACCCGCTTTTTTCCGGCGGAACGTATCTTTATGAATTGGCCCAAAAATTGGGCCTGGCCGAGCAATTTCATTTCTATCGGGCCATGCGGGGGATTTACCTGGATGGCAAAATTGTCCCGGTCAATAACGAAGGTGAACTTCTAAGGCTGCCCGCTTTCAGTTGGTTTGAACGTTTCCGCCTGTTAAGAATTTTACTTTATACAAAATTTATGCGCGCCTGGTACCAGTTAGAAGCCATTGATGCTGAAACGTGGTTGACCCACTGGCACGGCTCTCAAGCCGTTAATAAGTTCTGGCGTCTGCTGCTTAAAGCAAAATTTGATAGCAGTGTTAAGAACATTCCAGCCACCTATATCTGGTCGTGGCTCTCTCAAACCATATTACAGCAGGATAAACACACCATTGGCTATCTGGCCGGCGGATGCCGGGGCCTGCTTGAAACGATGACGGCCCAAATTGAGGCTGCCGGCGGGCAGGTTCATTTCGACCGGCCGGTTCATTCGGTCATCCTGGAACAAAACCAGGCCCAGAAAATCCGTTTGACCGGGGAAACGCGCTCGTATGATGCCGTGGCTGTCACCTCGCAAGTGCCGCAATTTCGCCGGCTGCTGGCCGGAAACCGGCGCGATTACGACAAATTTCTCAAAAAAACAACCTATCTGGGCGTTATCTGCCCCGTATTGGTTCTCGACCGCCCCCTGACCCAGTACGCCACCCTCTCCATCGCCGACGATAAAATTCCATTTACAAGCATTGAAACAAACTTTCAAACATCGGAGGATGGCTGCCTGATTTACCTGCCCAAATACACCAGCCCCAAAAGCGCATGGCAGAATAAAACGGATGATGAGATCAAAGAAATCTGGCTTAAACATTTGCGCGCGATGTTCCCGGATTTCGACCCGGCCTGCATCCGGCAATTTATTGTGCTCCGTAACCCGTACGCCGAACCCCTGCACCGGGTTAACGGCAACCACCACATCCCCAACATTCGCACCCCCATTGATAACCTCTATCTGGTCACCGGAGCGCAAATCTACCCCACCCTCACCAGCGGCGAGGCCTGGATCCGCCACAGCGAACATGCCGCCGGCGTGATTATCGAAGACATGCAAGCCGCCGATACCAAGACTATTCCACCACCTCCACAGTAACGGGATTGGCTCGCAATTCATTCCCTGCCGGGTCCCTACCCACCGCTTCAAAGGTATAAACGCCAGGCGCCATCTGCCACAACGTTTCCCTACCTTCCGCCAGCGGCTGCCCGTTGACCCGCAAGACCACGCCTGCTACCGATACGCCATCGGCGGGCCGAACCCGGATTTGAATTTTCTGTTTATCTGTCGGAATATGAGGCACCAGCCGAAAGATACTTCCCTGATCCGGGCTGGTAAAGATCAAAGGATGGACGCCGGGCGCTGCGGTTGGTTCGGGATGCGCCGCCGCATCATTTCCCTCGCTGCTTGCCTGACAAAATGGTGAATACACGCCGGGAGTTTGCGGCACGCCCTGCCGGCGCGCCCAGGCTTGCGCTTCGGCGGGATATTGGATGAATGTTTGAAAGGTAACAAAATCGAGCGGGCAGTCCGGCCCGGCGCGCAAACCGTTGCGCCGGTCCAGCGCAATCCGTTGGTGCCAGGTGTCAAGTTGCTGTGGTTCTGTGCCTTCAATAAAAAGTTCGGTAATCGTGTGCGGGCAGGGCACGGCTACCTGCAAATGATGAACGGTTAGGCCCGCAGAAGAAACCAGGCTCGTAACCAACGGCTCCTCCCCCGACACCGGCAACAGGCCATTTTCGGCGCACACAACCCGTTCAACCATTCTTTCGGGTCGGGAAAATTCCCAAACCGGGAGCGTTTGATGCAATTCTTCCATAATATCGCGCCAGATGGGGGCCGCGCCGGTTACGCCGGATACGTGACGCATCGGCTCGTTATCGGCATTGCCGGCCCACACCCCTACCACCAGATCGGGCGTGTAGCCCATGGCCCAATTATCGCGCCAATCCTGGGTGGTGCCGGTTTTGGCCGCCGCCGGGCGAGACAAGCGCAGCGGGCTGCCCGCGCCAAAGGTCGAGCGGCGGGCGTAGTTGTCGCTCAAAATATCGGTAATGAGGTAAGCGGTGCGGGCATCGATGATTTGCGGACCGGGATTAAGCTGCCGGGGCAATTCGTAAATCACGTTGCCCTGGTGATCGGTAATGCGGGTGATGGCCACCGGCTCCACAAAGCGCCCGCCATTAGCAAAAGCCGCATAAGCCGCAGACAGTTCCACCAGCCTGACCTCGCCACCGCCCAGGGTCAGCGCCAGGCCAAAATCCTTGTTATCAAAAGTGGTGATGCCCACCTGCCGGGCCAGGTCAATCATTGTATTCAGGCCCACGTAATCCAGCACTTTTACGGCAATTAAATTGTAGCTGCTGGCTAAACTCTGGCGCAGCAGCACCGGCCCGCGCCAGGTGCGGTCGTAATTTTCCGGCACATACGGATTGCCCTCTTGGGTCACAAACGCCGTCCGCACATCCACCATCATCGATGCCGCGGTGAGGGGGGCATACCCCTTGGCCGAAGCAATTTCAGGGTCAAAGGCCGCCGCATAGGTGATCGGTTTGATGGACGAGCCGGGCTGGCGCGTGGCCATGGTGGCGTTGACCGCGCCGTCGATGCGGGGATCAAAATAATCGGGGCTGCCCAGCATGGTCAAAATTTCGCCCGAAACGGGGTCTAGCACCACCACGGCAGCATTGCGCACGTTGCGCGGGGGCACGCCATCCCTGGTTTCGGCCAACTCCGCCAGGTGGTACCGCACCAGACGCCGCGCCGTATGCTGCATATTCAAATCCAGGGTGGTCTCCACCCGCAGCCCCTGCTTATAAATGGCTTCCAGGCCGTAGCGGCGCTGCAATTCGCCCCGAACAAACATCACAAAATGGGGCGCTTTGATGGGGAAGGGCGTGGCCGCAAAGCCCAATTTTTCCCGCCACGCGCTGTCGGCCTCAGATTGGGAAACAAATTCTTGTTTGACCATCAGGCCCAAGACAATGTCCTGCCGGTTTTTGGCAGCGTCCGGCTTTTCCAGCGGATTGTAAATGGTGGGATTTTGCGGCAGCCCCACCAGCATGGCGCACTCGGCCAGGTCCAGCTCGGCGGCATGCTTGCCAAAATAAACACGGGCCGCGGCCTCGATACCGTAGGCCAGGTTGCCGTAATCAATTTCATTGAGATACAGAGTTAAAATTTCGTCTTTGCTGTAGGTGCGGGCCAAACGCCAGGCCAAAATCGCCTCGCGCAGTTTGCGAGTCAGGCTGACTTCGGCGCGCTCCTGCGGGGAGAGCAGCAGATTCCGGGCCAATTGCTGGGTAATGGTGCTGCCGCCGCTGAGGATCTCGCCGCCTCTAATGTTGATGACCAACGCCCGGACAATGGCCCACAGGTCCACGCCGGGATTTTGGTAAAAGGTGGCGTCTTCGGTGGCCAGCGTAGCGTTGATGCAGGCCTGAGGAATCTCATCCAGAGTCAGGGGGGTGTGCAGCCCCTGATGGGGATCGGTGATCTCGTACAGCAACGTGCCGTGCCGGTCAAAAATTTTTGTCGACGGCGCGGTGGTGTATTGGTACAGTTCGTCAGGATGGGGCAGGTCAACCAGCAGCCACTGCCGGACAACGACGGCCAGGGCAATTACGCCGGCCAGTAGAAAAAGCAGTATAAGGCTGTTTCGTTTGAATATCAGGGACATATTATGTGACATGGTCGAACTACCCCGGTTACGTCCGGCCAAATTCACGGGCCAGTTGCGAGGCGCTGAGATGGATCATCGTGGGGCGTCCGTGGGGGCAGGTGCGAGGCGCTTTGGTGGCTTCCAACTGGCGCACCAACTCGCGCATTTCCTCGTAGCTCAACACCTGGCCGCCCTTGATCGAGGCCCGTTTGCAAACAATGATGGCAATTTTTTCGTGGGTTTCACGGGCCAGAGGCGTTGCGCCGTCGGTCATTTCAACCAAAATATCGACCAATGCCTGGGCGGGATCGGCGCTGCCCAATATTTCGGGCAGGGCGCGGATACGGTAACTGGTACCGCCAAAAGGTTCCAATTCAAATCCAACCTCGGCCAACGCCTCGGTTTCGGCCTCGGCAACGGCGGCGTGTCCCGGCGAAAGGTCGACCAGTACCGGCTCCAGCAACTGCTGGGCGGCCACCATCGCCTGGGCGCGTTCGGCCAGTAGTTTTTCATACAAAATTCGCTCGTGGGCCGCGTGCTGGTCAATTAAAAACAGGCCGTCCGGACCCTCGGCCACAATATACATTTGCTGTACCTGCCCCAGAACGCGCATCAGGGGCATCTGGCCAGGGGGCGGGGTGGCAGCCAGCGGTGCGGCGGGATCATCTCGATCTGAAAAAGGGGCGGTGCGCTGGGCTTCAAAACCAAATTCTCGCGAGAGGGTTCCCTGCGAGGGGCCGGAAAACGGCGAAGAAAAAGAAGACCAGGCTGCCGCATCTCCGGCGTGGCCCGTCCATTCGCCGGACGTATCGGGCGCGGGCGTGCCGTAGGCGGGAACCGGCGCGGCGTTCATCACGGCTTCGCGCACGGCTTTTTGCACCACTTTGAACGCCACCCGGGGATCGCGGAACTTGACCTCGGCTTTGGTGGGGTGAACATTTACATCCACCTCGGCGGGGTCGAGCGTCAGGTTGATCACGGCAATCGGATAGCGCCGCACCGGCAAAAAGGTGTGATAGGCTTGAATAACGGCCTGGTTCAGCGAACGATCCTGAATCCAGCGCCGGTTGACAAAAAGAACAATTTGATCCCGAAGGCCGCGATGCAGCGAGGGCACCCCGGCATAGCCGCCAGCACTGACATTGGCCGCCTCATCACGCCCGTGGACCTCGATCATTTGGCGGGCGGTTTCCAGGCTGAACACCGCCACCAGGGCATCGAGCAATTCACCACTGCCGTTCGATTGAAAAGTGGCGCGTTTGTCGTTTTGCAGGCTAAAGCGGATGTGGGGATAGGCCAGGGCGTAATGAGACACAATACGCTGGATATGGCCGGCTTCGGTGGCATCGGCTTTGAGAAATTTGAGGCGGGCCGGCACATTGTAAAACAGATTTTCCACGGTCACAATCGTGCCGCCCGGCGAACCCGCCGGCCCCAGGCTTGTGTGCTCGCCACCCTCAATACGGATGCGGGTGGCGGCCTCTTGCGCAGCGGGCCGGGAAACCAGCGTGAGCCGGGAAACCGCAGCCACCGAGGCCAGCGCCTCACCGCGAAAACCAAGGGTGGTGATACGGCTCAGGTCGTCTACCGAGACCAATTTGCTGGTTGCGTGACGGGCAAAAGCCATAGGAATCTCATCGGCGGGAATGCCGCCGCCGTCGTCCATCACCCGGATCAGGCGTTTGCCACCTTCTTGAATTTCTACGCTGATGGATTTGGCACCGGCGTCGATGGCGTTTTCGACCAGTTCTTTGACCACGGAAGCCGGTCGCTCCACCACCTCGCCCGCTGCAATTTTGTCTGCCACGTCCGGCGGCAGGACCCGAATACCCACGCATTTACTCCGAAACAAAAGTCTCTCTTTTACCTGAAACGAAAGATATTGTACCACAGCCGGTAGAGGGGCACAATCAACCATCTCCCTTACTTTTGGCAGGTCACAATCTGCGAGCAGGATGTTATACTTTGAACAGGATCAAGGAACATTTTTCTGGATTTACGCGTCATAAGGTTATACCGCTGTTACAAGACGTATCAATTGTACGATTAAGCACCGGTAAGCCTTTTAAAATGATGGCAAAGTTTAAGTTTTTTAACGTAACCTTTTAGGGATAAAAACGTACATGTTATGTAGAAGTAACAGGAGGCATTAGGGGCAAGATGGAATTACTCAGACGAATTGCGGTCAGTCAGGGCGATCAACACAAAAAAGACGCCGCGAACGCAGCAATTGCCCGAGAAGAACAACAAATTATTGCCAGTTGGAATAAAGAACTCGAAGCAGAACTGTGGCAAAAAGTTCTGGACCGATTACGCGCCCAGGGTTATTCCGGTATTGGAAAAAGTTCGACCTATGCTCGTTCCGGAAAGCCTGATTAACAGGATCAACCAGATTGATCGGATTCCTTGTTACCAATCCTTAACAACGGCAAATTACTCAACGTAACTCATTCCTGAGGCCCGCCGCGCACGGCATCATTGCAGCGACGGCATGCGGCGTCATCACAATGGGTAATGTCAGGATTTTGGCGGATGGCGTTGGCCGCAAGTTCAAGCACGGTTCGCACGGGATAGACTTGCCAGTGACTTTGTCCAACCTGTAGGGTGCGCACAACGGATGCCAGCACAGGTTCAAAGTTACCAAATCCCTGGGAACAACTCCCCACCCGCGCGGAAATCGGTTGGCCGTCGGCCCCCTTCGCCCACCGAAGGAATAAGTTGCGCCCGGCCTGTCGCTCGGCCAGGTGCAAGAGCGTCATCCGTTCCAGCCCCACGCCCATCATCATTACCCAACCTCCCAATTTAGCCAATTGAATAAACGGCGCGTAGACAGCTTCCGGCGTTTGATCTCTGATCAAATTTTCAGCCAACGGCCCTACCGCACTAAAAGAATTCAGGGGATGATTGCCCCGCCGCCGGTTTGGGTAAGCCAGCACTGCCGCAGGGACCGCGCCCATTTCCTTGCGGGAGAGGTCCGATGCCTGGGGTGAAAAAATTCGGTTCGGCGGCAGCGCAGCATGATACGATTCGTTTTCCCCGTATCCGTTGCGGGCAGGATCTCCTGGCGTTGGCGAGGGAACCTCAAAAAAATAGGTAAACGTGGGCGCCAGCACCGTACACCCTTCAGACAAAAATGCCTCCACCACTGCGGACGCTCCTCCGGCGACCCGGCCAAAGGAACTCAGAGAAGCGTGAATACACACCGGCTGCCGGGAAAGCGCCAAATCCTGTATCGCCCGGCGTATTTCATTTGCAGTAACCATCAAGTTTGATCTCCCGAAAAAACCGGCAAAAAATCTCAATGAGTATGACGGCCCTATAGTACAATGGACTCTCTCTTTTCGAAAAACTGTTCTGATGTTTTGACACAACAAAAGGCAGAGTTTGGAAAAATATTACTTTGATGGTATTTTCCAGTGACTTTGCGGGGGAGGATATCAAAACAAGGGAGAAATTTTCTAAAGATGGATCTATTTCAAGCATTGATTTTAGGGCTGGTTCAGGGCGCAACCGAATATATTCCCGTATCCAGCTCGGCGCATCTGGTATTGGTCCCCTGGTTTTTGGGCTGGCCGGATGCTTCTTTTGCGTTTGAAGTATTGGTGCAATGGGGAACCTTGATTGGCGTGTTTGTTTTCTTCTGGCCCGACCTGGTAGAAATTATCAAACACGTGTGGCTGGGGTTAATCCGGCGCGCCCCTTTAGCCACATTTGAGGCCAAGCTGGGCTGGCTGGTGGTGACCGCCACAATTCCGGCGGTAATGCTGGGACTGCTCTTCAAAGATTATTTTGAGGCCGCTTTTGCCTCGCCGGCCTTTGCCGGCAGCCTGCTTATTTTGAACGCCGCGCTGTTAACCATTGCCGAACGGTTTGGCTCGCGCGTGCGGGATTTACGGGCTTACACCTGGACCGACGCCATCATTGTTGGTTTCTGGCAGGCGGCGGCCATGCTGCCGGGTATCAGCCGCTCCGGAGCAACCATCAGCGGTGCTGTTTTGCGGGGATTTGATCGCACGGCGGCGGCCCGTTTCAGTTTTCTTATGTCAATTCCGGCGCTGCTGGGGGCCGGGGTGGTGGCCTTGAAAGACCTGCTTGATACCGGCGCGCTGGGCCACGAGCTGCCGGCCATTACGGTTGGCTTTCTGGCCGCGGCTGTCTCCGGCTATTTTTGTATTCGCTGGCTGCTACACTATTTGCAGCGGCACTCGCTGTATATGTTTGCCGTTTATTGCGCCGTAGTGAGTGGGTTCAGCCTGATGTTGTATTTTGCGCGAGGATAAATGAGCAGGCGAAACGGCCAACCAAAAGTTCAATCAATAATCCACGCGCCCAGGCTCATCTTCATTGCTCTGGTGTTGTTTTTTCTGCTTTTCGGCTGCAATCCAACGGCCACGCCGCCGCCCGAACCCGTATTCATCAGAATAGCGGGATCGACCAGCATGCGCCCGCTACTGGTCGAACTGGCCTATGCCTATAAAGAACAACAGCCGAATATTACGTTTGATATTCAGGGTGGGGGATCGGCCCTGGGCTACCAACTGGCTAAAACGCAACAGATCGAAATCGGTATGATTTCAGGCCCGGTTGATGCTCTCAGCAATGAGGTCCGGTTGATCCCTGTGGCCCGCGATGCGATTGCCGTTGTCCTGCATCCCCAAAATAAATTGGCGGAACTTTTGCTGCAAGACATTGCCGATATATTCTCCGGCCGGCATCTCAACTGGCAGGCAATCGATGGGATTGCGGCCCCGATTCAGGTGGTCAGCCGGGAAGGCGGCTCTGGAACACGCGCCGTTTTTGAAGCAGCCGTTATGGATGATCGAGCTGTCACCCTGACCGCGGTTGTGTTGCCCAGCAGCCAGGCGGTGGTTGATTTTGTGGCTCAAAATCCGGGAGCGATAGGATACGTATCGGCTGCCTTTGTGGATGATCGGGTCTATGCAGCCCCCATCAACGGTGTGGCCCCAACTCCAGAAACCCTGGCCGGCAGAAGCTATGCGATCACCCGCGATTTGGCACTTGTTACGGCGGCTGCGGAAAACACCCATGTGAACGCGTTTATTGAATTTGTTCTGAGTCCGGCCGGGCAAGCTATTGTGGCGAAGCAGTGGGGAACTGTTATTGATGAGTGAGAAGTAATGAGTGAGGCATTCACCCATCACTCATCAAACCCCATCCATCCATCTATTCCTATAACCAGGGATTCCCGGCGCGTTCCTGTCCAATGGTGGTGGTGGGGCCATGGCCGCTGCACACCACAGTTTCATCGGGCAAGATCATGAGTTTTTCGTTGATGCTGGCCATCAAGGTTTCGTAGCTTCCGCCGGGCAGGTCGGTGCGGCCAATGCCGCCGGCAAACAGCACATCACCATCAAAAATAACTCCCGCCCGGGCCTCGTAAAAACTGACGTGGCCGGGAGAATGGCCGGGCGTAAACAGCACCTCCAGCGTATGGCGGCCAAAGGTCAGCGTATCTCCTTCGGCCAATTCCAGATCAGGATCGGGGCCGGATTCGGCCTTCAGACCAAAGAATGCCGCTCCGCCGCCCTGACGCAACAAAGGCAAATCCAACGGATGCAGCGCCAGCAACGCGCCGGTAGCCTCAACAACCGCGCCGTTAGCCAAAATATGGTCAAAATGGGCGTGTGTATTGAGCACATACTTGATGGTTAAACCAGCCGACTCCATCTCGGCCAAAATAAGGTCGGGGTTATCACCGGGATCAATGATCACGCCTTCTTTTGTTTCCTCACAACCAACAATATAACAATTTGCCTGGACAGGACCAACCGGCAACTGCTTAATAATCAAGGTAACTTCTCCTTAACAGCATTAAAATTAACCTAAACAGGGCAAAATATACTGCTATCCACTAGACATTTCAAATATGTTATGTTATATTGACTTTACAATTAGAGATGCCTGTTCATTAAAAAGAGTGTGTATCGAGGGGCAGTATAAGGTTAGAACGCTTATACGGCAAGATACGACTCTTTTTTATTTGTCTAAATTCTGTTTCAGCCACTATCATTCTACCCGGTATTGAGGTAGACGGGCATCGGCAGACAAACCCGCACCTTCACAAATTAGCCTCGCTGCGCCATAGAACGCTCTCCGCGTTGTTTCCCCAAACAAACAAGCCCTTCTATTATATCAGAACCAGCAAAGTATACCACATTGCCTGCTATAGAGCGAGTGGCGCAAAAGGTTAGGGAACATTTCAGTAGACCATGCGGCGGCCAACGTGAAACATCGGAGTAATATGCATTTTCAATATATTTTATTTGATCTGGATAACACCCTCTATCCCAAAGAAGCAGGGATCATAAACGTTATCAGCGAGCGTATTTTGTGTTACATGATTCGTACATTGGGCATTCCGGCTGATGACGCGACAGAGAAAAAACATACTTACTTCCAAAAATACGGCACCACCATGCGGGGCCTCATGGAAGAATACCATATTGCGCCCCAAGAATATCTGGATTTTGTGCATGATTTTGACCCCCGGGATTATCTCGGCCCCAGCCCACCGCTCAACCGCATGCTCGAAGAAATTCCCCTCACCAAAGCGATCTTTACCAACGCCGACCGGGCACACTGCGAACGCATCTTGGAGGCGCTCCAGATACGGCCTCATTTTGAGACCATCATCGATATTCATACGTTGAACTACCACAATAAACCCAGGCCCCAGGCCTACAAAGCGGCTTTAGACATCTTGAATGTCTCCGGCGATTCCTGCATTCTTGTTGATGACACGCCCCGCAATTTGATCCCCGCCAAAGATCTATGGATGACAACCATTCTCATTAACGGCGGCCATAAATCTCTGGCAATCGATTACGTGGTACCCACCGTATTCCACGTTGAGAGCGTTATAAAAAATATCCTACCCCTGGAAAGATACTAACTTTCATGCCCCCTCTTGTAGAAACAACCTTTCACGTTCGCTACGCCGAAACGGATCAGATGGGCGTGGTTCATCATGCGGCTTATGTGGTTTGGTTCGAAGAAGGCCGCAGCGCCTGGATGCGGGCCAACGGCACCTCGTATGCTGAATTTGAGAAAGACGGGTTTATGCTGGCCGTTTCAGAGATCAACATCCGTTACCGGCAGGCGGCGCATTACGATCAGCAAGTTACCGTTCGCACCTGGATTGAAGAAGCGCGCAGCCGCCAGATAAAATTTGCCTACGAGGTCGTGGCTACGGACAGCGGCCACGTACTGGCCCAGGCCAGCACCAAACTCATTTGTCTGAATTTCGACGGCCAGGTAACGCACCTGCCCCAAAAGTGGCAGCAGGCGTTGTCAGCAAGCAAATAAATCAGACCGGCGGGAAACAAAAAAGCGATCTCGTGGAGAGACCGCTTTTGCTTTTTATAGGCTAAAATTACGCCGGCAGCGGAGCCGTAGAAGGAGGCACAACATTGGGCGGGCTGTCATCCTGAGACGTGGAGGTCTCCTCATCCGACGATGGCGTTCCCCCTTTTGGAGTTTCTGATGAGGGCACTTTGATGTCATCAAAGAGTTCGGTAAACGCTTCGGCGTCCAGCGTTTCTTGTTTCAACAAGGTTTCAGCCACCAACTTCAATTTATCGATGTGATCGGTTAAAATCTGGGTCGCGCGTTGGTACGCTTCATCTACCAATTTGCTCACTTCCTGATCAATCTGTTCGGCAGTTTCCTCGCTGTAATTGCGCTGCTCGCTCAATTGCCGGCCCAGAAATACCAGTTCTTCCTTGTCGCCAAAGGTGAGCGGACCCAGGCTGCTCATGCCGTATCGCGTTACCATATCGCGCGCCATCCGGGTCACGGTTTGCAAATCCTGGCTGGCGCCGGTGGTCACATCCTTAAAAATAACCTCTTCCGCCACCCGACCGCCTAACGCGGCAGCCAACTGCGCCTTGTATTCGGCAACACTTGTCAGCCGCTGGTCATCTTCGGGCAGGTAGTAGGTTACGCCGCCCGCGCCGCCTCTGGGAACAATGGTTACTTTGTGCACGGGGAAAGCCTCGGGGATCAGATGGCCGACCACGGCATGCCCGGCCTCGTGGTACGCCACCACCTTTACATCTTCTTCGCTGCGAACCCGGCTGCGCCGTTCCGGTCCCAGTTGGACTTTTTCCACCGCTTCCTGCAAATCGGCCATAGCAATTTGTTTTTTGTTACGGCGCGCCGCCAAAATAGCGCCTTCATTGACCACGTTTTCCAAATCCGCGCCAGAAAAACCGATGGTGATCTTGGCCAAAGACTCTAAATTCACGCCCACGGCCAGCGGTTTGCCCCGGCTGTGAACCTCTAAGATTTTCTTACGCGCCATCCAGTCAGGCCAATCCAATACCACCCGCCGGTCAAAACGGCCCGGCCGCAGCAGGGCGGGGTCCAGAATATCGGGGCGGTTGGTAGCGGCCACTACAATCACGTTGGTGTCGGTTTCAAAACCATCCATTTCAACCAAAATCTGGTTCAATGTTTGTTCCCGCTCGTCGTGGCTGCCGCCCAGCCCGGCCCCGCGATGCCGACCCACGGCGTCAATCTCATCCACAAATACAATGCAGGGGCTATTACGCTTGGCCTGATCAAACAGGTCGCGGACCCGGCTGGCGCCCACACCCACAAACATTTCCACAAACTCGGAGCCGGAAATGCTAAAGAAGGGCACGCCGGCCTCACCAGAGACGGCTTTGGCCAGCAATGTTTTGCCACAACCCGGCGGCCCGACCATCAGTACGCCTTTGGGAATGCGCGCGCCCAACGAGATGAATTTTTCCGGCTCGCGCAAAAATTCAACCACTTCGGTTAACTCTTCTTTGGCTTCCTCCGCGCCGGCCACATCTTCAAATGTCACGGTCGGTTTATCGCCGGCAAACATCCGCGCCCGGCTTTTGCCAAAACTCATCGCCTGGCTGTTAGACCCTTGCGCCTGGCGGATCATAAAAAAGAACAAGCCTCCCAGAACCAGCAGCGGCAAAATCGTCAGCGCGAGGGTCCCCCAGTCGCTCCAGGGGCTGCGGGGCACCACTTCTATTTCGATGTTATTCAATTGATCTTCGGATACACCCAAATCGGCAAATGTTTGAAAAATACTCTCCGTATCTTCTTTGCGAGATTTGGCCGCCGGCTGGTTGGGATTACGATAGGTTATCGTAATATCCTGTTCCTGAATAACAATTTTTTCAACCTGTCCCGCTTTAATATCATCGGTCACGGCGGTCAGATCAACTTCATTGGCCTCTCTGGGGCCTGAAAAAATACTAAAAACAATAGCGGCCACGGCCAAAATAACCAGCAGATAAACAATGCCACTATTTTTGAAAAAACTCGAATTCACACTTTCCTCCAAACAAACGTCCACACCACCGAATTAACAACATCACATTCGGCAAAATTTTTATCGATAAAGTTAACCATCATTATACCAGAATACACCTCATATTTAAAAGTAGCGATATTCGCCACAAATTATCAACCAAAATCTACGGCACTACCTGTATCGAACGCAGAATCAACGCGCCCAGATTATCCTGTTCGCCGCGTCCAGGCTCAACAATCGGAACCCGAACTCTGGAATCCGGTTTATAATAACCAATTCTAAGTTGATAATCGCCGGGAGCGGCGCCGGTGGGGATGGAGAGAGTGTACCGGTTAAACACCGATTCACCCTTAGGCCAGCTACTGGTTGGCCCTAACTCCTGCGGCGGCCCGTCGACTTGGGTTACTATTCCTCCTTGCGGGGTGGTGAGATAGACAAAAAAATGATAGTCCTGGGCCAATCCGGACGACGCCTGCCAGAAAAAGGTCAGCGGGATCGATTCGCCGGGTTTATACTGTAAGCGTGGAATTTCGTACGCTTTGAGCAAAATATCGCCGCCAAAATTAGCCTCCATCGGTACCCTGGAACCGCTGCTGACCAACAGCGTTACCAACGTGCGGTTGGCCACCAACGAACCGGGGGGCGGGTCTTGCAAAATCACGCTGCCGGGCGCTTCCACACTCCAATCTTCCACTTTTTGCGTGACCAAATCCAACGAGGTGAGGAGTTGGTTGGCCGCATCGTAGCTTTGGCCCCGCACATCGGGTACATCAATCAGCGGCGGCCCCTGGCTCAAAATCACGTTGACCGTACTGCCGCCATCCCGCGGCGTTCCCGCCGGAACCGATTGCTCGATGATGGTAAACGCGGGCCAGGTAGGATGGGGCGCTTCACCCTCAACAACCAGCGATAGGCCGATGTCTTCCATAGCTAATCGAGCCTCTTCTTCTTCCAGGCCCACAATATCCGGCATCCGCACCTGTCCCGGCGCCAGGGTGGGCAGCGGCGTGGCGTTATTTCCCTGGGTCTGGTCGGGAACAAAAATCTGGTACAGCGCCACAAAGAGCGGCACCAGGCCGATGACGGCTAAAATCGCGCCAACGCCCAGGATCAACATCAACACATCAAACCCGCTTTTTTTCTTTTGATCAGAACCTCGGAGGGCCGCCTGCGCCGCCGGCACATAGTTTGCCGGCGGCGGGGGCGGTGGAGGCGGCGAGCCGCCGGAATAACCAACCCGCTGCAAAGGAGACCCCACCACCGCGGAAATGGGCGCGTGCGATCCGGTGGCGCTCAACCGGCCCTGTTTGTACATCATCAAGGCTTCGCGGAGATGATCCGCCGTCAAAAAACGTTCGTTGGGGTTTTTGGCCATGGCCGCATCAATGATTCGGGCCAGAGGTTCCGGAATTTTGGGATCGATACGATCCACCGGAATGTGCGACTCGTACAGTTGTTTGCGGGCCACATCCTGATCATCAACGCCGACAAACGGCACGCGCCCGGTGAGCATCTCGTACAAAATAATGCCGATGGCGTACACATCGGTGGCCGGCAGGGCCTGATCACCCGAAGCCTGTTCCGGGGCAAAGTAGGCGGGCGTGCCCCAGACCACTTCGCCTTCTTCCATCGTGCTTTCGCCCAACGCGCGGGCCAGCCCAAAATCGGTTACTTTGGCCTGATTGCCGGGCGTCACTAAAATATTGCCCGGTTTTAGATCGCCATGCACAATGCCGGCCCGGTGGGCCGTACCCACGGCAGAACAAATTTGAATAGCAAAGGTGACGGCCTGTTCAATGGATATTTTGCCCTGGTCGTCGATCTGGGTGCGAAGATCAGAGCCGGGCACCCATTCCATCACAATATAAGGCCGGTTTTGAGCCTGACCAAAATCGTACACAGCCACAATGTAAGAGTCGCTCAGGCGGGCCGAGTTTTGGGCTTCACGATGGAAATTGACCAAAAAATTAGGGTCGCGGGTATATTGCGGGCGCAGCACCTTCACGGCCACCATCCGCCCCAGCGATAAATCCTGAGCCTGATAGACCTCAGCCAGCCCGCCTTCTCCAATTTTTTTGACCAGTTGGTAGCGGTCGTTAAATATAACAGGAAGTTCCATATGATTAGCGGTAAACAGTAGACGGCCACACCGGCTATCGATCCAACCGCTACATCACTCCCAATCCACAAAGTTTAGTATCCGCCCGTTATTTTACCCCAATTAGGCTACTCTAACAAGCATCCCGTGCAGGTTTTATAAAAGGTGTTGACAGAGTGATACGTTTTACCTACAATTTCCTTTACACCAAAAAAGCATCAGGCTGAAAAAATTATATGAGCCAAAACAACAAACCCAACATTTATTTGGATCATGCCGCCTCTACCCCGGTTGACCCCCAGGTACTGGAGGCCATGCTTCCCTATTTTAATGAAATTTACGGCAACGCGTCGGGCCTGCACAAACAGGCCCGGGCCAGCGCCCAGGCCATTGACGATTCGCGCCGGGCCATTGCCGGCATTTTGGGCTGTACGCCCAAAGAGATTGTTTTTACCGCCTGCGGCACCGAAAGCGACAACATCGCCATCCGGGGCGTAGCCTGGGCGCAAAAATTGGCGGGTAAGGGCAACCATCTCATCACCACGCCCATTGAACACCACGCTGTGGGTCACACCATTGACCAGTTGTGTGATAAATTTGGCTTTGAACAGAGCGTGGTGCCGGTTGGCGCTTACGGCCTGATTGATCCGGCGGATGTCGCCGCCGCCATCCGGCCCGATACCGTTTTGATCAGCGTGATCTACGCCAATAACGAAGTGGGCACGATGCAGCCTCTGGCCGAAATCGGCCACCTGGCCCGCGAACGGGGCATTCCTTTCCATACGGATGCGGTACAGGCGGCAGGCTACGAATCGTTGGATGTGGCTGCGCTCAAGGTGGATTTGCTGGCAATTTCGGGCCACAAAATTTACGCGCCCAAAGGAGTGGGGATGCTGTATGCTCGTCAAAATACCCCGCTGCTGCCCCCCTTTACCGGCGGCAGCCACGAAAACAACCGCCGGCCCGGCACCGAAAACGTGCCCTACATTGTAGGGCTGGCCAAAGCTATAGAATTGGTGCAGGCCCATCGAGAAACCGAGAACCGGCGATTGACCAAACTGCGCGACAAACTGATCGCGGGCGTTCTAAAATCCATTCCCGATAGCCAGTTGACCGGTCATCCCCGCCAACGGCTGCCCAACAGCGCCAGTTTTACCTTTGCCGGCTGCGAGGCCGACGCCATCTTGATGCATCTGGATATGGCCGGCATTCAGGCCGCCAGCGGCAGCGCCTGCACCACCGGCATGCCCGAACCCAGCCACGTGCTCACCGCGATGAAGATTCCCCATACGGTGGCTCTGGGCGCGTTACGCCTGAGCCTGGGCCGGCAGACCACCGAAGCCGAGATTGATGTAGTATTGGATGTGCTGCCCGGAATCATAGAAAAAATCAGGCAGCTTGGGTAAGATTGCCCCCGACGATGTTTATGCTACAATAACGCAGTCGGGTTGGTCGCAACCCGTTTTTTGATGAACAGGTGTTGTATGGAAGGTAAGAACAAAAAAGTAATTGTGGCCATGAGCGGCGGCGTAGACAGTTCGGTGGCCGCCGCCCTGCTGGTGGAGCAGGGGTATGACGTGGCGGGCCTGATGCTCCGGTTATGGGCCGAAGAGGGCGGCGCATCCAATCGCTGCTGCACGCCCGATGCCGTGGCCGATGCCCGGCGCGTGGCCCAGGCTCTGGATATTCCCTTTTACGTGCGGGATTACAAAGAAATCTTCAAAAATATGGTTGTTGATTTTTTTATCGATGGTTATACAGGCGGCGTTACGCCCAATCCATGCGTGGTCTGCAACCGCGATATCCGGTTCGACCGGCTGCTCAAAGAGGCGTTGAGCCTGGGCGGCGATTATCTGGCGACCGGCCATTACGCCCGGATACAGCAAACCGAAAGCGGCGGGTACCACCTGCTCAAAGGGATTGATGACCGTAAAGATCAGAGCTATGTGCTGTACACCATGACCCAAAAACGCCTGGCACATATTCTGCTGCCGTTAGGCGCATACACCAAAGAAGAGATCCGGCAGCTTGCCGCCGATAAACAACTCCCGGTCTTTAACCGGCCCGACAGCCAGGATTTATGCTTTTTAGGATACGGCGATTATCGAGCCTTTTTGCAGCGCCACGCTCCCGAGGTCAGCCGGCCCGGCCCGATCCGGGATACCGCCGGGCAGGTCATCGGCCAGCATCAGGGGCTGGCGTTTTACACCATTGGTCAGCGCAAAGGATTGGGGCTGGCCGCGCCGCAGCCAATGTACGTGCTGCGCATAGAATCGGCCAGCAACAGCCTGATCGTTGGCACGCGCGATGAACTGGGCCGGCAAGAACTCACCACCGGGCAGGTGACGTATATCAGCGGCCAGCCGCCGGAAACACCGGTTGAGGTAACGGCCAAAATTCGCTACAAAGCCCGTGAGATGGAGGCCACGCTGCACCCGCTGCCCGATCATCGCGCCCGGCTAACGTTTGCCAACGCCCTGCGCGACATCACGCCCGGCCAATCGGTGGTTTTTTATCAGGGGGAACGGCTGCTGGGCGGCGGCGTGATCGAAAAATACAAACCGCAGGCGTAGCGGCCCATGCCTGCCACAAGGAAAACGATGCCACCTTTTCTACTTTTCTCAGCGCTTATTGGCGCGATTTATGGAACCATCTTCCATCTCTGGCGGGGCAAAAGCCTGGCGGACCTGCCCATCTACCTGCTGACCGGGGTGATTGGCTTTGGTTTTGGCCAGGCCCTGGGCGACTTGATCGGCCTTGACACCCTCATGATTGGCGCCATCCACATCCTTGAGGCCACGATGGTGAGTTGGGGCAGCCTGTTTCTCATCTATTGGCTTAAAATCAAATGATGAATTTCTTAAAACACACTATTATGGTAGAATAGATAGTAACTTCCGAAAGAAAGAAGAACATTGATGTCTGAACAAACAACCTTGCCCGGAGAAAAAAAACTGAATTCGCAGTATGATCTACTAGATGATCAAATGCTTGGCTACGAAACATCCGCCACTCAAACTCTGGATAGCCGCTATCCAGAGTTGACGCCGGAACCTGTCAATTACCGGCCCTTGATTTTTGGCGTTATCGTGGCCGTATCAATATTGATTTTTTCCATTGTGGCCGCTATCTGGCTTTATTTTCATCCGGCTACAGCTGAAGTAATCCGGGACATTGTCTTGATCTTTCTGGGCATCAGCACCTTTTTTATTTTGGTCTTCATGGTGATCTTGATTTTCATGTTGAGCTATGTGGTGCTAAAAACAAACGACCTGATACAATTACTTAACCGGGAAGTCAGACCGTTATTGCAAAATTTGCAAGAGACAACCGGCACGGTGCGAGGAACAACAACATTCATCAGCGATTATGCGGCCAAGCCTGTTATTTCAGTTGTCAGTAGTATCTCGGCTGTAAAAGCGGCGGCCCGTTCTCTATTTCGACGTTAATATCAACTTATCAATATAGTGAAAGGAGCAATATTTATGTCAGACCGAAGTGGTGGTGCAGAATTTTTTGCAGGTTTAGTGATTGGCAGCCTGGTAGGGGCAACCTTATCGCTCTTGCTGGCCCCTCAATCGGGCGAAGAAACGCGCGCGCAAATCAGAGATAAAAGCCTGGAATACAAGGGCCGCGCCGAAGAGGGCTATCTGAGCGCTCGCCAGACCGTAGAAAAACAGATGAGCAGTTTGCAAGAGCAGATGGCCGGCTTACAGCAGCAGATTTCCACGCTGCAAAGCAAAGTGAAAGTACCGGGTAAAGCCGGAGCAGACGAATCGTAATCTATTTACGTTTGTATACAGAAAGGCGAGGAAACGTTCCTCGCCTTTTTTATTTCCCAAACCGGAACGGATTTAGGCCAAAAGATTAAATTCCCGCCAGTTCTTTGAGGGCAATCGGCAAAAAATCCACCAGGTCCCCGGCCACCACCGACGCTGCGCCCAACTTGTCGCGGGCCAGTTCGCCCGCCAGCCCATGCAGGTAAGCGCCGGCCACCGCGGCATCAAACGGGGCCAACCCTTGGGCCAGCAATCCAACAATCGTCCCGGCCAGCACATCACCGGAACCGGCTTTAGCCAGGGCCGGATTGGCAAAGGGCATCACCATTGCCCGGCCATCGGGCGCGGCGATAATTGTATAGGCTCCTTTTAACAATACAATCTGATTCCACGCCGCCGCTTTATCAACCGCTATTTTCAACCGATCCGCCTGAATATCTTTGGTACTGCTGCCGGCTAAACGAGCCATTTCACCGGGATGGGGGGTAAGAATAGAGTTGGACGGCAGCAGTTTCCACCACGCTGCCTGTTGGGCCAGAATGTTCAGCGCGTCGGCATCCAGCACCAGCGGGGGGAAGGATTGGGCCTTGTCTAAAAGCTGCGTTAAAAAAGATACGGTAGATTGATGCTGCCCCAGCCCCGGCCCAATGAGCGCCGCATCGACATCGGAAAATTTCTGCTGCAAGGGCGAGACGGCTTCCGGCGCGATGGCGCCATCCTGGTCAAACAAAGGGAAATAAGTTCCTTCCACAAAGCGGGCGGCCAGAATAGAATAGATCTGTTGGGGCGGCGCCAGCGTCACCAGGCCGGCGCCAATTCTATAGGCCGATTGCCCGGCTAAAATGGCCGCGCCGGTATAATGGGTTGAGCCGGCCACAACCAGCGCGGCGCCAAAAGTTCCTTTATGCGCCCCTACCGGCCGCGGCGGCAGCAGCACCGCCGTTTTGTTGCCGGTTGCCATTTCAAAATGAATTCCATCAGGGTAATGTTCCGGCAAAATACCGATGTCGCCCACAACCAACCGGCCCACCACCTCGGGGCCGGGCAGCAAAATGTGTCCCAGTTTGACCGCGGCCAGCGTCACCGTCAGGTCGGCGGGCAGGGTGTGGCTGTCTACCACGCCGGTATTGCTGTTAAGGCCGGAAGGAACATCAACCGCCACCACAGCCGGGCTGAATTCATCGTCAATCAGAGGTAGGGTGGGATCAACCAACATGCTGCTTTGCGGCGCGCGCCGCGAGGCTACCACGGCTTTGGCCCGGTTCAGCATCTCGGCCAGGTTGCCTTCAATGGGCCGCGTCACCCCGGTGCCCAGCAGCGCGTCAACCAAAATACCCGACTCGTTGAGCAATTGCGTTAGCCGGGTATGATCCGGGTCTTCATTTTCAAACTGCTTGACAACAGGCGTGGACTCCAACAATTCCCAATTTTTATCATCTTCAAGGGTGCGCTTCCAGATGTAAACAGTGACCGTGGCCCCCAGCTGCGATAAATGACGGGCGACCACCAGGCCATCGCCGCCGTTGTTGCCGGGGCCAACCAGCACCAGCGCCTGCACACCTTGCACGTTAAAATGGGCCGCAATAGCCTGGGCCACCGCCTGGCCGGCGTTTTCCATCATCTGCTCGTAACTCAGGCCCGAAGCATCGGCGGCCTGCTCCGCGGCCTGCATTTGTTGAGTAGAGACAATATACATAGGGATGCACCTCCTCCCGTTCTTTGAGAAGCCTCAGTAGCAGAGGCATCCCCATGCCTCTGCAGGCATAGGGATGCCCCTCCTACGGTAAATTTGGATCTACTGAGCCTTAATCTTCCCGCTTGAGAATGGTCACAATGATACTCAAGGCCGCGCCCAAAAAGATGCCGGAGAGCGTGAACCAGAAGGCCTCGACAGCAAAGAAAGTGGGTTCCGGCGCGGGCGGGCAGATTTCGTCCAGCGGCAATTCGCCGGTTTCTTCATAGTGTTCCAACACTGTTTCTATCTCTTGCGGATCGGTCGTTCGCTGCGACCACCGCTCTCGCCGCGCTTGCAAATAATTGGCCGTGCGTTCCGCGCCTTGATTCATCACGTAGCGCAACAAATAGGGCCAGATCAATCTGAGAACAACAAACATGATTTATCCCTCCAAAATCTTTATTTTGCCAACCGCTGTCTGAGCCAGAGGATCAACGCCAACACCAGGCCCAGGGCTGCGCCAAAGGCCGCGCTGGAGGCCGGCCCAAAAACAGCATTTACATTGCCGTTCACGCGCCCGGCCACCATCAAAATAGTGCCGCTGTTTTCGCCGGTAGTGATATTGCGGCCCACAATAAGGCCGCCGCCGCTCTGATCCATGGTGACATCACCCCGCGTAAGAACCGCGCGCGCCATGCTTTGATCCAATTTGACCTCGCCGCCGGAAAGAATGGCTCCGGCGTTGGCCGCGGTTAAATTGGCCGAGCCGGCCTCGGCAAAAACCACCCCGCCCTGGGTGATGGACAGGTTTTCGGCCTGCGCCTGCACCACGCCGCCCTGCCGGATGTTGACCTCGGTTCCATGCACCGTTTGCGCGCCGCCTTGCCGAATTTCGACGGTATCGCCGGTGACGGTGGCCGCCCCGGCCTGAGAAACCAGCACATTTTGGGCCTGAATATCGCCCACGCTGCCATATTTGATGGTCACGGAGTCGGCCTGAAGGTTGTTAACGTTCTCCCCTTTTACTTCTATTTCGCTGCCATTAGCGGCTGCATTTGATGTTTTTTCTGCTTTGGCCATGATTGCCCTCCTCATAGCTAAAAAATTAATCAAATAAAAAGCCTGCGGGTTTGATCTCAACGCGCAGGCTTTCAACGTTCCCTATTCCAAAATCCAGCGGTCGAGCGAGCGGTCGTAGTCAACCAGTTCCGCTTCGTCGAACCACAAGGCGACTTCTTTTTCACCATTCTCCGGGCTGTCGGAACCATGCACCAAATTACGGCCCACCATCAAACCAAAATCGCCCCGAATAGAGCCGGCGGTTGCCTCGGCCGGTTTGGTAGCGCCGATGGTATTGCGGGCCACCTGGATGGCGTCTGGCCCCTGCCACACCATCGCCACCACGGGCGATGACGTAATGTATTCGATCAACGGTTCAAAAAAAGGTTTGCCTTCATGCACGGAGTAATGCTGCCGCGCCAACGAATCAGACACCTGCAAGAGTTTCATGCCGATCAATTTGAGGCCTCGCTGTTCAAAGCGGGTAATAATTGGGCCGATCAGGCCCCGTTCCACACCATCAGGTTTAATGAGGATAAGTGTTTTTTCCACCAGTTTTTCTCCTAAAAATAGTTTAGATAATTAACATTCAGCATATCACAATTGCTGTTGTTGACAAAATTTGAGCCTAAAGCTTTGCAAACACAACCATATAATTTACGGCGTATCTTCTCAATATTTCGGGGGAACGAGGTCTTAGCCTGTCGAAGACCGTTGGTTTCGACAAGCTCAACCAACGCTACCCCAGTTTATTGAGAAGGTACTTTACGACGCATAAAAAAGACCGGGACGAAAATATCCCGGCCTTTCGGTAGACGGCAAAAATAGTTACAGTTTGGTCAACGCCTGGCGGTAAACGTCCAGGGCGCTTTGCAGGCGCCCATCCTTCATCATGGCATCGCCCAATACCTGATAGAGCAGGTAGTTGGATGGATAAGATTTAAGGGCCTGCTCCAGATCATCAATCACGCGGTCCAGATGACTCCCACTGGATACCAGACTATCATAGACCCGCATCGCTTCTTCAACTTCCCCTTTATCGCGGGCCAGCCGGGCTAACTTGAGCCGTTCATCAGGATCAGCGGGCAAATCATCTTCCGGCGCTTCTTCAGCTACCGCTTCGGCGGCGACAGGCGGCGCTTCCGGCCCGGCTTCTTCTTCCTCTTCACGCAACTTCTGAAGCCAGCCCGGCATCTCTTCGGCGGCGGTTTGCGGAGCCGGCGGGGATACTGGTTCGGGCGCAGGCGCAGGTTCTTCCGCTACGTCTTCCTCTTCCAGCCAGGATGGAATTTCTTGCGGAGGCGCTGCTTCAGTCGCCGGTTCGCTCACCGGGGGAACTGTGGGTGCCGGCGGGGCGCCTGTTTCTTCTGGTTCACTTTCTTCTTCAAACTCCTGCAACCAATCCGGCAGGTCTTCCTCATCGATTATTTCCTCTTCGGGCACCGGCACTGACGGCGGATAATCTGTTTCCGGCGCCGGTTCAGCTTCAGGTTCTTCCGGCGCTTCTTCAGCAACATCCTGGAGCCAACCGGGAAGTTCTTCTTCGATCAACATTTCCTCATCAGCCACATCATCTATTTCGGGGCCGGGTTCAGAGGGTTCAAAAACTTCATCTTCCTCTGTTTCTACTTCCTGCAACCAGTCCGGCAGGTCAGCTTCGTCAATCAACCCGCCGCCGGCCTGCGCGCCGGCCACCGCTTCCAGATCAAACGTGGCAGAATCGGTGTCTTCCCCGGCCTGCGCTTCGCGCAGCCAGTCCGGCAAATCCTCATCGCTCACATCTTCGGAAACATCTGGAAACGCAGTAGCGGCCTCTACCTGGGCCGATGGCTCATCGGAGGCAGAACTCTCAGCTTCGCGCAGCCAATCCGGCAGGTCTTCCTCGTCAATGGTTTCGGTTTCCGCCGGAACGGGGGGAGTTGAAGGAACGGGTTGTTCGGAGACGGTATCTTCATCGCCCATATCCTGCAGCCAATCGGGCAGTGTTTCTTCCGGGGCCTCCTCTTCCGTTGCTTCAGGAACAGGTTGGGGCGGGGGTGTTTTCTCCCCCACATCCATAAGCCAATCCGGTAAATCTTCCACACCGGCTTCGGCCTCAGGAGCCGGCGGCTCGGGAACAGGGGATGGCGCGTCCTCGCCAGATACTTCTTGGAGCCAATCCGGCAGGTCTTCTTCCACCACCATCTTATCATCATCATCGTCATCGTCTGGCGCGGTGGCTGAAGGGGGAGGAATATCAGCGGGGGGGGCGCCGGCTGCCGGTGTTTCATCGGCGGAGACATCTTGCAGCCAATCGGGAAGATCGTCATCTTCTGCCGCCGCAGATTCGGCAGGCGTGGCCGGCGGCGCTTCTTCCGCGGGGGCGGGCTGGGCCGAGGGAACATCTTCCGAAGCATCCAACAGCCAATCCGGCAGGTCATCTTCTACCACCATTTTATCGTCGTCATCTTCGCCTTCCGGGGAGGGCGGAACGGGCGCGGGGCGCGCGGATTGGACCGGCTCGGACGGCGGTTCAGGAACCGGCGCGGGTGGAACTTCGTCGCCGGCCATATCCTGTAACCAATCCGGTAAATCCTCGTCTACCACCATTTTATCATCATCTTCTTCGGGGACACCGGATTCGGGGACACCAGCTTCAGGAACCGGCGGCGTTTCAGGTTGGGGAGGCGGGGAAGGTTCTGGTTCTGGTTTAGGGGTTGGCGGCGGAGCAGCTTTTTCCATAGGGCTGTCATCTAGCTTTTTCTTGATCAGATCATCGTCGGAGGTAGAGATCATCCAATCTTTGGCCGACATGCCCTCTGATCCTTCGGGGCGTTCTTCACCAACAGACCCCAAATCGATCCCTTCTTCGGCCAGAAGCCGTTCCAGGTCCGACATTCCGTCGTCAGCTTCGGACGCCTCCGGCACAGCCGATGTTTCTGCCGCGCTTTCCGGCTTTGAAGGCGTTGAGCTTTCCCCGGCACTGCTTTCACCCGAACGAATGCTTTGTAACCAATCCGGTACGCTTCCTTCGTCCATAGAGCTTTCACCCGATGACGAAGCAGCAGTTTTCATCCAATCAGGCGTAGGGCCGTCAGCGGGTGATTCTATGTCGTCCCCTGAGTTGTTTGGTACGTCGATGTCACTCATAATTTTATCGCTTTTATAGGGTTTGGTGGGGTTTTTTGCATTTTATGCCAGCCCACAATAACCGGGCCAAACCGCATCAACTTGGCATAATCTTAAGCAAAATTATATCATACCTTTTGGCACATTACAAGCTAAGTTCAACAATACATAACAAAAATTGGGAAAAATTTCCCAATTACCAAACTTCGATTTGTCTAAAGCTTTCCGCATACGCCACCCCAATGGTTTCGCCCTGCCGTTGGTTGATTTCTTTTAGCCATTCCAGGCTTTCTTCCCCTTTGGGAAACTGGCTGTGGTGATCTTTGGCCGCCTTCAATTTATCGGGATATACCCCAGTTACGTCGATAAAGACATCGGGATTGCGATCGGTGGCAAAGGTAAAAACGCGCTGTAAACACCCCAAACAAGTGTCGGGTTCGTTGAGTTGTTCGGGGCGATAGAGCGGCATTTTGGACGGCATGTAGGCATCGAGCGCGGCCAGGCCCGCGGCCCGGTGATCGGGATGAATTTGACCGGCCCAAAAAGGATCAAAGGTAAACAGCGTATCGGCCTGGGTGATGCGGTAGAGCCGCGCAATCTGGGCGCGCAGTTCCAGATCGGCCACCAACTCGCCATCGTGGCGGCCCAAATTAAACGTTTGCTCAATTCCCAAATCGCGAGCCGCGGCTTCGGTTTCCGAGAGCCGGGTGGTGGCCAGCACAGGCCGCATCAACTGGCGTTCCTGGGTGCCAATATCGCCCATGGTGCAATTGACCGAAAATATTTTTACGCCCCGCCGGGCCAGCAGCAAAATTGTGCCGCCGCATAAAGTTTCCATATCATCAGGATGGGCGGCCACAACAATCAGGCGTTTTACCTCTTCAAATGCTTCCAATCCGCGTTTGTCTGTTGTCATGATTTCTCCATTGTAGAATTATTTTGATTCGCTCAGCTTGACCGGCCCATAGTCCACATCGGGATCGATTTGCAGCACCATTTCCCCATACGAAAAAACGCGAACATTGCCGTCGGTGGCGGAAATGACAATGGCGGTGGCATTGGTCCGGGCCGTAACGGCCGCCGCCGCCGCGTGACGCGCGCCAAAACCGGGAGGCAGATTTGTTTCAAACTTTTCCGTCGCCAGAAAAACACCCGCCGTCTGGATAAAGCCATCGCCTCGGACCACAAACGCGCCGTCGAGCTTGGACAGTTCAAGCAGCGCATCATAAATATCGGGATTGGTCAGGCGGCGTAAAGAATCATCGTGACCGTGGAACGGATTGGGGATCAGTTGCCTGGCTCCTTCCAGCACATTCAGCGAATCGCCCAGCATAAAAATGGTGCCCAATCGTTTGCCCCGGCGGGCGGCCCGGCCTACCTTGCAGGCAACTTCTAACGCGGCTTCAATAACGCTGGGGCGAATACCGTCGGTGAGTTTGATCAGGTCAGACACCGCTACATTCCGGTTGTTCGGCTCTACATCGGTCAGCACTACTACGTTACCGCTCTCAGGATAAAGTTCGTTGTCTATCGTGCAGACCACTACCTCTCCTTCTGAAATTTTACGGGACTGGGCGGCAACGGAGATGATGTGACGAATTTGGCTGTACCGGTCGGCGGCGCGCAGCGGCAGGTGGATGGCCTCCACCCCTTCCTGGGTCAATGCAGCATAGGTTTTATTGTTATTTGTGGCCGCAATAATCCGATACTGGTCTGATACGGTGTGCAGGTGACGCACAAACACGCCGGTTTCGGTGGCGCATAAAACAGCATCGGCCTGACCGGCCTGGGCTACACCGATAATCATCCGGGCTAACGCCTCATCTGAGCGCTTAGGTTGATCCAATCTTTGCGATTCGCCCATCATCCTACCCTCTTTTACTTATTCCCTCATTTGAGGCGCAGCTTTCCAGGAAGTGGTGATGGTATGAGTATAACCCCGTTATCCAGACCCGTCAATCAAGAATTTTGCTCCTGATCCAATAGACATGGGATAACTCTGAAAATTAGGGTAGCTCGAGTATACCACAGCACCAATCCTCAACCAACGGTTGGTGGTGGGGCCGAGATATGGTATACTCACCTCATTATTTAGCCCAGGAGGTTACGATGCATATTAAGTGTCTGGCCTGCGAAGTGCTGGCCCGGCCCGTTTACTTGTGCGCGGCGCGTTCGCCGCATATTGTGGATGTCCAATTGCTGCGACGGGGACTGCACAATAATCCGCCCGATTTACGCGCCCAATTACAAAACCAGATTGATGCCGCTGCCGGCGAGGGCTACGATGCCGTGGTGCTGGCTTACGGACTATGCGGTCAGGCCACCGCCGGATTGGTGGCGCGGGGGACGCAGTTGGTGGTGCCGCGCGCTCACGATTGCATCACCTTGTTTCTGGGCAGCCGGGGACGATACCAGGAACAGTTTGAAACCCACAAAGGCACCTATTGGTACACGCTGGATTACATCGAGCGGCGCGACGACACGCCCCATTCCACGCTGGCCCTGGGCAGCGGCATGGATGTGGACCTGGAGAGCGTGTACGAAGAATATGTAGAGAAATATGGTGAGGATAACGCCGACTACCTGATGGAAGTGATGGGGGCCTGGCAAGATCATTACCAACGGGCCGCTTACATTGATCTGGGCGTGGGAGACGGCGCGGCGGTGGAAAACCAGGCCCGCGCCGACGCCGAGCGGCGCGGCTGGATGTTTGACCGCGTAGCCGGCGATATGGTTTTGATCCGCCGCTTGTTGGAAGGGGATTGGGAAAAAGATTTTCTGATCATGCAGCCCGGCGAGCAGCTCACCGTAACCTACGACTCCGACATCATCAGTTGTGTTTTGGCCGATCAAACCGATTAAACGGTTAGCAAGACAGACAGGGGGTTGACCCATGTCGTTTAAATCTGAAATTCTGGCTCGATTCAACGGCAACGGAAATTCACAGCCGTTTTTCCTGCCCGATCTTACTCTCTGGTACGACTGGCACACCCAAAAAGGCACCCTGCCTTCTCCCGAACAAGGCGCATCGCTCCCCAAAATTGCCAAAGCGATGGGGTTTCCGGTCTGGCTGTCCGTCCGCCCTTTCCAGGTTGAACACCCCGGCATCAATATCACCACAACCGAACACCCCAATGAACGGATCATTCGGGTTGAAGCCCCATCCGGCATTCTGGAATCGCGCTGGACAAAGGGACCGGATGAAGCCTGGTGGCAAACCGATTACCCGGTCAAGACCCCGGCTGATCTGGCCGTGGTGCGGGAGATGGTTACGGCCCGAACCTACGTATTGAACCCCAACAAACTGGTAGACCCCAACGCCTCGGTGGGCAGCAACGGAGTGGTGGCGCTCGAAATTCCCCGCCGGCCCTTTTCCGATCTGCTGCACGAATTTCTAGGCTGGAGTGAGGGGTTGATCCTGCTGCAAGAGGACATCATCAACGAGATTGTTGATATTTTGGAGAAGAAACTGCAACAACTTGTCGGTCAAGTTATCGACCTGCCGGGCCAGATTGTTTTTTCGCCGGATAATCTGGATGGACAATTTATCTCGCCCCAGGGATTCGCGGCCTACCTGGCCGAAAGTTACCGGCGCACCACGGAAACTGTTCATCAGGCCCATAAAAAATTGCTGGTTCACGTCGGCGGCCCCATCAAACACCTGCTCACGCCTCTGGCCCGCACCGGCATCGACGGGTTGGAGGGCATTGCCGGACTTCCCCAAAACAACGCCTCTCTCACCGAAGCGCGGGAGCTGGCCGGCCCGCTGGTAACGCTGTGGGGCGGTATTCCCCAGGATTTTCTGCTGGACACGCACGATGACAACCAGTATGAAGTGGCCGCGCAGCAGGCCATTTTGGAAATCGCCTCCGATCCCCGGATGCTGCTGGGCATTGCCGACCGCGTGCCGGTGGACGCTGACCTCAATCGATTGCAGGCTATTCCCCGACTGATTGAGGCAACATTCAACTAAACCCGCAAGGTGGCCGCCACCCGCAGGGGATGGATCAATAGATCCAACGCATCCTGAATTGTGGGCGTGACAACGTCGGCGACCAGCAGCGTTTGCCCGGCAGCGCCTTCCGTCTGGCAAACAGCGATACCCAGGGCCGCCGTTTGCAACATCAAGTTATCGTTCCGGCCGTTGCCCACCGCCGCCGTCGTTTCCGGCCCCAATTTAACCAGATAGCGTAATTTGCCTGTATCCTGATTTTCTGCGGGCAAGATTGAAATCTCAACCGGCACGCCGGCCAGAGCTTCCCGCACGCTGCCAAAGGTATCGGCGGTAAGCACGTGGATGTTAACCTGGGCCGACAGCGTCTGCAATCGCTCCGCCACCCCCGCGAGCAATTTCCCATCACAGGCCAATGTACCGTTGTAATCCAGCACCAGGTTTTCCAGATGGAGAGTTTTGTAGTTGGGTATGTTGATTTGGAGCATAGTATTTTTTCCTAAACTATTCAACCGTGAACTGCAACAATTCCACAAAATCGCCACCATCAACCACCTGGAGCCGCTGCCCCGTTTCGACATCATAAAAACCGGTGATGACGCGGTAGGAGCCGGGGGGAAGTCCATCCTCAGGTAACGGTAACTCAAAGGTATCGGCAATGACCTCGCCGGGAGACCAGCGGTGGGTGGGGTAGAGACCGTTGAAGGGCTGCCGGTCCCAGCCGCTGATGACCTGACCCTGCGCATCGAGCAGTTGGAGAAAGACGGTGTAGGGTTTGTCGGTGGGCCGGATGGTTTGCCAGTGCAAGGTGAGGGGTAACGTGGACGCGGAAAGGGTGGAGCGGTCGAAAGGAATTGTGGTGACGCCGGTCAATTCGATGGAGTTGGCGAAGTTGGCCGATACAGGTGTGGCCGGCCGGCGGGGGTCGGTGCCGTTTGCGGAGACGTAAAACAGGCCGAGTTGGATCTGATCGGTACCGGTCGGTTGGCCGTCAACGTACAGCGGCAGCCGCCGGCCGGTTTCGACATCGAAAAAGCCTATGCGGACCAGGTAGGGGCCGGGGGGCGTATCGGGGCCAACCCAAAGGGTGTGCTGGGTGGGGAGAAGACCATTTTCGCGCCAGCGATACATATCTTCCCGAAAGCCCTCGCCTTCCCACTGGTTGATGGGTTGGCCCGCCGGGTCAATCAATTGCAAAAACAGGCGATGGGAAAAAGTTTTATCGGTAAGGCTGCGCCAGTAAAAGTTCAGGGTCAGCGGTTGGTCGGGCCGGATCACTTCTGGAACGACATCGTAGCCCCGCAGTGCGGCCAGGTTTCCCCAATTTAGATCGGTAGAGCGCCGGGGGGCGGCCTGGGTGAACATTGGCAGCAGGGGCGCAACGGTGTCAATTTGTCGAATTTCGGCCAGCGTACCGGCAAACCGATCTTGATAGATTTCGGGCGTCACGCTTTCCTTGATTTGGGCCAGATACGCGCGCTCTTTTTGACGCGGCGGGCGAGAAACATAGGCCACGCCCTGGCCGTCGGGAGAGCGGGCCAGCCAGACAAAAGAGGGCAGTTCAGGGATATTGGCCACGTTCAAAATTCTGAAATTGTTGGGCAATGAAACCAATTGCACCGATCCGGCATAGCTTTCTAAGCTGGCAGCGTTGGCGACGGCGGGCTGCTCAACAAAATGATCGTGCAGCAGGTAGCGGGTGGTTGGATGCACGTAAAGCTGGAAGGGGATGATCACCGGATTTTTGGCAGAGCGGCCAATCAGTTCATCCACAAATTCTACCAGTGGGGTATTGTATTCCACATACGTCTCTTCCGCGTTGGCCCACCGGTAAAAATAATCGTATAGGGTCAGACCGCCTTCCATCAGCGTGACGGCTACCAATATCGCTGCCATTGATCGGGGGAGTGGGCCAAACCGCCCCAACCAACGTGTTGAAATCCAATAGGTCACAGCGATAAGCCCCAGGGCAAAGAAAATATAATAAATCGGCAGCAGCGCCGATAGGCGCAGGGCGTGGGCCGGCGGCACAGACAAAAGCGCCGGCAGGAAAAGGGTTAACAGCGTCACCAGTAAAAACAGGTAAGGCGTTTGCCGCGCCCGCCGGAGACAGATAAACAAACCCGGCCAAAACCCCAACCAGCCCAGCCAGCCCAACATAGGCCGGTCCGGCAGGTGGTGGCGCCAGTTGGGATCGCCGTTATCAACAAAGATACGAATGGCGTTGGAAAGATGGAGGAATAATTCTTTGGCGTTATCCGGGGTAAAAAACACATCTTCGATGCGAGAGGAAAAAAGATCAGGCTCGTTGAAAAAAATCCACCCCAAGGGGGCAAAAACAGCCGCCGAAACCAGCGCCATCACCACCAGGGTCAGCCACAAACTTTTGAGCGCGGCTTTATCGCGCCAATGGAGCGCCGTCCAAACCAGGCCAAACAAGGCCAGTACCAAGGGCAATGCCCGCGCGGCCAGATAGGTGTACTGGCTTACGCCCAGCGCAACGCCGGCCAGGATCACCAATTTTATTGACTTTTCCTGCCAGCCGCGCCAAAAGGCATAGAAGACCAAAATAGTTACCAGCGGAAGCAAAATCCCCCGAAACCCGCCCCGGCTCAAGCCCAGATGCCAAAAAGAGAAGGCCATTCCCCCGGCGGCCAAATAGGCGAGCCAGTTTGATCGCGCATAACCGCGAGTCAGGCGGCGGGCTAACACATACACCAGCGGGATGGTCAGCGTGCCCACCCAGGGGCCAATCAAGCGGGAGGTGAGCGGCGTAGCCCCAAATATCCAGATCAACAGCGCTTGCCAGTAAATAAAAATCGGTTCCCGGCCATTGTTTCCGGCAAAAAATAGCTGCCACGGCCCGCCATCGAGAAGGTGGACGGCATCCATTGAATAATAGGCTTCGTCGTACCACAAGCCGGGCGGGGTGTGCGGCAACTGCCACACCCGCAGTAAAAAAGCCAAAAAAATAATGGGCAACAGGATAATAAAACGTTTCAAGGTAATTTGATCATCTCCAAAAGTATCTCGTTGGCCTGGTGGTTGGGCACGGGCAAACGTTCGCCCGTAGCCGGATTGTACAACCCAACCACCAGGGAGTAGCGGCCCGCTGCCACATTTTCCAGAGGCAATAGAATTTCGTCAACAATGATTTCACCGGAATCCCACAAGCCGGTGGGGTAGCGCCCGCCGGCCGGCGGGCTGTCTTTCTGCGCCACATTTTGGTTTGATGCGTCTCGCAGATGAACAAAGGTGGTGTAATCAGCCGGCGGCGTGGCAACAGCCTGCCAATAGAGGGTCAGCCCCAACATTTTATCCTGATTGACAAGATCATAGCCCAACAAACTGATCTGGTCGCCCAAAGATTGCTCCACCACCACCTGGGGCGCGGGATCGGCAACTACAACCTCCGGCGGCGGGCCGCCCACTTTGACCGGCCCCAGGCGAACGCTGGTTTGATCGGTGCATTGACCATCAACCACCAGGGGCAACGACTCTGGCCCTTGCTCGGTCTGTTCGTACCATCCCACATCGATGGTATACACGCCGGCGAGCGCATCAGGATCAACCGGTACGCCAAAGGCATCGGTAATGACCTCGCCCGGCACCCAGAGCAGGGTGCTGTAACCATCGCGCGCGCGGCGATCATAGCCGCCCCAACGATGTTGCTGCCGATCCAAAAGGTTGTCAAAAATCCGGTAATCCTGGCCCATCGTGTCCAGCGCCTGCCAGTAGAGTGTTAAGGGCAGCCGTCCACCGGGGGGAATACGCCGGGCGGGGAGATCGTATCCCAATAATTTGATCTGGTTGTTGAAATTGACATCAAGCGGGTGCGAAATTTCGGGAACGGTAAACTGTCGGGGCGGCAGGTCAAACGATACTGGCTGACACATTGTTGGGCCTACAACCAAGCGGTAGGTATCCGACCAATCCGCGCCCACCACGAAAACATGAAATTGTTCTTTTGAAATGAAGGGCGTTTGCCCGGTTTGGTCTTGACGATCCGGCAGCGGGTTGAGCGTGGGGCGATTTTCACCGATCACCACAAAAGATTCGCGCAAACGATAAGGCCGTTCGGACAACCTGCCGGCCTGGGATCGGCCCTGAAACCAGATGGCACAAGCGTCATCATTGCGTTGGGCCGAAACGTTCAGCGTAATTTCGCCCAGAGAAACTGTCGTATCCGGCACGGGCACAGCCTGTCGATCTAACAGTCGTAGTTGAAAGTAATAATCGCCGGCAGGCGCATCAACTAACGGCAGCGTATGAACATCTTTCACGATGTCGTTTGCTTCCCAACTTCGCGTAGGATAACGACCCTGCGCGGGATGCCCGACGCTGTAGCCAAGCAATTCCCCCGCCTCGTCCCGCAGCGATAATTCAATTAAATAATCTTCATTGTTTTCGGCCAGAGCCTGCCACCAAAGCGTTACCTGTAAGCCGTTGTCGATTTGCTGCCAGTTGAAACCGGTCAGACGGATTGTATCAAGAAAAGTTTGGTTAACAGGATAAGTTATTTCCCGATCCGGTGCATGAGCCTGCGTCCAGACGGGTATCGGTCCCGGATAGGCGTATATTGCCCCTCCCACCTGGCCGCAGACCGCCCACAGAAGCAGTCCGGCAACCATTGCATGGCTGATTTTATAACGCCATTGCGCCAGCCCCCACACCCAAAGAATGGCAATGGCCGAGGCCGCCGGCAGCAAAATATGGCGTCCCTGGGCCACTTCACGGGCGTCAAATGACAGTAAAGTTCGAACTACCAGCAAAGGCACAATCAACAAGGCGTGAAACAACAATAAAGCCAGCCACGCCCGCGAGAGGCCCTGATTTTTACGCCAAACCCGCCCCAAACCGACCACCGCCAGCCCCGCAACCAGGCTAAATAGTACCGGCAGCCAGGGCGAGCCAAAAAATTCCCCGGCAACCGGCGCGGCCCAAAAGGAGTCGAGCAGCCGCCGAACGAACTCGTCGTAATGACGCTCCAATAAGGGGCGGGCGTTGGTGCCAACGGCATCCTGTCCAAACAGAAACAGGCCCACATTGACCGAGGTGGTATCGCTGGCATCGCCCACTAAAAGCGGCGCCAGCGTACCAACGACTGGCCCTTGCGTATCAATGGTGTTGAAATAGCGGATCACAAATCCAAACCACCAGCCGGCGGTTAGAATGATTGCCGCACCGGCCAGCAATATGGGGATCACACCATATTGCCAAAATCGTTGTCTTTTTGATAACCCGGCCCCTAATTGTTGTTTCTTGGCTACACGAAATCCTAACCAGACAACAAAAACAACCTCTAACGGCAATAATATGGCGCTGTATTTGGTAGTAACGGATAGGCCCAGAGCAACGCCTAAAACGCCCCACCACACCCATCGACCCGGCTGTTTTACGGCTTTAACGGCGGTCCACAAAAACAGGGCGGTTAACACCGCACTCAAACTTTCGTAGCTCAAAACCGAGCTGTGAAATACAAACGCCGGGAAAAAAGCGATCAAGGCGGCGGCCAGCAACGCGCGGGTATCACAACGAGGAAAAAATTCTAAGGCGGTGAAATAGGTAATCAAAATCAGCACCGCGCCAAATAATATCGACACACCCCGGCCCAGATGCCACACCAACACCTCGCCTTGAAAGGGAGGAACCTCTACCCCGGCATGCACCAGGGCGTAAGAATCAGGAAGATTATCGGCCAGTTCGCGGCGCGGCGAATCCAACGGGCGGAGCAAACGGGTGGGTTCTACCCCGGCGGTTATGGCGGCAACCAACAAATGATATAACGGCGGCGCATCAGATTTGTAGCCGGCTTCGACGCGCTCAGCAGGTGTGGTGGGCAGATGGTCATTTTCCGCAATAAAGCGCAGATAAAGAAAATGCGCCCACTCGTCGTTGCCGGTGGTGAGGGGGACCGCGAGGCTGTGCGTGGTGGCCAGAATCAAGTAAATCATTACCACCACCGCCAACCGCCAATGCTTTTTGATCGACATCATCATTCCGACACCACTACAGGTTCGAGTGCCATTTCATTAGCCGGGTTGCCGGGCACAGGCAGCCGCACTCCGGTAGCAAAATCATACAAACCAACAACCGGGGTGTATGGCCCCGCCGGAACACCCTCCAGCGGCAGGGTTATCGTATCTACCACAATTTCGCCTTTGTCCCACAAACCGGTTGGATAGCGCCCACCGGCAGGGGGATTATCTTGCTGGGCCACGTTTTGATTGGCCGCATCACGCAGATGCAAGAAGGTGGTGTAATCTGTGTTCAGGTCAGTTTCAGCCTGCCAGTAGAGAATGATCTCAAGCGTATTTGCGGTAAACGATAGATCATACCCCAGCAGCGTGATCCGATCCCCCAACGTTTGGTTGAGTACGATTTGGGGATGGGGATCATCGGTCACAACCTCGGGGGGAGGCCCACCGATTTTGAGCGGGCCGATGACCACGGCGGTTTCGCCGGTGAGTTGGCCGTTGTGCAGCAGCGGCAAGGATTCCGTTTGGCCGTTCACCCGCCGGTATTGCCCCACGCGGATGGTGTAAATGCCGTTGCCGGCCTCGGGCTGAATGGGAAGGGTGAATTCATCCACCACCACTTCACCTTCGGCCCACAAGATGGGGCTGTAAAAACCGGATGGATAACGATCAATGCTGCCGTACGGCTCTAATGTTTGATCCAACAGCACAGCAAAGGTCACTGTGTCTTCTAATACAGGAGCCATACTTTGCCAGTACAATGCGAGGGGAATCCCACCCCCCGGCTCAAATCGCCGCGTGGGCAGGGTGTAACCCAATAATTTAACCTGAGGTTGTCCTTCAGCATTGGCAAAAACCGCCTCAACCGGCACAAAACCTTCCGGGAGCGGGGTCAAGGCAAATTGACGAAGTTCATTGGCTACGCGAAGTACAGACTCAGTTTGCAACGCCTCCTTGTTATTTTCAAATTGCAGCCGATACGCGCCGCCGGGCCAATCGGGGCCAACAATAAAATTGGCGTACCCTTCGCCAACAACGGCAGGCCGGCGCGGAACGTTATCCGGGCCAAGCAGCGCCCAATCGAGGAACGAGGTAGTGGATGGCTCATCGCGATGCCAGGAAAGAAGAATGGCCTGGCGGTGGCGCAAGGGAGCGTCATCGAGCCACAAACGGTAATCGACATTGCCCAGGCGGTTGGCATTTTGCAACGACAACGGAGCCGATATTTCAAAGGAGGTCAAGGTCAACGGCTCAGGCGTCAGGGGTACGAGTTCAGCTTCGTGGAGCAGATTGATTTGAACCGTGTATGAACCTTTGGGGAACGCTGCCAGCGGAATCGACAGTTCATCGCGCACCACATCGCCCGCATCCCAGGCGCGGGTGGGATAGAGGCCGTTGACCGGATGACCGAGCCAAATTCGTTGAGATTGGCCGTCGGAATGGATCAATTGAACCCGAACGCGATAATTTTCATCCACAACTTCAAGCGCTTTCCAAAAGAGGGTCAGATGGAGCAAACCCTGCTCCCGGTCAACCGACAGGTCGTACCCGGAGAGCTGAATCTCATCGCCAAATTGATGATCGAGCCGGTTGGGAATGCTTTTGGGATCAAACGTAGTTGTTTGTACCGGCAAGGGATCGGGATAAGTTTGAGCCATGTAAATGAGCAGGCCGATAGACCAGACCAACAGAATGATGAAGGGACTCACGTACAACAGGCGTTGAATCTTAAAACGCGACACCGTTAAAACGCTAAACATCGTCCAGCCTAATGTCAATAAAATGGGGATGGATTGGGCCGCCGGGTACAAAATATGGCGGCCCTGACCGGTTTCCAGGACGTTGTGGGTCAGGAAAAAGCGCAGCAGCGGGAAAGGGAACAGGAGAACAATAGTGAGCGCCAGCATTACCAGCGTCATCCGGGTTTGGCTGTTGGCGCGGCGATAGAGATGCCACAACCCGATCAGCACCAGCCCGCAAAAAACCAGCATCAACAAATAGGCCCAAGGAAAGACAGGGTCAACTTCCAGCACCAGTTCGCTCCAAAAGGTTTGGAAGAGGTAAACTGACCAATCCCACCAGGAGCCGGCTTCAATGGCTGCCGGACGCTCCAGGCCGGAGAAGGATTCGCCGCTAAAGAATGAAAAAATGCGGCGCATACTTACATCGGGGCCGGTGTTGAGCCAGGCATTGAGCCAGCCGATGAACGGCCCGTCCGTTTCAGTCGTGTTGAAATAAAAACCTGTCCAGCCAAACCACCAACTCGCACCGAGAATCACAAAAATCCACGAAACGGCCACCCGCCCCACCGGCTGCCACCACCGCCAGCGATTCTGCCGCGCGCGCCACCAGGCAACCGGGACAATGAGCAACACAAAAAGGCCGGTGCTGTACTTGGTGGTGATCGAAAGGCCCAACAAAAGCCCCAGCACGGCGTAAAGCCACCAGGCATCATTTCCCCGCAACGCGCGCAGCAGCAGCAGCCAAATGAAAACAGCCGAGAGCAAAATCAAAAGGCTGTCGTCGCCCAACATGGCTGAGGTAAACATAAAACGCGGCGTAAAGGCGAGCAGTGCGGTGGCGGCCAATGCCACGGGCAATCGCCGAACCGGCGGGCGGAGTTGCAGCAGCGCCGGGTCTTTTGCCCGGCCAAAGAGTTCCAGGCCGGTGAGATAGGTGAAGACCAGCGCCCCGGTGGAAAATAAAATCGAGATAAAACGGCCCAGATGCCAGGCCAAAATGCCGTCCTGCCAGGGCCAGGTCACGTCTTCCGTGTAGATGATCAAGCGGGGATAAAAAATCTGGCCCACCAGCCGGCGGTGGGGCGACTCGCCAACATCTTTCAGCACCGGTTGGGTCGTGTCCAGCGGGCTGACCGCCCAGCCAACCAGCAAATGATACAACGGCGGCCAATCGGAACGGTACCAGGCCTGTTCCCGTTCGGTAAAATCAACTGGCAGACGGCCCGTTTCAGCAATAAATTTGATGTAACGGTAATGGGCCAGTTCATCGCCGCCCTGGGTGAGCGGCACCACAATGCTGTAAAGCATCGAAAGAACAAGAAAAATGATAAGCACAACAAAAAAGCCGCTGTGCGGCCGCAACCGGGAAATATAGGGCGATTTTGTTGTTGAAGATTGGATATTTTTTGACCCTGTATCCATAAGGGTCTATTTTAGACTGTTTGTAAAATTTGGCTAATTTTCAGAAACGCGCGGTGTCCTAATAAAAATAGGGCCATCACCTGTGGATGACCCTGCCTGGAGAAACGTAGAAAAAATTACGACTCATTAGAATTCAACGCCAGCAGGGCTTCGTCTACCGTGTCGTAAATGGCAAAGAAGTCGGTGGTGCCGGTTAGCTCAATCACCCGGTGAACATTTTCCGGAAGTCCTACCAGGGCCAGGCTAATGACATTTTTGCGGGCATCAACCAGGGCGCGAATACCGGCCATGGTCATCTCGCTCAAATTTTCCATTTTGAGCACGACTTTATCGGTGGGATGAGTTTGCAAACTGTGCGCCAGATGCCGGCTGAATTTTTCGATGGCGTGTGCGCCAAATTTACCGGAAAGAGTCATAAAAATGATGCCGTGATCAAAACTGTCCTGCACATAAAATTCGGCCATGTTGGGGTTGGCCAGGTTGATCTCTAATCCCTCTCTGGCCACAATCACTTCGGGTACGTTCCCGTTTTCGCCCAGATACTCCTGCGTTTCCCGCATGATCTGCATGATTTCCTCATCGCTCGAAACCGGATCGTGATGGAACAGGTACAGGCGTTTCACATTGGCTTCGCGGGCAATATCCGCGCCAATCAAGGCCGAACTGTGGCCCCAATCTTCTTTGACAAACGATTCCCGGACCGAGAACATGGCATCAAAAATCAGCGCGTCCGCATTGGCATAGAAGTTGAAATATTTGGCGGTGCTTACATAATCCAGGCTTTTATACTCGGCATCGGTAGCCAGGATAGCGATGGCATTATCGGCCACTACTCGATACGCATACGCCTTGCCGGGGTGTCGCAGTTCCATATTAGTAATGGCCGCTCCGGCCACGTTGATCTGCTCACCTTCGGCTAATTGGTGAAAATTCAAGGTTGCGCCCAGTTGGTCAAACTGTTTGGGGAAAAACCGGGGGTCCATCTGCTGTATGAGCGCTTCCGGCACGTAATCGTGAACGTGGTAAATATCAAACACATTGCCGGGGATATGAACGGGCTTAAAGAAAGGAAAGCCCTGCACGTGATCCCAATGGGTGTGGGTAAAAAACATGGTGGCGTGGCCCCGGCCCTGTCCAAACCCCCACTTTTTAACCTTCTCATCCCGGCTGCTAACCAAATAATCGCCCAGTTCGCGCAACCCCGACCCGGCATCAAAAATAATCAACTCGTCGCCAACTTCAACGGTAACGCACGTTGTATTACCGCCAACGGTACTGCTCTTAAAATTGGCGATCCTTTCCGCAGCCAGGTGGCGCAGGGCGTTAGCATCGGCCAGATCAATCTTGTTTTGGCCCGCCTGCTCCAACGCCGAGACAATCTTTTGTTCAATAACATGAGGCAACAAGGGCGATGGAATAGAACCGCGCGTACCCCAAAACTTTAGCAGCATAAAGCAATTCCAGGAAAATAAGTGGTCAACGCAACACCTTGAATTGGCAGCAACCTACTATTTGAAGCCCGTTGTAAGGATGAAATCGTCAAATCGCTGCTTAACAGTAACATGGTAACAGGCATCACAATAAATGCAACATAAGATTCGTAAAGTTAGAATGCGCCCTTTACCAGATAAGTTAACATGCTAACCTTAACTTTGCAATAGCCTTACCGTCCTGTTGATGGCTCATTGGGTCCGATATTTCTCAAAACCGGCTTGAAATGGCGATTTGATAACAACACGACACGAACGCGGCGAAAATCAGGTATGATACTCGGCATTTATTTCGATGTAACGATACGAATAATCGCAGGTCCAGACCGTGGCCCGACCGGCACCGTTGCCCAGATCGACGGTGATCGTCACCGCATCGTGCTCAACCAGCCATTGACGAACCACCGAAGGGTCAAAGGGCAGCGGCTCCCCGGCTTCAACTAACTGAAAATCACCCAACCACATGGATACGGCTGACGGATCAACCGGTACGCCGCTGCGCCCCACCGCCGCCAGCACCCGGCCCCAGTTAGGATCATTTCCAAATAGAGCCGTTTTCACCAACGGCGACGTGGCCACCGTTTTAGCCGCCTGCTCGGCCTGCGCCTCGGTGACAGCCCCCTGAATAGTGATCTCAATGAATTTCGTGGCGCCTTCCCCGTCGCTGGCGATGGCTTGGGCCAGATCGGTACACACTTCGGTCAACGTGGCTGCAAACGGCTCAAAGGTGGGAGCATCGATAGAAATGGTCGTGTTTTTCGCCGAACCTGAGGCCAGGATCACTACGGTGTCGTTCGTGCTGGTATCTCCATCAACAGTTACCCGGTTAAAGGTACGAGATACCGCTTGTTGCAGCGCCAATTTCAGCGGCTCCGGGGCAATGGCGGCATCGGTCACAATTGTGGCCAGCAGCGTGCCCATATTCGGGTGGATCATGCCGCTGCCCTTGGCCATAGCCCCTATACTGACCACACGCCCGCCGATGTCTACCTGTCGAAACGACTCTTTAGGAACCAGGTCGGTGGTCATGATGGCCTGGGCGGCCTGGTGCCCCCGTGCGCCGGCAGGGGTAAACAACGCTTCAGCCGCAGCCTGAATACCCTGTTCAATCTTATCCATCGCCAACCGCTGGCCGATTACGCCGGTACTCATCACAAACACGCTGTCCTGCGGCAACTCGCACGCCACTTCGGTGAGCCGAGCCATTTGTTCCGTGTCGTGCTGTCCCTGTTGGCCGGTAATGGCGTTGGCATTTCCGGCATTGATAACTACGCCTCTCAACATTGATGTTCGTTCCAGCAGGGCCAGATCATACAAAACCGGCGCGGCTTTGAAGGCATTGTTGGTAAACAACGCCGCGGCTGCGCATGGCTGTTCGGACCAGATCAAAGCCAGATCAGGCTGGTTCGATTGTTTCAGGCCACACGCCACCCCTACGGCGCGAAAACCGGGTACACGAGTTAAGGCTGATTTTTGTTGGTCCATCACGGCTCCTATTGACAACATTGATAAAATTTGCACGACATCTGTACTAAGATACAACACACCTGTGAATTTTGCAACGCATTTTAAGGTTTGCATGATATTGATTTTCGATTATAATTGCGCCATATAGAATTTTTATACTAAAGACGTTGACCGGGAAGAGTAATCGTTCAAACGACGTTCAGAGAGCCACCGGCAGGTGTGAGTGTGGTACGTACGAGAATGACGAATGGCCCCGCGAGTTGCGCCCCCAACGTGGTTTTCAAAAATCATCAGTAGGCGGCGACGGACACTTCACCGTTATCTGGAAGCCGGATATCTAAATTTTTATTCGTTTTCGAGTGAAAATCCGTATCTGTAGAGTGAGACTGGCCCAACAGAGATAACTCCTGTGTTTCACAGGAGTTTTTTTGTACCCTGCGAGGGCCGTCTAACCAGGGTGGCACCGCGTGAGAAAAACCTCTCGTCCCTGACAATCTTGTATTCAGATTGTCAGGGACGAGAGGTTTTTTTATTGGGTATTTAGGCAATAAATTATTGCCTTTCAAATTTATTTCCATACTTAGCAAAGCGAGGAGTATTATCATGGACACAATCAAATATATTTTACCCGAAGACCGTATACCCAAAACGTGGTACAATCTTCAGGCTGACTTGCCGGAACCGGCCCCGCCGGTGATGCACCCCGGCACCGGCCAGCCCATTGGCCCCGATGATCTGGCGCCACTTTTTCCGATGGCCTTGATCATGCAAGAGGTCAGCCAGGAACGGGAAATTGAAATTCCCGACGAAGTGCGCGATATTTACCAGCAGTGGCGTCCCTCTCCCCTATTCCGGGCGCGGCGCTTGGAAAAAGTGCTGGATACGCCGGCCCGCATCTACTATAAATACGAGGGCGTCAGCCCCGCCGGCTCGCATAAGCCCAACACGGCCATAGCCCAGGCTTATTACAACAAGGCGGAAGGCATCCAAAAGCTTTCTACCGAAACCGGCGCCGGGCAGTGGGGATCCGCCCTCTCGATGGCGTGTGCCTTTTTTGGCATAGAGTGTAAAGTGTTTATGGTCCGCGTGAGCTACGATCAAAAACCATACCGCCGGGGCCTGATGGAAACTTACGGCGCTACCGTCATTCCCAGCCCCAGCAATCAAACCGATGCGGGAAAAGCGATTTTGGCCGAAAACCCCGACTCCACCGGCTCGTTGGGCATTGCCATCTCCGAAGCGGTCGAAGTAGCGGCCAAAGACCCCGGCATCAAATACAGCCTGGGCAGCGTGCTCAACCATGTAATGCTGCACCAATCCGTCATCGGGCTGGAAGCCCTTGAGCAGTTTGACCTGGCCGATGATTATCCCGACATTGTGATTGGCTGCGCCGGCGGCGGCTCCAACTTTGCCGGGATGACCTTCCCCTTCATCGGCAAAAAATTACGGGGCGAAGCTGATGTAAAAATCATCGCCGCCGAACCGTCGGCCTGCCCATCGCTGACCAAAGGCCCCTACGCCTATGATTTTGGCGACACGGCCCACCTGACCCCGCTGGTCAAAATGTACACCCTGGGCAGCACCTTTGTTCCCGCCGGGATTCACGCCGGGGGCCTGCGCTACCACGGGATGTCGCCGCTGGTCAGCCACCTGCTCAAACTGGGCCAAATTGAGGCCGTGGCCATCAACCAGTTAGAAACCTTTAGCGCCGGCGTTCAGTTTGCCCGCGCCGAAGGCATTCTGCCCGCGCCGGAATCAAACCACGCCATCGCCACGGCCATTCGAGAAGCGGTGAAGTGCAAAGAAGAAGGCGTCAGCCGCGCCATTGCCTTTAACCTGTCGGGGCACGGCCACTTTGATGTGCAAGCGTACCTGGATTACCACGCCGATAAATTGCAGGATTACGAATATCCAGAAGAAGAAATTGCTATGGCCCTGGCCGGATTGCCGAGCGTAGGGTAAACAGAGTAGCAGAGTAGCAAGGTAGCAAGTAGCAAGGTAACAGGTTTGACCTTGCTACTTTGTTACTCTGCTACCTTGAGAATCGCCTCGCGCCACTTACGGATCGAATTGATCAGATAGATTTTCTGGCTTTGTTTGACCTCGTCTACCGTTATCACGCGTTCCTTGATCTTCCCCTGGGCCAGCAGCCAATCTCGAAAGGTTCCGGCCAGTAACCCGCTGGAAACCGGCGGGGTAAAGAGGCTGCCTTCGAGTTCAACTACCACATTGGCAATGCAGGTTTCGGTAATTTCGCCGCGCTCGTTGCAGAGCAGCACGTCATCGCAATGGGGGCAATCGGCTCTGGCGCGCTCGTACACCTGACGATGGGTGGTTTTGTGATACAAAAACGGATTACTGGAGTCGACCGGCTCGACGGCTAATTTGATTCGGGCCGGCGCGGCAGGCGCTGTTTCAGCCAACACAAAGGGCTGAACAGTGACGCTGCCGTGTCGATCAACCAATAATCTCACCCGATGCGGTCGCGGGGGGAATGAACGGGCTGCCGCGCACAATTCCATATCAATGGCGTTCAAATCCGCCGGAAAATCAAAATAGAGCGCCGAAGCAAATAAACGGCGCAGATGATGTGCCAGCAAAAAATAGCCCTCGCCCGGCGTCCACAACAATGTTTCCAGCAGCGAAAATTCGGGGCGGCGTTCCGTTAAGACCCGCGCTTTGGTCTGGCATTCCCCGTACTCAGCCCCGCTGTCCGAATCCCACACAATGCCGCCGCCCACGTCGTATTCGCCCCGTTCTTCGGCACGATCAACCAGCACCGTCCGAATGGCTACATTGAATTGCGCCCGGCGCTCCGGCGTAAAATAGCCGATGCAGCCCGTGTAAATTCGGCGGGGCGTTGTTTCCAATTCTTTGATGATGCGCATTGTTTGGGGTTTTGGCGCGCCGGTGATCGAGGCGCAGGGAAACAACACGGCCATAATTTGGCTCAGCGGGGCGGTTGTGGCAGCCGATACGGTTGACGTCATCTGCCAGACGGTGGGATATTTTTCCACCTCAAACAAGCGCGGAACCCGCACGCTGCCAAAACGGGCCACCCGGCCCATATCGTTGCGGATCATATCCACGATCATCACATTTTCCGCCCGATTTTTCACCGAATCGCGCAGCCATGCGGCCTGCCGCTCATCGTCGGCCAGGGTCGTCCCGCGCGCGGCGGTGCCTTTCATCGGGCGAGACACCAGCCGGTCGCCGTCAAGCGCAAAAAACAACTCCGGCGAGGCCGAGCAGAGGGCAAAGCGCCCGGTATCCACAAAAGCGGCATAGTTGGCCCGTTGCGCCCGCGCCAACTGCAAAAACAATTGCCAGGCATCACCGCTGAAGGGCGTTTGCAGCCGAAAAGTAAAATTCACCTGGTAGGTATCGCCTTGAGCGATGGCGTTTTTGATGCGTGCGATAGCCCGGTTATAGGCTGGGCGGCTGATAGAGGGAGACCAGTTCAAAGCGAACGATGGCGGGCCGGCGGGCAATTTGATTACTTCTGGCGCGTCGTAAAGGCCAAACCAAAGTAAGGGGAAGGCATCGGCAGGACGTGTCACCAGCGCGGCATCAAAGGCGGGCGCTGCTTCATAACTGATAAATCCGGCGGCGGTCCAGCCCTGACGCTGGGCTAGCTGCTCAACCTGCTGTAAGGCCGGCGATACGGCGTCAAGCCGGTCAGCCTGAATAACCTGCCGCGGATTTTGAAAACGGAGCCACTGCCCGGCCCGCGCCTCGTAAAGGATCACCTGATCTTTCATGACGATTCGATCTGCGCCAAATCACCGGGCCGATCAAAATCTTGCAGAACTGCTGCTGTATCGACCGGAACCCGCTCTACCGGCTGATTTTTCAGTACGGCCCGCCCGCCCACATCGCCGGACAAACGGTTCAAGTCGGCAAAAAGCGCCCGGTCAAACAGCACCGGATTACCGGCCTGCTCCTGAAATTGAGGCCGGACCGCCGGGGCCAGCGTTTGCCGGTACCGCTGAAGCAGGGCGTTTACCACCGCCGGCGTAACACCGGGCTGATCCACCAGCAAAAACACCGCACTGCCCACGTTTTCCGGCAGCGCGGACAGACCGGCCTTCACCGAGGTACTCTGGCCTTCCATCCAATCCTCATTCACCACCACCTGCACAGGTCGACCTCGTAATGCCGCGCGGCAGGGATCCGCCGCCGCGCCCAGCACGACGATCACCATATCCACTTGTGAGGTTAGGGCCACATCAACAACCCGTTCAATAAATGTTTGATCACGCCACCGCGCCAGCGGTTTGGGAGAACCAAATCGGGTAGAGCCGCCGGCAGCCAGAACAATAGCCGCCGAGCGGGTATGGGTTTCCAGCACAGGTCGGGCCGCATCCTGCACCGATCCGATCATTACAGAATCGACTGGCGGGCAGCGCAGCAAGTAGGCCGAGAGATGGCGGGCCGCAGCCAGGCGTTCCGGGGTCTCGGCTTTGTTGAGCAGGGGGATAAACCGGGCGTGTGGAGGCAGATTCTTCAAGCCGCCTTGAGGATGGCACCATACTTTGGTTATGGCCTCCATCGTGACCGGCTGGCCCAACGGCACGCCGCTCAAGCGGCTGACCTGTTCCGGGCGATGCACAGTTTCACCATTCAGCGGCTGTCCTAAAACCTCCAACCCCAGCAGCGGCACCACCCGCGAGGTACTGGCCGGGATCACCGGTTCGTAGGGGGCCGGGGCTTTGAAAGGGTGGCTGCGCGCGCCGTCTGCTTCAACAATGATGGCGTCAACCTGACCGGCAGCAGCCAGGGCATCAACCGTTTCAGGGGGAAGGCCCACGGCTTTGGTGGCTCCCGGCTCGATGGGCCGGACCAGCAACACCTGGCCATGGTCGGCCATTGTTGCCGCCAGCCGGGGCAAAATATCAGCGAGGGATTGCCGGTCGGGGTCAAAGGTTAAATAAACCGGTGCTTGTTCAATTTGGCCGGTAAAAATGCGGGTTGTGGTGGTGGTTAGCACCCGAAAATTCTGTTCAACCAGTTCCCCGGCCAGGCGAAACATGGTAGTGGTTTTACCGCCCCCGCCGGTCAGCGAGACGACATCGCCGGGCCGGACCCGCAGCGCGTGGCAAAGCTTCATGCCAAGAAGTCATCAATCGCCTGGGTTACTTGGGCGACAACTTTGATAGACCCTACCACATCGCCGGCGATGTTCATACCGTGATCCGCGCCGTCAACCGTGACCACCTGGCCGTTGGTGGCCTGCTGAATCTCGGCCAGCGCGCCGGCATCATAATGAGAATCGGCGGTGCCGATGACAAACAACGACCGCCCGCCAAAAGCTTTGATCTGATCCCGTAGAAAATCAAACTTGACCAGGGGCGTCAACCAGACGGTGTTGGTGTGTTCCGGCAGCGATTCGGTAGTGAATAGATGGCCCATGGCCAGTGTGCCCAACGATTTGCCGATCACCGTGACCTGCCGGTAAGCGCGTTGGGCCATGCCCGCTTGATACGCGGCCACCACCTCGGCAAAGAGCCAGCGAAGCTGCTCATTCATCTCGAGCGCCTGGAAATCGTCCCGCTCAATATAGTTCACATCCAGCCGGAGGACGTCCGCGCCGCGCCCGGTGAGCGACAGCGCCGGATAAAAAAATAAGGGCATCTGAGTGGTATATCCCCGGCCCGGCAGCAGCAGCGCCAGGTGGTCGGTATCCGATTCCTGTTTAATGAACGTATGCGGAACCGGCTGCTCGTTGTAGCCTTTAATCTTTATTTTTTCGAATTGTGCCATTTGTTCGCCTCCTCTGAAAATAGGATTTAGGGAGCAGGGCCTGGCCACGCCACGGAACCGGACAAAATCACCTCCAGCACGCCGCCGCCCACGGCCAGCGATTTATCGCTGATGGTAAAGCAGTGTGCAGCCACGCCGCGCGGATCAAGATCGCCAATTTTGAAACCGGGAGAAACCGCCACCTCGGGATGGGCCAGCCCCCGCAGAACGCCATCAAAGGGAGCGCGGATCTCCTGCCCGGCAATGGTGGCAATACATTGACCCTTTTTGATAACCTCGCCGATCTCAGCGCAGGGCGACACATGCCCGGCTGCCGGCGCGCGCAGAACGCGATCAGCCGTATGACCTTTCATCACGCCGGGCGAGCCGGTATTGGGGACGGCCTGACCCTGGCGGATCACCCGGCCCAGGGTATGGCCCCGATTGGTTTCCACCACAGCGTGGCAATCGATGCCGGCGGTAAAGCCCGGCCCCAGGGCAACCACCAGCGGCGCATCGTTGATGCTGGTGCCGGTGTTCTTTTTGGCCATAATGGCATCAACCAATACCTGCGGCTGAAGAATCCGCGTGGAGGCGGCTTGAACGTCAACCAGGACGGGAATTTTGCCGGTGCGAGCCAGCGCAAGCGCCGCATCCACCGTATCCACGCGTCGGGCCGTTACGCCTTCCACCGTGATTTCGCCATCGTACACGGCGCTGCCAAAGGCCACGGCGCGGCGCACCAACAACGGAGCGGGTAATTCCGTCATGATCAACGGGAACCCGCTCCGTTTGAGTCGATAGGCCACACCGCTGGCCAGATCACCGGCCCCTTTGATGAGGATAAGCGTACGTTTGAAGGTTGGGTTGATAGCCATGGGATTCAGCGATTCAACGAGTCAGCGATTCGGCGAGTCAGCGCAGAAAATTAATTCGCTGAATCGCTGAATCTTAGATTCGTCGAATTATTCACTCACTATACCCGTCAGAAAAAACGTCAATCATCAAATAGGGGTCGCCCAGCGGGTACAAAATCGGGCAGGTGCAGCCGTTGGCCACGTATTCGCGCACTTTAGCTTTGACTTCTTCCGGCGAGCCGGAGGCGGTAATCCGCTGCACCAACTCATCGGGCACCAGCGGCATCGCCGCTTTGACCTGCTCTTTGGTAGCGGGCCAGCCTAAAATATTCTGGATTTTCTTGACCACGTCGTCACTCACGCCGCTGGCTTTGGCAATGTGCGGCTGCTGGGCCAGGTATTGGGTGAGCAGGCCGCGCGCGCCGTCCAGGGCTTTGGCTCTGTCGGTGTGAACGGAACAGACCATTAATTGCGGGCGGTCCAGATCATCTAGCGCACGCCCGGCTTTTTCGGCCCCGGCTTTCAACGCGTCCAGCGCTTTGTGGTTATATTCCGGCGGCACGCAGTAGTTGAGCACCACGCCATCGGCAATTTCGCCGGTCATTTCCATCATTTTCATGCCGGTGGCCCCAATCATAATTTCCACGTTTCGCGGTTCGCGGCGGCCATGGACGACGTCCAGCTCGATGCCTTTGACCTGGTGAAATTCACCCTCAAAGGTGACGTTTTCCATATTCAGCAGGCGGCGCATCACCTCCACGGTTTCACGCATAGCCAACAGCGGCTTGCGGCGTTGAATGCCCACGTTGGCCGCCAGCGGGTCCCACCACGCGCCGATACCGCAAATAATGCGGCCGGGGGCCAGATCATCCAGGGTGAGAAAGGTGGCGGCCAGCAGGCCAATGTTGCGCGTCCAGTTGTTGATCACGCCGGAGCCTATCTTGATCCGCTCCGTCACCGCGGCAAAGGCCGCCATGGGCACAATAGCATCACGCACCAACCGGCTCTCGGCCTGCCAGACGGCTTCAAACCCCTTATCTTCCGCATATTTGGCCAGTTCCATCCCCTCGCGGAGATCGTGAGCATCCTGCAAATAAAGTGCAACTCTATCTTGACTCATTGTTGAAAAACTCCTTTCATAGGAAAATTACGACATATCGATTGTACCACCACTGCCAATAGTTTGTCGAGAAATCTATCCCCGCGTAGATTCGATCAGATTCCCTCAACCGGGAGAGCGTGGTATAATGCAACTATCCAATTTTATCAGAGGTGAAACAATGCGCGTGATCAATTTTGTGGCCGGATTTTTGCTAGGAGCTGTAGCGGCAGCAATTGCCGTTTTATTAACCACGCCTCAAAGTGGGTCTAACTTACAGGCAAATGTTCGTCAGCGTTTTGATGAGATGTTAGAAGAGGGTCGAAAAGCCGCTTCAGCCCGCCGGGCGGAATTGGAAGAGCGGCTGGCCAGCCTGAAGGCAGACACCCCGCCTACTGCATAACCTTCTGCCAGATTTGGTGATAGGCCTGGCTGGCAACGGCCATATCATCATCTAAAAAGAGATCGGTGCGGGCTTCGTACGCCTTGCGCATTAAGGCCAGGCTGTGGCGGGGGTCTTCACCTTCTAAGGTTACTTTTTTAGAAATATAGGTGCCGGCCAGCAGCAGGGGGAGATAAAGAAATTCCAAATCCAGGGTTTCGCCGGCGACAACGTTTTCGGCGATGTACTCGGTGACGCCCCGGCAATCTTCTTCAGACCACAGCCGGCGTCCCACAGCCCGCCTTATCAGGCCAAAACTGAGCGCCAGCGAGAGTTTTAGCAGGTGATAAAATCCTACGCCGCGAATAACCGTTAGCGAATCCGTGGTGTCATACCCCTCGGCCAGGGCCGACCGCCACATCGGCACCAGCAAGCCATTCTGGCGTTCCGGCTTGCTCAAAAAATATTGGCAGCAATAGGTTAAGATTTTGGCCAACGTAATGGCCTCACCCACTCTGAGCGCCAGGCCGACATCCGCAAAGCGGGTGACGCTTTCACCGTAAAGCGTGGCGTACAAAGCCTCGGTGGTGAGTTCGTTGTGCAGTTTTACCTGCCGCGCGTTAAGCTCCTGGATTGCTTCGGTAAACAGTTCCATCTGATCCTGGGTCCAGATGGTTTCATACGTATGATCTAACCGGGGGGCGCGTTCCTGCGTTTGAGGTTCACCGGTAATTTCCAGGGGGAAGGCCGCCTTTTTTACAGATTTTTCCACAAAATCCACGCCCAATAGCCCGGCCAGATTCAAACCCACCACATTATCAATCAGGCTTTTTTGGCCCAACGCACTTTTCCCCTGGGAGGGACGGACGCGCTGCGCGCCTGCCGGTGACTTGGTTTGAATTTCCAACGTTACTTCAAATTGCCCGGTTTGCGCTTCTTCGGTGGTGGTGATGGGCAGGGTTAACAATCCGGCTTCAGCGGGAGATAATTTAAGTTGGAGGGCCGGTTTCGCTACTTTTAACACCGGGTTGCCGCTGCGGAAAAGCCCGCCGCCGGTCTGGGGCATTGCCATTTGAATGGTTGCCGTGAGGGGAGCATTCAACGTATTCTGAACAAACAAATATAAATTGGCAACCTGTCCCGGCGCGATGGTGGCCGGTTCAAAATATCCTACATATTGCAGTCCTTCGGTTTCGTAGCGTTCCGGGCTAACCGTATATTCGCCAATGATGTCGGGTAAAGAAACGGTTGTGGCCATAGGTCATCCTCATAACTTGTCATAATATATTCTAGCATATCACCGGGCCGGTGATTTGTCAATGAGAAAAAAGAATCATGTCGATGTATTATAATTCTCCAACCACTCCCGCTGCGTATGAGCCAGCACCACCTGCGATACGTTGATGGTGTAATGGGCCACCAAGGAGGCCAAAAAATTTCCGGTCCACACAAACAACAGGCACAGGATAATATTGACGACTCCGGCCAGCACAGCGCCCAGAATCCCTTGCGGCAAGTGCATCACGCCAAAAAGCAGGGATGTGCCTATCACCAGGACCGGCAGCCAGATCACAGGGCTGAACACGCCCAGCCACAAAGGACGGAATAATAACTCTTCCATTAAAACCGCCGGAATAAAGGCCAACGGCACCAGCACCCATTCAACCGGTCGGCGGGGCAAAATATTGCGAATAACCAGCGGCGAATAGACGTGCGGGCCAACATATTTAATAGCGGCGGCCATCAAACCGTTGGCCACCAATTGAACAACCAGCCCTACCCCCAGCCCCAGCCCAATTTGCCACAACGGGTCCGGCAGTGTCAATCCCATCTGCATCGCGGGTATTCCCGACATCCAGGCCAAAAGCAGGCAGACTCCGGCCAGAAAAATACGCACGAATGTTTCCGGCAGCGACAACAGCAGGTTAAAGTCCGGCTGAAGGCGTTTCAGCAGCAGATTGCTCTGGTACGTAACCCAAACCAAAAATCCGGTCAGCAAAATAATAGCCAGCCGTGTGATCGTGAGCCAGAACTGAGGTTGATTAACCAGTTGTGCCATCCTTCAACCTATTCATCCTCATCCTCTTCAATCTCAAATGTTTCGGCCAAAATGGCCAATGCCTCCTCCGCTTGAGGTTCGGGCACCAGCACTTTAGCCGCGCCCATCGGGCCAACGGTCAGGCCCAACACCTGTCCCATGGCCTCCTGCTGCACCACCGCAGCGAGTCCGTGACTTTCCAGCCGCCCTTTGATAATGACCGCCTCGGCGGGCATCAGGTGGGCCGCCACCACCACCCAGGGCGTCGACTCGGTGCCGCCGGGTGTGGTTTCGGCGCTGGTGCTTTCAACCTCATCATCCGCCTGCCCCGGCCAAGGCAACACGCCGGATAGCGAATCGGCCATACGTTACTGCCTCCTGCTTCTAATTGTTGAACATATTGTACCACACGCCGGGGTTCTCATAAAACAAGGCCATTTTTGTTAGTTTCCGGCATATGTTCTATAATTATTTTTTGTGAAATTTAGCCAAGAGGAGTTCCATCTTGACAGTTGCCTTACAAATTGTACAAATTCTTGTTTCAATAGCTATCATCACCCTGGTTTTGCTCCAGGTGAAGGGCGGCGGTTTGGGCAGTATCTTTGGCGGCGACGGCGGCGTGTATCGCACCCGTCGCGGCGTAGAAAAAACCATTTTCCAGGCAACCATCGGCCTGACAATCTTTTTCTTTGTTATATCCCTGATCGCCGTATCGATTACCGCTTAAGCACCGTTGGTCATCTTTATTTAACTTGATGCACAACAGGATTCTGTTGTGCATTTTAAATGTTTAAGGGGAGCTGTTTTGGGTCGACACACACGCTGGCAGGCGATATTGGCCGTTACAGGCATTGCGATGACGATGGCCTTTTTGGGGTTTCTGGCCTTTTCCCGCACCACCGTCAGCGTGCCGGACGTTGGCGGCACATATGTTGAAGGTATCGCCGGAACGCCCCAATTTATCAACCCCCTGCTGGCCCAGTACAATCAAGTAGACCAGGACCTCAGCGCGCTGATCTTTAACGGTCTGACCCGTTCCGACGGCCAGGGCGGGCTGGAACCCGATTTAGCCAAAAGCTGGAGCGCCAGTGACGACGGCCTGGCCTACCTGTTCAAACTGCGGCAGGATGTCCGCTGGCACGATAACGAACCTTTCACAGCCGACGACGTTATTTTTACCATCAACCTGATGAAAGACCCGGCCTTTCCCGGCGTTCCCTACCTGGGCGAGTTGTGGCGCAGCGTGACCGTTGAGAAAATCGACGACGCGACTCTGAGGTTTATCTTGCCGGAACCATTTCCCTCGTTTACCGATTTCACAACCATCGGCATTTTGCCCCACCACCTGCTCAACGATATGGCTGCCGGCGATATGCTGGAACATCCCTTCAATCTCAACCCCATCGGCACCGGCCCTTACCGGCTGGATGAGGTCAATGCTGAATTTGCCCGGCTATCGGCCAACCCGCTTTATATTGGCCCCCCACCCAAATTGCCCCATTTGGAACTGCGATTTTACGCCAGCTACCAGGAGGCCATCGCCGCCTACAAAGCGGGCGAAGTGCTGGGCATCAGCTATATTCCACCGCAAGCAATTTCCACCGTCAAAGAAATAGAATCTCTCAATCTGTACAGCGCGCGGCTGTCTGGATACGACATTGTGTATCTCAATTTGCAAGCGCCGGACACCGCGCCGTTCTTTCAAGAGGTAGAGGTGCGGCAGGCGCTGCTCCACGCGCTGGATCGCCAGGCAATTATTGATGAGGCGCTGCACGGGCAAGGGCTGGTGGCCCACAGCCCCATTCGCCCTTGGAGTTGGGCTTACAACCCCGATCAACCGGCCATCACCTATGACCCGGCTCAAGCGAAGGAACTTTTGGAGAACGCCGGCTGGACAGACACCAACAGCGACGGCGTGCGGGAAAAAGTAGGGCAAACCCTGGCCTTTACCCTGCTGGTTGGTGATAACCCGGATAAGATCAACGTGGCCGAGGCGATCAGCAAACAATGGCAGGCGGTGGGGATTGAGGCTGCCGTAGAGGTTGCCGGCGCCGGCCTCAGCCAGCGGCTGGCCGAGCACGAATTTCAGGCCGCGCTGGCGCAGGTGATGCTCACGGGCGATCCCGACCCCTACCCGCTCTGGCATCAAACCCAGATAGAAACCGGCCAGAACTTTGCCGGATGGGATCACGAAGAAGCTTCCATTTTATTGGAAGCCGCCCGCGCCACCACCGACCGGGGCCGCCGGAACGATTATTATTTTGAATTCCAACGGATTTTTGCGAAAGAAACTCCCTCGTTAATTCTGTATCACCCGGTTTACACCTACGGAGTCAGCAACGAGGTTTTTGATGTGCAGATTGCGCCGATGGATGATCCCCGCGACCGGTTTCGCAGCCTGCCCCAGTGGTATATGCTCACCCGGCAGGTGATCTACAAAGAAACTCAATTTGAAGAAATGGCGCCATAGGAATATGGCGCGCCATAGGAATATGGCGCGCCGTAAATTTAACGCCGATGCGCCATCACATCGGGGTGAATGAAGAAGTAGATCAACACCAGTCCACTGAGCGCCCCGCCCAGGTGAGCAAAAACGCCTACGCCCAAGGTGAGCGGATAGCCCAATTCAGACATCTCAACCACTAACTGGGCCAGGATCGCATCCTGCAAAAAGCGATATACCAAAAATACCCACGCCGGAACCCACAACGGAATAGGAATGGGAATAAAACAGCCCACCATCGCCTGGAAAAATGCCGAGAGTCGTCCGGTGAGCAGCGTTAAAATGCGCTGATCCGAGTAGAGGAACAGGTAAGCGCCCATCACCCCGGCAATCGCGCCGCTGGCCCCCAGCCCCGGAATACGGGCGTGAATAGGCATCAGCGTGGTGCTGGCCAGCGCAGTGACAAATCCGGCCATAAACCCGCACAACAGATAGAAAAACAAAAAACGGAACGGTCCGGTTGAATCTTCCACTTTGCGGCCAAAAAACCACAGATAAAACATATTCCACAGCAGGTGATCAAAATCGGCGTGCAAAAACGTGGCAGACAACACCGATAGCGCGCCCAGGCCCTCGGCATCGATCAACAAGCGCGAGACCTGCATGTAGGGATACAGGGGCAGCCACGCCGGCACTTCACCTGAATCCGGCGCATTCATATAGACCGTAATTGTCACCCAAATGTGAATGAGAATATTGATCGCAATTAAAGTGACCGTCATCCAGGGAAACCCTCGCTCCCGCTCGCGCCGGTCTTTGATGGGCAGCAGGGCAATGAGGGTCAATACAATGTACAGAAAGATCAGGAATCCAGGATCCACGAAGGCACCTCAGGCACAGTTTGGTTGATGGGAAACAAAATAATGGCCATCGCCAGCAGCCACAAAAAACCGCCCAGAAAAATGGCCGACATTCGCCAGCCGTAACCGGCCAGCCCCTGCCGGCCCACTATCCAGCAAATCACGGGATTTTTGGGCAGACTGATGCCGCTGACCCACAACACCACACCGAGCAGCCCCACCAACAGGGCGATCCAGCCCGGCAGCGGAATCCACCAGGGGCGCAGGCCGGAATCCAGCAGAACCGCTACCAGGCACACCAAAAATGGGCCGGCGGCCTGCCGGATGAACTCCGCCCAGCCCGTGGATAAGACCTGCGGCAGTTCCGGTTCCAACATCGAGGTCTGGTGCAGGGCTTTTTTGTAAGCCAGGCTGTGTTCCGGCAGCAGCGCCGCCGCCTGCCGGTAGGCTGCCGTGGCCTGTTTGGATTTGCGCATAGCCTCATACAACTGGGCCAGCCGGAACCAGGCCATCCCATTCTTTGGATCAAGCTCTGTGGCCTGCCGAATATAGTCAAAGCCTTCCCTGGCCCGACTATGGTCAACCAACAACCAGCCCAGAACGTGGTTTAGATCGGCAGAATTTGGAGAAACGGCCAATGCCTGCCGGTAAACCTCTTCCGCATCATCCCAGTAACTCAATTTGTGATAGAGTTTCCCCAAGGCCAGCGACGCGGCCTCCTGCCCCGGTTCCTCTTCTAAAAGCTCCCGCAGGGTGTGAACAGCCGCCTTGGGACGATTCGCCTCGGCCTGAGATTCGGCCAGGTGCAGCCGGTGATCGGGGTCATCAGGATTGATGCGCCGGGCCGCCTGCCAGGCTTGAACCGCCTGATGGGGTTTCTTGTTACGCTGGTAACGGGCGGCCAGTTGGGCAAAATAAACCGACTTGTGACGAAAATCGGGTAACTTCTCGCCGCAAGCCGGGCAATTTGAGCGCTCTACATCTATTCGTTCTTCGCACGCAGGGCAATCAACCACCAACAATAAGTGGCAATGATCGCACTCAACCGCCATCACCGAAATAGGATGGCGGCAAAAGGGGCAGCGCGCGCCGCCGGCTTCGGACGCCGGTTCAACCGGGACAGTGTTGGGCGATAACCGTTTGTAGCGGCTGCCGCCGGTGGTTGGCCGGGAAGGGGATGGCGTGGATGGGATATCTTCGGCTGGAAGGGATGATTCAGACGGCGCTGTTGTTGACGCATTGTCATCAAGCGGTGGTGATTCCTGAGCGGGAGAGCCGGGGGACGCTGAAGAAGAAAAGTCAGGAGGGGTGTCCTGTTGCAACCGGGCCAGCCCGATCTGGGCGGCTTTATTATCCGGCTCCAATTCCAGCGCATTTTGCAAACAAACAACTTTGTCCGTCGGATCCTCTATCACGGCGCTGAGCCAGAGCCAGGCCCTAACGTTGGTTTCGTCCAACTCAACCACCTGCAGCAACGCCTCGCAAGCCTGTTGATTTTGCCCGGCTTTAGCTGCGGCAATACCCTGGCGTAGCAGCGCTTGAATTTGTTGGGGCATCAGTTCCACCCTCCATCACGTGGCCGTAACAATGGCTCTATTTTAACATCTTCGTGTTATTCCGGCAATAGGAAATTTCTACAGGGCAGGCTAATTGACTACCCCTCTATGTTGAGGTACAATCGACTCTGATGTGTAAAAAGTGTATTTTTTGAAAAGGATTTTTTATGGGTAAACCATTTAATTACGGCGGCCAGGCAGTTATCGAAGGCGTAATGATGCGCGGGCAAAAACATATGGCCGTGGCCGTCCGCAACCCCAAAAACGAGATCATTTTGCATACCGAACCGCTCAATCCCCGCATCTATTCCAGTTTCATCAACAAAGCGCCCTTTGTCCGCGGCTTGACCATGCTGTGGGATGCCCTGGTGCTCGGAATTCGGACCCTGATGTTTTCCGCCGATGTTGCTATGAGCGAAGAGGAAGAAGATATTGATTTTGCCGGGCCGGTGGCCTGGGGTAGTATTGCGCTGTCTTTTACCCTGGCCATCGCCATTTTTTTTGTGGGGCCGCTGGTGCTGGTGAGGCTGATAGATTACCTGTTCCCCACCCCTATCTTGGTGCAGCATATTATTGAAGGCACGGTACGGCTGGCCCTGTTTTTGGGCTACATCTGGGCCATCGGCAAGCTGGATGATATTGCCCGGGTCTTTGGCTACCACGGGGCCGAACATAAAGCGATTAACGCCTACGAACAGGGCGTAGACCTGGAACCGGAAAAGGTGGCGCAGTGCAGCATTGTGCATCCTCGCTGCGGCACGGCGTTTCTGCTCATTGTGATGGTCATTTCGATCTTTGTGTTTGCCCTGGTCGGGGACCCGGCCTTGTGGATCAAAATTGTCTCGCGTATTGTATTGATCCCGGTGATCGCGGGTATTGCCTACGAATTTCTCAAATTCAGCGCCGCCCACGCCAAAAACCCCGTTGTCAAAGTGTTGATGGCCCCCGGGCTGGCCCTGCAAAAAATGACCACCCGCGAGCCGGACCTGAGCATGCTGGAGGTTTCTATTGCGGCGCTGGAAAAACTTTTAGAAGAAGAGCAACTGGTTACAGAAAGCAAAACCGTACCATCGAAAAAAGCTGTTACTGCGCCTGATCCCGCCAGCCCATAAACAAACGTAGCAAGGAGGGGGTTGACCCATGGCTCAACGGCCAATATCCACAACTGAAAAATTACGCGCCCAATCACTGAACCGGACCGGGCTGGAACATTTTGATCGCTGGGAAATGGAAAGCGCCATCACATTGTTTCAGGAAGCCACCCGCCTGGATGATACCGAGCCGGAATACCACCTAAATCTGGGCCGGGCGCAGGTACGGCTGGGCGATTACGAGTCGATGATGAAGGCCCTGGGCGATTATCTCCACACGGAAACCGACCCAAAATTGGTGGGGCGCTTTGAAGCCGTCTTCAGCAACGCGCTGGATGATGTAGAGAGCCGCCTGACCAATACCATGCCCCAACACGGGATGCGATTGGAAACCGTTGGCGCCGCCATTCAAATGTGGCTCGAATTTAGAGTTACGCTGGGTAAAAACCACCTCAATTTAGATCGCCCCCAAGAATGGGCCGCGGCCCTGGATTATACGGTTCGAAAAGTCAACTTCTCCGAAGCCCCCATCGAAAACATTGCCCAATGGTACGATACCAACGAGGCCGGTATCCGCAGCGCCCACGCCGACCTGATTGAAGTGCTGGATATTATGCCCTGCGATTATCGCTATTATCGGGGAGACGATAATCCGCTTGATAAACTGGTTGAAGCGGCCTTGATGCTTGAAGATTTGGAACGACGCTTTCAGGAAGGCTAAGGAATGAGAATTAATCAACTTCCCTGATTCGTCGGGATAGTAGAGAGTGGAGATTAGAAATTCCAGCCTAAAAATCTCCCCTTCTCTAATCCCTGGATTAGACCTAATCCCTGGATTAGACCTAACCCGAACAAGCCGGAGCCAAAAAGGTTTTGGCACGAAAATCCTTGCACAAAAAACAAGATTAGACATTATACCGATTAGAAATTGACGAAAAGATGGAGTTGGATGGGACCAT
>CAZTFF010000003.1:0-26792 GCA_964612485.1 uncultured Caldilineaceae bacterium
ACTGTGACTAAAAACGAATCAAAAAACATTGATAGACATAATGCGATGCAAATTTGTGTCTTAGTGCAATGAAATGAGTGAAATTTCATATAGTGCAATGCAAAAACATAACTCAGTGAAGTGCAAATTTACGTTCTACAACACCCTGTTACTCTGAACCAAACACCTCTTTATGCGCTTTCATCATATCTTCGGTGGAGGGGTCGGCGTAGATGCGGGTGGTGGTGGGGCTGCTATGGCCCATAAAATCCTGGGTCATAGCCAGATCGTTGGTTTTGCGTAAGAATTGGGAGCCAAAAAAGTGCCGAAGCTTGTGCGGTGTCATATGAAACCGGTCGGACAGGCCGGCTTGTTTAGATAAATCTTCGATGATACGCTCGATACTTCGTGTAGTGGTTGGTAATCGCTTGTTTTCCCCGGCCCGCTTATCATGCCGGCAAAAAACAGGTATATCACCCAAATAAGAGGGGGCTGCTGTTTCATCCTGTCGCCGGTTCAGGTAAGTTTGAAGGACTTTTGCCGCAGCAGGGGAGTATTGAAAGAATCTATCCTTATCGCCTTTGCCGTCAATAATTTCTCCGGTGCAGTTTTCCAGGTCCAGGTTGCGTCGAACCAGTCCCACCAATTCACCAACTCGTACGCCGGAGCTTTGCAGCATCAGCACAATAGCCTGGTTTCGCAGCCAGATCAATGTTGTTCGCTGCCGGGTTTTTGCGGTGGCATTTTTGGGAATAGCGGGGGGCGCTTTGGCGGCCTCGATCAACGCATCCACGATCTCCTGCGTGGGTAATTTGAGCGCCAGTTGCCGGGTCTCTTTTGATCGTTTAACGGCCTGGGAGAGCCGGTATTTGAAGCGGTTATGAGCGGCGTAATTAACGTCTGGCAAAATGTCGTCTCGGATCAAATAATCAACATAAGCCGATACAACCGTGTAAATCAGGGCGCGGCTGTTGCCGCTCAAGTCCTGCCGGTTGAGCCAGGCAGGGAACTCATCCAGCTGGCGTAGATCGCTTAATACTTCAACGGGGCTGCCGCTCGATAATTCGATCTCCGGCAAAAACTTTGTCAAATAGCCGAGAGATTTGAAATAAGTTTTTATTGTGTTGTCGTTGTTGCTGGGGAGCTGATTGAGAAAACTCTCAATGGTTGTTTGGATAGAGTCCATTGCAAGTACCTTTCTATCTAAAAATTAGAATGGTGACGGCAGGGAAGTGTCAAAAAGTATCAAAATTTAGCTTTATGTCGGATAACTAATCTTATCCGACGTTAAAATGATACCATATTGAGCCAATTTATTCAAATCTCCCTACCAATTTTGCAGAAAAATCGCCCTGGCCTAAAAAGTTGATTCTTATTCCGCGTTGAACTTTCTTCTAGCCGGCAGTAAATTGCTGCTTGAGAATTCGAGGTCTTCCTTATCCAGATCATGCAGATCTTTATCGAAAAAAAATTTATCCCCCTACCCTACGAAAGACCGGGGCATCAGAATGGTTGAACATTATTCCGGCGACGTTACCAGCGGATCAAAGGGGAACACCGGTCCGTCTAAACAGGCTAGCCAGCCCCGGCCAACCTCACAACTGCCGCACAGCCCTAATCCACAGCGCATATGCGCTTCCCAAGACAATTGAACCGGAATGTCTTTGGCCCGGCAATGATCTCCAATTGCCTTTAGCATTCCCGTCGGCCCGCACGCATACACCATCGAGAGATTGCCAGCATGCTCCGCAATGATTTTTTGGAGCGCATCGGTAACCAACCCCTGTAACCCTACAGAGCCATCTTCGGTTGTGAGCCGGAGATCAACCTCCAACATTCTAAAATCATCTACCAGCAATAGTCCATCCGCCCGCCTGGCCCCAATAATCATCGATAGGCCAAATCCGGCGGCCAGCGCCTGTTGTGCCAAAAGATGCATCGGCGCAACGCCATAGCCCCCTCCTACCAGTACCAGATGATCCTTCGCTTGATGCGCGGGCAGGTCAAACCCGTTTCCCAGAGGGCCTCGCAGCCACATAAAATCGCCAACCCTCAGTTGGTGCAGCGCCCGGCTAAAGGGGCCAACCGCTGTGATGGTAAGTTTGATCGGATCAACGCCGGCCAGGCTAAACGGTTTGTCTTCCAGCCGGGGCAGCCAGACCATCACAAATTGGCCCGGGGCGGCGTCCAATCGCCCTTCAAGCGTAAACGTTTTAGTTACAGCGTTTTCTTCTTTTATCTTGATGATTTTGAACGCGCGCGGAACAAGGCATTGATCTTGCGCCAACACAGGAGAAAAACCGGCTAAATTGTTCATAGAATTTAATTCACACATCCCGGAAAATGATTGTTTTGTTGGTGGCTTCGTTTCTGTAAAGATTCAATCGTGGGAAATCCACCGGCATCCATAAATGCCTTCAACTCTTCATTGATTTGCCGCAGCGCCGCTGCACCCCGGTAATACACCGCCGATCCTACTCCAACCACCGTGGCGCCGGCCATTAACATTTCTGCGGCATCCTGGCCGGTTGAGACCCCGCCGGTGCCGATTATTGGCACCGAGACGACGCTGGCGATCTCATAGACGCAGCGCAGCGCAATCGGTTTCAGGGCCGGGCCGGAGATGCCCCCCACCCGATTGGTCAGTACGGGCTGGCCCGATACCGGCTCAATAATCATCCCCGGCATGGTGTTGATGGCCGTAATCACATCGGCCCCGGCCTCTACAACGGCTGCCGCAATCCGGGCAATACTGGGCACATTGGGGGCCAGTTTAATTGCTACCGGGCATGAGGCTGCGTTTTTCACCGCCTCGGTCACGGCTGCGGCACTTTCGCCGGAGGCGGCAAAGGGTGTGCCAAATTCATCCCCTACATTGGGACAGGAGATGTTGACTTCAATGATATCCGGGTGGGCGGCGCTGATAATCCGGGCTACCTCGCCAAATTCGGCTGCGGTTCCGGCAAAAATACTGGCAATCAGGGGAACTCGCAGGGGGTGAAGCCGGGCGCGGGTTTCGGCCAGCAGGGGTGTTTCTTCCACCGCGCCGGGATTGGTCAGGCCAATGGCGTTGATCAAACCATGGCCCCAGTCCAACGCTACCGGATTGGCGTGCCCCTTACGCGGTGTTGGACCGCAACTTTTGGCGGTAATCATCCCCGCGCCGTTACGGGCGGCCCGCTCCATTAGCGATGCGCTGGTGCCAATAATGCCGGAGGCCAGCACCAGCGGCGTGTTCAATTGAAAACCTAAAAACGAGCAAGAGAGTATCGATGTCATAGATTTTTTACTCAACAATATCGGCAAAAAGTATCGCTATTGTAATGTTTATATTATTTGTGTCAATATAAAAGCTACTGTTGAGGTCAGGCTTGCCTGAAAGATGGACATCAGGTATAAACAAGTGACGATCCAATCTGAAAAGAAGAGAGGACAGCGATGGAACAACGAATTATTGACCTTACTTTAACCCTGCGGGATGGCATGCGCGGTGTTACCATCGAATCGGCCAGCACCATCGCCAAAGAGGGTTACAATACCACCACCCTGCACCTTTACAGCCACGCCGGCACCCATATGGACGCGCCCCTTCATTTTGTAGCCGGCGGTCATACGCTCGACCAGATTTTATTGGAAAAATGTGTTGGCCCGGCCCTGGTTGTTGACGTATCCTACAAAACACCCAACAGCTTCATCACCATAGAGGACATCAGCCCTCACGCGGCAAAAATCGCGCCGGAATCCCGACTTTTGCTTCGCGCCGATTGGGATTTACACGCGGATCAGGCCGATTACCGCACTCATATGCCGCGCATTTCGGCGGGATTGGCCCGCTGGCTGGTAAAAAAACAGGTGGCGCTGCTGGGCCTGGAAACGCCGTCGGTGGCCTCGCTGCGCCCGGAAAATCGGGCTGAGTTGATTGAAGTCCATCAGATTTTGCTCAATGCCGAAATGGTAATTGTAGAGAGCCTGGCTAATTTGCGTGAAATTCAGCAAGAGACGGTTCAATTCATCGCCCTGCCGCTTAAAGTTGAAGGGGGAGATGGATCGCCGGTCAGAGCAGTTGCTATTGAAAATCATCACTGATTTTTAGAATTACAGGAAAGCACACTTCCCTATCCTGCTTGGAAGTTTGGTGATTTTTGATAGATAATTTGGCTACGCGAAATGTTGCATTTTTCGAACAAATTTGATAACGACATCACACCAAAGGAGGCGCTATGGTAAACCAAACATCTACCCCCATTCCTCACTTAAGCGAAATGCGCTCTACGCTGAAACAACTCCAGGCGGAAACCATTCTGCTGGCCCTGCCGGGCTTGTATATCGCTACTTTTATTTTGATCGCGGGCGCGTCTCATTTTTATAACAACATCTTTCCTATCGGCGTATCGACCATCATTCTCTTTACGCTACCTTTGTTGATCGGCGCGCTTCGAAATTCACACTACTTGATTGCCGCCTGGCTGCTGGTACTGGGCTGCCTGACGGTGGTGCTATTGATTATGGGTTGGGGGCAAGTGCCGGTGGCTATTTGTTTACTGGCGCTGCCCGTTGGCCTGGCGGCTTTATACGTGGGGCTGGCGGGCGGGTTTGTCACCGCCGCCGGATGTAGCCTCTTGCTTTTTTTTGACATCAGCATAACGCTGGATCCAACCTTGCGCGTTACCGCGCTGACCGCCATTTGGGGCACGCTGGGATTGATCTGGTTAACGCAACGCCCCTTTTCCACGGCCATCGAATGGTACTATTTCAGTTACGAACAGAACCGGGCCTTACTGGAACAGGCCCAAGACTCGCAACTCCAATTCCGGCAGACGTTGGAAGACCTGGAAAATGCCAATTTACAACTCACCCGACTCAACAGTTTGGCCCAGGGCTTGCGCCGCACCGCCGAAGAAGCCCGCATTGCCAAAGAGCAATTTGTAGCCAACGTAAGCCACGAACTTCGCACCCCGCTCAATATGATCGTTGGCTTTAGCGAAACCATCATCCAATCGCCCGACATTTACGAGGAAAAAATCCCCCCCAAACTACTGGCCGATCTGGATGTGATCCACCGCAACAGCCGGCATCTATCCAAATTGATTGACGATGTGTTGGACTTGAGCCAGGTTGAGGCCGATCACATCGCCCTGACCAAAGAACGGATGGCTTTTAAAGATATTGTGGAGGCCGCCGTGATCGCCGTGCGCCCGCTTTACGACTCCAAAGGGCTATACCTGGAAACATTAATTCCCCCCACCCTGCCTCCGGTTTATTGCGATCCCACCCGCATCCGCCAGGTGGTCATCAACCTGCTGAGCAACGCGGGCCGTTTTACCGAAGAAGGTGGTGCCACCCTGGAAGTGCGGCCAGAAAAAAACACACTGATGGTCACTATAAAAGATACCGGCCCCGGCATTGCCCCCAAAAACATCGATAAATTGTTCCAACCCTTCCGGCAGGTGGATGGTTCGATCCGGCGGCGGTATGGCGGTACCGGGCTGGGATTATCCATCAGCAAACGTTTTATTGAGCTGCACGAAGGCAAAATTTGGGTCGAAAGCGAGGAAGGCCAGGGAACCACGTTTCTTTTCCACATCCCCATTGACCCGCAGCCGGCGTCCCCTCTCAGCAGCGATGTGATGCACGGCGTCACCCCCCAATGGGAGTATTTGCAGCGCACCCGCCCCTCCGCCGCGCCCAAAGCCGTGCTTCGCCCCCGTTTTGTGGTGCTGGAACACGAAGACGCTTTGCAGCGGCTGCTGTCGCGCTACATGGAAGGAATCGAGATCGCTGCCGTCCGCAGCCTGCCGGAGGCGATCCGGGAAGTAACTACCACGCCCTCCCGCGCATTATTGATCAATGATATGTCGATCCATGGGGCGCTGGAACATCTGGAGGAAAACGGAGGACTGCCCTTTGGCACGCCGGCCATCACCTGCTCCGTACCCGGCGTCCACGAGTTGGCCGGGGGGCTGGGCGTTTCCGATTATTTGATCAAACCGATTGATCGGGAAAAACTGCTGCGGACTCTGGATCGCCTGAACGCCGCCGGGAAAACAATTTTGATTATTGATGATGAACCGGATGCCCTGCGGCTCTTCCGGCGGATGCTGCTGCAAGCCGGGCGAGGATACCGGATTCTGCGAGCGAGCGATGGGGTGCAGGGGTTGAAGATTCTGCGCGAAGAAGGCGCCGACGCTATTCTGCTGGATTTGATGATGCCCCAAATGGACGGGTTTCGTTTCTTATCCCAAAAGAACGAGGATGACGCGCTGCGCGATATTCCGGTGGTCATTATCTCGGCGCAGGACCCCAGCGGTCATCCGATTGTCAGCCACGGCCTGGGAGCAACGCGGGGCGGCGGCCTGCCCATCCCCCAACTCCTGGCCTGCATCGACACGCTCAGCCGGATCCTGTCGACGGCGGGCCAAGCAGGCGAGCCAGCGTTAACAGCAGATCAGCCCGGCTGACCGGTTTTTGCAAAAAGGCCGTGGCACCCAGGTTCAGCGCCAACTGCTGCTGAGGTAAAATGGTGCAGACAATGATCGGCGTATCGGCCAGTTGGGGATGGGATTGCAACCGCCCTAACAATTCCCACCCGTCAATATCCGGCAGCATCACGTCCAAAAAAATGACCTCCGGCCCCGCTTCCACCGCCAGGTCCAGGGCTTGTTGGGGGTTGGACGTGCCGATAAATTGGTATCGACTATTTGAAAGATACCGCTCCAGCAGTTGCAATGTATCCACATTGTCATCGATCACCAGCACCGGATGCTGCGCCTCGGCAGGCAGGCTGATCCGCATATCCAGGGCCGCTGTGTCATCATTTTGATTGACATCCAACGTCCCCTCCGACAGTTGGATCAATTGCCGCGCCATGCCCAGGCGCTCGATTTCAACCTGATCCTGCGTGCCGCCGCTTGAACTCTCCGCTTGAATGTCCACCCAAATCCGAGCCTTTTCCACCCGCGCCCTGAGCGACACCCGCCCTTGCGGAACGCTGCTCACTGCCGTGGTCAATACAATCAACAACGCCTGCTGAATGGGGGTTGGTTGAATAATCCAGTAAGGCAGGCTGGCGGGGATTTTGTAATCGAACTGCACGTCGGATGATTGCGCCAACGGAACAACCAGTTTGATGGCCGCCTCAATAGTCTCTGCTACCTCAACCGGTTTACTGGGCAGCGATTCCTCTACCCAATCAAGTTCCTCTTCCTGAGAAGGTGTTTGCGTTTCCGGCGATGCAGCGCGGGTTTCGGGGGCCGGCACAGGTTTAATAGCGCTATCGTCCCACTTGCCACCCAGTTGGTACTGCTCCCACAAGTACGAGGCCAGCGTTTGCACCGCCACGCTCTCTTCCCGGCGCAAATGGCGAATACTCAGCCCCAATTCGCCGGCCACTTCTCGCTGAGTGAATTGCTCCACGTAACGGGACACCAATATCTGGTACATCCGCCACGCCCTGGCCTTGGGCGATACATCCCGGCCAGGTTTCAACGACTCAATGGCCTGCCGCAGCAATCCGCGCAGGGCAGACGGCGCATCGTTTTGCTGCTTGACGCCAAAAACCTCAAGCAGTGGGCTTTTGCTTACTTCCACCCAATCATAAAGATGATGGAGAACCCGGCGCAACTCAGACACAAACGATATGCTCACGCGCGCGTTCATGTCCGCCACCTGTCCGCTCCTTGTCCCCAAATTGGCATGGCTTCATCCCCTCTTTGGCATAATCCGGCCCATCTCGGGGCGGCTTTGTGGTAAGCTGATAAATAGTTACACATTGGATTCAGTGTACCATACTCCCTCATGCCACGCAAAAGATTTGCCTGATCGGCAAACTGACCTCTTCACCTTATCCGATACAACCACTGGTTCCACAATTTATTTTTTATCTGTTATAATGGGCAGACCGCCCTTTGATAAAAAGGAGGTGATTCGACACAGAAGTTTTTATCGGTGAGATGGCCGAGGGTGTTTTACCCAGGTCAAAGAAGACGATTCCAAGAAAACAAAGAACATTCAATTTAACCTATTAAAGGGAGGTTACGAAAATGCAGTTTTCTAAAAAAGGCTCATGGTTGAGCTTGATTGTGGTTTTCACCCTGTTGATGGCATTAGCGCTGAGCGGCTGTGCCGGGCCGGAAGAACCGGCCGCAGCACCGCAAGAAGAAGCGCCTGCTGCCGAAGAAGCCCCGGCAGAGGAAACCGCCGCCGAAGAACCGGCGGTCGCCGAAGAACCGGCGGTCGCCGAAGAACCGGCCGAAGAAGAACAAGTTTTGCGCGTAAGCGCGCCGCCGTGGATCTTCAAAAAGTTTCCGCTGGAAGAAATCGGCAAACGCTTTGAAGCCGATCATCCCGGCGTGACCGTGGAGTTCACCCGCGTAGATAAATGGAATGTGTCCGCCTACATCACCGAATGGAAAGAAGGCGACACCTCGGTGGATGTGTACGTGGGCGGCAGCGGCTCCATGCTGGCCCCGGTGATCTCCGGCGAGTGGACCGAACCCCTGGATGATATGCTCGCCGGCAACATGGCGCCCGATAACTTTGTGGGTGGCTTTCTCAATGCCGGACATTACAAAAAACCCGACGGCTCCGGCACGTACTACCCGGTGCTGCCCTTTATGGGCGAGGTGGCCATCATCGGCGTGAACACCGCCATTGCCGAAGAGGCCGGCCTGATGGACGGCGCCACCGTCAAACCTATCCCCAGTTTTGACGAAGAGGAATTTATGGGCTGGTTCCAGGCTTTGGCCGATCACTCCGAAACCGGCGGCCACGTGCAAATTTGGGACCGCGAGTTTATGCAGTACGACTACTGCGGCCCGATCATTGCGATGACCGGCCAATGCTTTACCGATCAAGGTTTTGATGTCAGCAGCGACGCGGCCAAAAAATGGCTGGGCCTGGTGCAGAAGATGAACGAAGCCGGGGTCGCGGCCTACACCGTCACCGATGATGAGGGCTACGACAAATGGAAAACCAACAAAGCCGGTTCCTTTTTCGCGGCCCAGGGCCACGTGATGGAACTGGTCAACGCCGTTACCGAAGATGAATCCAGCATTGCCTATACCGGCTGGCCCGGCGGCGGCAGCATTATCTGGACTCACTCGGTCTGGATTCCCAAAGTATCACCCGCCAAAGACCTGGGCAAAATGTTTATCCGCGAGCAGGTCTTCTCCCCCTACTTCACCCAGTGGAGTTTCAACAACTACGGTAAATTGCCGGTAATGAAAGACTACTACGGTGAAGGGATCGAGAGCTTCCAGGATCAAATGCCGAATATTTTGGCCGTGGCCGATGCCTCGCAGCCGGTGCCGCTGTACGCCGATATGGAAGAGTACCTGGACATCCTGGTCAAATACTTGCCCGAAGCCGCCTTTGGCCGGATGAGCGTGGACGACGCGCTGGCCGCCGTGCAGGAAGAAACCGCCGATCTGGACTTTACTGATCTACGCGCGCCCGTTGAAACCGCAATGGCCGCCCCGGCAGCGGAGGAAGAAGCCCCTGCCGAAGCCCCTAAAGCCGAAGGGTTGTCGGGCACGTTGCAGGTGAGCGCGCCGCCGTGGATCTTCAAAAAATTCCCCTTGGAAGAAGCCGGCAAACGCTTTGAAGCCGATCATCCCGACGTGACCGTGGAATTCACCCGCGTGGACAAATGGAACGTCTCCGCCTACATCACCGAATGGAAAGAAGGCGACACCTCGGTGGATGTGTACGTGGGCGGCAGCGGCTCCATGCTGGCCCCGGTGATCTCCGGCGAGTGGACCGAACCCCTGGATGATATGCTCGCCGGCAACATGGCGCCCGATAACTTTGTGGGTGGCTTTCTCAATGCCGGACATTACAAAAAACCCGACGGCTCCGGCACGTACTACCCGGTGCTGCCCTTTATGGGCGAGGTGGCCATCATCGGCGTGAACACCGCCATTGCCGAAGAGGCCGGCCTGATGGACGGCGCCACCGTCAAACCTATCCCCAGTTTTGACGAAGAGGAATTTATGGGCTGGTTCCAGGCTTTGGCCGATCACTCCGAAACCGGCGGCCACGTGCAAATTTGGGACCGCGAGTTTATGCAGTACGACTACTGCGGCCCGATCATTGCGATGACCGGCCAATGCTTTACCGATCAAGGTTTTGATGTCAGCAGCGACGCGGCCAAAAAATGGCTGGGCCTGGTGCAGAAGATGAACGAAGCCGGGGTCGCGGCCTACACCGTCACCGATGATGAGGGCTACGACAAATGGAAAACCAACAAAGCCGGTTCCTTTTTCGCGGCCCAGGGCCACGTGATGGAACTGGTCAACGCCGTTACCGAAGATGAATCCAGCATTGCCTATACCGGCTGGCCCGGCGGCGGCAGCGTCATCTGGACTCACTCGGTCTGGATTCCCAAAGTTTCATCTAATCAGGAATTGGGCCAGGCCTTTATTCGAGAACAGATCTACTCGCCCTTCTTCCAGCAGTGGAGTTTCAACAACTACGGTAAACTGCCGGTAATGAAAGATTACTACGGCGAAGGGATCGAGCGTTTTGCCGACCAGATGCCCATCATCCTGGGCGTGGCCGATGCCTCCAAACCGGTGCCGCTGTACGCCGATATGGAAGAGTACCTGGACATCCTGGTCAAATACCTGCCCGAAGCCGCTTTTGGCCGGATGAGCGTGGACGACGCCCTGACGGCGGTTCAAGAAGAAACCGCAGATTTAGATTTTACCGATTTGCGTGCTCCATAGCAGCTTGTTTGTACGCTGGTGGGCGGAGGGATACGCTCTCCGCCCACCTAAATCCTGTTAAACTTGTCAATCCTGTCCAATTGGGTTTTAGAAATTTACAACCCTGCTTTAAGAGGTATGATCCATGAAATGGCCCTCAAGTCGTAAGTTATCCGACAATCTCAGCCTGTTTATCTTTCTCTTGCCAACGCTCATCTTTCTGTTTGTGTTTATCGCTTACCCGGTGTTTTACTCAGGCTATCTCAGCTTCACCGAATTTGATTACGCCACAGACGACGTGCCCACCTTTATCGGCCTGAACGGCTACATCGATGTTCTTTTTGATGACTCGTTGTTTGAAACGGCCCTGGTCAATCAGATATATTTTGCCATTCCGTACTTCATCATCACGTTTGGGCTTTCGCTGGGCCTGGCGATTCTGGTAGGCGAACTAACTAAAGGCGTAGGGTTTTTTCAAATCATTTTCTACCTGCCCATGATTATCGCCCTGTCTATGGCCGGCATTGCCTTTAGCTGGATCCTGAACCAGGATGTAGGCATTTTTAATCACATTCTGCGGACCATCGGGCTGAAATCGCTCACCCGGAACTGGTTTGGCGATCCTACTACGGCACTGTTTGGGCTGGTGCTGGTGCGCTCCTGGAAAATGATCGGCTTTACCTTTATCATTTTTCTGTCCGGCGTTCACGGCATTCCCTTGAGCCTGCGCGAAGCCGCCCGCGTAGACGGCGCTAACTTTGGGCAGGAGGTTCGTTACATTATTATACCGCTGCTCAAACCCTACATGCTGGCCGGCGGCATCTGGATCATCATCAACTCGCTCAAAGTGTTTGATCTACCCCAGGTGGTAACCCAGGGGGGGCCCGGCGTGGCCACGCTGACCCTGTATCTCTACTCCTGGAAGGCCGCTTTCCAACGCTTTGATATGGGCCTGGCGGCGCAGGTGGCTTACATCACTGCCTTCATCATCCTGTTTTTAACTTTTATTCTCAACAAAATCCTCAAGCCAGATTCGGCAGAACGTTTTTAGGGAGTATGTTATGAGTATTGCAAGAGTTTCCGGCGATGCGACCACCGCAGCCACCGTTCACCGCACCTATGGGCTTCGCGCCATCTGGGCCTCGCCCACCCGGCGGCGGATAGCTGTCTTTTACATCATTGCCATCATTTTTGCCGTTATTTTCCTGTTCCCTCCCCTATGGATGCTCATCACATCGGTACGGACCACCCAGGATATCTATCAAATTCCGCCAACGTTTCTTCCGTCAGAGATCACCGGCGAGCATTACTATTACGTACTCACCGAAATGGAAGGCGGCAGCCGTTATTTTCTCAACAGCATTGTGGTCACCATCTCCTCGGTCTTTCTGGTGGTTCTGTCCAGCGCGATGGGCGGGTACGCTTTTGGCGTTCGTAGGTTCCGGGGCAAAGAGTGGCTCTTTATGGGCATTGTATTTGTACTGACCGTGCCCTACATTATGTATCTCATCCCCACCTACCTGATGGAGATTAAACTGGGCTTGCGCAATACCTGGCTGGGATTGATCTTCCCTTACGTTGCTCTGAACCTGCCCTGGGGGTTGCTGATCATGCGCAGCGCCTTTTCCACCATTCCGTTGGAAATCCGCGATGCGGCCATTATTGACGGCTGCAACGAACTGCAACTGTGGTATCGGGTGATGCTGCCTATCACCCGGCCGGCGCTGGCGGCCACCATCATCATCACCTTTGTGTTTGTGTGGCAGGAGTTCCTGTTTGCCTCCACGCTGATGACCAAAAACGAGTGGCAGACCCTGCCCGTAGGCATTGTCTGGCTGCGAGACGAGCTGCAAACGATGGCCTACGGCCGGATTGGCGCGATGTTTGTGCTGGCCATGCTGCCCATCTTTGTGCCCTTCATCATGCTCCGCAACTTCTTCATCAAAGGCTTGAGCGAAGGAATGCTCAAAGGCTAGATTTCGTCCAGAATGAGGCTGCCGATTTGACAGCCTTTTTCTTTCTGATATAATGTTAGCGCTAACGGTAACGCTAACAGGAATTATTGAATGACCAACCATCGTATCACTATGGCCGATGTCGCCCGCGAAGCCGGCGTCTCGTTGATGACGGTTTCGCGGGTGGTCAATAACAAGGGCGACGTCAGCCTTAAAACCCGCGAGGCGGTGCAGGCAGCCATCGAAAAATTGGGCTACCGCCCCAGCCTCATCGCGCGCGGGCTGGTCACCAAACGAACCGGCACCCTGGGTCTGGTCATTCCCGATAACGCCAATCCGTTTTTTTCCGAGGTGGCCCGCGCCGCCGAAAATGTAGCCTACGCCGAAGGCTACAACGTTTTCCTGTGCAATACCGAAGAAGACGTGCAGCGAGAACTGGCCGTGCTCCAATCGCTGGAAGAAAAACAGGTAGATGGCCTGGTGCTGTGCAGTTCCCGCCTGGATGAAGAAAAGCTGCAAGAAATCGTGGGGCGTTTCCCGGCGGTGGTGCTGGTAAACCGCCGGCTCCACAACGGCAGTTTGGGTACAGTGTTGGTTGACGATGAAATGGGCGGGCGCATTGCTACTCACCACTTGCTTCAGGGTGGTCACCGGGCCATTGGACTTTTGGCCGGGCCAAAGGCCTCGCACAGCGGCTCTCACCGGGCTAAAGGCTACCAATCAGCCTTGGAAATGGCGGGCGTAACGTATCGCCCGGAATGGGTGCAACATGGTTCCCCCACCGTAGAGGGGGGGCGGGAAACCGCCCAAAATCTGCTTCAACACCATCCCCAATTGACCGCGTTGTTTTGTTATAACGATCTGGTAGCCGTAGGCGCGCTGCAAGCTTGCGCCGAAACGGGCCGCCGGATTCCCGACCATGTCGCCATTGTCGGCTGCGACGATACCATGCTGGCCGCCCTGGTAACGCCAACCCTCACCACCTGCCGGGTTTCGCGCCACGACATCGGCGCGCGGGCTATGAAACTACTGCTCAACCAGATCAATAACTGCCAGGATGAGTGTGGCGAGGTGTGTTTGCAGCCCGTGCTGGTCGTCCGGGCCAGCGCGCCATAAAAAGTCAGGAGAAGCTATGTTAGACAACGTCCGGTGGGGCATCATCGGCTGTGGAGCCGTCACCGAAGTCAAAAGCGGCCCCGCCCTGCAAAAAATAGATGGATCAAAGTTGGCGGCCGTGATGCGGCGCGATGGAGCCAAAGCGCAGGATTACGCCCGTCGTCACAAGGTAGCCAAATGGTATGATGACGCCGACCGGTTGATCCACGATCCGGCGGTGAACGCCATCTACGTAGCCACCCCACCCGGCTCCCACGCCGAATACACCATCCGCGCCCTCGAGGCCGGCAAGCCGGTCTATGTCGAAAAACCGATGGCATTAAATTATGAGGAATGCCGCCGGATGAATGCAGCGGCTAAAGCTGCCAACCTGCCCCTGTTTGTAGCCTACTACCGCCGCGCATTGCCCAATTTTTTGAAGGTGAAAGAGCTGGTAGAAACCAATTCTATTGGTGAGGTGCGGTTTGTGTCTATCACGTTGACGTCCCCTCCCCGCGAGGGCGATTTCTCGCCGGAAAATCCGCACTGGCACGTGATCCCCGAAATCTCCGGCGGCGGGCACTTTTTCGATCTGGGATCGCACCAGCTTGATTTTCTCGATTACGTCTTTGGCCCCATCGCAGCGGTGCAAGGCCAGGCCGCCAACCAGGCCGGCTGGTATCCCGCCGAAGACATCGTGACAGCCAATTTTACCTTTGAGTCGGGCGTGGTGGGGCAGGGCCTGTGGTGCTTCACTCTCTCCGAACAGGATGAAGTTGATCGCACGGAAATTGTGGGAAGCCGAGGCAAAATCGTCTTTTCATCGTTCACACCGGCCCCGGTTCGGCTGGAAACGGCCGGTGACGTGGAAGAATTTACCTTTACCCCGCCGGTCCACGTCCAGCAGCCGCTGATCCAAACCGCCGTCGATGATCTGCGCGGGCGCGGCGTATGCCCCAGCACCGGTTTGAGCGCCGCCCGTACCAGTCGGGTGATGGACCACATCGTAGCCGAATATTATGAAAGGAGCATCTGAAATGGCGGTTCAAAAATACAACGAAACCGTTCCCCAAAAAATACGTGACGGCGTTGAGCGCCGCCTCGGTCATCTCGACAACCTGATGATCGTGGTCATTGATTTTGACGACGGCCCCAAAGATCAGCCCGATCCGCCCCATTCCCACCCCCACGAGCAGGTCTGCTACGTAGCCGAAGGCGAAATCCTGTTCATGATGGACGGCGAAGAATCGCATCTGAAATCGGGCGATGTCTTTCTGGTGCCATCCAACGTGCCACACACCATCCAGCAGCTTACCGAACACGTGCGGCTGGTCGATTGTTTTACGCCCATCCGTGAAGACTTTTTGAAATAGGAGAAATTTTATGCAACTCGACCCGAACCGCTATTTTGATCCCGATCCCAGCCAGCGCCGGATCGCCCAGGAACTATACAACACTGTGGCCCAACTGCCGCTGGTCTGCCCTCACGGGCACGTTGATCCCCATCTTTTTGTGGACGAGGCCGGCACTTTTGGCACGCCCACCGACCTGTTCATCATCCCCGACCATTACATTTTCCGCATGCTCTACTCGCAAGGCATTCCCATGGAATCGCTGGGCGTACCTCGCCACGACGGCGGCCCGGTGGAGCAGGATCACCGCCACATCTGGCAGACCTTTGCCGACAACTTCTATCTTTTCCGGGGCACGCCCAGCGGCGCGTGGCTCACCCAGGAACTGGTCGAGGTCTTTGGCATCGACCAAAAACCCACCGGCGATACCGCCCAAAGCATTTACGATCAAATTGCCGAAAAATTAGCCGCCCCGGAGTTCCGCCCCCGCGCCCTGTTCAAACGTTTCAACATCGAAGTGCTCTGCACCACCGACGCGGCCACCGACACCCTCGACGCTCACCAACAGATCCGCGAGTCCGGCTGGAACGGCAACATCCACCCTACTTTCCGGCCCGATGCCGTGGTCAACCTGCAAACCCGGGGCTGGCGAGACAACATCAATACGTTGAGCGAGGTCAGCGGCATTACGATTGATTCTTATCCCAAATTCATCCAGGCGTTGGAACAGCGCCGCACTTTCTTCAAGGAAATGGGAGCCACTGCCACCGATCACGCCGCCATTTCCGCCGCCACCGAAGAACTGACTCCCGCCGAAGCCGACGCCATTTTCCAGCGCGCGCTGCAAGGCCGGGCCACGGCTGAAGACGCCCGGCGCTTTACCGCCCACATGCTGATGGAAAACGCCCGGATGAGCCTGGAAGACGGCCTGGTGATGCAGCTTCACGTCGGCTCGATCCGCAATCACAATCAGGTGATTTTGGACCGCTTTGGCCCGGACAAAGGCTGCGACATCCCGGAGCAGAGCGAATTTACCCACAACCTGCGCCCGCTGCTGAACAAATACGGCATCGATCCCCGCTTCAGCTTCATCGTTTTTACGCTTGATGAGACCACTTACGCCCGCGAGCTGGCCCCGCTGGCCGGCCACTATCCCGCCATGCGGCTCGGCCCGCCGTGGTGGTTCCACGACAGCGTGAATGGGATGGCCCGCTATTTTGACCAGGTGATGGAGACGGCGGGCCTCCACAACACCGCCGGCTTCAACGACGATACCCGCGCCTTCCCCTCCATCCCCGCCCGCCACGACGTTTGGCGGCGCGCCGGTGCAAACTGGGTGGCCGGCCTGGTCGTACGCGGCATTGTGGATGAGCAAGACGCGCAGGAAATGGTTTTGGATTTGGCCTATCGCCTGGCTAAACAGGCTTATAAACTATCAGAGATTGGAGATTAGGAGATTGTCCATAGTGAATCTCCAATCTCCTAATCTCCAATCTCCAATCTCTAATCTCTAATATTTTTCCAGAGGTGAACTATGCAATTAAACAATTTAGACATCATCAAAAAATCCTTGGTAGAAGCAGACGGCACCACCTACGCCCTGGCCCGTGATGAAAAAGGCGGTAAACTGCTGGCCGTGTCGGGCCAAACAGACGGTTTTGACGGGGCTGCACACGAAAGCGGCGCGTTGCTCTGCCCGCTCACGCCGGCCAATGCCGCCGCGCTGCGATCGAGATTACCCTGGCTCAAGCCGGCGCCGCTGGGCCTGCAAACCACCGCCGGCTTTGGCGACCGGCTGGGGCTGGCCACGCCCGGTCATATCTGGTCGGCCCAACAGCATCCATCGATTGCGCCCATTTTTGCCCAGCAATCCGCGCGCGAGAATGCCCGCACGGGCCGCAGCCCGCAGCAAGTGGTGGATGATGCCATGTGGGGCGTTTTCCAGGAAGGCTGGCGCGAGCCGTGGGGCGCGGACGCCGACCATCTCAAAGTGCCCGAAGTGGTCGATGCGTTTGTGGCCGCCGGCTATACCTTTTTCACCGTTGATCCCGGCGATCACGTGGACAACGACGCTCACACCGCTCCCCCCGACGCGGTGGCGGCCAAAGTTCAGGCCCTGCCCTGGGACGCCCTGACAGATACCGCCTCAAAAATGGAACAGCGTTACTTGAATACGCCCATTGAGCTGGAAGGCAGCACCCTGACGTTTGATGAGATCACGCTGCGGCGGGCCGCGGCCAAATATGGGCCGGCCATTGCCCACGCCGCGCGGATGTACCGTTATCTGGATGAAAAAATGCAGGGCCGCCCCTTCGATTTTGAAGTGTCGGTGGATGAAACCGAAACCCCCACCTCCCCGGAGGAACATTATTTCATCGCTGCCGAATTGCGCCGGCTGGGCGTCCACTGGGTCAGCCTGGCCCCCCGCTTTATCGGCAAATTTGAAAAGGGCGTGGACTACATCGGCGATCTGAAAGCTCTGGAAACCGACCTGGCCAGGCACGCCGCCATCACCCGCGCCCTCGGCCCTTACAAACTGAGCATCCACTCCGGCTCCGATAAATTCAGCGTCTACCCGGTCATCGCCCGGCTTACCAACGGGCTGGTTCATCTCAAAACCGCCGGCACCAGCTACCTGGAAGCCCTGCGCGCCGTGGCCCAGGTTGAGCCGCCGCTGTTCCGTGAAATTCTCGATTTCTCCCGCGGCCGCTACGAAACCGACCGGGCCACTTACCACGTTTCGGGCCAACTGGCCAAAGTTCCGCCCGCCGTCGATCTGACCGATGAGAAACTGCCCGACCTGCTCAACCAGTTTGATGCCCGGCAGGTGCTTCACGTCACCTACGGCTCTGTTTTAGACAGCTATAGCGACCGGCTGATGGTTGTGCTGCACCACTACATCAACACCTACAGCCAACTGCTGGAAACCCATTTCAACCGACATTTGAATCCTTTTGTAGAGAGGTAACGTATGGACTTGCGAGAAATAACCAACCTGTATGATTTTACCGGCCGCACCGTAGCTATCAGCGGCGGCGCGGGCATTCTGGGCGGCGAAATGGCCTGCGCCCTGGTGGGCTGCGGCGCTAACGTCGCCATCCTGGATCGTGACCCCGCCCTGGCCGACCGGCTGCTGGACCGGCTGGGCTGCGGTCCCGGCTGCGGCATTGTGGTTTATGCCGATGTGCTGAAACCGGAAACGCTGGCAGAAGCGGAGGAAGCGATCCGCAAAGAATTTGGCCCGGTCGATACCCTGATCAACGGCGCGGGCGGCAACAAAAAAGAGGCCACCACCTCCCCCGATCTATCGTTTCTGGACCTGCCCGCCGATGCGATCCGCTGGGTGTTTGATCTGAATTTTCTGGGCACGCTGCTGCCCACCCAAATTTTCGGCAAAAACATGATCGAGCGCGGCGAGGGCTGTATTCTCAACGTTTCGTCGATGAACTCTTTCCGCCCGCTCACCCGCATCCCGGCCTACTCCGCGGCCAAAGCCGCCATCAGCAACTTTACCCAATGGCTGGCCGTGCATATGGCCCAGGAATATTCGCCCAAGATTCGGGTCAACGCGCTGGCCCCCGGCTTTTTCCTGACCGACCAGAACCGCTTTTTGCTGACCGATGAAACAACCGGCGACCTAACGCCCCGGGGCCGCACCATCATCGACCACACCCCGATGGGGCGTTTTGGCGATCCCGAAGATTTACTGGGCACAACGCTCTGGCTGCTTTCGCCCGCTTCGGCCTTTGTGACCGGCGTGGTAGTTCCCGTTGACGGTGGATTTTCCGCCTTCAGCGGGGTGTAAGATATCTAACATCAAAACTTAACTCTTGGAGGTAAACTAATGACAGACTATCCTGAAGCCGCCCGCCCGCTGGCGGAATTGGAACCCAAACACGATTTTTTTGTAGGCATAGATTCTGATGGCTGCGCCTTTGACTCGATGGAGATCAAGCACAAAGAATGTTTCTGTCCCAACACCATCAAATATTGGGATTTGCAGCCGGTGTCTAAATACGCCCGCGAGGCCGCCGAATTTGTCAACCTGTATTCAAAATGGCGCGGCATCAACCGTTGGCCGGCCCTGGTGATGGTGTTTGACCTGCTGCGTGAGCGGGCCGAGGTCCAGGCGCGGAACATCGTTCCCCCGGAAGCGCCCCGCATCCGTGAATTTATTGACAACGACGCCTTTCCCAAAAGCGACGATGGCCTGCGAGCCTATCTCGCTGAGCATCCCGACCCCGAATTGGACAGGGCGCTGGCCTGGACCACCGCGGTCAACGATACGGTGGCTGATATGGTTCACGGCGTGCCGCCCTACCCCCACGTGCGGGAAAGCCTGGAATTTTTGTCGGACAAGGCTGATATGATCGTGGTCTCGGCCACACCGGTGCGGGCGCTCACCCAGGAGTGGAACGAACACGATATTGCCCAATTTGTGCGCGTCATCGCCGGGCAGGAGATGGGCAAAAAGGCGCTGCATTTGGAACTGGCCGCCAAAGACAAATATCCGTCGGATCATATTTTGATGATCGGTGACGCGCCGGGCGATATGCGGGCAGCCAAAGCCAACGACGCTCTCTTCTACCCCATCAATCCCGGGCATGAAGAAGAATCGTGGCGTCGATTCAAAGAAGAAGCCGTCCACAAGTTTTTGGCCGGCACGTACAAGGGCGACTACGAGGCCAAAGTGATTGTCGAATTTGAGCAGTTCTTGCCCGATACGCCGCCCTGGAAGGCATAGGATTATGTTGGAAAGACTTGTCAACAAAAACCGGGCGCTGGCCGAAAGTGAGGTGGTCAACCTGCTGGCCAATGCCCTGGAACAGGCAGATTTAACGGGCAAACGAGTCCTGGTCATCATCCCCGACAGCACCCGGACCGCGCCCATTCCCCTGATGTTCCGCGCCCTGCAAGACGCACTGGGCGAGAAAGCGGCAGCGCTGGATTACCTGGTGGCGCTGGGCACGCATATGGCCATGGATGATGACGCCCTGAGCCGCCTGGTGGGCGTGCCGGTACAGGACGGCCGGGCCGGAACGTCTTACATGTTCAATCACCGCTGGGACCTGCCCGACACGTTTGTTGAACTGGGCCAACTCTCCGCCGCAGAAGTGGAAGATATCAGTGATGGCCGCCTGTCGCTGGATGTGCCGATCCGGCTGAATAAACTCATCCTGGACTACGATCAAATATTAATTTGCAGCCCGGTCTTCCCTCACGAAGTGGCCGGGTTCTCCGGGGGCAACAAATACTTTATCCCCGGCGTGGCCGGGCCGGAGATCATCAATGTGACCCACTGGCTGGGCGCGTTGGTGACGAGTATGGACATCATTGGCGTGGCCGATACGCCGGTGCGCCGGATGATCGACCGGGGCGCGTCGTTTATCCCCACGCCCACCCTTTGCCTGGCGATGGTAATGCACGGCCAGTCGCTGCACGGCTTTTACGTGGGCGAAATGGAAGAAACCTGGCAGGCGGCCACAGAATTGTCGGCGGCGATGGACATTGTCTATGTGGATCAACCCTACCGGCGCGTGCTGTCGGTTATCCCCGAAATGTACGACGACCTGTGGACCGGAGCCAAAGGGATGTACAAACTGGAACCGGCCATTGCCGACGGCGGCGAGGTCATCATCTACGCCCCGCACATCACCGAAGTATCTTACGCCCACGGCGCCATCATCGATGAAATCGGCTATCACATCCGCGACTACTTCACCAGGCAGTGGGATCGCTTCAAACATTATCCCTGGGGCGTGCTGGCTCACTCTACCCACCTGCGGGGCGGCGGCACGTTTGAAGACGGCGTTGAAAATCCTCGGATTCAAGTGACGCTGGCCAGTGGCATTCCGCCGGAACGGTGCGAGCGAATTGGGCTGGGCTATCTTGATCCCGCCACCATCGATCCCGAAGATTGGGCGGGCCGCGAAGACGAAGGAGTTTTGCTTGTCCGGCGGGCGGGCGAGATGTTGTATCGGGTAAAATCAGGGTAGCAAGGTAACAGATTTGCTGCCTTGTTACTCTGCAACCCTGCTACTTTGCCAACAAAATATTGAACTCAAACACAAGGAGAATAAAATGAGTAACTGTGATCTGGGCCTGGTGGGCCTGGCCGTGATGGGCCAAAACCTGGTCTTAAATATGAACGACCACGGCTTCAAAGTGGCGGTGTATAACCGCACCGTATCCAAAGTGGATGATTTTCTCAACGGCAACGCCAAAGGCACCGAGGTTGAGGGCGCCCACTCCATCGAAGAGTTGGTGGGGCTGCTCAAAAAACCGCGCCGGGTGATGATGCTGGTTAAAGCCGGCCAGCCGGTAGACGATTTCATCGAACAACTGATCCCCCATCTGGAAGAAGGCGACATCATCATTGACGGCGGCAACTCCAACTACAACGATACCATCCGCCGCGCGGAATATGTGGAATCAAAAGGGCTGCGCTACATCGGCACCGGCGTATCCGGCGGCGAAGAAGGCGCGCGCCACGGCCCCTCGATCATGCCCGGCGGCTCACCCGAAGCCTGGCCGCACGTCAAACCCATTTTCCAGGCGGTGGCGGCCAAAGTGGAAGACCCCGTCACCGGCGAAATCGAGCCGTGCTGCGATTGGGTGGGCGAAAACGGCGCCGGTCATTACGTCAAAATGGTACACAACGGCATCGAATACGGCGATATGCAGTTAATCTGCGAATCGTACTATCTGATGAAAAACGTGCTGGGCATGAGCAACGACGAAATGCACCAAACCTTTGCCGAGTGGAATGAGGGAAAACTCGATTCCTACCTTATCGAAATTACCCGCGATATTTTGGGATACCAGGACGAAAACGGCGAGTATGTGGTTGACAAAATCCTGGACACCGCCGGCCAGAAAGGCACCGGCAAATGGACCGGCATCTCCTCCTTGGAGATGGGCATTCCGCTGACCCTGATTGGCGAGGCGGTTTACGCCCGCGCGCTGTCGGCGTTGAAAGAGGAGCGGGTGGCGGCCTCCAAGGTGCTGTCCGGGCCCGCGCCCGAATTTGACGGCGACAAAAAAGCGTTTGTTGACGATATCCGCGAGGCGCTGTACGCGTCGAAGATCATCTCCTACGCGCAGGGCTATATGCTGCTGCGCGCGGCGGCGGAAGAGTACAACTGGAACCTCAACTACGGCGGCATCGCCCTGATGTGGCGCGGCGGCTGCATTATCCGCTCGGTGTTCCTGGGCAAGATCAAAGAAGCTTTTGACCACAACCCCGATCTGACCAACCTGCTGCTGGACGACTACTTCAAAGAGCAGGTAGAATCGGCCCAGGCCGCCTGGCGGCGGGTAGTGGCCAAAGCGGTGAGCATGGGCGTACCGGTTCCGGCCATGTCGAGCGCGCTGGCCTTTTTTGACGGCTACCGCAACGAGCGGCTGCCGGCCAACCTGCTCCAGGCCCAGCGCGATTACTTTGGCGCGCACACCTACGAGCGCATCGACGAACCGCGCGGCAAATTTTTCCACACCAACTGGACCGGCAGCGGCGGCGATGTGACCGCCGGCACTTACGTGGCGTAAAAGAGACAACTGTCATTCTGAGCGAAGCGAAGAATCCCCTTGGTCTTGAGGAAGGAGACTCCTCGCTATCGCTCGGAGTGACATGCAAAGTTATTTTTTACAAGGAGATTCACCCAATGACAAAACCCAAAAATGTAGTCGTGGCCCAATCCGGCGGCCCCACGCCTGTTATCAACAGTTCGCTGCGGGGGGTGGCGGAAACCTGCCGGGCGATGCCGGATGTGTTTGGCGCGGTGTACGCCGGCCTGCACGGTATCGAGGGCGTATTGAAGGAAGAATTGATCGATCTATCGGCCCAACCTGCCGAAGAGATTGCTCTGTTGAGTACCACCCCGGCGGCGGGATCGATTGGCACCTGCCGCTACAAACTCAAAGCGCACCAGCAGGAAGATTTTGAGCGGGTCATTGACGTATTCAAAGCGCACAACGTGGGCTACTTTTTCTACAACGGCGGCAATGATTCGATGGACACGGCCCACAAAGTGGCCCAACTGGCTCACGAACGGGGCCTCGATCTGGTGGCCGCGGGCGTGCCCAAAACTATCGACAATGATGTAGGGGACAGCGAGTTCAAATTGATAGACCACACGCCGGGTTACGGCTCGGTGGCGCGGTATTGGGCCTTGAACGTGCAGACGGCCAATGAGGAAAACAAAGGCTCCAGCCCCGCCGACCCGGTGCTGGTGATCCAGGCCATGGGCCGTAAAATCGGCTATATTCCCGCCGCCGCCCGCCTGGCCGACCCCAATCGGGAAATGCCCTTGCTGATTTTTATGAAAGAATCGGGGTTGACCCTGGAAGAATTGGGTGACAAGGTTAACGATATGGTGAAAGAGCGAGGCCGCGCGGTAGTGGTGGTCAGCGAAGGCTTTGACGTGGGCGATGTTGGCGCGCGCAAAGATTCCTTTGGGCATACGATGTTCAGCGCCAGCGGCACCACCGTATCGCAAGTGGTAGTTAACTACCTGAATGAGGTAGGACTGGCCGCCAAAGGCGCGGCCCGAGGCAATACACCCGGCACCGACCAACGGCACAGCATGATCTACGCCTCAACGGTAGACATTGAAGAAGCCTACAAAGTGGGCCAAAAAGCGGCGCTGATTGCCGCCGAAGAAGGCTCCGGCTATATGTCCACTATTCTGCGCCAACCCGGTTCGATTTACAACGTCTATTATGACAAAGTTCCGTTGGAATTGGTAGCCAATTCCGAGCGTTCCCTGCCCCGGGCCTGGATCGCCCCCGGCGGCGCCGATGTCACCGATGAGTTTGTGGCCTACGCCCGCCCGCTCATTGGCGACGATTGGCCCAGCATTCCGCTGGTGGATGGGCGGCAGCGCTTTGCCCGCATCGAGCCGGTGATGGCGGAACAAAAACTCCCGGCGTATGTGCCGCAGGCGGATCGTAAAACGTAACCTTCACTTTTAAAATATAAACCGGCGCATCGATCAAGGGCGATAGGTAGGGCGTGCTGCCCACCGACACCTGCCCGCCCCCGCTAAATCCAATCAAAAATACGGGTTTATGGCTGCCCAGCCGATACCCGTGCCGGGCCAAACTACGCGCAATCTCATGAGCCACGCCCAAGGAGTAAATGGCCGTAACGGGGGTCGGCAGAAACGGCCACTTGCAAGATATTTCGGAGGCGGGGCTTCAATGGTTTCTGTCTCGTCAAATTCTCCCTCCGCCACTTCATCCAGGCTTGGCGCTTTGCCCGTCCAGCCGGCCCACCAGCCCAGCGACTCCAACGGGGCGGCTACCGCTGCCACCAGCAGCAGTAATACGCCTAAACCAATGAGGGTAAAAACCTGCTCAATGACCCAATCCATATTTCAACTCCATTATTTTTCTCACTAAACAAGATTGTGGAGGGCAAACATTTCGTAAATTTCGCGTGTATTGTTAATGACATCGGAACAACAAGCGCATCGGTAATCCGTTGGGCCCGTGGCGACCGCTCACAGGTGATATTTTTTTTTGGAAAAAACATCAAGAGCCGATCAAAAAAGCATTATAAATTGATTGTTGATTGTTGATTTCTGCAAATAACGACGTCAACCATACCATCGCGCCACCCGATCTGCCGCCCACACCCCCACCAACATCGACACCGTGGTGGTAATACTTCCCAACGATAACAACGGCACGCCAACCAACGAATGGCCCAGATTACAGCCGCCGGCAATAGCCGCGCCAATGCCCATCAAAAAACCGCCGGCGGCCAGCCCCAGGTAGCGGGGCAGCGACTCGCCCCGCAGCAGGGCCAAAATATAGGCCCGAAACAGATCAAGCTGTTTGGGAACTCGCACCAGCCCTCGCAGCGTGCTGTGAAAACACAGATCGCCCCGTTCGATAATATAACCCAGTCCTAAACCGCTGAATATGGCTAAAATAATGGTCATCAAAATCTCCTCTTTGTGAGCCGGCTTACAGTTGAAGCCATCCCACCTTGTGTTATACTTACCTTACGCGCCAATGGTTAAGATTCTCTTAACATCTTTGGCTTACAGTATAAATCATAGGAGTTACACAAAAACGCATGAACCAGGCCCTGCTTGTCATTGCCAAACAACCGGCTCCCGGCCAAACCAAAACGCGCCTCTCGCCGTCGTTTTCCGCCCCGGAAGCGGCAGCATTTTATGAATGTGTTTTGCGCGATATGCTCAACATCGCCCGGCAAGTACCAAACGTAACACGCTACATCAATTACGGGCCGGTTGAAGCCGCGACGTATTTTCAACAACTCGCCCCGGATTTTAAACTGATTCCCCAAACCGGCAACTCCCTGGGAGAGCGGCTGGATAACGCGCTCACCCACTGCCTGAACCAAGGTTTTGACCGCGTGGTCATCACCAACAGCGACAGCCCCACCCTGCCCCCCGATTATATCGGGCAGGCATTCGCCGAACTTGATAACGCCGAGGTAGTACTGGGCCCCTGCGAAGACGGCGGCTATTATTTGATTGGCTCAATTTGTTTTCAATCACAATTACTACGCGAAGTCAAAATGTCAACCGATAGAGTTCTAAAAGATACCCTGACCCTGGCCCGGGAAGCGGGCATTCCAACCACCCTGCTGCCCCGCTGGTACGACATCGACACCATCGATGATGTCCGGCGGCTCGCCGTCGAACTTGAACAAGCCGGCCAACACATTGCCCCCTCCACCCGGCAATTCTTGGCCCAGTTTCTTTCTCAGGAAGCAAGCGCATGAAAACAATCGCCATTATTCCTACCCTCAACGAAGAAGACGCCATTGGCCCGCTGGTGGAGGAAACCCGGCAGCAGCCCGTTGACGAGGTGATTGTGGTAGACAACGCCTCCACCGACCAAACCGCCCGCCGCGCTCAACAGGCCGGCGCGCGGGTGGTAGCCGAAGCCCGGCGCGGTTACGGCTACGCCTGCGCGGCAGGCGCAACAGCGGCACCCGAGGCCGACATCTTGGTGTTTCTGGATGGTGATTACAGTTGCCTGCCGCAAGAACTGCCGGCGTTGGTTGCGCCCCTCCAAAGCGCCCAGGCTGATCTGGTGATCGGCTCCCGCGAATTGGGGGACATTGCCGCCGGCGCCATGCCGCCGCACCAGCGATTTGGCAACTGGTTGATGGCCCGGTTAATGGCTTCGCTCTACGGCCTCACCCTGACCGACCTGGGGCCGTACCGCGCCATCCGGCGCGAGCTGCTGGAATCGCTGCAAATGCAAGAGATGACGTTTGGCTGGCCCACCGAAATGACGGTCAAGGCCATCCGCCGCCGGGCGCGGGTAGTGGAAGTGCCGGTGAGCTGGCACCGGCGGTATGCGGGTCAATCGAAAATTAGCGGCACGGTTAAAGGCACAATTTTAGCCGCCTACTATATTTTTGGCGTTACCGTGCGCTACGCCCGCTGAGAATTTTTGCCGATCCGGTAAGATACAGCCCCACAACGCGTCAAGAATTACAAGGAACGGAACATGCTCAACAAACTTTTGAACCAACTTCAACACCTGGATAGACTTTTCCCGCCGGCGCTCTCGGGGGCGCGGACCTTGATCGGCCTGATGTGGCTGCTCTCGCTGCGCTGGAAATTGCCGCCCACTTTTGCCCCCGCCGAAGGCCGCGGCCTGATGGAAAGGAGCTTTTCATCATGACCACAGCCAACGAAGCGCAACGCCTCAGACAAATT
>CAZTFF010000003.1:26892-43300 GCA_964612485.1 uncultured Caldilineaceae bacterium
AAAGGAGCTTTTCATCATGACCACAGCCAACGAAGCGCAACGCCTCAGACAAATTGTTGTTATTTTGCGGGTTGTTTTGGGAATTATTTTTCTGGTCACCTGGTGGGAAAATCTGCAAAAGGGGCTGTACCAGGGCGAGAACTTTGCCAATTTCATCAACTGGCTGGCCGACGGGCATCCTATTGGCTTTTACGGGGCCTTTCTGACCGGCGTCATTGTGCCCATGGCGTCTGTATTTGGCCCATTTCAAATGATCACCGAACTGGGGATGGGGCTGGCCCTGCTGCTGGGCGTTTTCACCCCTGTGGCGTCTATTGGGGCGGCCTTTTTCTTTCTCAATTTGTTGATGTCGTACCTGAACCCCAACACCGGCGAGTGGATTTGGACCTATGTACTGCTTACGGCGGCGGCGGTGGTGGTGGGGCTGGCCCAATCGGGCCGGGCGCTGGGAATCGACGCGCTGCTGTTCAAAAAACGAGGCAAACCGCCAATGCCATTTTTGTGGTAAATTTATAGAAACCTGTACGATGCCTTCCGGGGAGACCTTCTGATGCTGATCTTTGAAATACTTTACCTGTTCAGCGCCGCGCTGCTGGCAATATACGGCTTCAACAGCCTGCTGCTCACCTGGCTGTCGAGCCGCTATACTCCCCAATTCAAGCAATCTGATGATACACCGGAAAACGAAGTTCCCTCCGTAACCGTGCAATTGCCCGTTTATAACGAGCGGCACGTGGTCAAACGGCTGATCAACGCCGTCACCCAACTAAAGTGGCCGGCGGATCGTCTGCAAATACAGATTTTAGATGACTCCACCGACGATACCCGCCAGATCATCACCGAGGTCATTGCCCGCTACCGGGCCGCCAAGGGGCCACTCATCGAACACATCCGCCGGCCCGACCGGACCGGGTTCAAGGCCGGCGCGCTGCAATACGGGCTGGCCTCGGCCAGCAGCGAATTTGTGGCAATTTTTGATGCCGATTTCATCCCTCCTCCCGATTTTTTGCAAAACACCATTCCCCACTTCAGCGACGCCCGCGTAGGCTGCGTACAAACCCGCTGGGGGCACGTGAATCCGGATTCCTCCCGATTGACTCAGGCGCAGGCCCTGGGCATCGACGGCCATTTTATTGTGGAACAAACGGCGCGGCATACAGTGAAAGCTTTTCTTAATTTCAACGGCACCGCCGGCGTGTGGCGACGCGCCTGCATGGAGGACGCCGGCGGCTGGCAGGGAGACACCCTGACCGAGGATTTGGATCTGAGCTACCGGGCGCAATTTCGCGGCTGGCGCATCGCCTACCTGCCCCGCGTGGTCGTGCCCGCCGAACTGCCGGTACAGCTCAACGCTTTCAAGCGGCAGCAATTCCGCTGGGCCAAGGGCAGTATTCAAACCGCTCTCAAATTGATGAAAAAACTGTGGCAGGTTCAGCAACCCCTGTGGGTAAAACTGATGGGTACCATCCATTTGAGCAACTATGCTGTTCACCCTTTGATGTTGTTGAACCTGTTTCTCACGCTGCCGATGGCCCTCTCAGAAAGCGGATTCTTACCGTCTACTGTTTTTGTTACCAGCGCTATCGGCCCGCCGCTGCTCTACTGGACCGCCATGCGCCGAAGTGGAACTGCGCCGACGCTGCCGAGCCGCCTGGGCCGGCTGGCGCTATTGATCGGCCTGGGCACCGGGCTGTCTTTCAATAACAGCCGCGCCGTATTTGAAGCCGTATTCAAAATTCAAAGCGATTTCAAACGCACGCCCAAATTTGCCGTTACCGGCCAAACCCGGCAGTGGCAGACCAGCACCTACGCCCTGCCCCGCGATCCGGCAGTGTGGATTGAACTGGCGCTGGCCCTTTACGCCGTGGGCTTACTCGGCTGGGTGATGATGCAAGGTATGTGGTGGCTGATCCTGTGGCTGGCGATGTATACGGGCGGATATAGCTACATTGCCGGGCTGGCTTTTGTCCAGGCCTGGGAAACCCGCTCGGCGCGATCAAAACGGCTCAAACAAGTCAGTGTACTTTCTATCGATTAAACCTCGAAGGATGCTGCCAAAATAGTTACGCTTTTTCACCTTTTTTCGGACGCCCCACAAAAAGGCCGGCCAGCCCCAAACTAAAAGGAATCAGCGCGCACAGGGTAAGCACGGCGTTGTAATTGCCCATCCAATCCCGGGCAATGCCCAACGGCATCGGCCCCAGCGCGGCTCCAATAATCAAAATGGTAGACGTGACGCCGGTAATGCTCCCCAAATATTTACGGCCGTAATATTTGGCCCAACCCACGCCATTGATCAAGCCCATCAAGCCGGTGGTAGCGCCCAGAATCATGCCGTACACAAACGCTGTTTCCGTTCCCTGCAAAAATTGGGCCAGCAGTAGCGAGCTTGTTTGCAGCAACAGCGCCGCCGCCAACAAAAACCGGACCGCGATTCTATCCACCAGCACACCGCCGCCAACATTCACCACGGCGGTGGTCAGCGCGATAGGCACATACACCCAGGCCGCGGTGGTTGCATCCAGGCCGTTATCCTTGAAAATACTGACCATATGAAAAAACAAGCCGGTTCCCAACATGGCAATCGAGGCGATACCCAGGCTCATAACCCAAAATGCCGGCGTGCGCCGGGCCTCGGCCAGGGTCCAATTTTCCTCGCTGATACCAATCTTGGTGACACTGTCTTCCGTTGACGGCAGCACAAAACCATCCGGCTGCAATCCGTAATGTTCCGGCTGGTCGCGCACCAGGGTCAAAACCAGGGGGGCAAAGCCAACCAACAGCAGCATGCCCAGTAACATATAGGTGGTTCGCCAGCCGTAAATGGGGATCAACCAGTTGATCAAGCCCGGAAAGCCCCCAATACCCAGCAGCGATACCATCAGCCCGGACAGCCCGATCATTGTGCCCCGGCGGCGCACCCACCACTGGTTGATGGCGTTGTTGCTGACCAGCCCCAAACTTCCCTGGCCCAACATGCGGATAAAAATGAAGCCTAATCCCAACATCACGGCATTGGCCACAAAACCCATATAAATGCAGGCAATCCCAAAAAACAGGGCAATCAACGTCATCACCACTCTGGGACCGCGATGATCGATTTGACGTCCGACCAGCGGCAGAACAAAACTACCCACCAGCGTGCCCATAGTATACAGGCTGCTCACCAAAGAACGGCTGATGCCTAAATCTGCAATAAAATGCTCGATAAAAATGGAGACGGCGTAGGTTTGGCCGGGCGCGGTCATGATCATGCCCAGCGTTCCCATCAGGAGAATCACCCAGCCATAATAAACCGGGGACTGTTTGATCAAACGGCTGGAACGAATAGCGTGGGTGTGAGTGTGTGACATGGTTGAATCCTTTGTGAGATAATGAAATAAAATGACGCAGCGATCACAAGAATCAAGCTGCGCCTTTACAAGTTTGCATTTGAATTGTTGATGCGAGGGATATTATAAACCTACTGCTCCGCTTTTTCAAACTAGCGCTGGAGATGTTCCAACACCTGCCACACGCCCAGCGGAATCAGATCGCCGGCCACGCCGGAGCCTTGCACATCCATGCCTACCAGATAACAATTCTGGAGCGGGGTGGTCACATCCAGCCGGTGGAGACCGGTTTGCCCTATCACCTGGCCCGATTCGGTGCCGGGCCACGCGTCGGTGAAAAACATCGGCACGGTCCATTCTACCAACTGGTCAAAATTGGGAAAAAGTTCGCGCAGATCGGCCCGGGCCAGCTCCAGTTCAGAGGCGCGGTCATCGCTTTGCAGCGGGAAAAAGGCATCAAAAAGGTAGTGGCCGTTTGAGGAAAGCACCGGATCGAGAACCGTGGGCGAAAAGACACCCACCACCCGCCGGCAGTTGGGCGTCATGGTGATGGGCGCCTCGGTGAACAATGGCTCCCGGGTGGCGCAGAAAAGAGCGGCGCACGCAACGCCTTTGAGGTTGACCAATTTATCGATATAATCCTGCGGCAAGTTGTCGGCCCCCGCCAGCTTGAGAAACGCGTCCGGCCCGGCGTTGTGAACCACCACCCGGCTGCGAACCCGACGTCCGTTTTCCAACTCAATACCTGCCACCCGGCCATCGTCAAGCACTATTTTTTTGACCGGCGAGCGGACAAACAACTCTCCCCCGGCCCGGCGGAGCGCGCGGGTTAAGGCTTGGATGATGCGCCGCACACCGCCCCGGGGCATGGCAAATTGGCGGCCAGCTTCCCGGCCATCTAGCGTGATCTGGATGTATTCGCTGGCCGGCATGCGGTGGCTGCTCACGCCGGAAGCGGTGGCGGCAATGGCGTCCACAGCGGCGAGCAGGTCGGGATCGGTACTGAATTGGGCAATGTACTCAGCAGTAGAAATGGTTTCAAGCTCGGCCAGCTTTTTACGCCCCCCGATGACGGCTTTGAGCCAGGCTTTGCGGGCGGGGGACGTCAACAGATCAAACAGGCCGGCATAATGGCGGCCATCAGGAAAACGGAGAGCGTACTGCTCGGCCAGGCCGGCGTCTTCTATAGAAACGTAATCCAGCTCAAGGCCCAAATCCAGCAGGAAACGGCCAATGTGGCTACGGGGGCCAAGGTTGGTCCACGCGCCGGTGGTTACGGCAGCGCCCCGATACTTCAACTCGGTGTAGCGACCACCGGGGAAGCTCAATTTTTCAAACACAGCCATCGATTGTCCGGCCTGGGCCAGCGCGGCTCCGGCCATCAACCCGCCGATGCCGCTGCCAATGATGACCACGTCATACTGGTCTTTGATTACAGGAGCGTAGGGCTTGAGCGGCACATCGGGCACAAAGCAGCCGGTGGGGCAGGCGTAAACGCAGAGGTTACAATCGGTGCATTTTTCGGGCAGCAGCCTGGCCCAGCCGTCGCTGACCAGCGCATCATACGGGCAGGCCAGCACGCAGTAGCCGCACCCCGTACATTTCTCTGTGAGTAATTGCATAAAAAACCGTTATCCCCATCGCGCCAGCGCCAGCCCGCTTACCACCCGAAGCGCAACCGTGGCCAACAAAATCTCGCGCAGGCCAACAACATCGGCCAGCAGCGGCCCCATCATTGTACCCAATAACATCGCAATATTCAAGGCCAGATTATACACAGCCAGATGGGCCGGGCGGTTGTCATCGGGAATGATCTCTAACAGCCGGTTGTACAGCGCGCCGCTTAAAATGGCCCAGGTAATCCCGCCAACCACGCCGGCTGCCAGCAACAGGGTCATATCGGTGCTGAGAGCGGTCAACAACGGATAGGTTGACAAAAATACAGCGCCCACCACATTCAGGCGGTAATTGCCCAACCGTTTAGCCAGCGGAGCCAGCAGCGGAGCAACCAGTAGCATGGTCAGGTAAAAGATGGCGTTGACCCAGCCGATTTGCCCATCGGTGAGGTTGGCTTCCCGCACCCAGAAGAGCGGGAACAACGGCCCCGGCATAAGTTGGGCAAAGTGAAATGCAAAATAAGCCAGCATTGCCCACCAGAAGGCCGAAGAAATGGCTCGAAATGAATCAAGTTGGGGCCGCCAGTGGATCAACATGCGCAGCCCAATTGTTAGACGCTGGGGGATGCCGCCGCCAATAACCACAAAACGGCCCGGTTGGGCGCGGTCCGAGAGTGGCCGGCCTTGAAATTGCAGCGGCGTGTCCGGTATTTTGATGGCCAGCAAGTGATAGGCACTCATCATACCGCCGATCGCGCCCAGGCCGAAAACCACAAAATATCCCCAGGCAAAGGGTAGCCAATCGAGAAGCGCGCCGCTCAATAAAAAGGAAAGCATGATCGCGCCGGCAAACATCGCATTCCGTCGTCCAACCACCATACCGCGATAATCCGGCGCGACGGTAGCAGCCAGCATGGCGTTGAAGCCGATAACCAGCGCGGTGCCGGGAATGGCCATCAACAAGGTGAGCCAAATCACGGCCCAAATTTGCCATGCCGCCGATAACACAAAAGGCAGCGGCAGAAGTAATACAAAACCCAACCGCTGGGCCAAAACGGTGGATTTTAACACTTTGTTGAGGGGACGGCCCTCTACCCAGCGCCCGGCCGGAAGCGTGAAAACAACGCTCACCAGGGCGGGCAGGGCGTTCAATAATCCAATTTGCCAGCCGGTTGCGCCCAGCCGGGTAGCAAATACCGGCAGAAACGACATCGTACTGCCAAAAACAATACCAAACCAGGCCATATCCCAATACAGGTGGATAAAATTAACGGCCTGCACGTGTGAAATGGGTTTCTGTTGTTGTTGACGACGCCAACCAAGTTTGTCGACGGCAGGAGCAAGTACTCTCATCGGAATCAAATCATCTTTCGGGTAATAAAATAGGGCATACTTTTTGAAAAAGTACACCCATCAAAAAAATCGATTATGAAGTTGGATTCCCCGCGCGCAAGGTGGGGCTACAATAATGGTACAGATGAAAAAATTATAAACCGCTTGAATTTATTCGTCAAAACAGGCTGCTCAAAAAACCGTCTACTGGATCAACCCCCGCAGCTTTGCCAGGTTGCGAATATCATCTTCGGGGTCGTTGTCTTTGGGTGTTTCCAGCAGGAAAGGGATGCGCGTGAAACGGGAATCATTCAGAAAATAGCCAAACGGTTCCAGGCCAATGCAGCCTTCGCCAATATGGGCGTGGCGGTCCACGTGGCTGTCTAAATCTTTTTCCGAATCGTTGAAATGGACAACTTTGAGCCGGCCCAGGCCGATCACCCGATCAAACGCATCGATCATCGTCTGGTAGCTTTCCGGCGTGCGGAACTCGTATCCGGCGGCCAGGGCGTGGCAGGTATCAAAGCAGACGGCCAGCCGGTTGCTTTGGGAACACCCATCCAACAGATGGGCAATTTCTTCAAAGGTTGATCCCAACACCGTGCCCTGCCCGGCGGTAATTTCCAGAGCAATTTTGACCTGGTGATCAGGCAAAAGCTCATGCACTTTATCCAGCGCTTCAATCACGCGGGCAAGGCCGGCTTCTACCCCGCTTTTTACGTGCGCGCCGGGGTGCAGTACCAGGTAGGGAATTTTCAACTGCTCGCACCGCTCCAGTTCCACCACCAGGGCATCCATAGATTTTTGCCACAGCGTGTCATCGGGCGTGCCCAGGTTGAGCAGATAGCTGGCGTGGCAGATTACCGGAGAAATGCCGGTTTCCGCCTGACGTTGGTGGTAGCGTTCAATGGAATCGGGCTTCAGCGGGCCGGCTTTCCACTGCCGGTTGGATTTAGTGAAAATTTGGAAAGCGGTGCAGTTGAGGGACTCGGCCCGGTCAAAGGCGGTATCCACGCCGCCCGAGGTTGATAAATGCGCGCCCAATAATGTCATAAAAATTCTCCACAGTTCGAAATATTTACAATTCGCGTCCAAAAATTATACCACACAACCGTTGAAGCCAAAAGAGTTTGTCATGGTTAGAATTTTATGTTATTCTTAAGAAGCGCATCAACAACCCGTATCTTTTTTTTCCGTTGTCAGACTGTAGAGTAAGCGCGTCTTAATATTTCTAACAAATTACACACAGCGTAGTGAAATCATGCCAACGAGAAATTTGTGGCCCGACGAAATTAAAATATTGGCCATTGACGATCACCAGGATATTTTGAACTTGATCCGTCTCTCGTTGGAGCCGGCCGGGTTTCGGTTGATCCGCGCCGCCGACGCCAAAGAGGGATTGTCCTTGGCGCTGTCGGAATTACCGGATTTATTGATTCTGGACCTGATGATGCCGGAATTGGACGGGTTTGAACTGCTGCGCCGCGCGCGCCGCCACCCCAAGCTGGAAAAAATACCGGTGGTGGTAATTTCGGCCAAGGTCAATTCCATCGACCAGAAACGGATGCTGCAAATTTCTGAGCCGGATTACAACTCGATTGAGGCTTACCTTGGCAAGCCGTTTTCGCCGGCGTTACTGCTGCAAACCGTGAAAAGCGTGCTCATTAAACACAGGGAGTATGTGCTGGAAAAAAATCAGAAACAGCCCAAACCCTGGGAACAGGTACATATTTCCTGAAGCCATAAAGATCAAAGTGTAGTCCCCGCCATGGGGCCGGATTGGGCCGGCCGGTGCGGGGATTTTTTATTTTTGAGCGCCTCGATGATCTGCAAATCGGTGCGGGGGAAAGCAAATGATTCTATCTCGTTCAATGTTGTCCAGCACCAATCGGCCACGCCGATGGCCTGCGGTTCGCCCTGAAGCAGCCGGCACTCAAAGGCGTGGAGCGTGATTTTAAAGTGGGTATAACCGTGCTTGACCACGGTGACGCGCGGCCCTACTTCAATCTCAATCCCCAATTCTTCTTTGATCTCGCGCCGCAAACATTCGTCCAGTGTTTCCCCCGCTTCTTGTTTGCCGCCGGGGAATTCCCACAAGCCGCCCAACATACCTTCCAATGGACGTTGGGCGATCAAAATATGATCATCCTGACGGATAACGGCGGCGGTCACATCAAAATGGGGCAATTTTTTAGGCGCCGGTTTGATGGGAAGCTGCCGCGCGATTCCTTGCAGGTGCGCCTGGCACATCGGGTTTAAGGGGCAGCGCTCGCAGTTGGGGGTTTGGGGTGTGCAAATGATGGCCCCCAGTTCCATTAATGCCTGCGCCCAATCGCCGGGGCAATCGGGATCAACCAGGGCTGTGGCAATCTGTTTGATGTGCCGCGCGCCTTCTCCGCGCCGAACATCCTCCTCAATGGCAAACAGCCGGGCCAGAACCCGCCTCACATTGCCATCTATTGCCGGAACAGCCTGGCCAAAAGCAATCGCTGCCACAGCGCCGGCGGTGTAATCGCCAAAGCCGGGGAGTTGGCGCAATTCGGCGTAGGTTTCCGGAAACTGTCCCTCATAATTTTCAACAAGTTCACGGGCGGCTTTGTGCAGGTTGCGGGCGCGGGCGTAATAGCCCAACCCTTCCCACTGCTTGAGCGCATCCGCCAACGAAGCGGCGGCCAACGCTTGCACCGATGGGAAACGCGCCAAAAACCGGTGATAATAGGGAATCACCGTGGCCACCTGAGTTTGCTGCAACATCACCTCGGATACCCAGATACGATAAGGCGATGTTTCGCCGCGCCAGGGCAGGCTGCGCCGGTGGCGGCGGTACCAATCCAGCAAACGGAGACGAATCTGAGCAATATTTTGGAGTGGGATTTCGGGCAAATGAGTCACAGTTGATTATGATAGCATCCGCCGGCCAAATTGAAAAGTAACAGCTTCCGAAACGCGCCTGCAATTCCAAATTCAAAGCCAAACCTGTCAGGTTGCGCAAGACCGTTTGACAATTCTCGGTTTCAGGTGTAAGATAAAATTTGTCATACAACTATACCACCATATCATCATTCTAAAATTTTATGCTCAAAAGAAACCCTTCGCTTACGGAACAGGCTAAAGCTTATATTAAAGAACGCATCTTAAATGATGAGTTTGAAGAAGGCCGCATCCCCTCCGAAATTGTTTTGGCCGATGAGTTGGGCGTGAGCCGCACCACCGTTCGCGATGCCTTGAGCCGGCTGGAACACGAAGGTTTCATTTTTCGCAAGCAGGGGGCGGGCACGTTTGTGAATGATGCCGGCTTGCAGATCAAAACGCGCCTGGAAGAAATTTGGACCTACGAGGCCATGCTCAAGGCGCACGGGTACGCGCCCAGCACCCGCATCATCAGCCTGGAAGAAAAAACAGCAACGGATACGATGGTTGAGGCGCTGGCTATCGAACCGGGCGAGACCGTGTTGGTCGTCAAAAAACTGTTTTTGGCCGACGACAGCCCGGTCACGCTGACCGTCAACCATATTCCAACCGCCCTCATCGCCCAACCCTACCAGGAGGCTGATTTTTGTCAACCCATCTACAAATTTTTATCAAACTTCTGCCAGCAGCACCTGACGTATTACCTCAGCGAGATTGTGCCGCTGCTGGCCCCCAAATGGTTGGTCGATGCGCTGGAACTACCCAAACAAAGATCGCCGATTTTAGCCTTTGATGAAGTGGGCTACAACCAGGACAACGCGCCGGTCATCAAAGCCAACTCCTATTTTAGAGATGATTTACTGCGGCTGCGACTCATCCGGCGAGAAGCAGTGCCGTAGGGATTTTGCAATATAGAATACGCCATGCTCTGATTGCTATCAAACGCGATCAGAAAAAATTATCAAATGTCCATTAATTCAGGAGGTTTTTTACTATGCGCAGCTTTTTAGGTCGAGACATTTTGTCTCTGAAAGATTTTGAACGACACGAATTTGAACGGGTTTTTGACGTAGCCGAAGAACTCCGGCCCTACGCCGAAAATCGCCAAAACACCGATCTACTCTCTGAAAAAACATTGGTCACGGCCTTTTACCAGCCCAGCACCCGCACCCGGCTGGCCCACGAATCCGCCATGCACCGCCTGGGCGGGCACGTGACCGGCTTTTCCGACCCCAAAATGACCCGCGCCGGCGATTTTTACCAGGAAAGCATCAAAGACACCATCAAAATGCTGGAATATTACGGTGATGTGGTGGTGATGCGTCACTTCCAGCAAGGCGCGCCGCAGGAAGCGGCCAAATGGGCCTCGATTCCCATTATCAACGGCGGCGACGGCTGGGGCGAACACCCCACCCAAATCCTGACCGATCTCTATACCGTGCAGCGCGAAAAGGGCCATCTGGACGGCTTGAAGTGGCTGGCGGTGGGCGATATGCGGATGCGCACCATGCACTCGCTGGCCTATGGCCTGACCCAGTTCGACTGCCCCATCACCTTTGTCTCCCCGCCGGATATGTCGTTAACCGACGAATTCAAGGCCGAGTTGGAACAGTACAGTCTCAACTTCAAAGAAGTGGAGCACGTAGAACAGGCTATTGCCGACGCCGACGTCATTCTGGTTGAACCTGTGGTGCAGCCCGACTACACCAAAGCCCGCGATGAGCGCGGCGCCGACGTGGGGCTGACCCCGGCCAACTACAAGATCACCCGCGAACTGCTGACCACCAAAGCCAAATCCGACGCCATTCTGCTGCACTCGCTGCCGCGCATGGACGAAATCCCGGTGGATGTAGACATCACTCGCTGGTCCCGCTACTGGCAGGAAGCCTTCAACGGCGTGGTGATGCGTATGGCGCTGCTGGCCCTGGTTTTGGGCGCGATGGAATAGTAATGAAAATTGAGGATTAGAGATTGGAGATTGTTGACTAATCTCCAATCTCCAATCTCGAACAGGAGACAATAATGCAAACTGATTTACGCGGGCGTGATATGATCACGACCCAGGAATTTACCAGAGAAGAGATTGATACCATTGTTGATGTGGCGTTTGATCTCAAACGCAAACGCGCGTTGGGCGAACCGCACGCCTATTTGCGCGATAAAGTGCTGGCCATGCTCTTTTTCTTTTCCAGCACCCGCACCCGCGCCTCGTTTGAGGCGGGGATGGCCCAATTGGGCGGCCACGCTCAATTCATCGACAGCAAAACCACCCAGGTGGCCCACGGCGATACGACCCGCGAAATTGGCGAGATTTTGGGCCGCTATAACGACGGCATCGCCATCCGCCACTGCGATTGGGACGTTGGCAACCAGTACATTCGCTGGGTGGCCGAGGCCAGCCGCACGCCGGTGTTGAACATGCAGTGCGAAATTTACCACCCCTTTCAAATTCTGGCCGACCTGCAAACCATCATCGAGAAAAAAGGCGATCCGCGCGGCAAAACCATCACCATAAGTTGGGCCTACGCCTCCAGCTACTCCAAACCGATGAGCGTGCCGCAAAGCCTCATTTTGTTGATGACGCGCTACGGCATGAACGTGCGACTGGTTCACCCGCCGGAGTTCAAACTGATGCCCGATATCGTTGATCAGGCCCAGGAAAACGCCAAAAAACATCACAGCAGTTTTGAAATTATGGACGATTTTGACGCCGGCATGAAAGATTCCGACATCGTCTACGCCAAAAGCTGGGGGCCAATGCTGACCACCACCGATCCCGCCGAAGACAAGCGCCTGATCGATCAATACAAAGATTGGATTGCCGACGAGCGCCGCCTAGCTATGGCCAACGAAGACGCTATTTACATGCACCCCCTCCCCGCCGACCGCAATATTGAAGTGACCGACGGCGTTATCGACGGGCCGCACTCGGTGGTATTTGACCAGGCCGAGAACCGCCTGCACGCGCAAAAATCGGTGATGGCGCTAACCATGAGGTAGAACAAAGTAGCAAAGTAGCAAAGTAGCAGGTAACAAAGTAATAGGGAACAGAATAGCACAAAATATGCTACCCTGTTACTTGCTCCTCTGCTACGCTGAACAGGAGACTCCTTCTATGAGCCAAAAAGTTGCAATGGTCGCCATTGGCGGCAATTCGCTGATAAAAGACAAACTGCATCAAAGCGTGCGAGATCAATATGTGGCAGCCCAGGAAACGTGCGATCACATTGTGGCGATGATCAAAGAGGGGTGGAATGTGGTGATTGGTCACGGCAACGGCCCACAGGTGGGCTTTATTTTGCGTCGTTCAGAACTGGCCGCCCATGAACTCCACGAGGTGCCGATGGACGCCATTGTGGCCGATACCCAGGGCGCAATTGGCTACGCCTTGCAGCAAAATCTCTACAATGAATTCCGGCTCTACAACATCAAAAAACACGCCGCCACCATCGTCACCCAGGTAGAAGTAGACCCCAAAGACCCCGCCTTTCTGAATCCCAGCAAACCCATTGGATCGTTTATGGATGAAGATCAGGCCCGGGTTCGGCAGGTGAAAGACGGCTGGGATGTAGTGGAAGATGCCGGACGCGGGTGGCGGCGGGTGGTGGCCTCGCCCCGGCCCATACGGATTGTGGAAGATGAGGCCATCAAAGAATTGGTTCAGGCCGGTTTTGTAGTGATTGCCGGCGGCGGCGGCGGTATCCCCGTTATCCCCGATGTGGAAGGCAATTTGCGCGGCGTCCCGGCGGTCATCGACAAAGATTTTGCCGCCTCGCTGCTGGCTCAATCGATTGGCGCGGATTTTTTCATCATCAGCACGGCGGTAGAAAAAGTGGCCCTGAATTTTGGCAACCCCAACCAGCAGTGGCTCGATCACATGACCGTCTCCGAGGCCAAACAATACCTGGCCGAAGGCACCCACTTTGCCAAAGGCAGCATGGCGCCCAAAATTCAGGCCTGCATCGAGTTTTTGGAAAACGGCGGCCAACGGGCCGTCATCTCCAATCCCGATAACCTGGAGCGGGCGCTGGCCGGAGAAACCGGCACGCATATTACCCATGATTAGGGTGTCAAATGCCAGGTGTCACGTTTTACGCACCACACACTACGGATCATACGCTGTGACAGATTAGAAACGGATAACAAACCATGGAACACGTTTTAAGCCTAAAATGCGTCATCTGCGGCAAAGAGTACAGCCCGGATGAGGTTGATTACGTTTGCCCCGATCACGGTGCTGAGGGCATTTTGGATGTACAGTACGATTACGACCTGATCGAACGCCGACTCAGCCCCGGCGATCTTTTTCACTCCACCGATTATACTATCTGGCGCTACAAACAATTGCTGCCGGTTAACCGGGATACGCCGGTGCCGCCGCTTTCTGTGGGCTGGACGCCGCTCTACAAAATCCAACGGCTGGCGGCGGATTTGGGGTTGAAAAACCTGTGGGTTAAAGACGATGGCCGCCTGCCCACAGCCTCGTTCAAAGACCGGGCCAGCGCCATTGCCGTGGTGAAGGCGCAGGAAAAAGGCGCAGAGATGGTAACCACGGCCAGCACCGGCAACGCGGCAGCCGCGCTGAGCGGCCTGTGCGCCAGCGTCAAACAACCCAACGTTATTTTTGTGCCGGAAAGCGCGCCCGAAGCGAAAATTGCCCAACTGCTGGTTTTTGGTTCTCAAGTGATGCTGGTTAAAGGCACCTATGATGATGCTTTTGATCTGTGCCTGGAAGCAGCCCGCGAATACAACTGGTACAATCGCAACACCGGCTACAACCCCTACATGAGCGAGGGCAAAAAGACGGCCAGCTTTGAAATTTGCGAGCAGTTGGGCTGGAAAGCGCCCGACCGCATTTTTGTGAGCGTGGGCGACGGCTGTATCATCGGCGGGCTGCACAAAGGGCTGAAAGATTTGCTGGCCCTGGGCTGGATCGACCAGATGCCCAGGCTGATGGGCATCCAGGCCGACGGCAGCAATTTTATGACCCAGGCCTGGGAAAATGATGAGGATGTTCTCTCCAAAGCCCCCATCAAAGCCCAAACTGTGGCCGACAGCATCAGCGCCGGCCTGCCCCGTGACCGCATCAAAGCGATGGCCGCCGTGAAGGAAACAAACGGCGCTTACATTTCTGTAAGCGACGACGAAATTCTGGAAGCGATCCCCACCCTGGCCCGTGGCTGCGGCGTTTTTGCCGAGCCGGCGGGGGCCACTGCCCTGGCCGGGCTGGTCAAAGCCGTCAACAATGAACTGGTATCGCCGGAGGAGAAGATTGTAGTACTCAACACCGGCAACGGCCTGAAGGATATTGCCAGCGCGATGAAGTCGGTAGAGCAGGTAGGAACCACCCCCTACCGCATTGCGCCGGAGATAGACGATTTACAGAATATTGTAGCAAGTTGGAAAGATTAGAACCACGAAAATACTTCGAGAGATTAAAAAATTGGAGATTGACAGTTTTCCAAATCTCCAATCTCTAATCTCTATTTACCAAGGAGCAAAACCATGATCGATTTAACCCTTTATCAGGAACCGTTGGCAAGAGCCGTGCAGCGGGCGCGAGAGCGCAACATCATCATCCCCACCTTCAAACAGCAGCGCAATCCCGCCCTCATCCCCGATGCTATCAAAGCCAAACTCAAGAATGTGGGTTTGTGGGACGTCAACCCGCTCAACTTGTTCCGCATCACCTGGCACAACGAGCCGGCGCCCAGCGGCGGCGGCTTTGGCGAGGTCAATTTTTTGGAATTTCCCAAAGAACTGACCGGCGTAGAGGCCCGAATTGTGGCCCCGGTTGGCAAATGGTTCCCCACGGGCGCGCACAAAGTGGGGGCGGCCTTTGGCTGCCTGGTGCCGCGTCTGGTTACCGGCCAATTTGACCCGACCAGCCAGAAAGCCGTGTGGCCTTCCACCGGCAACTACTGCCGGGGCGGGGCGTACGATTCTTCGCTGCTGGCCTGCGAGTCCATCGCCATTTTGCCCGAAGGCATGAGCCAGGAGCGGTTTGATTGGCTGGCCAGCGTGGCCGGGGAAACCATCAAAACGCCGGGCAGCGAGAGCAATGTCAAAGAGATTTTTGATAAATGCTGGGAACTACGCCGCTCCGGCGAAGACCTGGTGATCTTCAACCAGTTTGATGAATTTGGCAACTACCTGTGGCACTACGAAATCACCGGCCCGGCGATGATGGAAGTGCTGGAAAAAATCATGAGGCCAAACGACCGCTATCGCGGCCTGATCTCGGCCACCGGCTCCGGCGGCACCATTGCCTGCGGCGATTATCTCAAAGAGCAGTTCCCCGATAGTAAAATCGCCGCCAGCGAAGCCGTCCAATGCCCCACGCTGCTGCTGAACGGTTTTGGCGAGCACCGCATCGAAGGCATCGGCGACAAACACGTACCCTGGATCCACAACGTCAAAAATACAGACATGGTGATGGCCATTGACGACGAAGCGCCCATCAGCCTTATTCGCCTGTTCAACGAACCGGCGGGCAAACAATACCTGGCCCGGCAAGGCGTGCCGGACGATTTGATTGAGAAACTGGAGTGGCTGGGAATTTCCTGTGTGTCCAACCTGTTATCGGCCATTAAATTTGCCAAATATTACGAACTGGACGAAAACGACGTGGTGATGACGGTGCTGACCGATTCGATGGAAATGTACCAGAGCCGCCTGACCGAACTGACCGCCGAACGCGGCGAATTCACCGAGGTTGACGCAGCGGGCGCGTATCATCGCTACCTGCTGGGCCAAACACTGGATTATATGCAGGAGTTGACCTACTACGACCGCAAGCGGGTGCATAATCTCAAATACTACACCTGGGTAGAACAGCAGGGCAAAACCTACGAAGAAATCCAGACCCAGTGGTATGATGATGCGTATTGGACCGGACTCCACGGCCACGTAGATGAAATGGACGCGTTGATCGATGAATTTAACGAACGGACGGGATTGCTCAAAGAACTTTGATTCCTGGTCTTGTACTGTTTAGGCAAAGAGCCGGACATCGCATAGGTGTCCGGCTCTTTTTATGGCAAAACTTGCTTAACCAAACATCCAAAGACTGACGACCAATTCACTACGGTTTTCTGTAGCCGGTCGTCGGCGGTCATGTATAGAAGCGTTTGCCAAGAGTCAGCCGGATGCCGTATAATGGCCTGGCAAACTCAGGCGTCATCAGGGGGAAAACAGAACGCGTCTGGCCCAGGGAGG
>CAZTFF010000003.1:43400-65832 GCA_964612485.1 uncultured Caldilineaceae bacterium
ATCAGGGGGAAAACAGAACGCGTCTGGCCCAGGGAGGGCTACTACTTTTGAAAAACATCCTGGCAGGATTCGTCGTTGGGGTGTCTTTGGTCATTCTCATTTTTTTACTCAACGACGGCAAGATAGATATTCTTTACGGTGTCACAATAATAGCCCTGGGGTTACTTGCCGGTCTCACCGTGGCGATTGTTCAGATAATTTTTGGCATATCGCCCCAACCCCTCAAAGCGCGTAGAAATGTTGTTGTTTATCGACCGGGACGCTGCGGGGCTTGCAGCGGAACCGGTAAAAGAAGGTTCTTCAAGTTGTTCAAATGCCGCGCATGCGGCGGCCGGGGCAGCGTGCTGGTGGTAGAAAAAAGCCCTCACTGCCCGGCTTGCGGCGGAACCGGGAAAACATTATTGAATTTCTACTGTAAACGCTGCAATGGGACCGGCTGGGCGCACAGCAGCTTTGATGACATTTAGCCAAATTCGCAGGAGACATTAACATCAGCCAAAATTTCACGATTTCCTTAGCCCTCATTGAAATCCTCAAACAAGCCCAACATATAGCCGTGCTTACCGGCGCGGGTATCTCCGCCGAGACGGCAATGCCAACCATCCTCAAAAGAAACGTTTACACAGTTGTTTGCTTGGCTGGATGTCGTCTGGTAGAATTCACGGGTAGCTATTCCGGCAAAGCACAACAATATCTGTGAAGTTGAGATCGATAGACTGGCTTTGCAGAAATGCCTAAAGCCTCACAGTATATCAATGTTCTAAATTGTTGCTCTGAAACTTCCCAACACAAAAGGCGACAAAGATAGCTGCACCAACAGAGGCATTACACACAAAAAGTTCTATGAGCCAATCGCCCCCAATTCCCTCAAAATTGATCGAGACCCTTCGTTCAGCCCGGTATGTAACGGTTCTAACAGGATCCGGCGTCTCAGCGGAGAGTCGCATTCCTACTTTTCGTGAGGCGCAGACCGGCTTGTGGGCTAAGTATGACCCATTGGAGTTAGCCACGCCCGAAGCCTTTCAACGCAACCCTCAACTGGTGTGGAAATGGTACGAATGGCGGCGGGGACTGGTTACCGAAGCCCAGCCCAATCCTGGTCACCTGACACTGGCTGAACTCGAGCAGCGTATTCCTCAATTTACGCTAATCACCCAAAACATAGACGGTCTGCACCAGCGGGCCGGCAGCCGTAACGTCATAGAGTTGCATGGTAACATCAACCGCACAAAATGCTTTAATGAGGGGAACATCATCGAGTCCTGGCCGCCGACAACTAAAATCCCGCCACGATGTCCGCAGTGTGGCGGTTATCTCCGTCCAGATGTTGTCTGGTTTGGCGAATCCTTGCCCCAGGAGGCCCTGGCCGTGGCGATGCTGGCTGCCGGAGAATGCGATCTGTTTATCTCGATTGGCACCTCGGCGCTGGTGCAGCCCGCGGCCTCCCTGCCGTTGATGGCGCTGCAAAACGGCATCCCCACAGTTGAGATCAATCCCGATTCAACCCCCCTTACCAACCGGGTGACGTATAGCCTGCCCGGGCCGGCGGGCCAAATTTTACCGGCGCTGGTTGAAGCTTTAAAATCATGAAAATTTCTGGAGACACCATGACCCCTTATCGCAGATTTGATTTGAATCACTATCCGCCGCCATTGTTGACCGATCCTGAGGATGACTATTTTTCTTATAACACTATCACTACGCGAAAACCAAAAATCGTACAGCAAGTGCTGGACGATCACGCTTACCCCAACCGAATCAGCCGGGCGCTGCAAGATTTACAAAGCGAGTTGGCCCAAGGCCAGCCAATTCGCCCCTTGAAACCCGAACCTCACGCGCCCGACGCGGAACAGTGGCACAACGCCTGGCTGCCCTATCGGGAAAAAACGTGGTTTGAGATACCCTGGTTCTTGGCCGAGGTGTTCTTTTACCGCCGCTTGCTGGAAGCGGTAGAATATTTTGGCGAGGGAGAGTGGGCCGAGGTTGATCCTTTTTTGCCGCGCAAACAGGTGGAGTTGGCGCACGAAATCCCCTGGAAAGTCTTAGACCTGGCCCTGGATTACGCCGCCGATAACTTTGATGCGGCCTTCTGCACGCTGCTGCGCCACTGTATTTGGGGCAACCGGGTTGATCTGAGCCACCCCCACATTGTAGAAGAATTACGACAGCAGGCCGCCGGCCAGGAATCGTTGGGCGAGTTGATTGTGGATGATACGGACGCTGTTCTGTCAGTTGTGCAGCAGGCGGGGGAAGAGGCGCATTTTGATTTTATTTGCGATAACGCCGGCACCGAATTACTGCTGGATTTGGCGCTGGCCGACTTTTTCTTACGGCGCCATCGGGCCAAACGGGTCACGCTGCACGTTAAATTCCATCCCACCTATGTTTCCGATACGATTCCGCGGGATATCGATCTGACCCTGGAAGCCATGCAGCAGCACCAAACCGCTTCTGTCTCGGAACTGGCCGTCCGGCTTTTTACATATTTGGCTCACCAACGGCTGGTGGTAAAAAACCACCTTTTCTGGAACAGCGATCGCTTTTTCTGGGAATTTCCCGCCGATATTGAAACCGGCCTTCGTCAAGCCGCGCTGGTCATCATCAAAGGAGACGCCAACTACCGCCGCCTGCTGGGCGACGCTCACTGGCCGCCCGATGTGGCCTACACCGACGCCGTGCCCTTTTTTCCCGCGCCGTTTGTCACCCTGCGCACCATGAAATCTAACGTGATCACCGGCTTGCAGCCGGGCCAGGCCGAAGCATTGGCTCAGGAAGATCCCAACTGGCGGGTCAATGGCCGGCGAGGCGTCATTCAGGGCGTTCTGAAATAATGCTATCTTGTCCGAATCAAAAAATCCAAAAATGGGTATCACATTCTCTGTTTTTTGTGGTATAATATCCATACAGGTTCGCGCGCGTACTCCATTATCGTCGTGCTTCTCAGCCGGCCAAAATTTCTTCTGTTCCACATCACTTATTCTCTTTCCATAACCCACCACAAATATCTTGATTGTTGGTTTACCATCCAAAAACTCCTCTCATGGTTGAACCTTATTTCAACCTGGGCAATAGGTCGAAGGATTCCCCGAAGGGGCGGGGGTAGTTTCCCCCATCATCCCCCCTTCTCTGTGCGGCTATTGCACAGGTACCCTTATTTTCAATGGTGAAAAAAGTGTTTTGACTGAACAGAAAGGAGCAAATTTTATGAAAGCGGGTATCTTTTTCACCGGCACCGGGCCTATTCTGCTGGTTACATCGTATGATTCACTGACTGATCCCAACTTGTTGTCTAAACTCGATACCAAAGGCATTAGAAAATTCATTGCCTACGAAGTCAACGAGGCTAAACTCAAAGAAAAATATGGCAATCATTACGATGTTGTACTGGAAGATTTACACCAGGAAGACGACCTGCGCGTGCTGGATTACGACGGCCACCACGTTTTTTACAGTTTCGCGTTAGAAGAATTGGGCACACCCATTTTCCACGAAAACTGACCAAACGCATCTTTTTTGAAGGCCATTATCCTCTCTCTCGTGGCGTGACTTGCTATGCCTCTACCCCCATTACAAAAGACCCCCGGCCATAGAACGGGGGTCTTTTTTATCTTTGCCTTTCTCCACTCGCCATTGAGCAAAGAAAGGTACACTGCCCCCTCTCCATTGAGGGGTAATTTTTCAGATTTGTCACTCTATAATCCCTCTGCCTGTTTAGTTAGCTGCTGCAATACTTTGAAATCGTCACGATGTTTTTGATACGCGCCGCGGAATAACGGCATTAGTTCCTGGTAAAATTCGTGGCGGCGGGGGTCCGGCTCAAGCGGCGAGCCATAACTCACCCACGATTGGGCCACGGCATCCGCTTCAAACAAACCGGCCCCTGCCCCGGCCAACATCAACGCGCCCAGGGCCGATTGATCGCCAATTTCCAAACGCTGCACCGGAAGATTGAAAACATCGGCCATAATTTGCCGCCACAACTCGCTGCGGGCGCCGCCGCCGGCCATAATGATGCGCTCCGGGCGGGCATCCAATTCTACCAACACCTGGTAGGCATCGTAAAACGCCAGGGCCACCCCTTCCAAAATTGCTCGAACCAGGCTGGCCTGGCCGTGCGAGGGCGTGAGACCCAAAAACATGCCCCGCGCCTGGGGGTCCATATGGGGCGTGCGCTCGCCCTCCAGGTAGGGTAAAAAGAGCAGGCCGTTAGTGCCGGGGGGGATGCTGGCCGCCCATTTGGTCATCCGGTTATAAATGCCCTCCCCCGACACCCCAAACACCTGATCGCGCAGCCAGCGCAAATTCATCCCGGCGGAAAGCAGCGCGGCCAATTGGTACCAGCCCGCCCGCTCGCTGTTGGAGGTTAACGCCCCGCAAAAATTGTGGATGCGACCCGTCGGGTCAATATGCACCTCCCGGCGCGGCAGTACCATCTGCCCGCCGGTGCTGATGGTGAGCAGCAGCGCGTGATTATCAACCAGGCCCGCGCCCAGCGCGCTGCACGCGGTATCGGCGGCGCCGGTAACAACGGGCGTGCCGGGAGGCAGGCCCAACTGCTCGGCGGCCTCCTGAGTGAGTTCCCCGGCAATCGCGCCGGACTCTTGCACGGGCGGCAGCATCGCCCGATCAATGTTCAACGCGTTCAGAATTTCATCCGACCAATCGCGCCGGCATACATCAAACAACAGGGAGCCGGAGCCATCGCTGGGATCGGTGTGGAACGCGCCCGTCATCCGCCAGCGCACGTAATCTTTGGGCAGCAAGATGATTTTTGTTTCCTGCCAGCGGTCCAGCATTTCTTGCTGAATCCAACGCAAGGTGGCCGCCTGGAAGCCGGTGGCAACCGGGCTGCCGGTCAACTCGATCAGACGTTCTTTGCCTACCAGATCGGTTATCTCCTGCACCTGCTGGCGGCTGCGACGGTCGGACCAGATGACGGCCTGGCCCAAAGGCTGATCATTTTTGTCCAACAGTACCGTCCCGTGCATTTGGCCCGACAGGCCAATGGCTGCAATAGAGAGCGACGGCCTGCGCCCCAGTTCTCGCAGGGCCGAATGTACCGCCGAGGTGGTGGCGCGCCACCAATCGCTGGGGTTTTGTTCGGCCCAACCGGACTGGGGCCGGTGAATCGGATACTCGGCGAGACCCTGGCTCAAAATTTCGCCTTTGTCCGAAGCCAGCAGCACTTTTACCGAGGACGTGCCCAGATCAATACTGAGTAATTGCGACATTATTCACCTCGTTTATTTTTAACAATGAAAGGGAATTTGAGAGGCAGTGGTATTTTGGCAAAATACGTTGAGAAAAGCTTATCATAAAAATCGGTTGGCATCAAATCAAGGCCGGGATCGTTTGTAAATCAATAGCTACGTGTTGACTAATCCGCGCCCGAAGCAATTGCTGAAATCAAAGGGATTATAGTACAATAGATACACTATTTGTACGCCACACCACGTCTGAGATATGACGCTGAAACTGCAGCAGGACTGACAGGCCGTTATTTATGCCACAAGAAACGATCTTGATTGTTGATGATAATCCAACAAATTTGGGAGTTTTGTTTGATTCTTTAAGAGAAATAGGTTACCGGGTCCTGATCCATACCGATGGCGAGTCGGCCCTGGCTACCAGCCGCGAAGTTCCTCCCGATCTCATTCTGCTTGATATTATGATGCCCGGTATCGACGGCCTGGAAACCTGCCGGCGACTGAAGGCTGATGAAATTACCCGGCACATCCCCGTGATTTTTATGACCGCCTTGAGCGATGCGCCCGACGAAGTAAAAGGGTTGGAGGTTGGGGCGGTTGATTACATTGCCAAACCGATCAAAATTGAAATTGTGGCCGCCCGGGTCAAAACGCATCTGATGCTGCGCAAGTTCCAAAAAGAACTTGAGGAAAAAAACGCCGAATTACAGGCCGCGCTGAATAATATCAAAACGCTCCGGGGTCTCATCCCCATTTGCGCCAACTGCAAAAAGGTGCGCGATGATGAAGGTTTTTGGCAGCAGGTAGAAGTTTACGTCAAAGAGCACACCGAAGCCCAATTTACCCACGGCATTTGCCCCGACTGTATGGATACGCTTTATCCCAGCCTGCACCAGAAAATTGAACAGCGCAAACAAATTATTTTGGATACACTGGAACAAATGGGAGGGGCCACCGTTGCCGACATCGCCACCACCCTGGCCCTCCCCGAAGACCACACGCTCAACCACCTGGAAACCTTGCAAGACCAGGGAAAAGTTTCCTATATTATTGTTGATGGAGACCGTTTCTACAAAAGCCGTTGATGGAGGATAGACGCTTACGCGAGGGAGGAAACAATGGTAATTTACCCCGACGACCGCATTCTGGTTGCGGTGATGAACAATAAAAGCGATTGGCAGCGCGTGCAAAACGAGGGTTGGTACCGCATTCCGGTGAAACACGCGCCGGAAGGCACGCCGGATTTTGACTTTCTGGCTTTTTACCAGACCAAAGCCTTTGGCAGCGATAAATGGGCCATCCACTATTACGCCCGCATCGAGGGCCACGAGTTGCTGACCCGCCAAGACCTTATCCCCTCCCAACCAAACCATAAACGGGCCAATGCCTGGTATTACAAACTCCAACTTGGCCCGCTGCAACACAAACTGCCGCCGATTGTGTCTAACCATTGGCGGCGGATCACCTTTATCCCCACGACCGGCGACCGCTTTGAGTCGGCGGAAGAGATCAGCGATCTGTTTGAAAAAGAATCGCCCGCCGGACGATTGTATGTAACCCTCAAAGAAATGGGCATAGACGCCGGGAGGCATTTCCCTCTTCGGGAACGTGGAACGGCGTATATTGCAGACCTGGCTATACGAATCGATTCTACCGGCTGGCTGCCGGTAGAATTCACCGAGGAAGCAACAACATCAACGGAGACGGTTTGTTTATCCCCCGCCAATAAAATGGAAGATTGGATTGAGACCATCCAACAACGATTGGCCGTTGATGACTAATCCGCCAACCCATACGCCCGCGCCAGCAGTTCTACAGGATGGATCATTTTAGCGCCGGTGGCGTGGGCGATTTGCCAGCGGCAGGTTTCGCTGTCGCACACGGCTTCGGGCGAACCGGACGTTTTGACCTGGTCAAACACCGGTTTCCCTACATCCATCGCAATCTGGTATTTCTCTTTTTTGTAGCCATAGGTTCCGGCCACGCCGCAACAATCGGCCTGAATGTGGTTGATGGTTACGCCGGGGATCATTTCCATCAAATCCAGCGCGGGCAGCCCCATATTGTGGGCCTTCAACTGGCACGGCGAGTGATAGGGCAGCCTGACCTCGAGTTCACGAAAATTGGTTTTGAGCTGGCCGGCATCGGCCAATTCCAGCAAAAATTCGGAGATGTCGTAGGTTTGCCGGGCTACCAACCGGGATTCTTCGGTATCGATGTCCAGAATGTGGCGGTAATCGGATTTCAGACTCAGGGTGCAACTGGTGGAGGTGCCGACAATTTTGTACCCCTCCCGCGCGTACTTTACCAACGACTTGATGTTTTTATGGGCGTTCTTACGAGCCGCCTCAAACTCGCCGTTAGACAGCATCGGCAGGCCGCAGCAGACCTGGGGCGGCACAATCACTTCAAAGCCGTTGTGTTCCAACACGGCCATTGCGGTTTTAGCCAGCCACGGTTCGTAATAATTGGCGCTGCAACCGTGAAAAAAGACCACTTTTTTATCGGACGTATAACGGCGGCTCGATTTGAGATAAATACCTTTGTACCAGCCCCGAAATGTTTCCCAGGAGAACAACGGCATCGGCGCATGGCGGTGAATGCCCATAACATATTCGGTGAGCGTGCGGACCAGGCCGTTGGTAAACAAGGCGTTGGCAAGGGGCGCAAACGGGCTGCCCAGCCAGCCCAGCCACTCCGAACGCCCCAGCAGCCGGTTGCGCAGGGGGATGCTTTTGCGGCGGTATAATTTGGCTCGCGCCTTGGCGTTCATCTCCATCACCTTCACCCCGTGCGGGCAGACCAGGGTGCAAACGCCGCAGCCGCTGCAATAATCCACGCTGTTGTCTACCGAGATTTCGTGAGGGCTGCGGAAACGCTGGGCTTGCGGCCCCACAAATTTGGGGCCGGGAAACAGATCGGTCACGTTGTGTACAGGGCATTGGGAAGTGCAAATATTGCATTTCACGCATAAATCGGCGGTGTACTGAGCGTGTTCCCAGATAGACAGCGCCAGTTCATCCGGGCCGTTGTTGTTTTGCGAAGCTTGGTTCATCATCATAAATCACTTTCATGGGAGATGTTGTTTTACAGTAAATGTTGGGCAATGGCGGCGGCGGTGGCCAACGCCACGCCGTTGCCGGTTCGGGCAGAAATCCAATCTGATCCGGCCAGCGAGGCCCCGGCCACAAAGAGATTCTGCGCCACCACTGTTCCGGCTTCGTCGATGGGATTCAGCTTTTCATCAACCCGAATTCCGTAACCGGCCACCGGCTGGCCCTGCGCGGCCAAAAATTTGGGCGCAAACCATTGGTGGCGATTATTTGTGGCCTGCACCGGCAGCCCAAAGAGCGGTTCCCAGACCCGGCCGGTATCATCCGTCTGAATACCGCCGCCAAAAATGCCGCCCGTAGCCAGCACGTAGTTATCGGCAGAAAACGGTTTTAAGCGGCTGACAGTTTCAACGCGGATTTGCGTTACCCGGCCCTGCGAAATTGTGCCACCCACCACCTTGCCGCCGATGATCAAGCGCCCACCGGCCTGTGAAAATGTGTTTTTCAAAGCGTCAAACAGGCGGCGTCCCGGCACGGAGGGGGGCAGCGTGTTGATCTCAAACACAGGCTTGCCCAGCCGGCGCTGCACATCGGCCAGTACCTCGGCGTGTTGTTCCAGCCCTAAAACCGCCGGGAGGCCGATGCGCCCGTAGCCCCTGGCCTGTTTTTTGACTTGCGCGGCCACCTGCTGCCGGAAATCCGGCTGCTCAAAGGCACGAGCTAATTCAATGGGGGTTACATTCATTTTCCCGGCGATGGGCGCGGGAGCATCAATCATAAGGGGGTGCGCCTGTACGCCCAATTTTTGTTCGTTTAAATTTTCGCTAATGAGCGAGGGATAAAAATCACGCAGTTCCCGAAATCCTACCAACAGAATCCGGCCTCGTTGGTCGAGCTGCCCGCCGATCATCGACTCCGGGGCCAAACAGGTGGGGTGGAGCGCGCCGGCTGTGCCGGGCAGCAGCCAATTCCGATCAAGGTCGCCCTGGTACGCCAATGATCCGTTGACCAGGGCTTTAAATTTATCCAAAGCCGTCCGAATACCCTCCATCCCCACCCGCTGGTAGGGATGGTCGGGATGGCCGGCCAGAAAATCGGGTAAGGCTTTGGCGGGATTTTCCACCGGCTCAATTGAATCGACCGGCTGGAAACCCAACACATCGATCGCGCCGGAGGATAACAAAAGGGCGCCCTCGCCCTGGGCCACCAGCAGTACTTTTTGTCCGACTTGCGCCAGTTGGCCGGCGGCGGTCAACCCGGCCAATCCGGCTCCGATCACAATGGTATCATAGTTGCTCATCGATTCTGGCCTTCTTCCACTTCAAAATAACCTTCGGTTTCCACTTCGCCAATACGCGCTTCGGTGATGCCGCTTAAATCCGGCGGCAGTTTATCCAGCCCCAACAGCGCCATATAGACACTCCGGTCAAGCTGTATTTGGCGCAGATTTTGGCCCCACAACACCGGCTGGACGCCTTTCCAACGTTCCTGTAAAAAATCAACTAACGTTTTGTTGGCCTGCCGGGCCGAAAGCTGCCGCTGCTCTTGCATAATGCCGGCCACGCGATAGGCGCAAAACCCACCCTGGCACGGCCCCATGCCCACCCGCAAATCGCGGCGCAGATCGTTGATGATGTGGCGTCCCTGGTGCGCGGCCAGTCGAGCTTCAATTTGAGGCCGGGTGACCAACTCGCACTCGCAGATGAGTTGGCCGTCCATCTCACCGGTCTCGACACGTTTCAGGCGATTACCGAGGGCGTGATATTTTCTGTGCGATGGCGGGGCCAGTATGGTTTCGGCGGTGTGGCAGGGCCGGTCGGTATTTAACTTTTGACAGACGAGATCGACCGTTTCTTCGGCCATCAAGCGGTACGTGGTCCATTTACCACCGGTAATCGTAACCAGGTTGTCTACGCCATCACGGGGGTGGTGATCCAGCAAGGTGTGGTTACGAGTCACCTGGCGCAGATCAGACCCCGCGCCGGTTTCCTGATACAGCGGTCGGACGCCGGCCCAGGCCCGGAGGGCGCGGAAATTTCTGAAGGAGGGCACCAGTTCCGCGCCTTTTTCCATCATTTTTTTGATTTCCCACGCTTCAATGGCGTAAGCGTCGGGGTCCGGCACCTGCACAGAGGTGGTGCCGATGACGGCCACTGTGCCCACCGGTACCAAAATATCGCCATCGCTGGGCGGAACGCAGCGGTTGATGACGGTGTTGACCATGCGGTAATTCATGGCGATCATGGTGCCCTTCCCGGCGTGGACGGTCACATCACAGCCGGCCATATGGGCAATTTTCCCGCTCCACGGCCCGGCAGCATTGACCACCATATCACAAGCAAGCGTGATCTCCTCGCCGGTAATGCGATTGCGGGCCACCACGCCGGTTACCTGGTCGTTGTCCACCGGCAGATCCACCACTTCGTGGTACAGCAGTGTCTCCGCGCCCAACTCAGCCGCCGCATCGACCAGGGTTTGGCACGCATCCCAGGTTTCCACGCTGCCGTCCGGCACTACAAAACAACGAGCGATATCGGGATTGAGCAGCGGTTCCCGGCGCAGCGCTTCGGCGGGGGAGATTTCTTCCACGGGGATGCCGGCTTGTTGGCAGGCCGTCACAAACGTGTCGGCGTAATCAGCCTCATCACCGGCCAAAGAGATAAAATAACCGCCGGTGTCTTCGATGGCGTGCGGCATGATTTTTCGCAAAATAAGGTTCTCGTCGATGCATTCGCGGGCCGTAGCAGTATCGCGCACGGCATAACGGCCACCGCTATGCAACAGCCCGTGAAAACGGCCCGACGTGCCGTTGGACAGCCCGCCCCGCTCCAGCAAAATACAGCGAAAACCGCGCTGGGCCAGATCAAACAAAACGCCGCAGCCGGTTACACCGCCGCCAATAACTACAACTTCTGTTGATTGTTGCGCTGTTTTTGTCATAATTGTTTTTCTGCCTGTGTTGACTTTATACTTATGGCATAAATCTGCCGGGATACCACTACCAGACCCAAATGAATGGGCCAAAGCAGCCATAAATTAGGCCGATAATAAAAGATCGTGGCAATAAAAATCAAATTGATGCCCTCAACCAATTGTGCCGCCGGCCGATCCGCCGAAATTTTTTGCATCCGGCCCACCAACATCCACTCCAACAGCACCCAGCCGGAGCCAAATACAACGCCCAGGTACAGGTTTCCGGTCACCAGCCAGAAGATGGCCCAGTAAAATGCGCCGTGCAAGGTGTAAAAAAATGTGTGAAGCAGAGAGGCGGATGAAACGGGCCGGTCTACGCCATACCGAGTCAGGATAGCTACCACCAGGCTCAAAATCATACCCGCCCCCAGGCCGGCAGCCAGCATAGGACCAAAATCGGCCAGGGCCTCAACCAGGATCAGAGCGACGATGGGCTGGGCATCAGACAAAGATGAACCGGAAGCAAGCAGCGAAAGATGTTCAAGCCCTTTTAGCCCTAACAGACGAGGCGTTAAGATGCCCGTTACCAGCGCGCCGTAGGGGAAACCAACATAATAGAAAAATTCGGCAGCTTGTCTAAGCCGGAGCAACTGCCAAAGTTCTTTGACAACCGGCTTTTTTTGTTGAAGCCACACCCCGCCGGGCGGTAACGCCAAAGAAATGACCGCCAGGACTATGGCTACACCGTTTTGCATTGTTAACTTGCGGCCTTCTGACCGGCTCCAAAGGGGATTTGAACCCGCACCGCCGTGCCCTTGCCCGGCACCGACTCCAGCGAACATTTGCCGCCCACGCCCCGAGCGCGTTCATCCATATTTATCAGTCCCAAACTGGTACGTTGATCGTAGGTCGATTTGGTACTTTCCACATCAAACCCAACGCCGTTGTCTTTGATCTCAACGTACATATTGCCTTTTTGGGCAAACAAATTGATGACAATTTTGGTGGCCTGGGCGTGTTTTTTGGCATTGCCAACGGCTTCTTCGATAATGGCAAAAACAATACCTTCCGCTTCGGCGTTTAGCTGCCCGTTGTAGCCCCGGTTGTTCAACGCTACCTCAAACGCTTCGGTGGCGCGCAAACGTTCTACATACTGCTCCAGGGCCGGCATAAGCCCCTGGGTTTCTAAAATCACCGGGCGCATGGCAAAGAGCATGGTGCGGATCTCGTGGGTGGTTTTTTGGGCGATGTCTTCAATTTTTACGACTTCATCGTACGCTTTTTCTACATCTTGCTTTTCCAACACCAATTTAAGGAAATTGAGCCGCATGGCAATGGCCGCAATCGACTGGGTGGGGCCGTCGTGGAGATCACGTGCCAATTTGCGCCGCGCCTCGGCCTCTTTTTCCAAAATGCGTTTCTGTTCCAGTTCCAGGTCTTCAAAGAGTTGGGCATTTTGCAACGAAATGATCGCCTGGCTGCTAAAGGTTGCCAGCAACTTGGCGTGTTCATCGGTGTAGAAGTTGGGTTCGGTGGTGCAGAATAAAACCACGCCGTAGGTGGTAAAGCCGGCCCGGAGCGGCGCGCAAATGGCCGACCGGATGCCGGGGGTAGAGGCAAAGGAAGTTAAAACCTTGTCTCGCTGCGCCTTGTGAGTAATTTTTACTTCGGCGGTGTTGATGGTGCGGCCAATAAACCCCTCCTCGGCGCTCACCCGCCGGCCTTCATCGCGCCGGGAAAGGTTGTGGCCCGCGACGACGGATAGCTGGTTGGTGCCATCAATCCCCTGCCCTTCAAACAGCAGCACCATGCCAACGGTGGTTTCGTCTTCCATTCCGGCTTCGACCATAGCCGAAAAGGCCAGATCGACCATGGCGCGCAATACTTTGCGATAATTGAGCGTGGAACTCATGGTCAGGGCCATTTTGGAGATCAACTTGCTCCGCTCGTTGGCCACCCGCAGTTGTTCCATCTCCGCTTCGTTTTGCTGCTCCGCCAACTCTACCCGTTGGCGGATAAAAAGGCCCGGCAGCGCGCCGGCTGTAAAAAGAACCAGGGCCGCCACACCGATGGTTAACAGCGAGCGCGTGAGTTGGGGCTGATCAATTGAACCGGCGGTTAAGAGAGGGACCACAGTTACACCGTAACCCATAACAACCACCATCGCGGCCAGCAACCCCGCCTCAATATCCCACCGGACACCGGCAATAATAACCGGAAAGATCATCAACGGCAGCAGGTAGGCAGCGTAATCCAGCGACAACACCAGCACCGTAATGGCGATAGCCAGGTCTAAAAAGACCGACAGCACCGCCACCCAGCCGGGAAACCAGTTTGACCAGAGCATCAGCAGGTAAATAATATTGAGCACAAAGCCAAACACAACCACGCCCAACAGAATCAACAGGTTGTCAGAGGAGAGATCGGTAATAACAAAACCGCGGACGGCCACAAACAGGGCAGCAATGAACAACCAGAACCATCTGACGTGAGATACCATCCAATCTAAGGAGAGGAGATTTATTTCGATGTTTTTTGCTGAGTCGGCGATGGCGCACACTCCTAAAACCGTTAACAACAAAGATTGAGCAAACCATATGCATTTCAATTATATTACAAATCTTTGTTCTCTGCAATGACATAAGGGGGGAGTTTAGAAAATTGGAGATTGGGAGATTGGGAGATTTTCAGGTTGAAATCTATTCGCCACGCTCTAATATCCCTATGAATTGAGGAAGTTAACTAATTCTCGTCTCCCTGAAACACGCGCTACTCAAATTTGTAATCGTGCAGAATAGAGCCGCCGATGAACTCTCGCAGCAGGGAATTATCCGGCACCAGTTCATCGGAACACGGCTCGAACCACTGCAAAAACGACAACAGCCGTTTGGCCTCGGTGTGTTCTGGTTTGCCGGGTTCTATTTGCAGGAGCAACGGCTCGGCAATAGATTTGATCACGGCCAGTTCGTACACCAGCGCGGAATTAAACATCACGTCGGCGTGTTCCTGGTAGGGGAAAATCCAGGTATGCTCTCCCTTGCGCACTTTGGGCCAGCGACTGATGGTTTCACGGGCGGTATAGCCCCGGTGGCGGGCGTCTCGAATGATGCGCCGCAGCAAGCGGGTATCGGTGGTGGCTACCCGGCTGTGGCGATCCAGGTTGAGTTGGGTCAGGGCTGATACATAGATACGGAAAATTTTACCTTCGGGAATATGCGGCACCAGTTCCGGGTTCAGGCCATGGATTCCTTCCACAATTATCATATGTTGATCGGTGATAGACAGAATATCGCCTTTTTCCCGCCTGCCGGTAATAAAATTGTAGCGCGGCATCCTTACCGTTTCGCCCTGCATCAGCCGCAGCAAGACATCATTGAACAATTCCAGATCAAAGGCGCGGATATTTTCGTAATCGTATTCGCCTTCTTCGTCGCGGGGTGTATCTTTTCGATCCACAATAAAATCATCCAGACCCAACGGCATGGGCAAAATACCGTGGGCCATCAACTGCACGGCCAGCCGTTTGCTGAAGGTGGTTTTGCCCGACGACGAGGGGCCGGAGATCAGCACCAGTTGGATCCGATCACTGACGGCGGTCAGCAGCGTGGCAATCTGGGCAATTCGCAACTCTTGCAAGGCTTCCGAAACCATAATGGTTTGCAGCATATTTTTTTCTACCACCCGTTCGTTGAGCGCGCCCACATCTTTTATGCCTAGCTTGCCCATCCAATCGCCATACTCGTTGAACACGCTGACCAGTTTGGGGTATTCCACGCAGGGCTGGAGTTGGGTGGGTTTGTTGTTGCGGGGATAACGCAGCACAAAACCATCAGAATAGGTATCTACGGCAAAATGTTTGAGATAACCGGCGGAGGGAACCATATAGCCGTGCATATAATCCCGGTACCGGCCCAGGGTGTAAACAGTGAGATACGGTTTTTTTCTCGATTTGAGCAGGCGGAGTTTGTCGTCGGCATTTCGGGCCTGGAAGAGGTCTTCCGCCTCGTCCAGTGGAATTCGTTCTTTAAGAAGGGGCAGGTCAGCGTCCACCAACTCCCGCATCCGGGCTTCAACCTGCTTGACTTCGACTTCGGTAAAGGGAGCGCGCCCCTCTACCTCGCAGTAAAACGCGCCAAAGTTGAGGCCATAATCAATCACAATGTGGGTGTTGGGGAATAGCTCGTGGGCCACCGCAATCAGCAAAAAAGCCAGCGAGCGCCGGTACACGCGCATGCCGTCGCTGTCGGCCAGGGTAAGCAGGTGCACGTCGAGATCGCGGTCGGCGTGGTAGGTTAATTCCCGCAACTGGCCGTTCACCAGGCAGGCCGCCGGGATCGGTTCTGCGGAGAAATCGGCGGCGTTCACAAATTCGGCAATGGTGGTATTGAGCGGACCTTCCAACACCTGCCCATCACTAAACTTAACCTGCGCGGTGGTACGCGGTTGGGTGGTGCGAATATCAGCTTGGCTCACAATATCTCCAATCTAGCCGGTTTCAGTGGATATAAATCTTGAAATCTTGATCTACTGAGTTTGGTTTTCTATTTGGATGGATTTGTTTGCAGCTCAAGACGAAAGTGGGTCTCGCCAACAGCAATCACATCGCCTTGAGACAGGGGGCAAGTTTCGGCCAGGGGCCGGTTGTTAAGCGTTATCTCCACCGGCGTATCCAGTTTTTCCAGCCACCATCGATCCGCCCGACGACAGATTCGCGCATGGCCGGAAAGGAAATCGGCAGAGTTTACCATAAAGGCCTGATCGGAGCCGCTGCCCAACACCGTGGCTGTGGTCAGCGGCAGCGTTTGCCCCACCTGCCACGCCCGGCCCTCAACGGCGGCAACCACTCGCAACTGATCCACCCGGCCCAAAGAAACGGAAGATGTTTGCGGCTGAACCTGCCGCAACTGTCGCCAGATCAAATAAAAAGCCACGCTCAGAAACGCGTACAACACAAGCGCAGCCAGCAGCCGCAGCCCGAACAAAATCCACTCTAAACTCACGCCGAATCCTCATCAATGGCTTCAAAAACGGTGGTAACTTGCACCTGCCCCGGCGGCACGCCCCCATCCTGTTCCAAAATGATCCGCAGCGGGCCGGCAAAACCACGCTCTATCTCCACGGCCAGCGAGGTTAAAAAGCCGTACAACTCGGTGACAAGCGCATCGCAATCGACGTGCCGGGTTAAAGCGGCATAATCCCGCGGGTTGACCGCAAGCCGGTAACAAGGCGGCAGCGGGTGATCCGGCGGCGCATCGTCAACAAACGCCTCGATGGTTTCCGCCACCCCGCCGGCCAGATCGGCGGGATGAACCCGTTTCCGAAAAAAGCCGCGAAAGGGTGTTTCCACAAATTGCTGCGCCAGGGTTTCCAGCAGGTCCAACAGTTTCATACGGTGATTATAATGCAGGGCAATGGAAATGAAAAAGTGAGGAATGACGAGTGAGGAGCAAAATCCCCCTCCCGTTGAGAGGGGTTAGGGGAGGGCCAGAAATACTTGCCCGTGTTAAAAACATGAGCCATTACCAAATTCACTCTCACGCATCACTTGCCACTCACTCGTTACTTTCCAGATGCGGAAAGGCATCAATCGCGTGCGGCAGATTGAGCGCGTCTACAAAGCGGGTCTGAAATTCAAGCTGGGCGGCGGTTTCTACGTACTCAATCCAGCGGGCCAACTCCCTGGCGCGCTGCCGCCGCTCCCGGCTGAGCAGGCACAACACCGCCCCATCGCCCGCCGAGTTGCCCACCGCGTAAACGTTGTCCAGATCGCAATCCGGGAACAGGCCAATCTGCATGGCCCGTTTTTTGTCGATGTGCGCGCCAAAGCCGCCGGCCAGCAGCACCCGGTCCAGCTTGTTTACGCCGCGCCGCTCCATCAGCATTTTGGCGCCGGTGTAGAGGGCGCTTTTGGCCAGTTGGATGGAGCGAATGTCTTTCTGGGTGATCACGATCTCTTTGCCGGTGGAGGTTTGCGCCGCCGTCGCCAGCACATATTCGCCCACCCGGTGGGTGGCCCGGAAATTGGGCGAGGCGGTGTCGCGGTTGAATTTACCGTCAGCGCCGATCATGCCGGTGGTGAACAACTCCGCCACTACATCAATCATACCCGACCCGCAGATGCCGGCGGCCTGCACCGCCTCATTTGGTAATTCGTCGCTCCAGCCGGGCTGGCCGATCACCCGGAAACGCGGCGTCAGAGTAGCGGGATCAATGCGTACCTGCTCGATGGCGCCGGGCGCGGCCCGCATCCCGTGGCTGATCTCGCCGCCTTCAAAGGCCGGCCCGGTGGGGCTGGAGGCCGACAGCAGCCATTCTTTGTTGCCCACCAGAATTTCGGCGTTGGTGCCGATGTCTACAATTAAATGAATACCGTCGTGAATGTGGGGCGATTCGGCAATGACCACGGCCATATTGTCGGCCCCCACATAGCCGGCCTCGGCGGGCAAAATATGCAGGTTAGCGCCCGGCCCTACCGCCAGCCCCAATTCCCGGGCTTTGAGATCAAGCGCGTCATTTGTAACCAGCGAAAACGGCGAACGGCCCAGGGGGTGGGGATCAACCCCCAACAGCAGGGCCATCATCACGGTGTTGCCCACCATCACCAGTTCGGTCACATCGTCCGGCTGCAATTTGGCCGCGCGCGCCGCCCGTTTGACCAGTTTGGCAAGGGCCTCAATGATGGCGCGATGCATTTTGTCAACGCCGGTTTCATTGGCGGCGGCATAGCTGATACGGCTCATAATATCTTCGCCGTAGGTGGTTTGGGGGTTCATCATCGCCTCGGTGGCTAAAATCGCGCCGGTACGGAGATCAACCAGGTGACCGGCCACGGTGGTGGTGCCCAGGTCGATAGCCATACCGTACGCGCCCTCCTGATACCCCGGCTGCGCCCGGACAACCTCCTGCTCATCCCACACCGTCACCGTGACCTCCCACTTGCCCTGCCGCAGCACGGCCTGCAAATCGCGCAGGGCGTAAAAATCAATCCGCAGGTTTTCCAGGCCGTGCGTTTCTTGCAGGGCGCTTTGCAGCCGTTGCCAATCGCCGTGGTGGTTGTTGTGGAGATCGGGCGGCTGCATTTTGACAAAATATTGGCGAATAGCCGGGTCCAGTTCCACCTGGCGCGCGGTGGCGCTTTTTCGCACAATCTGCTTGCGGGCCTGGCTCTCCTCCGGCACATCGACCACCAGATTTCCCCGCGCGCAGGCGGCGCAAGCTAACCGAAACGCGCCGGGATCGCGGCGGCGTTTCTGCCAGTAGGCGATTTCATCTTCGGCGGGCGGGGTGATGTTCTCTGCTTTGGATACAATCCCGTATTTGGAGAAATCCCCTTCATCGATCAAAATTTTGCATTTGCCGCAGGTTTTTTGCCCGCCGCAGATACTTTCGATCTCTACGCCCATTTCGCGGGCAGCGTCCAGCAAAGTCTGTCCTGCCGGCACCGTTCCCTGCCGGCCTGAGGGTTGGAAAACGATGTGATGTTTTTTGAGGAAGTCTTTGGGCATGGATGGTTCCTTTGGGAAATGACGACCGACTGTCGACGACCGACCATCGTAAATCTGAATCAACGTTGAATCACACTGTTGTTGCCGTCAAAAAGTAAAGCTCACCGTGTGGCGAGCTTGTGTAATTATAGTCAAGTTAAGGGAAAACCAAAATGGTATTATGATTAGGACTTACGCAACCATGTTCGCTGATTTTAGGCAAACCCATTCACTTTTCAAAACGAACAGCTTCACTTTTCAAAATGAACAGCTTCACTTTTCAAAACGAACAGCTTCACTTTTCAAAACGAACAGCTTCACTTTCCAAAACGAACAGCTTCACTTTTCAAAACGAACAGCTTCATCACCGCCCCGTCCGTTTGGACACAACGGCAAGGGTGAATACAATAAGACCTTTCGATAGCCAAGGAGCCTGCCGTGCCATCCAAAACCCTACTGATCGGCCTGTTGATATTTCTGCCGCTGCTGGCCTGCAGTAATTCGTTAAGCCAGGCAGCCAAGCCAACCGTTACCCGCGTAAAACTGGTCCAATTTGATACGCCCACGCCAACGCTTACAATGGCCCCAACTAAAACTACCACTGCCACCCCTACCCCTACCCTGACACCAACGCCCACGCCCGTTCCGGCCACCAACACGCCCACTCCGGCGGCCAGCGATACCCCCACCCCAACGCCCAGCCCGATGCCGACCCAAACGCCGGTTCCGGCGGTGGTGACAGCCGCGGCGGAGGCGGCCTTATCGACTCAGGCCACCGAAACCATAGCTCAAAATCATCTGGGCTACGGCGTGCAATTGGCCGAGGCCAAAAATATGGAATTGGCCGTGCAGGGTGGTTTTACCTGGGCCAAGCACGATCTCAATATTCGGGAGGGCACCAACTTCATCACCAACGCCGACAACCTGCTCAACGATCTGCGAAAAAGCGGCGCGGAACACGTGCTGCTCAAATTGATCGTATGGAGCGAGGGCGGCCTGTCCGACGCGCCGCGCACCGGCGAAGAGATCAAAAATTACGCCGAAAACGCCGCCGAAGCCGCCGAATTTATCCGCAGCCGCCACGGAGCCGGCTACCAGACCATTGCCTACGAAATCTGGAACGAACCCAATCTCAACTGGGAATGGGAAAACAACCCCAACCCGGCGGAGTTCGTCAACCTGCTGCGGGCCGCGTCTGCCGCCATCCGCGAAGCCGACCCGCAGGCCATCATTGTCAGCGGGGCCACCTCGCCGGGAGGGGATTATGATGATCTAAAGTTTTTAGAGGGCATGTACGCCAACGGCGTCAAAGGATTGGTTGACGCCATTGGCAGCCATCCCTACGGCGGGCCGTGGCCGCACGATCACCCCACCGGCATCGACGCGCAGGGCAACGGCTGGCCTTACTTCCGCAAAGCCGAGGCGCAGCGGGCCATTATGGAAAGCTATGGCGATACCGGCACCCAGATTTGGGCCACCGAATTTAGCTGGCTGGCCGGCATTCCCCACTGCGATTTTGGGGAGCATACCCGCTGGCAGGTATCGGCGCAGCAGCAGGCCGATCATCTGGTGGCCGCCTACAGCTACGCCCACCAAAACTGGCCGTGGATGGGGCCGATGTTTGTAGTGTACGATTTCGCTCTCACCGGCCGCTACGGCGAATGCCATCCGGCGTCGGGCTACTCTATTCTGCGGCCCGATCCCCACACGCCCGGCAACATCATCAGCCCGGCGGCGCAGGCGTTGTTTGAGATGTCCAAGCAGTCGGGGTGGTAGACACAAAATATTTTATGTCACTTGCCTTGGCATGGGTGATGCTTTATACTGGAAGATAAGTAATCAGGTAACTTGCAGGGCTAATGTCAGATTTAGATGATCGTCAAAAGCTGCTCGACCGTCACCGGCGGCGCTTGCAAAAACTCAAAGAAAAAGCCGCGTTTCTGGGCGTGAACACGCCGGCGGAGATCGAGATTGAAATAGAGGATATTTCAGTGGAAATCGCCCGGCTGGAGACGGAGCTATATCCGCCAGACGCGGCGGACGCCACCCGGCCCTCCAGCCCGGCGCGCGATTTTGCGCCTGATACGCCGCGGATTTTTATTTGTTACAAACGCCATCTCGCCGCCGACCAACAGTTGGCGGTTCATCTCCGGCAATTCTTTGAACAACAGGGCTGCCCGGTGTTTATCGACCTGCAACTTCAACCGGGCCAAAATTGGCTGGATGAAATAGACCGGCGCATCAAAACCAGCGATTTTGTCATCGCCCTGCTATCAAAAACATCGGCCAACAGCGAGATGGTTCAGGCCGAAGTGAAACGGGCGTACGAGTACCGCAAACGGCACGGCCGGCCCCGCATTTTGCCGGTAAGGGTGGCTTACGAGGGGCTGCTGCCCTACGCCATCGATGCGCTGATCGACTCGCTGCAATACGCCATCTGGCGCCACCCCGGCGATAACCAGCGAGTGGCCCAGGAACTGCTAACCGCCATCACCGGCGGGCAACTGCCCACCCAAAGCCCCATTGCCATCAAGCCGGTTGGCGAAGAGAGCCTCATTTCCGAAGACGGCAGCCTGCTGCCCAACGAAGACAGCCTGGAAGAACCGCTTCCCGCGTTCGATCCCCGCTTTCTGGACGAATTGGAAGCGCCGGGCGGCACGGTCAAATTGCGGGATAAGTTTTACATCGAGCGGGATTCGGACGATTTTCTGAAACGGGAACTCACGCGCGGCGGCACGCTGACCACCATCCGCGCTTCCCGCCAAAAGGGAAAAAGCTCGCTGCTGGTGCGCGGCGTGCAGCACGCCCGCCGACACGGCAGCCAGACCATCACCCTTGATTTGCAGCGGGTTGACAGTGAAAACCTGCAAAGCCCGGCGGATTTTCTCTACTACCTGGCCAAATTCATCATCCGTAAATTGCGGCTTGATCTCTCTGAACTCGACGCGCTGTGGGCCGGCAGCGAAGGCCCGCAAGAAAAGTTTACCCGCCTCTTTGAAGATTATATTTTGCCCGAAAATAACACGCCCCTGGTGCTGGCCATTGATGAGGCGGACAGCCTGCTGCGAACCACCTTTTACGAGGATTTCTTTGCCCTGGTTCGCTTCTGGCACAACAGCGCCGCGTATGATGAGGCGTGGGAAAAACTGAGCCTGGTGCTGGTCATTTCTACCGAAACACATCTTTTCATTTCCGATTTCACCCAATCGCCCTTTAACGCCGGGCTGCGGCTTTACCTGGAAAATTTCACCCCGGCGCAGGTGCGCGATCTCAACTGGCGGCACGGCTCGCCGGTGGCGGAGGGTGACTTTGCCGAGCTGATGCGGCTTTTGAACGGCCACCCTTACCTCACCCGTAAAGCGTTGTATACCCTGGTGGTTGAAAAAATATCCTGGGCCGAACTGATGAAAAACGCGGCAACAGAAAACGGCCCCTTCGACGACCATCTCCGCCGCCAGCAGTGGCTGCTGCAAAATGATCCGGCGCTCAAATACACGCTCATCGACATCATCCGAGATCAAGCCGCACCCGACGAAACCGCCGCTTTCCGGCTGCACCGGGCCGGCCTGATTCTGGAAACCGAGCAGGGGTATCGATGCAGTTGCGATCTGTACAGAACCTACTTTTCTAATAAGTTGTAACGGATTATGTGTAATTACAGCCAAGACCTTTGAGGTTTTTGAATCGACTATTTTTGAAGAGATTTTTTGATCCGCAAAATCAATTTCATCCAAAAATCAACCTGTAAACCTCAAAGGTCTGAATTACGCATAAT